>NZ_JADPRZ010000002.1 GCF_017347095.1 Sporosarcina sp. E16_8 | reverse complement strand
ACGTTTTTCCTTTCTGTAGACTCTAATGGACAGTATAGCCATCAAGCCTTGGACAGATAACCCCGTCAACAATTGGACCTTTGAATGCAGCATTAACACCCCGTACCTATTTGTTCGTCCTCTATGTATATGAGTAAATAGAAAATAGCGTGCAGAAGAGGTTTACGAAATGATATGGGTATATCAAAAATCCTTACAGAAAACGTACACAAACTTTACAGAGGCTTTACACATATGTGAGAAGATTGAGTATAAATTCCTGTAAGGAGGTTTTTAATATGGGTCGATTGGCACGAGAAGTTGTTAGGAAGATGAAATTTGGAAAAGTAGACTGGAGAAGGTTACCTTTTGGAATTACAAGTATTTCATTTAAAACTCGATTACTTTTCATGATTTTAACAATCTTGCTAATATCCACGGTTACAATCGGTTTCACAGCGTATGAAACAATGAAGAAAAGCACTATTGAACTCGTGTCTTCTCGTTTAGAACGAGAAGTGACAATCGTTAATGATTTAGCGAAAACATTGATGTTGGCGCATATCGGCAACAAGGAAAACTTTTTGTCTGAACTTGAAGAGGTCATTAAAAGGCAACATGTAGCGTTAACCCAAGAAGGTTATCATGCTACGGTATTTTACTCGAAAGATAATCAGCTAATTCCTTTTTCAGTAAGTGGAAATACAGATTTGAGTTTGTCTAATCAGATTACTGAAGAAATTAGTAAGAACGGTAAAGGTATTTTACATGAAACAATTCAAGGGGAACCGTATACAATCAGCTACTTCCGGATTCAAGAGTTAGGTGGAGAATTTGTTATTGTCGTTCCGGACAGTGATTATTTGGCGGATACGAAAGAAATGGGAACTCTAATCTTACTGTCAATTCTGATTGCGTTAATTATCGCATTGTTACTAATCGCACCGACAATTCAGCGCATGACGAAACCAATAACTATGTTGCAACAAAAAATGCGCATAGTGAGGGAAGGGGATTTAGGCGTTGATTTGTCGATTCAATCATCTACACCTGAATTTCAATCGCTTATTAAAAGTTTCCAAATGATGATTGAAAGCATGTCTTATATGCTTATGGAAATTAAAGATACAAGTATTCAGCTAGCACAAACTGGAAGTCATTTAAATGTGAATTCAACTGCGCTACTAACAAAAAACGATTATATGAACGCTCAGGTTTCGAAGTTGGAGATGATCGCAGCAGAGACGGTTTCCGTTTCAACTAAACAGCAACAAGCCTTTCAGCAGATGCAAATTCAAATGTCAGCATTGTTTAATGAAATGGAAGAAGTATTTCATGAGTCGACAGTTACAAAAAAAGTCGTGGAAATAGGGGAGACAACGACCGTTGAGGCAGCAAAAACAATGCGAATCTTCTTCCTAAGTATGGAAAGTGTTATTCAAACGATTGATGATTTACATGAAAAGTTCATGTCCGTTTCTAGCGTTGTTAGCACCATTGATAACATTACTGACCAAACACGCATGCTTGCATTAAATGCGAAAATCGAAGCAACTAGAGCTGGAAAAGCAGGAGCAGGATTCTTAGTGGTAGCAAATGAAGTGCAACGATTAGCGGAGCAATCGGCTTATGCCACGGGAGAAATTAAAGGGACGATTTCACAAATGGAAAAGTCCGTGGACAGAACTACTTTGAACATAGAGGGGATGCAAGTAGACGCAGCAACTCTGGAAAGCATTACCCAAGAAAATAGTGAGAATTTCAAAGCCGCTGCGGATCATATCAGAGTACTGGATCGAAGACTATTCATCATGAAAGATCACTTAAACTCATTGGAAAGTGGGCTGCCGTTATTGGAGGCATCTACGAAACAAGTTGGAAATGTTTCTGAGAAAAATCAAAGCAATACAGCTCAAATGATGCGCGCATTTCAGGAACAATTTGAAGCAATGCAATCTGTTGAAAAAACAGGGTCAGAGCTACATTCTCTATCCAATAAATTATTGGTTAACGCCAATCAATTCACTACTTCAATTTAATGTAGTGAGTTGAAGATAGTAAACTGTATAATGTAAGAAACAATATAATAAAAGGGGGCTATCCTTATGGCACAACATCACTTTCATTTAAAAGCGGACTGGCCAGGTTTGCGGAATGATATAGGAACAATTGATGCGGGGAATTTGAAGACTAAGATTTCAATTCCAACTGAAATGGACGGCCCGGGAATTGGAACCAATCCGGATGAAATGCTGTTGGGCGCTGCTGCGACATGTTATATTATTACCCTTGCGGCTATGATGGAGCGAAGTAAACTGGAGAAAGTTGCCTTGACAATGGAGTCAGTCGGCATTGTGGATGTAACGAACGGTGTCATTACATATAAAAAGATTATTCATAAACCTCAAATCGTATTGAAACAGGACGCGACTGAAAAGGATGAAGCCTTAGCGCATAAGCTCGCAGAAAAAGCTGAAACGTCTTGTATGATCAGTCGAGCTATCAAAGGAAATGTAGAAATTGAGTTAGGCACAACTGTAATGAAATAGAATGCTAAGATATTGAAAAACCGTGCTCTATGGAGTACGGTTTTTTATTTACAAAAATAAGATTGTGTTAAATATAGACGAAGTGTAAAATTGTTTATATAAAACTAGTGTATAACGAAAGGTGTTTATGTTTGAATGGATTTATCACTAGACTATCCGGTAGAAGTTATGGAACGGGGATACATAGAAGAGAATCGCTATTATCGCTGTTTAGTATGTGGTGAAGAAGTTGAAAAGGGAGTCATTTATCCTGTTGAAGATGTACTTTTCACAGATTGGCGTTATATAGAACATCATATTGAAAGGACGCATGGCAGTGTTTTTGAACTATTACTCTCAGGTGGTAAGGAACATACGGGGTTGTCCGATCAACAGTCGAAACTACTTTCTTTGATTTATGCAGGGAAGTCAGATAAAGAAATTCAACAGGAACTGAAAATCGGAAGCATGTCGACGATTCGTAATCATCGTTTTTCATTACGGAAAAAGGAGAAACAAGCAAAAACCCTGCTTGCTCTCATGAATTTAGTGAAACGGCAACAAGAAGTCGTATCAGATGAACCGAAAGTCGATAAGCCGATTGAGAAATCATTTGAACCTTCAACAGAATTAGCACGCTATTTTTCCGAGGAAGATGGGCGTTTGAAAACACTACGTATGAAAGAGCAAGAAAAAAATCATCTGTTTGCTGAAATTGCATTGCACTTCAAACCGAGAAAAGTGTATTCAGAAGGTGAAGTCAATGCAGTTTTGGTGACAATCTTCGAAGATTATATGCTGTTACGGCGGGAAATGGTCGACCGGGGTGTGTTAACGCGTAATACTGAAGGAAGTGCATATCGCCTTGTGAATAGTTTAGAAAAGGGAGATGACGATGAAATGGATTTTAAAAAAGAAATGAAATTGAAGGCGAAAGGAGATAAACCGAGTTATGGTATATTTCAAATCAAGAATGTAAAGAACGGGAAGCTTTTTGTGAATTCGACACCGAATTTCAAAACATTGAATGGATTAAAATTCATGTTAACTACCGGTGGGCATAAAAATAAAGAACTACAAACCGATTGGGATGAACATGGAAAAGATAATTTTGAAATTGAAATACTTGAAACGATTGTTGAAAAGGATTGGCAGGGGATTAGTAAAGGTGAAATCCTTAGGAAGCAGTTGGATAAGTGGCTAGAAGAGTTACAGCCATATGGGGAAAAAGGATACAATCGTATTAAAAAAATGTAATAGACAGTTAAAAAAGACGGCAAACACATAATTGTGTTTGCCGTCTTTTTTAAAATATAAGAAAGTATAAGTTATTCCTACTCAGATCGGTGTCTAGACTCCAGGCACCTTACACTTTTCTTGTATTTACTTATCAGGAATATCCTGTTCAGGCTTCTTAATTGGTACAAGTTTGAAAATATCTTGATCTTCAAAAGCATCGACGAGACGATCGAGCCATTCGTAATAATCACGCAGGTATAATAGTTTTTCAATATCTTTATTTACTTCTTCACTCAATCCATCATCTATCGAAGGATCGTTCATTAGTTCTTCCAGTTCGGCCAAAGATTTTCTAATCGCGGCTGAATGAAAGGAAACCGATCTCCTCCACTTTATTGAAAAAAGGTCGATAAAGCTTTGATACCAATCATCTTTCACTTGATAAAGGTCTTTTCGGACCCCTCTTTTCCAGGCGCGTTCCACTAACTTCAAATCAGATAGTGCTCTGACAGATGTGCTCATACTTGTTTTGCTCATCCCAAGTTCTTCTGTCATGTCATCCAATGTTAACGGCTCATTATGAAAAAACATCGCGCCATACTGTCTTCCTGCAGAAGGTGTAAGTCCATAAAGATGTATATTTTGTGCGATGGATTCAATAATCCGCTCACGAGCTTTTTCAAGTTTTTCATTACCGTTCATAAAAGTCTTCCCTCCACTAGCATAGGCATTCATTAACCCATCCAGCCCATTTCTTATAGCGTATTATATCCAAACTTAAAAAGCAATACGTAGCAATCAAAGTTCGTACAGTTTTTTCTGTTTAAACTATTTAAAACGAGAAAACAGTTGTAATGCAAAAAAAAGACAGCTATACTAGAAGACATTCGCTAGTTTTAGTTTTGAAAATATAAGGAGTGTATGTATGAGTGATCAGATTGCTAGTAAGAAAATCGAAGTGATAAACACCACGAAGATTTTCGGTAAAAATGCGAAGCGGGCTTCCCAGCTTCTAAATGAAGGAAAAACAAAAGGTGAGATTTTGAAGGCGACCGGCGCAACAGTCGGGGTTAAAAATGCATCATTTGATGTATACGAGGGCGAAATATTCGTCATTATGGGATTGTCAGGTAGCGGAAAATCAACGCTTGTCAGATTGCTGAATAGGCTGATTGACCCAACAATGGGCAATATCCTGCTGGACGGTGAGGATATCGTCGGGATGAATAAAGAACAACTTCGTAATGTAAGACGTAAGAAAATTGGGATGGTATTTCAAAACTTCGCACTCTTTCCCCACAAGACGATTCTGGAAAACGCAGAATATGGTTTAGAAATCCAAGGAGTAGCGAAGGCAGAACGTCAAGCCAAAGCGAAAGAATCCTTGGGGCTAGTCGGTCTTGCAGGATATGAAGATCAATTCCCTAGCCAGTTGAGCGGAGGCATGCAACAGCGTGTCGGTTTAGCGAGAGCGCTAGCTAATGGACCAGATATTTTGCTGATGGATGAAGCATTCAGTGCGCTTGACCCGTTAATCCGCAAAGATATGCAAGATGAATTATTGCAACTTCATAATGATATGGGGAAAACAATTATTTTCATTACCCATGACTTAGATGAGGCACTTCGTATAGGAGACCGAATTGCATTGATGAAGGACGGGGAAATCGTTCAAGTTGGAACGCCCGAAGAGATATTGATGAGTCCGTCGAATGAATATGTAGAACGCTTTGTTGAAGATGTGGATCTTTCTAAAGTATTGACAGCGGGACATATTATGAAAAAAGCAGAGACGGTTCAAATCGACCGTGGAGCGAGAGTAGCTCTTCGTATGATGAAACAACTTGGGATATCTTCAATTTACGTTGTCGATAAAGCAAAGCGTCTTTTAGGTGCGGTCACGGCCCAAGATGCGAGTTCGGCTATTGAAAAAGGGAAGACACTTGAAGAAATAATGATTAACGACCTTCCAATGATTCTTCTGGATACCGTGCTAATCGATCTGTTCGATATCGTATCGACAGCTGTT
Organism: Sporosarcina sp. E16_8; assembly: GCF_017347095.1. GTDB lineage: Bacteria > Bacillota > Bacilli > Bacillales_A > Planococcaceae > Sporosarcina. Next base: position 312,703 of record NZ_JADPRZ010000002.1, on the reverse strand, counting down.
ATCCCAGTTGCCGTCGTTGATGAAAATAACAAGCTTCAAGGAATTATTATTCGTGGTGCATTGATTGGCGCATTATCAGGTGACAATCAGTTTATCAATAATAACGGGACATTCGATTCCGATTCCGATGAACAAACGGATACGGAGGTGAAGGTAAATGGATAAGTTTTTACCTCGTTTGCCATTTGCAGAGTGGATTGACAATGGTGTCGATTGGCTCGTGGTGACTTTCGGTACAGTGTTTGATGGAATTTCAGATTTTCTCAAAGGCATTGTTGAAGGATCAGTAGAATGGCTTGATATGGTGCCTTCTATTTTACTTGCCGTGTTATTTGCCTTGCTTGCGTGGTTCGTTTCCACCCGCCGCATTGCGTTATTTACTTTAATCGGCTTGTTGTTTATTGATTACTTGGGCTATTGGTACCCGATGCTGCAAATGCTAGCGCTCGTACTCACATCTGTATTCTTCGCATTGATTATCGGAATTCCAGTCGGTATTTGGGGTTCACAACAAGCGACAGCAAGGAAAATCATCAATCCATTATTGGATTTAATGCAAACAATGCCGGCATTCGTTTATTTACTGCCAGCTATATTCTTCTTTAACATCGGGGTCGTCCCAGGTGTTGTGGCATCTGTTATCTTCTCAATGCCACCCACAATTCGTTTGACGATGCTAGGAATTCAGCAAGTTCCGAAAGATTTAATCGAAGCAACGGAAGCATTTGGCTCTACAACTTGGCAGAGATTGACCAAAGTTCAAATTCCACTTGCCAAACCGACAATTATGGCAGGCGTCAATCAAAGTATTATGCTTTCACTATCCATGGTTGTTATCGCATCGATGGTTGGTGCGCCAGGGCTGGGTGAAGAAGTGTATAGGGCTGTAACACAATTGAAAACGGGTGTTGGTTTTGAAGCTGGTCTATCCATTGTTATCGTGGCAATTATTTTGGACCGGGTAACACAACACGCTGGAAAGAAAAAACAAGGGGGAATTACGAAATGAAATTAACAAAAAAAATAGTAGGACTTGGAGCTGTTGCTCTGTTTGCAATTGGACTTGCCGCATGTGGTAATGACGATGACAAGAATGAATCAGGCGGAGACACTACGAAAACCGTTGGTGAATCTGTAGATAATAAAATTACAGGTATCGATCCAGGCGCGGGCATCATGGAAGCGACTGATAAAGTGCTTGTAGAATATGAACTTACAGATTGGGATCTTACAACAGGTTCAAGTGCGGCAATGACAGCTTCACTGAAAAAAGCCTATGACAAAGAGCAGCCAATCATCGTAACGGGTTGGACGCCACATTGGAAGTTTGCGAAATACGATTTGAAATATCTTGAAGATCCAAAAGGTGTGTACGGTGGGGAAGAACAGATCCGTACAATCGGTAGAATCGGATTAGCAGAAGATCTGCCAGAAGCTCATAAAATCCTATCACAGTTTAACTGGACTGAAGAGGATATGGGCGAAATAATGGTAGCCATTCAAGACGGTGAAAAAGAAGATGTTGCATCACAAAATTGGGTTGATGCAAACGAAGACAAAGTAGCTGAATGGACAAATGGCGTTGAAAAAGTGGACGGCGACAAGATCAAACTTGCTTATGTTGCATGGGACAGTGAAATTGCAAGTCATAACGTCATGAAAATTGTCTTAGAAGATATGGGTTATAAAGTGACGTTAACACAAGTTGAAGCAGGTCCATTATGGACTGCAGTTGCTGACGGTAGTGCAGACGCATCGCTTGCAGCTTGGATGCCATTAACGCATAAAACATATGCTGAGAAATTCGAAGGTAAATTCGAAGAACTTGGCGTCAATATGGAAGGTGTCAAAGTCGGTCTTGTAGTACCGACGTATATGGATATCGATTCAATTGAAGACTTGAAGAAATAAATAATAGAATGTCAGTGCTATTTAAGTGCGAGCGCTAGGCTGTTAAACCCGGAAAACGCTGCAATTCGCAGTGCTTTTCTGGGTTTTTTATATGCTACAAAAAATGAATGACAATTATAGATGTTGAAAAAAGAACTTCATTGAACACGCTTTGGTTTCCCCTTGAAAGGTGCCTGCGCTGTTATTCATATGTACAACATATATAGGAAGAAAAAGTAGGGGGAATATTAACATGAGATTTTTGGGAAAAATGGGTGGACTTGGAGCTATTGCTTTGCTCGCGGTCGTACTTGCGGCTTGTGGCAATGATGATGAAAAAGCCATAACGGATACAGAAAAATCAATCTGAAAATCGCTTGATTATCAGATTGTAGGAATCGATCCGGGTGCGACAATGACTGCGGCATTGAAAAGAGCCTACGAAAAGGAGCAGCCAATCGTTGTAATTGGATGGACTCCGCATTGGAAGTTTGCAGAATTTGATTTGAATTTCCTGGATGACTCGAAAGGATTGTACGGGGGGAAGAGCAAATTCGTACAATTGGAAGACTTGGGTTAGCGGATGATTTGCCAGAAGCACACCAAATTCTCTCCCAGTTCAAGTGGACGGAAGCGGATATGGGTCAAGTAATGAAGGCTATTCAGGAAGGTGAGAAAGAAGCAGTTGCGGCGCAAAGCTGGATTGATGCCAATTGGGAACAGGTTGGGGAGTGGACTTCGGGTGTAGGAAAAGTAGCTGGTGATAAGATAAAACTGGTTTATGTGGCATGGGATAGTGAAATCGCAAGTCATAATGTTATGAAACTCGTTTTAGAGGATATGGGCTATAAATTGACATTAATGCAAGCGGAAAATGGTCCGCTATGGACAGCCATAGCGGATGGTAGCGCAGATGCATCTCTTGCAGCATGGTTGCCACTGACTGCCGAAACTTATGCCGAAAAATTCGAAGGTGAATTCGAAGAACTTGGCGTCAATATGGAAGGTGTAAAAGTCGGTCTTGTAGTGCCGAAGTATATGGGCATCACTACAATTGAAGACTTAAAGAATTAGTAATAATTTCTTTATATAGACATAGAGAAGGCAGCTTAACAGGGGTAGCCAAAGCCTTAAGTCTGGCGGCGAAGCTGCTTGGCTTAGGGCGGGAGGCATCCTCGAGCGCCACAGCGAATTCAATGGAATTCCTTATTTCATCAATTATAGAAGACTCAGTTCTCTTCAATCGGACTGAGTCTTTTTTGATTTTATAGAAGTAGTATGATAACTTTACATTGGCACGTATAAACAAACTCTTCGGGGCAAGGTGAAATTCCTTACCGGCGGTGATCGAGCATAGCTCGTCAGTCCGTGACCCGTCCTTCCTTGTTTGGAAGGCGGTGGAGCTGGTGAAATTCCGGCACCGACAGTTAAAGTCTGGATGGGAGAAGTTGTTTGTCTATGCGTGCTGTGCTTGCAGGCTCTGCCCTTTCACAAAACGAAAGGGGGAATGCCAATGGACCCTCAACATTATATGAGACTTGCTCTTGAACTGGCGCGTAGTGCACAAGGACAAACCTCGCCGAATCCACTTGTCGGTGCTGTTTGTGTGAAAGACGGCCACATTTTAGGGACTGGTGCGCACTTAAAAGCTGGGACACCCCATGCTGAAGTGCATGCACTGGCAATGGCAGGCAGTAATTCTAGTGGTGCAGATCTTTACGTGACACTGGAACCGTGTGCCCATACAGGGAAAACACTTCCGTGTACAGATCTCATTATTTCGTCTGGAATTCAACGTGTTTTTGTTGCGTCTATCGATCCGAATCCTTCTGTCAATGGAATGGGAATCGGGCTTCTTAAATCTGCTGGGATTGAAGTAATTACCTGCATTTTACAGGAAGAGGCAGAGCAGTTAAACCAAGCATTTTTTCATTTCATCAAATACGGGAAACCATACGTCACCTTGAAAGCCGCCGCAACTCTTGACGGTAGACTTTCAACGCAGAACGGGGACAGCAAATGGATTACTTGATGTCCATCACCTCCGCGATATCCATGATGCTATTTTGGTAGGCGTACAAACCGTACTTCACGATAACCCTTTCCTCACCACCCGTTTGCCCCATGGTGGAAAGAACCCAATTCGACTTATTTTAGATTGGCATCTCAGGACGCCAAAAACAGCTAATGTCATTACAGACGGCGCTGCAGAAACAATTATATTTACACTAGATTCAACAGAATCGGTAACTGTTTTTTTGGATTATCCTCTCGTTTCAATTGAAAGGATTTCAGAAAACGTATCTATTTTGAATGAAGTCTTAAACCGTCTTGCTGATAAAGAAATCATGACGTTGTTCGTCGAAGGCGGTAGCATAGTCCATTCCAGTTTCATCAATGAAGGTCTCGCAGATGAACTGTATTTGTATATGGCTCCGAAATTGATCGGTAACGGTGCTTCTTTATTCATGGATGATATTCGGAACCTGATGGTAGAAGGCGAATCCCTTCGTTTTTTAGATGTGCGACAAATCGGGGACAATATCCGCTTGCATGCCAGGTTTCTGAAGGAGGATTGACTGTAGTTGTTTACTGGAATTATTGAAGAAATAGGAACAGTTTCAGCGGTTAGACCAGGATCGAATTCATTGCAACTTTCAATCCGATGTAACAAAGTGCTTAGCGATGTTAAAAATGGCGATAGCCTGGCAGTGAATGGAGTTTGTTTGACGGTATCAGATTTCTCAGGCAATCAATTCACAGCGGATGTCATGCCTGAAACAACTAAAGCGACAACGCTTCAAGCATTGCGTACGGGAAGTCCAGTTAACTTAGAGCGTGCGATGGCGGCGAATGGTCGTTTTGGCGGACATATAGTCAGTGGGCACGTTGATGGCACTGGTGAAATCGTTTCGGTTAGACATAAAGAAAATGCAATCTATATGGAAATCAGTATTACACCTGAATTATTGAAATATTTTATCCCGAAAGGTTCAGTAACCGTGGATGGAACCTCACTTACTGTCTTCGGTGTAACCAATAAAGGTTTTATCATCTCACTAATTCCGGTTACACAAGACGACTCCATCATTGGCCGTAAACGGACCGGGGATCGAGTGAACGTAGAATGTGATATGCTCGCAAAATATATAGAACGGCTACTGACTACAAACAAAGAGAATCCAACTGGCGGTTTAACAATGGATACCCTTATCGCCAGTGGATTCCTCAGTTAAGGGGGCAATACAGATGTACTCTACCGTAGAAAAAGCAATCGAAGAACTAAAAAAAGGAAAAGCGATTATTGTCGTTGACGACGAAGACCGAGAGAACGAAGGGGACTTTGTTGCACTCGGTGAATTCGCTACACCTGAAATGATTAACTTTATGGCGACAGAAGGCCGTGGATTGATTTGCGTGCCGATAAATGAAGAGAAATCAAGACAGCTTGAACTAGGACTAATGACAGAAAATAATAGTGATGTTCACGGAACGGCATTCACGATTAGCATTGATCACGCCGATTGTCACACTGGAATTTCGGCATTTGAACGGTCAGAAACTGTTTTGAAAATGCTCGGGAATGAAGCCGGACCAACTGACTTTAGAAGACCCGGACATATTTTTCCGCTAATTGCGAAGTCTGGCGGTGTCTTAAAGCGCGCTGGCCATACAGAGGCAGCGGTAGACCTTGCCAAGCTTGCGGGGGCAGAACCGGTTGGAATCATATGTGAAATTATGAACGTTGATGGAACGATGGCGAGAGGTCCACAATTGAAAGTGATAGCTGAACGATTTGATCTTGTCATTTTAACAATTCAAGAATTAATTGCTTACCGACGAATCAATAAAAAACTTGTTGAGCGAATTGTAGATGTTCATCTACCAACTGATTTTGGAGATTTTAAAGCTGTTGCTTTCGTTGAAATAGAAACAGGGCATGAACATATTGCACTGGTAAAAGGCGATATCGAAGATGCTGAAAATGTACTCGTCCGCGTTCATTCGGAATGTTTAACTGGTGATGTTTTTGGTTCATGTCGATGTGATTGTGGCCCGCAACTTCAAGCTGCACTTGCACAGATTGAAAAAGCTGGAAGAGGCGTCCTACTCTATATGCGTCAGGAAGGGCGTGGCATTGGTCTCGTCAATAAAATGAAGGCCTACAAGCTGCAGGAAGAAGGATACGACACTGTAGAAGCTAATGAGAAATTAGGGTTTCCAGATGATCTACGGGATTACGGCATCGGGGCACAAATACTACGGGATCTTGGTTTAACGTCGATTCATCTTCTGACAAACAACCCGCGTAAAATTGCTGGACTAGCGGGGCATGGGTTAGAAATAACAGAGCGCATACAAATTGAAATGCCTGTTAAAGTGGAGAACAAAGTTTATATGGAAACAAAGAAAAATAAAATGGGACACTTATTGCATAATTGAGGGGGAATAATAATGAGTACAATTTATGAAGGACATTTAGTTGGGACAGGGCTTAAAGTTGGAATTGTTGTTGCAAGGTTCAATGATTTCATCACAGGTAAATTACTAGGTGGGGCAGAAGATGCATTGCGTCGCCACGGAGTTGCCGATAGTGATATCGCGGTTGCTTGGGTGCCAGGTGCTTATGAAATTCCGCTAATAGCGAAAAGAATGGCTGCTTCTGGTAAGTATGATGCAGTTATCACACTTGGTACAGTTATCCGCGGAGCAACACCGCATTTCGACTATGTGTGTAATGAAGTGGCTAAAGGGGTCGCGGCCATCAATCTGCAGGAAGGCATCCCGGTTATCTTCGGTGTCTTGACGACTGATACGATTGAACAGGCAATCGAACGTGCAGGAACGAAAGCTGGCAATAAAGGATGGGATGCAGGGAATGCTGCTATTGAAATGGCGAATTTGTTGAAACAGATGTAAATGGAATTGGGAAAGGCTTGGCTTCCGGTTAACCGGAAGCCAAGCCTTTTTTTATTTCATGCTTATTCCGATAAAATGTTTGCGCAAGACGTTTGTGGCAATAATGAAACTACGACACATATTTTGACTGGTCGCATAAAATAATGTATAATTCTCATAACCAAGTAAGTCAATATGAATTAGGGAGAATGAGTATGGAGAAATTTAGTTTACGACTAGTAATACTATTTACCGCAATCGTTTTACTTGCGGCATGTGGAAACGCTAATAAAGGAAATACGAGTGGAAGTGAAGGATCTAAAGGAAACAGTGATACAGGAAAGAAAGACGAAGACTTGCTTACGAAAGTACAGGATGAAGGAAAGTTAGTAATTGGAACAGAAGGAACGTATCCGCCATTTACATTTCATGATGATAAAGGGGAACTCACAGGTTTCGATGTTGAAATTGCAAAGGAAATAACAAAACGACTTGGAGTAGAGGCTGTATTTTTAGAAACACAATGGGATGCCATTTTTGCTGGACTTGATTCTAAACGTTTCGATATGATTGCAAACCAAGTTGGGATTCGTGAGGACCGTATTGAGAAATATGACTTTTCGGAGCCGTACATCACTTCGGCAGCTGTGCTCATTGCGAATGTTAATAATAAAGCTGTAACAAGCTTTGAAGCTATTAAAGGCTTAAAGTCCGCGCAGTCATTAACGAGTAACTATGCAGATATTGCCAGAACTTATGACGCTGAAATTGTGGGTGTTGAAGGATTCAACCAAGCTATTGAGCTAATCAATTCTAAACGTGTCGATGTAACGATAAATGATAAAATGTCTTTCTTAGATTTCAAAAAGCATAAACCTGATGCACCAGTTGAAATTGTAGCAACAGCAGATGATGCATCACAGAGCGGTTTAATGTTTAGAAAAGGTAATGAAACACTCATTACCGAAGTAAATAAAGCGTTGAATGAAATGATTGAAGACGGAACATACTTAAAAATCTCTGAGAAATGGTTTGGTGAAGATGTACTTAACTAATATTTTAGCTGACCCAGAGAAAATACAAAGACTACTGGATATTGCCCTAACATCCCTTTGGCCATTGCTGGAGGGAGCTCTTTACTATACGCTGCCTTTAACGTTTATTTCTTTTTTCTTCGGAATTATTCTTGCTGTATTAACTGCTTTGGCGAGAATATCTACAAGCAAGCCACTGCAAATTATCGGAAGAATTTATGTTTCTGTAATACGTGGAACGCCTTTACTCGTACAACTATTTATTTTGTTTTTCGGATTGCCAACGGTTGGAATTGTTATAGACCCATTTCCGGCCGCCGTTTTCGGATTTTCATTGAATGTAGGGGCGTATGCTTCTGAAGTTATTCGTGCAGCCATACAATCGATTCCGAAAGGACAATGGGAGGCAGCACATACGATTGGCATGAACTACACTCAAACGTTGAGGCGAATCATTTTGCCACAAGCAACAAGAGTATCTATCCCACCTTTATCAAATACATTTATTAGTCTTGTGAAAGATACTTCGTTGGCATCTCTTATTCTAGTGACAGAAATGTTTAGAAAAGCCCAAGAAATCGCTTCAGCAAACTATGAGTTTTTATTACTCTATACTGAAGCAGCAATCATCTATTGGCTTATTTGTTTTATCCTTTCCTTAATTCAAGACAGAATCGAACATCGTTTGGGTCGGTATGTAGCTTAGTAAATGATGCTGAAAAAATTGTAAGAAGGAGAGCATTATGATTTCGATAAAAGGATTGTATAAAAAGTTTGGCGAACTGGAAGTACTAAAAGGAATTGATTTAGAAGTGAATAAAGGAGAAGTCGTTGTTGTCATAGGACCGTCGGGCTCTGGTAAAACGACACTGCTTAGGTGTTTAAATATACTGGAAGTCCCGACAGCCGGAAGCATAACGCTTAATGGGCATACGGCGGACTTTTCTAAACAAGTAGCCAAAAACGAAATTAATTATTTTAGAAGTGAAACAGGTATGGTATTTCAGAATTATAATTTATTCCCTCATAAGACCGCTCTTGAAAACGTGATGGAAGGGCCAGTCATCGTAAAAAAAGAACCCAAAGATGTAGCCCGTAAAAAAGCAGTGAGTTTGTTAAACAAGGTTGGATTAGGTGATAAATTCGACTTCTATCCTTTTCAACTATCAGGTGGTCAGCAGCAACGGGTAGGAATAGCAAGGGCATTGGCGTTAGAGCCGAAAGTGATGTTGTTTGATGAGCCTACGTCCGCGCTGGACCCGGAACTAGTGGGTGAGGTGTTGCAGGTTATGAAAGACCTTGCCAATGAAGGAATGACAATGGTCGTCGTTACGCACGAAATGCGCTTTGCACAAGACGCAGCCGACGAAGTCATTTTTATAGATGAGGGAAAAGTAATTGAGCGGAATAAACCGAGTGAACTATTTACAAATCCAAAAGAAGAACGAACGCGACAATTTTTGAATTTGATTTTATAGCTGGGATATACGAAAAGATAGCCGATAATAGCTTATAAGCGTGGTTATCTTTTTTGTCTGCGACCGGAAACCTCGCTAAATTTGCTGGAAATAGTTATGATAGAGGAAGTTGTTATTTTATGAAATGAGGCGATTTACATGAGTGAACAAGCAAATGTTGTACTACCTAAAAAAACATGTACCATTGAGAAGCTAGTTACGATTCCAAAAGACGTTCAAAAAGTACTTAATGGTGAAAAGACAGCTACACGCCGAAATGGTGTTTATGCAGATCTTGGTGAAATTATGGTGCTTGACGATAAAGAGTTCAAAGTAGATTCAATTTACAGACAGACTCTTGGCGAAATGACAGACGAACATGCACAGCAAGAAGGTTACACAACGATGGAAGAATATAAACAATCCATTCTTGCGATGCATGACAAAATGCCGTGGTTACCGACGATGAGCGTATGGGTGCATGAATATAGCCCAGTAGAGAAATGAAGTTCTAAGTGAATTCGGGAATCTATGGTGCGATTGTCTTTCTGCACGTTATCAGTGCTGTACTCGCCATAGGTCCATTATTTATATTAATGCCGATTATTAAGCGCTTGCGTGGCGTTGGAACAGTAGTCGAGGAAGTTTATTTGACTGTTGTCAACGTCATCATCCGCCTTGTCATGCATGCAGGACATGTACTCGTCTACACCGGTGTCCTCTTATTAATATTTGGACCTTGGCCATGGTATACGTCATGGGTGATTATGACGCTTGCTGTTATGCTTTTATCGGGTGTTTTTCTGGCAAAAGGTTTTACAGTTGTGTTACGGAAATTTAAAAATCCAAATGCCGATAGAAATAAAATACTTGATCGTTTGAATACAACTTCATGGATATACATTGGCCTTATGCTAATCATGCTCTGGCTTATGGTAGAAAAACCAATGCTTTGGTGACCTTGAATGATAAATACATGCGATACATAGAAAAAGATGTGCATCTAACCAGTGCATGTCTTTTTTGATATTCGACTCCTTTTTGAAAGAGGTACATCTAGTAAGAGTAAGGGATAGGGTAGTGAGGCAAAGTTTAGAGCAACTTTATTTAGAACTGAGTGATCGTATTTATCGATATTTCTTTTTACAAGTCCGTCAGAAAGAGTTAGGCCTTTTATCTTGAAGTTGTTAATTAAAATTTCTTATACAAATTTGAGCTACTACTTCTTTATCGTAAAAGAAAGCTTTCCTCTAACCAATGAATTTCAAAATTCGTTACAGCATATCTATCGTTTATGGTAAAATTATCACAAGATTTTGAAGTTAGATATTTAATATGAATGGGGTTGGTGGGAATGGAATTTGTGCACTATCAAGATGTACATGAATTTGCGGTGAAAGTAGAACCGATTTTGTCTAAAGGTGAAGATGTATACAGTCTGTTTTTAGGAGTGCTGCAAGCAATTAAGGCTGGGCGTTACGAAAATCCATTCCTGGCAACAGTTGAAGAAGACGGGGAAGTGTTAGCTCTATTTCAAATGACTCCCCCTCATCCGTTAAACCTTATTATTACCGAAGAGAGTCGGTTGGAAGAAAGTATGGATTTAGTAATCGGGAAATTATTGGAACTTGAAATCGGAATTAGTTCTATTATAAGTTTGAAACCGTGGGCGTACAGTTTCGCGGGGAAATGGAAAAATAGAACCGGAATTGGACATCAGATACTAATGGATCAGGGCTTATATCGACTGAACAAATTAAATGAGACAATTGAACAAAGCCCTGGTGCATGGCGCTTTGCGGAAAAAAAGGATTGTCCACTTATCGAGAAGTGGTTCAACTTATTTGAAGGAGATGCCAGGATTCCGCTTACGCCAATGGAGGATGTGAAAAAGCGCGTTGCATCATTTATTGACGAACAGGAAGTGTTTTTGTGGGAAGATAACGGAAAAGTCGTATCAATGATGAAAAAGGCGCGCCCATCGAAGCATGGTGTAACCGTATCTTTCGTTTTTACACCAAAGGAAGAGCGAAAAAAAGGCTATGCACGAACGATGGTAGCTGCCGGTACAAAAGAACTTCTAAAGGAATATGACTTTTGTGTACTCTATACGGATTTGATGAATCCAACGTCGAATAAAATCTATATGGAAATTGGTTATGAACGAATTGCGGATTCCGTCCAATTAGCCTTTACTTCGAAATGATTGGGAATATGAATAACTGAAAGTGAAAAATGGCAAGGTATGAAAGGAGTAGCTAACTGTTGACTGAAATGTGTAATAGCATATAAATTCATAGTATAATATAGTCATGAAAACAATATATAAACCAAAAGAATTCGCAGAAATGTTGAATGTGACGGTCAAAACATTACAGAATTGGGACAACGCTCAAAAGTTAATTGCTTACCGAAACCCACAAGGAAGAAGGTTCTATACGCACGAGCAATATGCAGCGTATATGGGGATTCAGAAAGAAAATAAAGTAGGTAAGATTGTTATTTATGGGCGTGTTTCAAGTGCGGGTCAAAAGGATGACTTGGCGAACCAGCTCTCTTTTTTACGCGACTTCGCCAATGCAAGAGGATTAATTGTAGACGAAGTATTGTCTGACATTGGAAGTGGTTTGAATTACAAACGTAGAAATGGAACGTCTTGTTAAACGATTGCTTTGAGGGGAACGTTACGACGATTCTCGTTGCACATAAAGACCGTTTCGTTTGTTTTGGATACGACTGGTTTGCCTCTTTCTTAGAAAAGCGGGGCGTTGAAATTTTGGTTGTCAAGAATGATTCATTATCACCCCAACAAGAATTGGTTGAAGACTTAATTTCAATTATTCATGTCTTTAGCTGTCGCATTTACGGATTACGTAAATACAAAAAGAAAATAGAGGAGGATGAAAGTTTTGAAGAAAGCCTATAAAACAGAAATCCTTCTCTCTGACCAACAACAGAAAAAAGTCAACCAAACCATCGGCGTTTGTCGATACGTCTATAATTTATATCTTCATACTGCACAGGAACACTACAAAGAAACGAAAAAACACTTATCTGGTTACGACTTTTCTAAATGGCTTAACAATGTCTATTCGAAAGAAAGGGACCACTGGATTAAAGATGTCTCTAGTAAAGCTGTGAAGCAAGCTATCATGAATGGAGATAAGGCATATCGGAATTTTTTAAAAGGATTGTCTAAGTTTCCACGCTTCAAAAAGAAGAAGAACCAAGATGTAAAAGCTTATTTCCCGAAAAACAATACAACGGACTTAACAGTTGAACGACATCGAATTAAAATCCCAACGATTGGTTGGCTAAGATTAAAGGAATATGGTTACATCCCAACCAAAGCACACGTTAAAAGTTGTACAGTTTCTTGCAAAGCGGAGCGCTATTTCATTTCTACTTTGTGTGAAGAAGATTCATCTAATGTAGTTGAAGCGCCCAAGCATGATGGGATTGGTATTGACCTAGGTATTAGCACTTTAGCGGTTTGCAGTCATCATATCCAGTTTAAAAACAACAATAAGACGCAAGCGGTCACCAAGTTAGAAAAGTAATTAAAGCGACAGCAGCGGAAGCTAAGTCGCAGCTATGAACAAAATAGGAGTAGAGAGAGAGGTGAATTCTGCGCTAAAAATAGGCAAAAACAACTCGTAGTTGTTCAAAAATTGCACGCTAGACTAGCGAACATCCGACAGGAATACATTCGGTATGTTGTAAGTGTGTTGATGAAAACCAAACCAGCTTATCTTACAATTGAAGATTTAAACGTCAAAGGCATGATGAAAAATCGGCATTTATCTAAAGCTATCGCACAGCAATGTTTTTATGCTTTCCGGGAAACGCTTACTGCTAAATGCGTTGAGAAGGGTATCGAACTCCGACTAGTAGACAGGTGGTATCCATCCTCTAAGCTTTGTTCAAATTGTGGTGCCAAAAAGACAAAGCTAAGTCTTTCTGAACGAACATTCACGTGTGACAATTGTGATACTGTTCTTGACCGAGATTTTAATGCAAGTTTAAATCTGAAATACGCAAAAGAATATACGGTTCTCATCTAACGAAATCGCATATATGTAGGGTGGGCTACATCCGAATTTACGCCTGTGGAGTGCTAAATAAACCGTAGTAGTGAGCAGTTGACGAGACGGAGTACGAAGAAGCAGGAAACCGTCTAGCGTAGAAAAACAAATACGTTTTTCTATGTTTTTAGTAGCAGAAATGAATTGTTAAGTTATTATAGTAGGTTATCTTCTGAAGTCTATGATTTAGACAAACCTGTTGGTCATTCGTTCGGGGATGTAGAATATTATATAGATAGATTAGCTTCGTGCAAAGGACGTATTCTAGAACCCGCAACCGGAACAGGTCGTATCCTAATCCCTCTATTGGAAAAAGGGTTTAAGGTTGATGGATTTGATAGTTCGGATGATATGTTAACGATATGCCGTACAAATTGTGAAGAGAGAGGTTTAGACCCTCACCTTTTCGAAGGCAAGATGGAGTCATTTTCATTGGATATGAAATATGAAGCCATTATCATACCTGCGGGTACATTCTTGTTACTGCATAAAAGAGAAGACTCTATCAAAGCATTGAGAAATTTCCACAAACATCTTGTACATGGCGGAAGGTTAATTGTTGATTTATTTATGCAAACTGAAGTCTCAATAGGTAAAATTTCGACTAGGACTTGGGAATGTACGAATGGTGATAGTATCACTTTAGAAAATAATACAGTGGAAATCGACTATATTCATCAGTACTCAATTTCGCACGGACGTTATGAGAAATGGAGAAACGGAACGCTTTTGCAAACCGAACTGGAACGTTTTCCACTACGCTGGTATGGTGTGGAAGAATTCAAACTGATTCTTGAAGAAATAGGGTTTGAAAATATCACAATTTCTTCGGATTATAATTTCGGGGAGTATCCTATAAATCCAAAACAGGCAATAATCTTTGAAGCGGTGGCTAATAAAGAATAGCTACAACTTCCTTAGGGGAAATTAGTCGGGGAGGATCTATCTAGCCGCCTGGATTAGCGAAGCCGGTTACTTGCGACTTGAGCAGTTCATTTAGGGGGATGAAGAAGGGGTCTTACAACTACTAGGTATCGGAGTTTAAGCCTTGAATTCTATCCGTAATGCTTTTTCCGCGAAAGGATTATCATCCTTGAAAGATAATTAAGATAAGCTAAGACTATCCGTTAGGTTTGGATAGTCTTTTTTTATGGTAAAGAATAGTATGCTAGGTAGTGAGGAGAAATATGGTAATACGCTTAAAGTTTTAGTGGTTTTATCAATAAAAAGGGGAGTTGATAAAATGAACGTTATTGAAGTGAAAAACTTAACGAAAACGTATGGCAAAGCCAGGGGTATTTCAGATGTGAGCTTTAACGTCGAGCAAGGTGAAGTATTTGGTTTTATTGGACCGAACGGGGCTGGGAAATCGACGACGATCCGAACATTACTATCATTAATTCATCCAACGAGCGGTAGTGCCACGATTTTCGGGAAAGACATAATAAAGGATTCACCGGCAATTAAAAAGGACATCGGTTATTTGCCTTCAGAAGTATTCTATTACGAAAATATGAGAGTGAAGGACTTGTTAAAGTACTCCGCTAGTTTTTATAAAAAAGATTGCGGAAAACGAATGAAGGAACTAGCGAAGATTATGGAATTGGATTTGAATCGTAAAATCGATGACTTGTCACTGGGGAATAAAAAGAAGGTCGGCATTGTGCAGGGATTATTACATGAACCCAAATTAATCATTCTCGATGAACCGACAAGTGGTTTAGATCCACTCATGCAACATAAATTCTTTGAACTGTTAGAGGAAGAAAATAAAAAAGGGGCGACGATTTTATTTTCATCACATATTTTATCGGAAGTTCAACGATTATGCGATCGCGTTGCAATTATTAAAGAAGGAAAGATTATTAAATTGGAGAAAATAAGCACGTTAAAAGAAAATAATTATAAAAAGATCCATATTGAGACGACTACAGAAATTGGAAAAGACTATTTTGCGATTGAAGGTGTAACAGATTTAGTTGTTGATAGACATAAAGTTGATTTTCTTTTCAAAGGAGATATTAATACAGTGATGAAGAAAATCGCTACCACACCCATCGTTAATATAGGAGTGGAGGAGCCGGATTTAGAGGAGATTTTCATGCATTTTTATGAAAAAGAGGAGGCGTATGAACAATGAATATTTATTTACATGAGTTGAATGGTCACCGGAAATCTACTGTGCTGTGGACAGCAACACTCGTGTTAGTTGTTATAGTATTCATGTCCATATACCCCGCTTTTTCAAAAGATGTAACGGCATTTAAAAGTATATTGGAAGGATTTCCTGAATCCGTTCGAAATGCCATCGGATTAGAGGTAAATCAATTTTTTTCGTTGTTAGGTTTCTATTCCTATCTATTTCTGTACATTAAACTTCTTGGAGCCATTCAAGCGATGAATTTAGGAATCGGTATTATTTCAAAAGAAGTACGCGATAAAACCGCTGATTTTTTGTTGACGAAACCAGTGAGCCGTGTGACTATTTTAGTTGCAAAAATGATGGCAGCGTTAACTTGTATTGTCCTTACAAACGTGATCTTTTTGCTACTAACCTATCTAATTATGTCTTATACGTCGACAGAACCGTTTAGTTCGAAAACGCTATTTATGCTATCACTAACATTATTTCTTCTTCAGCTGCTCTTTTTAAGTTTAGGGTTTATGATTGCGGTTATTGTACAAAAAATAAAAGCTGTGCTCCCTATTTCACTCGGTGTTGTGTTTATGTTCTTTCTACTAAATTTATTTGGTTCAGCGACCGGGGACAACTTGCTACGCTATTTGACTCCATTTCAATACGTTGAACCGATGTACATTTTGAGAAATAATAGCTATGAGCCAGATTTTCTACTTGCTGGTTTGATTGTTTTAATCGTTTCCATTGTAGTCAGTTATGTCGTCTATACAAAAAAGGATATCCCATCTGTATAAGGTTGGAAAAATTTTATGAGGGAGGATCATTTCGATGAACATTTTTAAAAGGGAAATGAGAGCGAATCGAAAGTCGCTCATTATTTGGTGTATCGGTGTATTGTTCATCGTTGGAAGCGGGATGGCTAAGTTTGCGGCTTTAAGCAATACAGGCGATTCGATAAATAAGTTAATGGCAGATATGCCATCGTCATTGCAGGCACTCATGGGGATTGGATCGTTGGATTTAGCGACTGTGGACGGTTACTTTGGGTTGTTGTATTTATATTTGGTCATAATGGCGTCCATTCATGCAGCAATGTTAGGGGCGACAATAATATCAAAAGAAGAGCGTGATAAAACAGCGGAATTTTTATTTGTGAAGCCCATTTCTAGAACAACGGTAATTACGGCTAAATTAGGGGCATCCATTGTCATTGTCATAGTTTTTAATCTTGTAACCCTACTCTGTTCTATCATTTTCGTTGACTATTTTAACAAAGGTGACTCCGTCACTTCCGAAGTTGTACTATTAATGGGTGGAATGTTCATGATGCAGCTTCTCTTTTTATTTCTCTCGACAGCTGTTGCGGCATTTGTGAAAAAACCAAAGTTTTCTATCCCTATAACAACGGGCATCTTGTTGGTTACATTTATTATGTCTGTTGGAATTGATTTGAAAAGTAATCTAGATGGGCTTAAGTATGTAACGCCATTTAAATACTACGAAGCAAAGAATTTACTTCATGATGGGAGATTCGACGGAAAATTTGTCGTATTATCATTTCTTTTAATGGCAGCATCCATTTTGACGACGTATGTCTTTTATAGAAAAAGAGATTTACATATATAAAAAACTGACGGACTTTTACAGTTCGTCAGTCTTTAACAACTTAAATTTTTTTGGGCATAGGAAAGACGTTGCGCAATCTTATCAGCAATTTTCATGCCATGAAAGCGTCCATCTTCAATGTAAACACGATTTGTAATGCCACCCGTTACAACCCCAGATAGAAAAATGTTCTTGACATTTGATTCATATGTCTCTGGATTAAACGAAGGAACTAATGAAGTGCAATCGGTTTGAATTCCAATACTTTGAAGCAGTGAAATATTGGGTTGATATCCGATGAGGGAAAATACATAGTCATTTTGAAGTGTAACAGTTCCTTCAGAAGATTTTATGCGAATGTTTGTGTTATCAATGGCAGCAATACTGGAATTGGGATAAAAATCAATTTTTCCTTTTTTAAGAAGGTTACGCATATCTAATAACAAGGATGGTTTAATACCCTCTAAGACAGTTTCTCCACGATGCACAAGTGTAACTTGGGCTCCGTTACGATAGAGATCAATCGCAGCTTCAATCGCTGAATTTTTACCGCCAACGACAGTAACATGTTGCCCATAATAGAGGTGACCTTCTTTATAATAATGCGATACCTTAGCTAAATTATCTCCGTCTACCCCTAGTTGTCTAGGCGTATCGAAAATCCCTGTTGCAATAACAATCATCTTGGTATCATAAGGAATGGTGTTGCTATTACGATCCCCTGCGTGGACAGTAAAAGATAATGCGTTCTTTGTAATAGAAATAACCCTTTGATAGCATTTAATATTAATTTCTTGCCTCTCTGTTACAAGGCGATAATATTTTAACAGCTCAGTTCGAGTGGGGCGTACATCTTGAGATAGGAATGGAATGTTGCCAATTTCTAAGCGGTCAGAAGTACTGTAGAACGTCATATGTAAAGGACAGTTGACAATTGAATTGACAATCGCCTCCTTTTCAATAATCACATAAGAAAGTCCTTTTTCTTGAAGGGCAAGCCCCGTAGATAAACCACACGGGCCGCCACCAATAATAACAACATCATACATACAATAAATATCCTCCTTAAAATTTACATAAAAATGGTTAAAAACGTTATTTTTTTAGGTATGTTACATGATGAATAACGCAAAAAAGTAGTATTTCTTCTTGCTCATCAGTATGCTCAATCGAGGAAGAAGAAATACTGGAAAAAGTATAAACCAATTAATGTTATATTACTACTTTTCGGATTAAAAAATGATTTCACATAATATACTCACGAATTACATAGGAGAAAGCATGAATTGAACACATATATATACAGATTCTTATAAAATATATTCGAATATAGGGATAAGATAGTGTGCCTATGGTAGTAACTTGAAAAATAACTTTAATATGTAAGGTTCCAAATTATTATCAAGTAAGTGATTGGATTATCTAGCCTTCGAATAAAATACAGAGGGAGTTGTCAACAATGAAAACGGTAAAAGTTTATCATTACGATGCATTTAGTAATAAACCGAATAAGGGAAATCCAGCGGGTGTCGTTTTAGATGGGAATAACCTAACGGAAAAAGAAATGCAAGAAGTCGCTTTAAATGTAGGTTTTAATGAAACCGCTTTTCCTGTGAAGTCAGATGTAGCTGATATTAGAATTCGTTATTTTACACCAGGGGAAGAGATGGACTTATGTGGTCATGCAACGATGGCTACTATTTACGCACTGAAATCTAGGGGGTTATTAGGGGAGAAAACGGAGCTAACAATTGAAACAAGAGCAGGGATTTTACCAATAAGGATAAATTCGACCACAGAGAATGACCTATACATAACTATGAAACAGGCTTCTCCACAGTTTGAAGAATTTAAAGGCTCCAAAGAAGATTTGGCAATGTCAATCGGACTTGTTGAAGATGATATAGATTCAGAATTACCGACTTTATATGGAAGTACAGGTTTATGGACTTTATTAATTCCTATAAAAAAGCGTTGTGCATTCAATAGGATGAAGCCCAACAACAAACTTTTTCCAACTATATTAAAGGAAATACCAAAAGCGTCTGTACATCCTTTTTGCTTAGAAACGTATGATTCCGATGCAGATATGCACGCTCGCCATTTCTCCTCTCCGTTTTCTGGTACGATAGAAGACCCCGTGACAGGCACTGCATCAGGAGTAATGGGTGCTTATTATGCAGAAAATATAGCAAATGATTTTGACACTAAATTAACCTTGTTAATTGAACAGGGTATTGAAATTGAAAAAGAAGGTAGGGTGAAAGTCAAAGTTACCAAAAACAATCAGACTTATGACATCGAAATTACTGGTAATGCTGTTTTTGTAAAAGAATTTGATATTTCTATTGAAAATAATACAACACCTTTATCAAATTAATAGGTGCGAGGGTAGTAAATACAGGCCCATTGTTTTCCGTGTTTACAGATTTATAAATATAGAGTGAGTAGAACAATCAACTCGGAATTTCGATTGATTGTTCTTTTGAATTTAAAACACTCCAGTGGCTGTAATACAGTTAGTGGCCCAAATTGTAAAAACGTTCTGCTACGAACCTCAAGTCTTCTAAAAGTAAAGATCGTAAGTTAGGGCGACGCCTAACCGCAAGTGGATGGTAGGCCACCGCTGTCTGGAACCCTCGTACATCATGCCAACTGCCTCGCAATGACTTCACTTCAGCTTCGGGATTTTGAAGAAAGGACTGGACTGCTACATTTCCTAAACAAAGAATAAGAGCAGGCTTTTTTTCTGAAAGTTGCTGATCTAAATGTTTCATACAGATTTGACGCGTTAACTCTTTGTCATAAGCGCGTACAGGCTTTCTTTTCAGGATAAAAGTGACGTACAGATCTTCTATTTTCAAGCCAGCATCATTCGCGACTTCTTGCAGTGTTTGTCGTGTTCCACAAAGAAATGACTCACCTTCACGGTCCTCACGTGCTCCAGGGTTATCAAGGATAATCATAATAGGGGCTTCCGGATTACCTTCACCCCAGACCATACGTGTTCCTTGTTCATATAGACCGCAATCCTTACAATCTAACAGGTAATCAGGGGTTGGATCCTCCGCCAGTGCTATTGGACAAAATTTAGGCATACTTTCAGCTCCCTTTGTAGGTTATGTTCGATAAAGAAAGCTTTCCTCTAATGAAAGATTTCAAACCACCTTTCCAAAAGATTGGCTATAAGCGAATTGCAGATTCTGTACAGCTAGGTTTTGTATAAATTAGAGCGTCCAAGCGAAACAGCAAGATGAAAACGAAACAAAGTAATTGTGGGTAGAAAAAGGGGGGCTTTTCACCGTTCTAAGTAATTTCCATATACTAATAGGAATTACTTAGAAGGGGGAATATGTCTTGTATTTCAATCAGCATGGAAAGGACTATAACCAACAGGGCTTTCGGCACCATCAAGACAATTTTGAACCACCGCCATTTGGACCGCCAATGGGAGGAGTTCCAATGGGCCCGCCGCCTGGCTTTTCGCCACCGATACCTGCGGGGCAAGTTGGTTCAAGTGGTATAAGAATTTGTTTATATAAGAACACCTATATATGGTTGAGGAATGGTAATGGCTTTTGGTTCATTCCGACATCTGTAGGAAGACAATTGATTATAGGGTTGCGCTGGAGTAGAAGGCGCGGCTGGATCCATCATGTGGTCAATCGAAACGATATACGCTCTTTCCAATGTTTCTAATTAAAAAAGAATAGTTAATTCAAAAGAGCCAGGAATATCCTGGCTCTTTTGATATGAAATTCAATATTTATTATCTAATTATGAAAATATAGCGAGTTTTTCAATCCGTCCTACAGCTTCTTTTAAACGGTCTTCATTTTCCAATAAGCCTACACGTACATACCCTTCACCATACTTTCCAAAAGCATGACCCGGTGCTACGGCGATGTCTGCTTTGTCCAATAGTAATTTTGTGAACGATTCACTTGTATATCCTTGTGGGACAGGTAACCAAGCGAAGAAAGATGCAGTAGGTGCAACGACATCCCAACCGATTCGTTTACATTCGGAAATTAAAACATTTCGGCGGCGTTCGTAAAGTGATACAAGCTCATCCACACAATCCTGACTTCCTGATAATGCCTCTGTAGCTGCGCGCTGGATTGCTGGGAATATATCTATGAATAAATGGTCTTGCAACAAGCTAATAGCTTCGATGATTTCGGCATTACCGATGGCAAAACCGACCCGCCATCCTGCCATGTTATACGTTTTTGACAATGTGTACATTTCAATACCAACTTCTTTTGCACCTTCTGCTTGCAGGAAACTGACAGGTTTCGCCCCGTCAAAACCGATTCCGCCATAGGCGAAGTCATGCAAAATTGTAATATCATTGGCTTTTGCCAAAGCAATGGTTTCTTCGAAAAATGGGAGTGTGGCGGTTGCGCTCGTTGGGTTATTTGGATAGTTTAAATACATTAATTTTGCTGCCTTTTTTTGTTCATCGGAGAGAGCAGAGTAATCAGGTAAAAAATCTTTTTCTGCAAGTAATGGCATTAAGTCATACTTAATATTGGCCAAACTTACACTTGATAAATAATCGGGATATCCCGGGTCTGGCAATAAAAGTAATTCACCTTCGTTCATAATTGCGAGGGGTAACTCGACCAATCCCGGTTTTGTTCCAAATAGAATCGCTACTTCTGTTATAGGATCAATTTGAACATTGTACTCTCGTTTATAAAAGTCAGCAACGGCCTGTTTTAATTCGGGAGTCCCTCTGAAAGGGGAGTATCCATGTGTTGTTGGATCTTCAACTGCTTCTTGTAGTGCCTTTACAATATGGGGGGGAGTCGGCTGATCGGGATTTCCTCTGCCTAAGTTAATAACATCGCGTCCTTCAGAAAGTGCTTCTTGAACGTTTCGAACAAGTGATGCGAAAAAGTGCGGTGGTAGGTTCTTGAGTCGATTTGATAGTGTCATGTAATAACCTCTCTTCTATGTAATCGCGGGCCTACAGGATGTAGGTTATGCAACGGGGGGGATTGAAACTACATCCCTCCTTGTTGCCAAGGCCAGCACGAAGCTGGTCATGCAGTCGTAGCGACAGGACGTCGCGGTTTTAGACTGCCTTCCTCTTAAGCTGCGCTCTTTTTAGGTGCCTTGCACTTTACTTTATTTTATTGTCAGTATACATGGAATGAAATGAAAATGATAATGAATTGTTATATATCAGAACATATTATTGAAATATATTACTATTCATAGACTTGTTAACTAAAATAATTACAAAATGGGATATCACGAGAGACTGAGGGATTGGCCCGATGTCGTCCAGTAACCTCTTGCGCAAAGTAAGTTTAGTCCTAACTCCTGCATAGTGAATTTCATTTTGATAAATATGTTTATAGCGCACTGCAAAAAGCTGGCGAAACCATTAAGGTTTCGTCAGCTTTATTTGATTTTATTGTGAAACATTAGCCGTTTCGCTTGCTTCAATTTCCTCAGTCAACACAACTAGCTGATCAATCAAATCACCGATATAAGCAATTGTGTCACGCAATGGTTTTTCTGTTGTAATATCAACACCCGCCATTTTTGAAAGTTCAGCAGGAGATTTTGTTCCG
The DNA here is from genome assembly GCF_017347095.1 of Sporosarcina sp. E16_8. Classification (GTDB taxonomy): domain Bacteria; phylum Bacillota; class Bacilli; order Bacillales_A; family Planococcaceae; genus Sporosarcina. Next base: position 290,005 of record NZ_JADPRZ010000002.1, on the reverse strand, counting down.
CCAGCTTTCAATACTTCGAGCCATTCATCGACAGCAGGCTGACCTTCCTCCAAGACGCGCTTGGATACCTGTGTGGAGATAGTGAGTCCAGCACTGTATGTGTATGGATACAAGCCCATATAGTAGTGTGGCTGGCGCATCCATGTAAGTTCAGCACCCTCATTAATCTCCACATCTTCTCCCCAAAACTCTTCAAGTACGCCGCGTTTCAAGGTGTTTAACACACCGGCATTGACACTTCCACCTGCGTCAATGCGTTCATAGACTTTTCGCTGATAGGCGGCTTCTAGTAAATGCGTCACGAAGTTATGGTAGTATGTGCGTGCCACGATTGATGAAATGACCCAACGTTTGAATTTCGGATCTTCCGAGTTTGAAAGCAAGTGGTTTGCCACGAGCATTTCATTCATCGTCGAAGGAGCTTCGATGAAATACAGTGACGGGCGTGCATTGAATACGTTTTGCTCCCGGTTTGCATTGTAGAAATGACCTGCATGGCCTAATTCATGAGCTAAGACGAATACATCATTCATACTGCCTGTCCATGAAATAAGGATGTATGGATGATTGCCGTATGGGCTAGAACAGAATGCACCCGTAGATTTACCTTTGTTCTGAGCGAAATCAATCCATCGTTCTTTGTATGAACGATCCACCATATCCATGTAATCATCACCCATAATGGCAAGGGCATCATCAATATATTTCTTCGATTCATCTACCGTTATTTTAGGTTCGTACGTTGGATCAAGCGAAATCTTTAAGTCAGCAAACGTCATTTTATCAAGTCCGTGAACTTTTTGCAGAAGTTTTGCGTACTTTCGCATATGCGGTGCAAGCTCTTTTGTGATTAAATCAATTTGACGGTCATACATGGGCTTATCGACTTCTTGATTGAACAATAAGTAATCGAAAATCGAATTATAGCCTCTAAGGTCAGCTGTCGTTTTTTCCGTTTGCAAATGCATATCATATGTTTTCGCAGTTGTATGTTGATAGTCTTTTAACTTAGCTGAGAATGCTTCGAATGCCGCATGGCGTTTGGTAGTATTTGTTTCGCCCTCCCAGTCACCTTCGAAGGACACATAGCTTAACGGATAACTTTTCCCATCGACTTCAAAATCATCAAATGACATATCAACCATTTTCGTCGTGTTATACAAACCATATGGGCCAGCGAATGTGGAAGAGAAGGCGGCTAATGTTTTCTCAACTTCAGGGTGCAATTGGTACTCTTTTTTGCGAATCAATTTCTCCAAGTAATTTTTAAAATCGCCCGACCGTTTCATTGCATCTTCCAAAACATCTACGGGTAACTCAGAAAGCTCACTGTTGACGAATGATAGTTTGCTGTTTATTTTTGCAGCAGTAGAACCGAACTTGCTTGAACGCATTTGTGCTTCGTCATCAGTTTGGTCTGTACTTGACGACAAACTCGTATACGTACCAACAGGCACCACTTTTTCATAAACAGCCGCATAGGCTACCAGTGCCTCAATTGCGGATTTTGCATCTTTAATGTTGCCATTGAATTTTACTGCATATTCATCGACTTCTTTTTCCAATTCAATTACTGCAGCATTATATGCATCTTCTGTTTTGAAAAGATCTTGCAGATTCCAAGTTTCATCTGTCTTTACTTCTGAACGCAGCTGCATACTCTTTACCATTCTAATCTCTCCCTTTTATTACGGATGTCGAACTAAATAATAGTATATAGTATATAGTAGAATAGTGTAAAAGTAAAAAGTAATCACCCTTTTAACAATTTTCAGATAAGGTCATTAAAATAAAGATTCCATTCTAATCCGCTACGGCGCTCGGGAATGCCTCCCGCCATAAGCCTGACTGCAGCGCTATCAGTCTTATGGCTTCGGCTACCCCTTGAATGGCGCCAACACTCAGTTATACAGCGTATTAAATAGTTTAACTTAGATAGTATTATTTGTGCTTTTTTGAAAGACGTTCGATTTCATCTGTTAGGATAAAAGCAAGATCATCATTGCCGAAAAGTTGTAGGACATCCAGCATTGTTTCGTTATCAATGTCGATTTCTTCTTCGTATTTGGCTTCTTCAACTATTTTCTTCATCGTCTCATTTTCTTGTTGGTCTGGATATGCGCGGCTATATAACTCATGCGGATTCACTTCATTATTAGCGCACCATTGTACAAACAACCGAATCATCAGCTGCTCATCTTGTTGATACTTTTGAATGACTTGTTCATCGATGCTTTTAAATTCCATGTTAGTTAGCTCCTTTTACGTACAGTTCTCATAAGTATATACGAAATGTGAAAGTTCTAAGGGGTTAACGTAAGTATAAATAAGGAACAGTGATTTAGTAATTAAATCAGGTCTGTTGATTAACCAATTATTTGCATGAAATACTGGTGAGAAGGGCTTGATATCCTTCATTTTCACTGGATTATTTTCAGCCCGCTTACGGCTAACTATTCATGACAGATTTACTGAGGGGCCATAGTGTTGCTAGAAGTGACTCCATCACTTCTAGCCACATTTTTTCAGTAATCCTGTTGTGAATTGTTGCCTGTCGCGTTCCTAAAATTTTTAAGTGAAACATGTAGTTGTTTTGGAAGAAAAGAATAGATGACTTTCTATAGAGAGTACAAGTACCCGAAGATGCAATTTCGGGTACTATTGCTCGTTGTATAATGTGCTTCTTGCTTACTTTTAACAAAGGGTATGAATCTAATCGTGTGATGCATAATCGAAAGTGACACTTCTTTAAAATAATAAAGAGATAACCATAAAGAAATTTTCAGCCGCCAAAATTGCATCTTTGGCGGCTTTTATCCAGATAAGAAGCACCGCTATTCTTTCGTCCCGAAAAGCATCTGCACTTCGTGTACTTATGCACTTGGAGCAGGGCGGATGAATAACCACCATACGATTACAGAAAAAAGTGTGTAGGAATGCGACTAAGTCACATCCCTACACATCCAGACATCCCGGTAATCGTATAGAAGTCATTCAATCCTAAGCAAACTAAAGCAACTATACAAGTAGTGGCTAAGGTGTGTTCAATTTATTGACTAGTATGTTTGGTAAATCAACAGACGTGTAATTAAATAAAAAGGACAAGAATAGAGTGACTTTCGTGCGCTCATAATTTGATTGGTTAAATTTTATTGCTGATGAAAAACTGAACAATCCAATCCACGTCTATTGGACCGTCAACGACTTCGTAATAGAGCGATGAGTTCTCGATGATTAAGTCCTCATTAACAACAATGCTAAAGTTGTCTCCATTTTTATCTGTTAAGTTAATAATGAACTGGTTGATGTCATCGACCTTATTGATTTTGTTAGGCTTTAATTTCCTAACGTGATAATCTTGAAGGAATTCAAGTAAGCTTTCAATTTCAGAATCATCATCGACATTCCAAATTTTTGGGGCAGCCCCTGAAAGGGAAGGTTCTGAAAAGGTCATTAAACTAAATGGAGATTTTGTGGTGTCAAGAACCGCTAAAACCTCTTTCTTATCGTAGCCCAGGAAAACTTGGATCATTGCATATGTGCCCATGATCATAATCGCAATCAATAATAGTGCCCTTATTTTCATGTTCTATTCCCCCTGTAATTCATTTCTTTAGTATACGCAGATGAAGATCTACGGGATCATGCTTGTACATTAATAATCTATGCAGAATCACACGGGAAAATTTGTAGAAAGGGGGTATAATTAAATGTTTTTGAAAAAAATAACGCTTCTTCATAAAGAAACTCAATCAGAGAAGGAGTATCCATTTTCTATTCCTTCAATACGATCACTAACGGAATTAGATCTAACAAACAGCATTACATTTTTTGTTGGGGAGAATGGTTCAGGGAAATCGACATTGCTTGAGGGGATTGCCGATTTATGCGGGTTTAATGCGGCAGGGGGAGGTAGGAATAATACCTATGAAGTAGATGCGTCTGAAAGTGCATTAAGTGATTATCTACGCTTGTCTTGGATGCCGAAAGTGACGAACGGATTCTTTTTACGGGCTGAATCTTTTTATCATTTTGCTTCTCACGTTGATGAAATGGCGAAAGAACCCTATGGCTCTTACCGTGATTACGGAGGGAAATCACTACATCATCAGTCCCATGGTGAATCATTTCTGTCATTATTCTTAAATCGTTTCAATGGAAAGGCGATTTATTTACTCGATGAGCCGGAAGCCGCATTATCACCGCAAAGGCAGCTGTCGTTTCTACGTATCATGCATGATCTTGTCAGGGAAGAAAATTGCCAGTTCATCATTGCAACACATTCGCCCATAATTTTAGGCTATCCCGATGCGACAATCTTAAGTTTTGATGATGGAGCAATAAAGGAAACTGAATATGAAATGACGGAGCACTATCAGATTACAAAATATTTCCTGGATCATAGAGAAAAGTTTTTGAAAGATATTTTAGAGGATTAATTGATTGTCGGAATGTTATAATGATTGTGTAGGAATGGGGGATGAGTGGGATGACTAAAGAAGTAGTACATGCAATTCAAGACGACTATCCGGATGATTTCGCTTGGTGTTTCGGTTGTGGGCGCTTAAATGAAGACGGTTACCATTTCCGGACGGCGTGGCAAGGGGAAGAGACGGTATCGTATTATGAACCGTCACCGAAGCATATTGCGATTCCAGGATTTGTCTATGGAGGGTTGATTGCATCGTTTGTTGATTGTCATGGGACGGGTTCGGCTGCACTTGCGCTGCACCGGAAAAATGGGAATGAGCCAGGTGGTGGAGAAGAACCTCCGCGCTTTGTCACAGCGTCATTAAACGTGAATTATATGAAACCAACTAAGCAAGGAACGTTGTTAAAAGCAGTTGGGAAAGTGGAAGAAATTCATCCGAAGAAATTTAAGGTATCTGTTGAAGTATTTGCGGATGACATAGTCGTTGCAACAGGGGAAGTCATTGCAGTTGTTATGCCAGCAACATTTGCTGCGAACTAATGGAATAAGGAAATGTAAACAGCTGGTTGCCGCGTGCAGTCAGCTTTTTTAATGAACACTAAAATAACAATTGACATGCAACCATTTGGTTGTATATAGTTATATATGCAACTAAATGGTTTCGCTTATTATACGGGAGGTATTTATATGTCAATTAATGATAATGAACGTTTTGCTGAAGTAAGAAAAAATATACTCATCAACGCTACCATCGAAAAAGTTTGGGGATATGTTGCTACAGCTGAAGGAATAGGTGCTTGGTTTATGCCGAATGATATGCAACCAATTGAAGGAAAAGAGTTTATCCTACAAGCGGGACCGTGGGGCAATTCGGTGTGTAAAGTGACGGAAGTGAATCCACCAAATCGCTTATCTTTCGAGTGGGGAGAGGAATGGCTAATTACGTTTGAGTTGAAAGAAAAAGATGGTCAGACCCAATTAACACTAGTCCACGCGGGATGGAACGAAGAAAATCAGACGGAGTTTGGTGAATCACATGCAGTGGTGCGTTCACGTATGTCTGGCGGATGGGATGGACTTGTACAAAAACTGAAACATGTAGTTGAAGGTTAATGGCTGAAAAATACGATGTTTTTCAAGCAATCGCTGATCCGACTCGGCGCCGATTGCTTGAATTACTCGCTGGTAAAGAATTATCAATTTCAACAATTAGTAGCCATTTCACAATGAGTCGAACTGCTGTAACGAAACATCTGTATGTATTAGAATCAGCTGGACTCGTAGTTGCACGAAAAATAGGCCGCGAAAAGTTATATTGTTTGGAAGCCAAGCCACTACAAAAATTGCGAACATGGCTTACCTTCTATGAACAATTATGGGATAATAAACTCGCCATACTTAAAAATGTTGTTGAAAATAATCACAGCGAAGAATAACTACATTAAGAAGTTCAAGAATCCCACTTTTGATACAGAAAAAATCGTGATTAATTCATCAATCACGATTTTTATTTTCCCGCTATCATAACGTCATATGTCAGTTGCCGTTTCTGCTACCTTCAGGGGTTCCAGCGATTTTGTTTGATCAATAAAAATAAAAGCATCATAGCGATTTCCGATTTGAGACGGTACATAGTTACCGAATTGCTCGTATTCAGGGTTGTAGACGACCCCAATTGCTCGATGGCCAATCCAGCTGGTGAAATAGTGTCGGTTTTCTTCGTTGAAAATGAATAACTTATTAAAAGCGCCTGACTTGTGTAATAAATCTTCCCACGAATGTTGACGAGCGGGAGGGACTTCTATTATTTCGAAAGGGACTCCCCACTCCGCAGCTGCGATAACTGTGCCGCGATGCGTCCCGAATCCTACTGCATAGACATCTTCTTCCTTATTTTGCTCTCGAAGCAATTGACCGACGTTGAGCATTCCGTCCTCCTGCATTGTTGTTGCACGGGCATCTCCAATATGCGTGTTATGTTCCCAAATGATGATTTTCGCATCATCCCCATAATGATTCATTACTTCATTAATCGCCTCAACCATATGTTCATCACGAATATTCCAGGAAAGTGCATTGTCTTTAAGCATGGCGCGGTAATATTCTTCTGCATTTTTTGTAACCAGAGCATTCACTTTTAAATTTAAAGTGGTTTCCTGACCTACTTCATAGTGTTTATTATGAGAACGAATGGACGATAATAAATCACTCACTTCGTCAATGCACACTTGTGAAAAATGTACTGTGGAAATTGCATAATGATCTGGCATGCCGTTGAAAGGTTCAAAGCAGGAAAAAGCTTTTTTAGCGAGGTCAAGATCGGCACCTGCAGGATTGGATTCTGTTAAGTAACGGATAATTTCCTCCATTGATTCCCAAAGGCTATATAGATCAATTCCGTAAAATCCGATTTTTTGATCGGGGATACTTTTTTCGTTGTGCGTTTTCAACCAGTCGATAAACCCCACAATCTCTTCATTAGCCCACATCCATGTCGGCCATCTGCCGAAAGCTTTCAATACTTCCTCAGCATCATCTTTACTTTCACTATATCCTTTTATGTAGCGATTAACCTGTTGAGCAGACGGCCAATCACCTTCGACCGCGATGGCTGAAAACCCTTTCTGTTCAATTAGCATTTTGGACAGCTTAGCGCGAACTGTGTAAAATTCCGACGTCCCATGGCTTGCTTCTCCTAATAAGACGATTTTTGCATCACCTATGGCCTCGATTATTGTTGAAAGATCCGCATCAGATTGAAAAGGGAGTGCATAATTTTTAACGGCTTCCTCAAGCGTGAACTTCAATTGGATAACCCCATTTCCTGCAACGTATTATGGAAGTATACCCAACTATTCGCATCGTACCCTTTGAAAGTTGAACAAAATATTTTGAAATTGTATGACAGATAATTGTGATAATGTATAATTGAACTAATTACATGAATAAGGGGCGATTAAAATGCTAGAGGGAGTTATTATAGTCGGGCTTGTGATGAGTGTACCAATCACTGCAATAATTACGGATCACCAAAGAAGAATCGTCAAGATCAAAGGGGGATTTATGCGCGATGAAATCGAACTGGAAAAACTAAAACAGCAAAACTTCATCATGGAAACTGAAAAGATGAAAATTGAATTGGAAAAAATGAAGCTGGATTATACATCTGGGAAAAATGAAATCATGAAAATATAAAGGAGGGGGAGTGAATGAGTATGAGCGACGATAAATTAAACCCACCATACAACGACCTAATTGGCGATATTTTAAAAGAGTATACCAAAAAAGGTGGCATGGATAATTTGGCGGGCCAAGGGAAACCGTTATCACAAGAGTACTTTTCTGGTGATACGTTCCAGCATTTTCAACTTATCGCAAAAGATGCCGGTTATAAACCACATTGGCTGAAGCTACAGAACGAAATTCGTGATGAAGTACTTGCAATTGCAGCTATTCGAAGGGCTGATAGTACAGCAGAGTTGGAATTGAGAATAGATAAATTAAGCGGGAAAATAATTGAATACAATAAATCTTGTCCACCACCTATGCAGAAAGGACCAGTGTCGCTTAGTAATATTGAAGCTGCAATTGATCGCTGGAAATGAAGTAATAAGAAAAGGGGAGTGACGGTGAATCGTAATTATAAGTTCATTTTTCTCGTTGTTTATTGCATTTTATTGATGTCAGGATGTTCGCAATCTACACAAAAAAATAACGATAAAGAAAAAGATGTAACAAACTCACCGATTACAGAACCTACAAAAAAGGAGGAGATTGTTTTATCAATTGTAGAAAAAATAGTTGACCAAATGACACTGGAAGAAAAAGTCGGACAGTTGCTTATGGTTGGCGTGGAAGGTACGTCGTTTTCTAACGAAATGGATAACCTCATCCGTAATTATCATGTTGGTGGCGTTATTATTATGGGGAAAAATGTATCCACAACACCTAAATTATTGCAACTTATTAATGACATGAAAAAAGCGAATGAACCCAGTAAAAGTCCTTTATTCCTTTCTGTCGATGAAGAAGGAGGACATGTATCCAGACTGCCTGCCGGTATACCAAAATTACCAACAAGTGCGCAAATCGGTAAACTCAATGATGAATCGGTGAGTTATCGAGTTGGCACCTATTTAGCTCGAGTGCTTAACGAATTCGGTTATAATATGAATTTCGCACCTGTATTGGATGTTAATAGTAACCCGAGAAATCCAGTTATCGGGGATCGCTCTTTTGGATCAGATCCCTATCAAGTCGCTAAGCTGGGCATATCGACGATGCATGGAATGGTGGACAATGGCGTTATTCCTGTCGTTAAACATTTTCCAGGACATGGTGATACGGTTATTGATTCGCATAAGGCGTTACCAAGAGTGGAAACAACCTTGGAAACTCTTCGTAGCGTAGAGTTAGTTCCATTTCAAAAGGCCATTGAAGAAGGCGCTGATGCTGTAATGGTCGCTCATATTTTATTCCTAGCACTTGATCCTGATTATCCAGCCTCCATGTCAAAAGCTATCATTACGGGGTTGCTGCGCAACCAAATGCAATTTGGAGGTGTTATCATAACGGATGACCTGACGATGGGAGCAATTGTGAATGACTACACAATCCCTGAAGCAGCTGTACAGTCCTTCGTTGCGGGAAGTGATTTGTTACTTGTAGTCCGCGGTTATGAAGATCAACTAAACACTTTCAATGCGCTCATCAAGGCAATTGAAGCAGGAGACATCACAGAACAGCGGCTAAATGAGAGTGTAAAGCGAATTTTAATGCTGAAAGAGAAATATAGTATATCAGATGAAGTGCATGAAAAAGTTGATGTGGATAAAATCAATGAAATGTACGATAAGCTCCAGCTGAACTAAATGAATCTTCCAGCCCTCTCATTCGTATAATATGATAGAAGAAAAGCTTGGGAGGTTTATTAAATGGAGAATAAAGGATTAAAAGTGTTAGTTCATGCTAGTGCTTTCTTTATGCCGTTTTTGGTACCGTTCATCATTTATCTTGTTATTGATGATTTAGAGGTCAAAAGGATGGCGATTCAAGCAATCTTATTCCAACTGGTAATGGGGGCACTGATTGTTGTTTCTACGATACTTATTATTGTGATTGTCGGTATTCCAATGCTAATTGGATTCGGATTAATGTGGGTGATTGTTCCAATCATAGCAATTGTCAAAGCACTAAATGACGAAAAGTACAATTATCCGATTGTAGGTAGATGGATTTAATTGGGTTATCAATAAAATAAAGGCGTGTTTCGTAGTTATTTCATACGGGACGCGTCATTTTTTTATTCATATTAATGGTTTGCTTTGTATAAGATGGAGTAAGTAAAAAATGAGGAAGGGAGAGAAAAAATGAAAATAAAATTTAATCTTGTCACGCAAATTTTTATAGCATTCGTCTTGGCCATTATTTTAGGAAGTATTTTTGGAAGTTCCATTGATTTCTTGAAGCCGTTTGGGGATCTATTTCTACGGTTAATTAAATTCATCATTGCCCCGCTTATTTTATCGACACTAGTCGTTGGTGTTGCAGGAACATCCGATCCGAAACAGCTGGGGAGAATCGGTATTAAAACGATGTCGTACTATTTAGTTACGACCGCGATTGCAATCGTCATTGGCCTTGCTGTCGCATTTACGGTATCACCTGGTAAAGGACTTACGATTTCGACAGAAGGTTTAACTATTCCAGAATCGGCTACTCAAGAACCACAAAGCGTAATTACAACAATATTGAATATTGTTCCAGAAAATCCGTTTACAGCTTTAGCTGCGGGGAATATACTACAAATCATCTTCTTTGCATTGTTCATCGGTTTAGCTATAACATTTGTTGGGGAAAAAGCTCAACCAGTTTTTCGGTTTTTTGAAGGTTTTGCAGAAGTAATGTATAAAATAACCGGCATGGTCATGAAGGTGGCACCACTCGGTATTCTTGGATTGCTCGCTCCGGTTGTCGGTCAGTATGGATTATCCGTGCTATTGCCACTTGTGAAAGTGATAGCAGCCGTTTTTATTGCCTGCATCCTCCATGCTGCGATTGTTTACTCGACTGCTGTAAAAGTGTGGGGGAAGATGAGCCCCATCAAGTTTTTTAAAGGAATTTCTCCAGCTGCACTCGTCGCGTTCAGTACGGCAAGCAGTGCAGGGACATTACCGGTCACCATTAAAAATACGAATGAAAACCTTGGTGTACCGAATAAAATATCGAGCTTCGTTCTCCCACTAGGTGCAACGATTAATATGGATGGTACGGCTATTTATCAAGGTGTTGCAGTTGTATTCATTGCACAATTTTACAATCTGAATTTGTCATTCACTCAACTTTTAACTATTGTCTTAATCACAATCTTAGCTTCAATAGGAACAGCTGGAGTTCCGGGTGCTGGCATGATCATGTTGGCGATGGTTTTAACCTCTGTCAATATGCCTCTTGAAGGAATTGCACTCATCGCAGGTATTGACCGGATTTTGGATATGATGCGTACAACCTTGAACATTGTAGGGGATGCATCAGCAGCGGTAGTTGTTGCAGGAACTGAAAAGAGCAGAATCGAAGTGGTACCAACTGAATGACGTACCGAAAAAACGCCTTCCGCAAAATAGTGCGGAAGGCGTTTTTTACATTATTCAGTATGCCTCTAGTAGACGATAGGGGAATTAATATGCATAATTTTTGGGTCCTGTCCTTTTCTTGTAGTTGATTATTTTAGCTTGTCGTTTAAAATGCTATCCTCTAGTACGGAAAACTTATCTCCATAAACTTTCATAATATGTAAGTTCCCCCATGCACATAACGAATCTAATATTCCTTCTAAACTTAAACCGTATTCACTCAATTCGTACTCTACTTTCGGTGGAACCTGGTTGTAGGCAATTCTGTTAATAACGCCATCTGCTTCTAGCTCACGTAATTGTTGCGTGAGCATTTTTTGCGTGATGTCAGGCATAAGGCGTTTCAATTCACTCGTTCTTTTTTTACCATGTGTTAAATGGCAAAGAATCACACATTTCCATTTGCCCCCGATGACTTCTAATGTCGCTTCAACGGATATATTATACTTCTTTTTTGTCATGCTTATCCTCCTCACTAATGGGTACCAAAAAGTACCTATATAACTTATTGGTAGCTATAGTACTTTAAAGTGCGTACTTTTCTTTTTAATCCCTTTGACTCATACTAACATTTGAAGGTGAATTGCACTAGGTATTTAATTTTGCTCTCCGCAAATTCAATCATACAACATGGAAAAAGAAAGGATGAAAAAAATGACTTTAGATAAAAGGAGAAGCATGTTTGCATTGCTTGCATTAGCTGTCAGTGCATTTGCTATTGGAACAACAGAATTTATTAGTGTTGGGCTGTTGCCTCTTATTTCTCATGACTTAGATATATCAGTGACAACGGCGGGGCTAACTGTATCCCTGTATGCGTTAGGCGTAATGATAGGCGCACCGGTTTTAACATCACTCACTTCAAGAATGCCACGAAAAAAACTGTTATTATGGATTATGATAGTCTTTATCATAGGAAACGGGATTGCGGCGGGTGCAACAAGCGTTACCGTTTTGCTAGTGGCCCGTGTCATTTCAGCGTTTGCACATGGTGTGTTTATGTCAATTGGATCGACCATTGCTGCTGATTTAGTTCCTGAAAATCGTAGAGCAAGTGCGATTTCAATCATGTTTACAGGACTTACTGTTGCTACGATTACAGGAGTTCCATTTGGGACATTTATTGGACAACAGTTTGGTTGGCGCTTTGCCTTTGTGGCAATCGTAGTCATAGGGATTATAGGGTTTATTGCCAACAGTATCCTTGTTCCATCCGATTTACGTCAAAGTACTCCGACAACGATTCGGGACCAAGTTAAGCTCATAACAAATAGCCGGATATTGCTGGTATTGACTATTACAGCACTAGGGTACGGAGGAACATTTGTCGTATTCACGTACTTATCTCCATTGCTTCAGACGATAACAGGATTTAAACAAGGAACCATCGTAATCATCTTACTTGTTTACGGAATTGCGATTGCACTCGGCAATATGATTGGTGGGAAGCTGTCAAATAAAAATCCGATTGGTTCGCTGTTCTATATGTTTATTGCCCAAGCGACTGTGCTTTTCATATTAACATTCACGGCACCATTTAAAGTCGTGGGTTTGGTGACAATACTTTTCATGGGCTTGTTTGCATTTATGAACGTTTCAGGGCTTCAAGTGTATGTCGTCATGTTAGCCGAACGTTTTGTCCCAAGTGCAGTTGATGTTGCCTCTGCTATGAACATCGCCGCATTTAATGCCGGAATTGCGATGGGTGCGTACGTAGGTGGAGTGGTAACTGATTCGATTGGACTCATTCACACGGCTTGGATTGGGGGGGCAATGGTGCTGATTGCAGCCATATTAACAGGTATCAGTCGGGTGCTGGAAAGAAAAGATCAGCAAAGGATTAACCTATCCTGAAAGGGGGTGTTGGAACTTAGTAATCCGCAACACAAATTTAAATAAAAAATAGGAGGATATAAATTTATGGAAAACTTACAATCGACAACAACGTTGCAAAATGGTGTGAAAATGCCTTGGCTAGGTCTCGGTGTATTTAAAGTTGATGAGGGACAAGAATTAGTAAATGCGGTGAAAACTGCGATTACACATGGCTATCGCAGTGTCGATACAGCTGCTATTTACGGCAATGAAGTTGGCGTAGGACAAGGTGTTCGTGAGGCAGTTGAAGAAACAGGTATTGCGAGAGAAAATCTATTTATCACATCAAAAGTTTGGAATTCAGAGTTGGGCTACGAATCAACAATTGCAGCTTACGAAGAGAGCTTAACGAAACTTGATTTAGATTATTTGGATCTATACCTTATTCACTGGCCAGTAGCAGGGAAATATAAAGAGGCGTGGAGAGCACTAGAAACACTTTATAAAGAAGGACGGGTTAAAGCGATTGGCGTAAGTAATTTTCAAATTCAGCATCTTGCAGATTTGATGAAGGATGCGGAAATTAAACCAATGGTGAATCAAGTAGAATACCATCCACGTTTGACGCAAAAAGAACTGCAAGCATTTTGCCGAAAAAATGATATTCAGTTAGAGGCATGGTCCCCACTTATGCAGGGAGGGTTGCTCGATAACGTAGATCTTCAAGAAATTGCAGATAAATATGGGAAATCCGTTGCCCAAATTATTTTACGATGGGATTTACAAAATGGTGTCATCACAATTCCGAAATCAACGAAAGAACATCGTATAGTTGAAAATGCAACTGTGTTTGATTTTGAATTAACGGCAGATGATATGAAACGCATCGATAGTTTGAATCAGAATCACCGAGTTGGTCCAGACCCTGATAACTTTGACTTTTAACTTAACCAAGACCCTATCTTTACTTTGATAGGGTCTTTTCTTGTATCGATATACAAGGGTAATAACTAGAAGTAATTGACACTTACCTATTAGTAAGTTAGTATCGAGGTATGGAAAATAGAAAATCACAAATTATTGAGCTAGCACTTAGAAATATTCGAGAAAAGGGCTATTTGTCTTTTAGTTATGACGATTTGGCTAAGGAACTTGGTGTAACTAAAGCAAGCATTCATTATCACTTCATAAAGAAAGAAGATTTAGGTCTTGCCGTTTGTACAAAGTTAAAGGAAGGTCTGGAAAAATCTTTTTTGAACATTGAACAAGCTCCAATAAATAGTGATGATAAACCATGGGAGTTTATCTCAAGAAGAGCTAATGAGATTGGAAACAATGAAGTCTGCCCACTATCATCTTTACAAGCTGACTATAACTTTTTACCAATGGCTATGCAAGAGAGTGTACAACAATTGAGTATAATGGAGATAGACTACCTAGCAAAAATTCTTGATGAAATAAAGAAAGAAGGAAAACTTGAAATAACACAAGATACAGGAGCATTTGCCACCCTAATAATATCGAGTATAAAAGGCGCGCTGCAATATAGACGTGTAGTAGGAGAAGATTTGTATTCAATCGTACTTGATCAATTGAAACTACTTGTAAAGGGAAACCATGAAGTTAGGCATAAGTAGTGAAATTACGAATTTATTGGAGGTATTATATGAAACGTCGAGTTGTGGTAACAGGATATGGAGTCGTATCGCCGTTAGGGAATGATGTAGATACGCTTTGGAATCATATTAAAGAAGGTAAATCTGGTATCAAAAAAATTGAGGCTGATGATTTCAAAGAAATTAACACTAGAATTGCCGGGATTGTAAATGACTTTCCCGCAGAAAACTACTTTGATAAAAAAGAATTAGGGAAATATGATTTGTTCGCACAGTATGCTTATGCAGCGGCGAAACAAGCGTTAGATCAATCAGCACTCAATTCGGGTACCGTGAATAAGGAACGAATAGGGGTTTACGTTGGATCTGGAATTGGTGGAATTGACACCGTACTCGAAAATCATAAACATCTATTAGAAAGAGGCGTAAGAAAGGTCTCTCCATTTATGGCACCAATGATGATTAGTAATATGGCGGCAGGTATAATAGCTATTAAATATGGTTTTAAAGGGCCGAGTTTTTCGCCGGTTTCTGCCTGTGCAACAGGTAACCACGCAATAGGTGAAGCGTACTTAAATATTTTACATGGTTATTCCGATGCTATTGTAGCAGGAGGAGCAGAAGCGTCAATAAATCCGTTATCATTTGCCGGCTTCTCAAGAATGAGAGCAATGTCAACTTTAAATGATTCACCTGAAAAAGCGAGCCGGCCTTTCGATCGTGAGCGTGATGGTTTTGTTATGTCAGAGGGAGCTGGGATTTTAGTGCTTGAAGAGTACGAACATGCTGAAAAACGAGGGGCAACGATCCTGGGCGAGATTGTTGGTTACGGTTCAACAACGGATGCCTATCATATTACATCCCCGGATTTTGATGGAGCAGCGAGAGCGATGAAATTGGCTTTAGAAATGGCACGAATTAACCCAACTGACGTTGATTATATTAATGCGCATGGAACAAGTACGCCAGAGGGAGATAAATCAGAAACGAAAGCCATAAAAGCTACATTTGGAGCTCATGCCTACCAATTAAAGGTAAGCTCAACAAAATCGATGACAGGGCACCTATTTGGAGCAGCGGGTGGTATCGAAGCGATTATAACGCTCAAAAGTATATTGGAAGATATTGCACCAGCTACTATTAATTACGAAAATCCAGATGGAGAATGTGATTTAAATTACGTTCCTAATGAAGCAGTGAAAATGAAAATTAACTATGCAATTTCAAATGGCTTTGGTTTTGGTGGACATAATGCAGTACTTGCTTTTAAGAAATTTATTAAGTAACTATAGAAAATTGAACATATGAAAACCAAGCGTGGCATCCCCTAAGCGCCGAAGCAGATTTGAGGGAGATATTTATATCAACCTGTAGTTACTTGTTAAGACGCGTCCAATTGTTGGACGCGACTTAACTTTTATTTTTATTACTAAACAAATGGCACAATAAACGCATTAACATTTATTGTGCTATAGTGAGGAAACTAGACTATCGTATGTATTAATTACCTTCATATTGAATCGTGCGGTAGCGTAGGCTAGAACAATTTAATCAATTTAAGGTAAACGAGGAGTGAAATGTATGAATGGTAAAAGAGTCACACCGATTCTCCGCATATTCGCTGAGAAGAAAGCAAAAGAATTTTACGAGGACTATTTAGGCTTTTCGGTAGATTGGGAGCATCGATTTGAGAACGAATTACCTTTGTATATGCAAGTTTCAAGCGGTAATTGTATTATTCATCTATCAGAGCATCACGGGGATTGTAGTCCTGGAGCGGCAATTCGGATAGAGGTTGAAGATATCGAAAGCTATCATGCAACGCTTCACTCGAAAGCATATAAATTCGCGCGTCCCGGTCTTGAAACAACTCCATGGCAAACAAAGGAGTTGACAGTTATCGATCCATTTAGCAATCGCATTGTTTTCTTTGAGGATGGAAAATGAAAAAATGGGTTATCTTTAGATGAAGATAACCCATTTTATATTATTTTCGATTTTTATACGATTTTAAGATTTGATCGGACTGTTGAATGATTTGTAAGGCATTGTCGATGGATAGCTGTGTTTTGTTTGTCCGAGATTTCTCTTTCATGGTTTCCAAACTGTAGAGAATTGCAGGTAATTTAGCGCTTGGCGCAACATACAACATGTCATCGTTTATGAAGGAGCTACCCGGCAGGTGGTAACGCATGCCAAGTAAATTGTTTTTGTAATGAAAAAGATCGTGACCCATCATCTGAGCGTCATGCTCAATTCCGAGTAAATTTAATAATGTAGGCATCAAATCAATTTGCCCGCCTAAGTGGCTATTTGCTTCCTCAGAGAAAAGTCCGCCTCCGGAAAAAATGACCGGCACGATAAAACGATCTTGTAAATTGTAAGGATGGCCGAGTAAATCCAAAAGAATAGCCTCATCGTCTTTAGTGACAGGAGCCCCGTGAACGCCAGAATGATCCCCGTAGAGTAGAATCAAAGAATTGTCATATAAGCCCGTCTCTTTCAATGTGTCAATGAACACCCCAATCTCCTCATCTGTATAGCGGACTGATTGAAGATAATTGCCGACATATGTGTTGTCATAACTATCCGGTAATACTAGGTATTGAAGAACTTCAGGCATTTCAAATGGTGTATGGCTTGTCTGTGTAATAATGTTAGAGTATATTTTTTCATGTGTTTTTAGTTGTCCGGGCAGTTGTTTAGAAGCGAAATCGAACAGTACTTCATCCGCTGGTCCAATTCCTATTGCTGGAACTGCCGGAATTTCTTTATCCGTATAAACGTAGTCAAAACCGAGTGCTAGATATAGTTTTTCACGGCTCCAATAGGTAATGTCATCTGCATGATAAGTTGCTGTACCATAGCCATTCTTTTGCAATGTTCGAGGTAAGGAGGGGACTGGTTCTCCATTAATGACATTGACAGTTGGATCCATACCTTCGGGGTAAATGGACGTATGCATAAGCCATTCTGCGTCAGAAGTGTTGCCCGCTCCGATTTGCTGGTACACGTTATCGAAATACATACTATCCTTCAATAAGGCATTTAAATTCGGTGTAATTTCTTGTCCATTCACTTTTTTATTGATCACAAAGCCTTGCAATGACTCCACTTGAATGACGAATACATGACGATCCTTAGCTATACCGTAGGAATCATGCTCATTTGCTGGAACGTAGTCATTCCCTTTGAGATTTTCTATGTCTTGTTCTGATAAATTAACATCAGAAGCCAGAGCGATGCCGAAGCTACGCGTGAAAACTTGCACTGCTTGCGACTGTAAATAGCCATTCTCTTTTGCAAAATAAGAAACGTCAATTAGTGGTTGCCTAAAAGAAAGTAGTGTAGTAATAAGACCAATACTTCCAAATAGGATTGCTAATCGTCTAGTTACTCTAGCTGAAGATTTTATTTTTTTGGTATTAAAATAATAAGCAATTGGTAGGATAAGTAGTATGTCTAGGAAGAAGAGGAAATCATAGGGCTTACTTAGAAGGCCGACTGTTCCTCCTACAGAGTTCGATTGATAAAGTTGTTGTAAGTCATAATAGGATGGAATTGTTGAAAAGTAACGTGTGTAGTAAATAATAGCGATAAATAATACAGACAAAATTGTATTGAATATAAAGATGCCGGTCCATGTCCGTTTCTTTACAAAGAGAATGATGAGGGAAAGTAAGAATGCCCATAGTGGAAATTCAATGAGTGCAATATGAAAGACAGATTTATTATGAAAAACGACGACACGAAATGCGATGATTTTGATGAAGAGTAAAACTAAAATCAGGGTAGTTGGATGGATTAGAAAAGGCTTTACTTTTTTTATGAACAATTTCATATTGAGCACCTCCAAATAGAACTGTCTATTAATAGAGTGTAACAAAGATATTTTTTGATGTGAAATGAAAAGAGAAAAACAGAGGAGCCATTTTGTAATTAAGGAAATAAACTCAAGTCACGCTATAAGGGTGGGCCTAAGCCCAGATAGCGTAGCAGTAGGGCTTTAGGGCGGGGGCATCTCTTATAGATCAAGTGGATTAAAGGTATTTCAATTCAATTTAGTAGTAAAATTCTACTTCCGAACTTTTTTTGCAAATTTAATTTAAACACTTGAAAGTATATCATCATGCAACTAAATCTCTATAGCCGGCCATTAACAAATAAAATGTTCTTCCAGCACCGCTTTGTCGCTTGGTTTTTTTGCCGCGAATGATTTTAAAACCAAATGATAAGTACAATTTAATAATTCAAGTGAAGTAAAACAAAACAGCTCACTCAAATGGATTTTCACCATTGAGTGAGCTGTTTTGTTAATATGGATCGGCGTCATGGGCTTTTTTTACGGCTTTTTCCGGTGCTTTGTCACCATCCCTATTCCCGAGCGGTTTCTGACTTGAGCCTTTTGTTGAGGCTTGAGCCAGTCCTTCACGTAAACGACGTCCGTATTCTTCATCGGCCTCTTCAGCAAGAGCAATCATTTTAATTTGAATACGTGGGTCACAATTTGAAAGGTCTGACACTAAGTTTGAAATCAAATCAGCTCGCTCCCATTCTTCAAAATTACGATACGTGTCTCCAGCTTGTTTTGTATTGCTCTGTCGGTCAATAGACTCCCGGACGAGGTCACCTTCAATAAAAGGAGTATGTTCTATTCCATCTTGTTCCGCTTCTTTTAATCCGCCTAAGATCGACGGCTCGTAGTTAATATGAGGATTCTGACCCGGAGCTCGGTCAAGTTTATACTGCATTTGTCCGCCACTCTGATTTGTTGCGACCCGTTTTTTTGGAGAATTGATGGGTAGCTGTAAATAGTTGGCACCAACGCGATGACGCTGCGTATCGGAGTAGGAGAAAGTGCGTCCTTGAAGCATCTTATCATCAGAGAAATCGAGACCATCGACAAGGACACCTGTACCGAAAGCAACTTGTTCTACTTCAGTGAAGTAATCTTCTGGGTTTTTATTTAAGACCATTTTGCCGACAGGTATCCAAGGGAACAGATCTTCGGGCCATAATTTTGTATCATCAAGCGGGTCGAAATCGAGTTCCAGGTGTTCATTGTCGCTCATAATTTGGACAAGCAACTCCCATTCAGGATAATCACCATCTTTAATCGCATCATGTAAATCTTGTGTCGCATGATTGAAACTTGTCCCTTGGATTTCACTTGCTTGTTGTTGGGTTAAGTTTTTAATACCTTGTTTCGGTTCCCAGTGATATTTGACAAGTACTGCAACCCCTTCTTGATTCACCCATTTATACGTATTTACACCGGAGCCCTGCATCATGCGGTAGTTGGCAGGGATGCCCCAAGGTGAATAAACGAATGTCACCATATGGAACGATTCAGGAGAGCTCGCACAAAAATCGAAAAAACGTTCACCATCTTGAATATTCGTAATTGGATCTGGTTTAAAGGCATGAATCATATCAGGGAACTTAATCGCATCACGGATAAAGAAAATTTTCAAGTTATTTCCGACGAGATCCCAGTTTCCATCTTCTGTATAAAACTTCACGGCAAATCCACGTGGATCACGCAGTGTTTCGGGAGAATGACCGCCGTGTATAACGGATGAAAAGCGGACGAAAACAGGCGTCTGTTTGCCTTTATTCTGAAAAAGCTTTGCGCGTGTATAGTTGGAAACAGGTTCGTCACCCGCTGTGCCGTATGCTTCGAAATAGCCGTGAGCGCCGGCACCACGTGCGTGGACGACACGTTCAGGAATTCTTTCTCTGTCGAAATGGCTGATTTTCTCTAGAAAATCATAGTTTTCCAAAACGGCAGGACCTCGACTGCCGACTGTCCTTAAATTCTGGTTGTTTGTAACAGGATGCCCCTGTCTATTCGTCAATGTGTCTTCTTGTTCTTCATTAGAGTTATTTGTAGTTGGGTTTTCTGCCAATTGATAAGCTCCTCCTTTGTGTGATGGAAAATGTTTAATGCAACCCGTGGAGAGATTCGTCTTGAATAAGGTATCTCACCCATACTCTGCTCAATATAGAAGGAATTAATTCCAAACTTAGTTTTTTCTGAAACGAATGGTGCGAATGAGTGAAGAAATGCCCGAGACAAACATATACATCAATAAAGTATTTGAAATAGGTGGGGTCTTGTGTACATATTGCAAAAGGCGTTGACGATATTTATTGGAAGCCTATTAGTCGCAATTGGTGTGAATGTATTTCTTGTTCCATTCGAGTTGCTGGATGGTGGTGCGATTGGAATTAGTCTAATTATCCATTATGTGATGGGTGTCAAAGTGGGGCTAACGTTTCTTATCGTAGGCATTCCGATTTTTATGCTGGCTTGGAGGTATTACCGTTCATTCTTTTATAACGGAATTCATGGCATGTTGCTTTCATCCCTATTCATAGATTTGTTATACCCATTGAATATGATTGGGAGGGAATTAGTAACTGTTCCTCTAATAAGCTCAATATGTGGCGGAATATTTATCGGTGTAGGGGTGGGCATCATGCTTCGTCTAAACATTAGTATTGGGGGAACCGATTTACTTGCACAAATGATTGCGAGGAAACTTTCCATTAATCCTGGAGTTATGATTTTTTGTATAGACATGCTAATTGTTACAATGGGCAGTTTATTGATTCCTTCTATTCATTTGTTATTGTCATTTACGACGGTGTTTATAGTAGGGGTTACAACGAGTCTAATTGTATTAAAATCTGTAAAAGCATAAAATATACGTCATCTCTATTTTGATTTCTGTTATTTTAAACTATTATTTCAAATTTAGGCTTCACTAGAAAATATGTTAGCAAACTTGCAAGAGATGAAGAAATAAGACCAAGTGTACATCTCACTTGGCCTAATTTCTATCAGCGCTGTTTTTCATAAACCTTCAGTTTGGTATAAATTGTTTCCAGTATCGGGGTTGGAATACCATGTGTTTTCGCGTGTTGCAATAATAAACCTTGCAGATGATCGGCTTCTAATGGTAGAGATTTTTCCATGTCTCGTTGCATCGATGATTTCATGTCATACGACATAGTACTTATTTTAGTAAATAGTTCTTTCGTAACTGTATCTTGTATAGGTGCATCAATTTTCTTCATCACTGTACCGAGTTCCTCCAACAGGGAGGCGATCGTATTACGCCCTGATTCCAGCTCCATGATTGGCCCAATAGGGGATTCTATAAGTGAGGTAATTCCAGACATTACTGTAATGAATAAATATTTGTGCCACATTTCTTGATTGATGTGTTCGCTTAGGTCAAATGAAGCGTTTGCTCCATTAAAAACTGATTTCAACTTTTCAATACGGGGTGTGATTTCGCCGGATCTTTCGCCGTAAATAAGTTGGTGGAGCGGGCTTTTTTGAAGGATGGTTCCGTGTTCATCGAGTGTTGTCTCGATAAAGCACAGGCCACCAATAACTGCATCTTCACCAAAAGCAGCGGCTAATTGATCAAGATGGCCGATACCATTCAAAAGAGGCAGAATAATCGTGTCCACTTTGACAAATGGTCGCACATCATTGATTGCTTGTGCAAGATGATAGGACTTCGTTGAAATAATAACTACATCAAATTTCTCTCCAATGTCGTTAACTGTAATAAGTCGAGGTACAAGTTCTACGTTCCCGTTTATACTTTCAATCTTCAATCCTGTTTTTGTAAGTTGTTCTTTTCGTTTGTCTCTTACAAGAAAAGTTACATTCTGTTCTTGCTCTAGTAATCTAGCTCCGAAATAACCTCCGATTGCTCCCGCTCCGACGATTAATATCTTCACGTAAAATCCCCCTTGCATCTGTTTGATAAACTCTAGTATACATTAATCTGAGTTATTAGAAATGTTGAGTTGCGTGAAATGTAAAAACAGTGGCACGACGGGACTTGTATGTCTTACTGGCCATCATTAAACCTTACCCAATAATCGTAATCTATTCTTTACCAAGAACTTCTTATGTTTCTTAATCGACATATGCCGATTATTCACTCACGAATGCATTAAAGTCCTTTTCTTTACTATATAAGTTAACCTTCTTTTAAGGTGCAGAAAGATTGAAAAATTTAATTCCGGTAAGGACACCGTTTCCGCAAATACCAGTTTCTAAGTCACATAGTATATTTTATTCATTTCCATCCCAATTCCTCATCTCTATAATTTGTATTTGTTAGTTCCAATAACAATGGATAATGGGTTGATTCCAAAGCCTATCTATAAAATATAGAAGTACGATTCCGAATTAAGTATATCGACTTAGGTTGATGAAATAATTTTTTTGCTTTATTTAACATCCGATTATTCGCAGTCTTTGATATACTTAGCCTATTAAGTTATCAACGTCAAAAAAGGGGAGCGGAAATCAAATGGCCGCAGAAAAAAATTCATCCGCATTAGGAATCCCGATTTATCCCATCATGTTTGCAATTGGCGGCGTCCATTTGTTGAATGATACGCTTCAATCTGTCATTCCAGCAATGTTTCCGGTTCTTGTAAGAGATAGAGGATTCAGCTTTACTCAACTTGGGTTCATTTTTTTCGCTTTGAACATGGTTGCATCTGTATTGCAACCGGTTATCGGGTATTTAAGTGATCGAAAGCCAAAACCCTATGCACTGCCATTTGGAATGGTGTTTTCGCTTGTTGGCATAGGTGGACTCGCTTTTGCACCGAGCTATTGGCTACTAATTGTATCTGTCATGTTGCTTGGATTTGGTTCCGCTATTTTTCATCCAGAAGGATCGCGAGTCTCTTTTATGGCTGCAGGATCGAAGCGGGGGCTTTCCCAGTCCATCTACCAAGTAGGTGGAAACTCGGGACAGGCACTTGCTCCGTTGATTGGTGCGTACATATTAGTTCCGTATGGTCAAAAATCGGCAGCAATATTTATGCTTGTCGCGGCACTTGGAATTTTTATTTTAATGAAAATATCTGCCTGGTATAAAAATCAGTTGGAACAGGAGAAGTTAAACAATCGTAAGAAAGTTCTTCTCTCATCTATTGGTAACTTAACGAAAAAGAAAATAGGGATAGCACTTGGTTTACTTCTCGTCATCATCTTCGCTCGTTCATTTTATGTCACGAATATAACAAGCTTTTTCATCTTTCACTTGGTCGATAAATACAAAGTGTCAGATAAAGAAGGATTACTTTATATATTCCTGTTTTTGGCACTCGGTGCAGTGGGCACATTTTTTGGTGGACCGATGGCAGACAAAATTGGACGGAAAAATGTCATTGTACTTTCGCTCACTGTTCCGATACCGTTATGCCTACTGCTCCCATACGCTCCATTATGGATTGTAGCAGTGTTACTGATGTTAATTGGTTTCTTCATCATGCTGAGCTTTTCTGTCACAGTTGTTTATGCACAAGAGCTTGTACCGAGTAAAATTGGTACGATGGCAGGGCTGACTGTCGGTCTGGCATTTGGTATGGGGGCAATCGGTTCGGTTGTCATCGGAATTATGATGGATAGCATCGGTATTTACCCGACGATGATTATTGTTTCATTCCTTCCTATTATTGGACTTGTAGGGTTGGCGCTGCCGCGCGATCAAAAAATAACAGCAGTAACTGCAGCTTAAGGAGGAAAAATGAATAGCTATTGTAGATATGCGTTGCATCAAATAAGAGTTGCGATTGATTCCCTCATTGAACTAGTAGATTGTTTGAAAGAACATGACTTACAACAAAGGTCTACAGCTAATAAGCATTCAATTGGTGAGTTATTGGAGCATATTGCCACAGTATGTAGAGCGGATTATTATATTGCTGATGATGTAAGCCAAGAGGAAATGGCTGTTTTTTATTCAACGGTTTCATTAACTTCGAAAGAAGAAATTAAAGAGGCGTTATTATGTAATTACATTTTCTTGAAAGAGAAATTTATGGAGTTTAGCGAGGAAGAGTTGCACAAGGAAATGACTTCTTATTGGGGCACAACTTATTCCAGGTATGAGTGGCTATTAGAAATAACGGCACACATATACCATCATAGGGGGCAGTTGCATTCGGTACTTGTCCATTGTTATGGCATGGAATTGAAAGTTCAGCTATTCGAATAATTTTTTAGTGAAAATATATGATTTCCTTAGTTGGCTTTTACGTTGAATCCATATTATAATATGAAGTCGATATAAATTAGGAAGTAGGTTGTAAAAGTTGTCAAAAGACCAAAGGAAGAAAATGCTGATATTAATGATTAATATGTTTATAGCAGTAGGAAGTTTCGGAATTATAATCCCTATTTTACCGGCTTATCTTTTGTCAATTGGTCAAGGTGGAACGGCAGCGGGCTTGATGATTGCCATATTTGCGGGAGCACAGCTTGTTATGTCACCAATTGCGGGAAAATGGACAGATCGTTATGGGCGCAGAATAATGATTATTTCAGGGCTAAGCGGTTTGGCTCTGTCTATGTTCGTTTTTTACTTTTCAGATTCAATTGGAGTTTTATATCTATCTCGTGTTATTGGAGGCGTTGGTGCAGCGCTATTAATCCCTGCGATTTTTGCCTATGTGGCAGATATTACGACAATGGATCAGCGAGCCAAAGGAAACAGCTTCATTTCCGCATCGATGTCACTTGGGATTGTTATTGGGCCAGGAATCGGAGGATTTTTAGCTGATTTTGGTTTGAAAATGCCCCTGCTAATATCTGCAATAGTAGGACTTGCAGCCGTTGCTTTCTCAGCATTCATGTTAGAGGAAAGCATGGATACGAAAATCGAACTACCTAATGAAAAGCCTGAGCCAATGGTAAAAGAAATTGTGCAGTCATTTAATAAACCGTACTTTATTCCTTTAGTTATCACACTTGTCATGAGCTTTGGGTTAATGGCGTACGAATCGGTTCTTGGCCTTTTCGTCGATAATGTGTTCGAAGCGACACCGAAAGATATTGCTGTATTAGTGACTTCAACAGGTATCATCAGTGTAATTATTCAACTTTTTGCTGTAGATTGGATTGTTCGCAAATTTGGTGAAGCGGCCGTACTGAACATCTTCCTTGCGCTTGCAGCTCTTGGATTTTTACTGTCCATCTTTGTACCAAGCTATATCATGTTTTTCGGTGTTACAATGATTATTTTCCTATCGACTTCTATACTGAGGCCAGTACTGACGACACTCATTTCTAAGTTAGCGGGGAACGAGCAAGGATTTGCTATGGGTATGAATAATGCATATATGAGCATTGGAAACGTTCTTGGTCCACTTCTAGCAGGCCTACTGTTTGACGTGAATATTCTGTATCCGTTCATTCTTGGATTAATCGTTCTTGTCATTACAATTTTTGTCTCGATGAAATGGAAAGGTCCACAGAACATTTCGATGTGACAAAACAGGCAATCCCAATAAAAGGGGTTGCCTGTTTTATTGATTTCTGTTTCTTTACAAGTTCCGAATACCGAAGTATAATGTTGTAGTTACCTAGGTAAATAAAGGAGAAGAAGATATGAATCCACTATTCCATGAAGTTTTTCAAAAGACGCGATTATTAAGTAAAGAACTGAATTTAGTGCTTAAAGAATATGATCTGTTCGCATCACAATGGACAGTACTATACTGTGTTCATCGACATGACGAAATGATATTAACAAATATATGGAGGTATTTGAATGTAGAAGCCCCGACGGTTACACGAACTGTGAGCCGATTGGAGGAATTGGGATGGCTGACGACATATGAAGGAAAGGACCGTCGGGAAAAGATAGTTCGTTTATCAGAAGAAGCAGTAGTCAAATTTCCGGTGATTGAGGCTTCGATTATTCAGTTTGAAAATGAATTTTTAAAAGATCTATCGAGCGAAGAACAAGAGATACTTATAGGGCTATTGCAAAAGTTGGACAAGGAAAGAAGTGAGTAATTTGGTAAAGAAAGAACCTATTTGGACAAGGCCATTTATCAGTTTATTTTTTACAAACATATCTGTATTTATCGTATTTTATGGTCTTGTAACTACTCTTCCACTATATGCAATCGGGGTGTTGAACCGAACGGATGAAGAAGCAGGCTTATTAATGACGGTTTTCTTACTTTCCGCAATTGTTGTCAGACCGTTTACAGGAAAAGTATTAGATGTTGTAGGAAAACGAAAAATGTTATGGATCAGTCTTGTCATTTATTTGATATGTACAGCCCTCTATTATTTTATCCAGCCGTTTGAAGGACTTTTAGTGTTGCGTTTTGTACAGGGAATTTGGTTTAGCATAATTACGACGTCGACAATTTCAATTGCTGCAGATATTGTCCCAATCAAGCGAAGGGGAGCGGGTCTAGGTTATTTCTCGATGTCGACAAATTTAGCCGTTGTTCTCGGACCATTAATAGCACTGTCCATCATTCAATCCTATTCATTCGATGTATTGTTTATTGCGCTGAGTATTTTTATGGTTATTGGTGTGGTGACATCGCTATCGGCGCCAGCCGGTGTTATTCCAGAAAAAAGTGACGTGAGAGGTAAATTGTCGATTGGGGACCTATTTGAAAAAGGTGCCATTCCAGTGGCGCTACTCGGAAGTTTGATTGCGTTGTCTTATGCGAGTGTTTTATCATATCTATCCATTTATGCACAGGAAAAAGGACTCTTGGCGTTGGCGAGTACTTTCTTTCTCGTATTCGCCGTTGTCATGCTACTAACGCGTCCGTTTACTGGGAGGCTTTTCGATGAAAAAGGGCCACAATATGTATTAATACCTGGGTTTATATTTTTTGCTATCGGGCTTATCCTGTTAGCGAACATGGATTCTGCATTGTCCTTTTTAGTTGCAGGGGCTTTCGTTGGGTTTGGTTATGGCGCACTTGTCCCAAGCTTACAGACACTGGCAGTTCAATCGACAAAACATGAAAGAAGTGGCTACGCAACCGCTACATTTTTCACGTTTTTTGATTTAGGTCTTGCGATCGGATCGTTTGTACTTGGACTTATTGCCCTTCATTTCGGCTATCAGTATGTTTACATGACATCAGGTACTCTTGTACTTGTTGTTTTTATCCTTTATATGGTGTTTAGGTGGAAGAGGAAAGATATAGAACCGGTGGATGGGGAATCAGCTAGTTGATTGAATAAAATAGGACTCAGAATCATACGAAAAAACCTGTCTCCATGATAGTAGGGAGGCAGGCTTATTCTCTGATGCATTGACTTCTATTATTTTTCGTAAATTCGTTTCAGTGCATCTTTAAATTGAGGTTTTAATTTAATAGTGGGGTGTATTACTTTCACTTGTTGTTCGGCTTCATCAATGGAATCAGCTAGTCCGAGTTCCAATAATGTTGCAGTAGCAATTGTTCCTGCTCTACCACGGCCTGTATTGCAGTGAAAGTAGACATTCTTACCATCTTTATATGCGTCTACAACTCTTATTACCGCAGATTGGATGGACTCATCTTGTTGCTCCGCATCATCTACTATAGGTTGATGTATACTTTTATCACTTGAAAGTCCTCCTTTCACTTCTGCACGTAAATCATAAATTACATCGATGTTTTCATTGGTAAGAAGGTCAACAATTGCATCTACACCGCCAATAAAGATACGGTTTGGGACTAATTCTGCATATTTCTTGTTCGCCATGGATGGTCACCTCGATTTGTAGTAGTAATCAGTATATCATTTTAAGTAACGAATCTTTCGTTTGGGTGATTATAAGCAGTTAAATTGCCTACTGTAGACAGCTCCATCATCGGTGCCAATAATCTGGTTTTCGCCGAGGCAGTAACTTTATAATGTTTTGTTATCCGCGCAGCGATTTACCCGATGACTCCAAGCTTGATCCTCGTTTGTCGTTAAGTCTAAAATCATCACGTCTTACTGATTCCCTTTAGGACGGGGGGATTCTCCTGTTTTTAGCTCGATAACCTTAACAAGTACCTTTTTTAGCCGGGCTCCAGTCGACATAATCACCTAATAGAATGAGCTGATCGTGATCTGGATCGTACTTCACATCGACTAATAGACGTTCAAACATTTCTATTTCGTCGAGAAAATCGCTCATTATAAGTGTTCGTTTCATTCCTCCCCATCCTCTAACCTATGAGCCTTATGACGCAAACTTACATTGCAAACACAGTAATATAAATACGACTACATCGATCAAGGTGCCTTTTATGTTCGTTCAATACGTTTTAGCGTTATGAAAAAAATAATGATATCAATATTTTTTTGAATTTCGTTGATTGGTGTAATTACAAACTATTTCCGGGGAAATAGTTTGTAGATACTTTATATTGGAATGCTTAATTAGAAATATCTCTATATTAATGGGGGAGAATAATTGGGGCCATATGAAGAGGATATTTATTACTCGTTTAATTGAGAGGGAAGGAAAGGGTGAATTTCTGAATATTTTATTAAAAAATAAAATTATACACTTGAATATGTAGAACTGGAATTCTTTTGTTGAATTACTATGTCTAGTCCTACAGCTCATATTATTTCTGCTATCTGTACCTGCGGCGGCTTGTTTATATGCAATGCAGCCTTTTGTAGATGAAGGGTTTTTAGGTTCACAAGCTTTTTTCAATGGCAGAGTAACTGACATAAAAGACAATAGTACTCTGTTAGGCGAATACGGGAAGACAGTCCTCTTTAATGTGATAGAAACATGGAAAGGCTTAATGAGACGGGTGTTGCGATAGCTACTGGGAAAATGAGTGACTAAATTGGTGGAGGAGTCGCGTTCACCGGAAAATTGATTGGTTTTCTTTTGTGGTATCGGGATAAGAAAAAATAAGAAAAAGACCTATTGTTGAAACTAAATTGGAGTATCAGCAATAGGTTTAATTTTGGATTCACTTATGGGTTCATCAAGTGAATGACATCATTCGATCTAATGGACCGTCAGGATTAATAATGTCTGCTAGATCTTTAATTGGAATCGGGAAGTAAGGAAAGCCCCAATAGTACGGTGTGATTTCATAAAGCTGGAAATAAATAACGAGAGAGGTATCCGCAATATAGAAATCCTGGTCACTACGGATTTCTTTGAATGGTTCAAGCACATCGATATTCCAGTCTTTAATTCGCCGATTTATGATATCCGACAATTTTTTCTTGTAGTCGCTACCCTTTT
This sequence comes from Sporosarcina sp. E16_8, assembly GCF_017347095.1. GTDB lineage: Bacteria > Bacillota > Bacilli > Bacillales_A > Planococcaceae > Sporosarcina. Next base: position 260,457 of record NZ_JADPRZ010000002.1, on the reverse strand, counting down.
TGAACAAATCCTTCAACTCGTATTGTTTTCCATTTTTTGTATCAAAGGTCAGTGATTTAATAATAGTCATCCCATGTGCACCGCCTGTATATGAATAGACGATGAGATTCAAACTAAGAATGCCGCGTTGATTGTTCTTTAACTCGAAATAGGCAAGCAACTCCACGAGGTCTTTATCGTAAAAACTTTGCTCGACTAGTATGTTATTCAGAGTCGTTATAATGGCATGATTAATAGTGCTTTGCGCATTTTGATTTGGTAATTGGGTAACAACAGGATAATACACTTTAACATCCTTTAATGCGTGGGGCAGTCTTTTTGTTGCAATTGATACTGGTAAATCCACTGGTTACGTCCTTTCCTTCTCAATAGAGTAGTACATCATATGTTAAAATGAGTTAGGAAAGTAGGAAAATGGCTTGTAAGAATAAAATAATACCTACTTTAAAATTGTACCCCGGCGAAAAATTGATACTTTATGTACTTAACGGAAGCAGCCATAAAAGTTTGGCAATCGAACCAATTCGCGTAAATGAGTGAATCTCGGACGTGTTTTGGTACGTTTGTGTCTTGAAATAGCTAACGTGTCATTCAGGCAAGGAGGATTCTAGAGCTATCGAATGACACATAGCGTCGTTCGGTGTAGAATTAATGTAACTAGCACTAATTGGGGGGGACAATATGACGAGAAAACAGAAAGAATATGAAAATAAATTGAAGAACTTTGATCCGGAGTCTAGTATGAAGGAAACAAAGAATCATTATTCAGACGAAAAGTTTTGGGGAAAAGTGATGAAATATGGTAAACAGGTGGGGAAGACAACAGTCTATTATAGCTTGCTCCTTTACTATGTTGCAAAAAACCCAAAGGTTCCCAAATCGACAAAAATGATTATTGTTGGTGCGCTCAGCTATCTGATATTTCCGCTCGACCTCATTCCGGATTTCATACCAGCCATCGGGCTAGTGGATGACGCCGGTGTCATAGCGGCAGCCGTATTTAAAGTGATTTCTCATATTGATGGCGATGTAAAAAATAAAGCAAAAGTGAAAATGAATACACTGCTTGGCGTTAAATTCGATGAGGAAGAAATCGACAAACGATTGATATAATGGGAAGAGCTAACGAGGATGAAAAATTCCACGTTAGCTCTTTTAGTTTGATTTGCTACTGTTAGTCATAGACAATTCTAGGTGCCTTGCGAATAACGATCTCCCAGTTTGTTCCTGTGCCCACACGATAGGCATCTGCAAACGATCCCTGATTGATGGCAATACCGATGTTGTCAAGTGAGTTCACATAAACGAGTGGCTCACCGATATGCAAGTCTGCAAATGATCGGCCGTATGTCATGATGTTGTTGTAGATAGTACGGCCATCTGTCGTTATTGAAACTTCTATCGAATCGCCATGCTGTTCTACAATTTCCTTAAATTGACTACGGCTAATATTCGTCCATAGATTGCCGAAGGGACGGTCGATAATATCGACTATACCTGCAATTGTTTCATCCGCAATAGTGGACAATTTCAACGGTAATGCAATTACTGTTGATGGATCAACTGGTTCACCAATGTCTTCAAATTGGATAATACCAGCAGCGAGCCGTGCGCCCGTGTAAGCGAATATATCCCGTCCATGGAAGGTATGCGATTCACCTGAGTTAGGAAGTCGGTTTTTCGATTCATCGATTTCTCGAATTTCCGTTATTTTGATGAATTGCAACACATGCGTTAACGTCCCGTTATCTGGGGTAATAATATAGTGATCATCTGCAGTCTTCGCAACGATCGCACGCCGGTTAGATCCTACGCCTGGATCGACAATTGATACGAATACCGTTTCCTTTGGCCAATAACCGATTGACTGTAATAAACGATAGGAAGCTTCCCAAATATTGAATTGAGGGATTAGATGTGTGATTTCAAAAATAGGAATTCCACGTTGAACGGAGTTTGCTACGCCATGCATTGCACTAACTGCACCATCACTTTTTCCGAAATCTGATTGGAAAACTAATAAACCTGTTGTCATTACAAATCCACTCCTCATTACTATAGTTTATGAAAGTGAGGAACAAAAAAATTCCGCTCAAATCAATCGTTAACCGATTGAAAAGGACGGAATTCATCACATTACTTTTCTCTTCAATGCATGTATTATTTAATAATTTACATGATTACGAATGGAAAGTCAACTATGCGGAATGATAAGGTTTTTTAAAAAAAGCCTGCCACTACTACGAATCAGTCGCGTAGTGTGACAGGCTAATTCCTATTATTTATGCTTTTTTATTTTTCTTCTCTTTTTTTCGGAACTTCCCTAAAAACTCATAGACAATCGGTACGAAGATAAGCGTGAGCAATGTTGAGCTCGTTAATCCACCGATAACCGTAACACCGAGTCCTTTGGAAATGAGTCCGCTACCTTCTGCACCGATAGCCAATGGAATCAATGCACCGATTGTAGCGAGTGCGGTCATAAGGATTGGACGGAGTCTCGTAGAGCCGGCTTCCAAAATAGCATCCCTTGTTGTAAGTCCTTCTTTTTCTTTATTAATAACACGGTCAATTAACACAATCGCATTCGTCACGACGATACCGATAAGCATTAGCAGACCAATCATTGCGGAAACGCTGATGGTTTCGCCAGCAATCCATAGACCAACCAAGGCTCCGATTACAGTGAATGGGAGGGAGAACAAGATTGCTAGTGGTGCGAGTCCTCCGCCAAATGTGATGACCAAGATTAGATACACGATAGCGATCGCAGCAAGCATCGCGAGTCCAAGCTGTGTAAACGCTTCTGTGATGTCTTCTGTTACTCCAGCTGTACTAACTGTTACATTTGATGGAATCTTGAGATCGTCAACATCTTTCTGAATAGCTGTTGACGTTTTTGCGACATCTTTCGTCGTTATTTCTGCTGAAACACTTGCGAATAATTTACCGTCTTTACGTGAAATTGTGTCAGATGTTGTTCCTTCTTGGATGTCTACCAATTCAGAAATGACTATTTCCATGCCAAGAGGTGACTGAACTTTTTCTTTCAATAGTTCTTCGATTGTTTTATGTTCTTTCTTTTCTTGATTTATTAATACTTCGATTGTTTTATTGCCTTCTTCGATTTTAGTTAACACTTCTTGCTGATTACTCGGATAGAGAACCATACCGACTTGTGCAGCAGTTAACCCGTACTCTGTTAATTTCTCTTGATTGGCAACGAGTGTATATTCTTTATATTTTCTTGTTAAGCTTGTTTTAACATTCTTTAAATCGTTGTTGTTACTCATTATTTTTTCTATATTTTCAACAATAGGTTCGATGTCGTTCAAGTTATTTCCGTAAACGTAATAACTCACTGCATTACTTGAACCGCTTGTAGAAAAGTCTTGTGATTTCCATTCACCTTTTGTAGATAGCTTTTGGAGTTCAAGAATTGTTTTTTCTTTCACCTTTGTAAATTCAGCCGTATCATTATCGAATGTCACAAACATGAGAGCCCCGTTTGAAGCACCAGGTGCCATCGGATTTTCTCCGCCGACTGAAGCTTGCACGACGTCAACATCTTTCAAATCCATTAAATAGTTCTCCGCTAATTCAACATTGCTGTTGACAGTATCGAGCGTTTCTCCAGGTTCAGGTGTGTACGTGATGTACATTGTTTTTTGTTCTTCATCGGGTAGGAAACTGACACCAATGACAGGAGCCAGGAATAGGCTGCCGACAAGCAGTGCGATTGAAATGACGGATGTGATCAATTTGTGATTTAACGTCCAGTTCAATACTTTTTTATAAAAAGCGGCCATCTTACTAGGTTTTTCAATATGGCTATTAGTAGTTGAGTAAAGTTGTTTTTTGAATAAAGAATGTGCGAGCATTGGCACAATTGTAATCGCAACAATAAGAGAAGCGAGCAGTGCGAATACAATTGTCAAAGCGAATGGCATGAACAATTCACCAATCATGCCGCTGACTAAAGCGATTGGCAAGAAGACTGCGATTGTAACGAGTGTAGACGACATGATGGGTTTAAACATTTCTTTTGTCGCTTCTCGTACGAGTTCCTTACCTTTTAACTTTTCACCTGGAAGGGACATTCTTCTAAATATATTTTCAACGACAACAATAGAGTCATCGATTACACGTGCAATTGCAACGGTCATTGCACCGAGTGTCATCATATTCAATGTAATGTCGAGCTGCTTCAAGAACATGATTGCAATTAGCAGTGACATTGGAATTGACACAATCGATATAATCGTAGATTTGAAGTTACGAAGGAAAAGCATAATAATAATTACGGCAAAGAGCGCACCGAATAATGCTTTATTAATCATCGTATCAACGGATTGTTGAATAGGTTCACCTTGGTCAAGAGTGGTAGATATCTTGACGCCGTCGTTTTCTTTTTCAAACTGTGTCATCAGCTCGTTTACTTTATCGACAACAGTTACCGTATTGGCATTCTGCGATTTTACAACTTGAACAGCAATGGCTTCCTTGCCGTTCGTTCTAGAAATGGATTCTGCTTTTCCGACATGTTCAATTGTTGCAATTTCACCTAGCTTAATAGAGGGTAGTTGGAAACTTGCAGAGTCCGCTCCAGCAGGTGGTGCAGTAGTTACTGGATTCGTTCCCGCCGCTGGTGGTGCGGAGGCAGGGGTACCAATTGGCATTAAAGGAATCAACATGTTTTCTAAATCTTCAACTGTTGTAATGTTGCCGTCAATGACGACTGATTGTTCTTCTCCAGTGAATTGGAACAAACCAAGTGGCATCGTTATATCCGAGCCTTTTATAATTTGTTTTACTGTATTTTCGTCTAAATTATTTGCGGCTAACTTTTCTTTATCGAAAGTTAGAAGGACTTCTTCAATTTGTTGCCCTGAAACTGCAACACTTGAAACACCATCAATACCTTCCAATTCAGGAACCAACATGTCTTGAACTTTCAACGTTAACTGTTCAAGATTGGAGCTACTGTCTGAAACACTAAGAGCGAGGACTGGAAATGCATTGATGCTAATCCTTCCGACACTCGGATCCATTGCGGCTTCTGGAAGCGAGACATTTTTTAGTGCTGCGTTGACATCATCTTCGGCTTGTTTCATATCTGTTCCGTATGAATATTCGATTTGCAGGGATGAAGCATTTTGGTACGACGTAGAACTGACGGATTTAACTCCATTTAAACTTTTAACAGCTTTTTCGAGCGGCTCGGAAAGTTCATTTACGACCTGATCAGGTGTAGCGCCAGGGTAGACTGTAGTTACGCTGACGATAGGAATTGTAATATCCGGTATCGTTTCCAAATTCATTTTCGAACCGGAGTAAATACCGGCTGCAGTTATTATAAGCGTGATAAGCCAAACGGCCAATTTGTTCTTCATGACAAAGTTAATGATAGGATTCATATGTACCTCCAATAGTATTTTTACTTTGACCAACTAGTCATAATGCTTTATCATTGAAAATGAAGAGTCAGTCGATGCTTTATCATAATAACTGACCGGTCAGTCATCTGTCAAATACAGAAGTTTGATAGGGTTATTTTCAATGAGTAAGGAGGTTTTGATTTGTCGGATAAAAAAATATTAATCATCGAAAAGGCATCTGAACTTTTTGCGAAAAATGGATTTGACGCAACATCCGTACAAGAAATTACAGATGCATGTGGTATTTCGAAAGGTTCTTTTTATCTTTCATTTAAATCGAAGGAGAGCCTTCTATTTTCGATATTTGAGTACTTTAGTTCGAAGCTGATTGAGCGGATAGGTAGCATTTATCAAATGGAAATTGGGCCGAGGGAAAGATTCGAACAATTTTTCGTGATTCAGTTTGAAGAGATTGCTCGTTATTCAGATTTTATTCTCATGCAAATGCGAGAACAAACAAACCCAATCAATGAGGACATGTTAGGGTTAATGAATGACATGCGGAGAAAAACGTATGAAGCCCAGGAAAGCCTTCTACTAAATTTGTATGGAGAAGACATAAAAGAGCATATGACAGATCTTGTTGTTATTTTGGGTGGGATCGTTAAAGGCTATATTGAAATTATCGTCTTTAATAAAGGCTCTTTAGATTATATGGGATTAGCGCATTATATAGTAGAACGGATTGATTCAATCGTCAACGGACTTTCTAAACCATTTCTAACAACAGAATTGTTGGCGGGGAATGGAATGTGTCTGGGAAATCAGTCAGTTACGACTGAAGAATTATTGAATGAAATTAAGTTAGTAAAGAAGGAGATAGCAGACGAAGATCTGTTAATCAGTTTGGAAGTTATTGAACAAGAACTTTCAATAACTAACTATCGAAAACCTGTTATTTCGGGGATGTTGTCGAATTTTAAGAACAATGAACAAACAGAGCAATTGGTAAGGAAATTAAAGAAATTCTTGAACTGACTTGAGTGGCACCATTCTTCGCTTTTTTGGTCGTTTTATGGTAGAATTTAAGTTCATAACAGAAGAGGACGTGACGTTTAATTGATCACAATTACTATACCAAATCCGGATGTAACGATTGTACAACGCAAACAAGAAATGGGTGCCGATGTTGCACCGATAAAACCGATTTATGGTTTTATTGATTTACATGAAATCCCGCGTGATAAAGGCGGTATCATTTTGTTTTATAACAACAAAGATGAATTATTGTTTGCTGGGAAAGCCCGTAAACTCCGCCAACGTGTCAAGAAGCATTTTGAAGACACGGTCTCTCCAATCAAAAATCATCGTAACGAAGTACATGAAATTGCTATTATCGTTGTCGAAGACCCGATGGAACGCGAAATATATGAAACGTATATCATTAATACACAACGTGCGAAATATAACCTTGATAAAGTATTTTTTGAGTAATGAACAAAAGTGTATGCGCCTGTTCAGTCCCGATAAGCGCTGAAAGGCTAGGCGCTCGAGTCTAGACGTGAGATCTCCTTATTAACACTTATTCAAAATGTGGGAACTAATCATTATCTAAGCAACTACAAAGCTGACTGCCATGTGCATTCAGCTTTTATTTTTGACTATTTATAGTAAACAAATGAATACCTATATGAACTTAGGGTAGGCGGAATCCCGGAATTACCATAGCGAATTCAATGAAGTTCTTTATTTCAACAAGACATAGGAAAAGGGTGAAGACATGGACAAAAGACTACAAAAGATTGTCGATGAAGCGCAAGAAAAGTTTGGCTTGGATGCATACCGATTGGAAAGACATTCGATATATAAAGATCGAGATACCATGGGTGATGCTTACTATATGTTCACTATGGAATGGTTTCCTAAAGAGTTAAACGAACTAATCGAAGAAGGTTATAATCCCGCGGGAACAACGATTGTAGAATATGCTATTCAAAAGCAACACTTTTGTAATGTATCATTCGTACAAGGCGAATCATTTTCCACAAAAACGCATTTTCCCAGTAAAACCGTTGATGAAGTCGCTGCGTGGCTTGAAGAGGAAACTGGATTGGTATACAAACAGGATTTCAAACTAACCCAAGCGAATGCAAATGGCTTTCAATTTGAATCAGATATAGATGGGATCTACTTTTCACCAAGCTGTATGATTGAAGTTGATTTTGATGATGTTGGTAAGCTGACATCCTACCATTCGTACGGAATGAACCTGTCTCAGGATCTCGTTGAGCGATCAAAATTCATGTTGACACTTGAAGAAATTGAACCAATCGTAAAAAAACAGCTTCAACTAGTAAATTTACCATCCGAAACTGAAAAACGTTTCGTTCCGGTCTATGCAATGGAAGAAGTGTATGTAACGGCGAATGGGAATCGAATCATTCCATTTATGGAGCATGAGCGTTCAGAAGTAAAAGTAGATGTAGTAATCGAATGGAATAAGCCGTTAGAAGAAAGAATTGATCGTGAAGAAATCACAATTGTTTCCGAAGCAAGCGTAGAAGAAGCTTTTGGCAACGTCGACGCAGATAAAAGACTGACGTTGTCGGCTGATCAAATTGAACGCAGTAAAAAAGTTGTTCGGGATGTCCTACGGGCTGAATATCCTGATGAATCAGGGAAGTGGAAGCTGTCCAAACTTCAGTGTCAAGAGAATTTCATTGAAGCGCATTGTGAAATAAATGAAGAAAACCCAACCATTTTTAATCGGAAAGTAGTTGTCTTCATGAATCCGGAAACGATGAAGGTGATGAATTATCTTGATAACAGCTCCATGTTTGAGATTTTTGAAGCCTTTCTCCCTGCCGCAAAAGCGGTCGTAACACATGAAGAAGCGTTTGAGAAAATGATACCCTATATTACGCTTGATCCGACTTATGTATATGACGAATTCGTAGGAAAGTATATTCTTTGTGGCTTATTAGATGCGGCAGAATGTGTTGATGCCGTGACAGGGGGAATTGTCGATTTAGGAGATATATAAGGTTCTATTAATTCATTAGTGTGGATAAATGGGGATTGAATACTCGTTCCCCATTTATGCAATATTAATGACAAGTGATAATAAATGAAAAGGTTATCCAATCTTGTTTACGCATTCTTGAAGCAGGTATACTTAATTCCTCTCTATAGCAATAGAAATTAGATTTGAATAAAGAATTGGAATATTTAAAAGTTTGTGTTATAGTCAAAGAGATATTTCGATAATTGAATATGTGTAAAAATAGGTGCAGATTAATACTGATGTATTTGTCTGCTTAAAAGGGAAGTTCGGTGAGAATCCGACGCTGTCCCGCAACTGTAAATGGGAGCGATTTCGTTTAAACCACTGCTTTTTATAAAAAAAGTGGGAAGGTACGAATAGCAATGATCATTAGCCAGGAGACCTGCCTCTTTTTATAACACATGTTGACCTACGAGGATAGGGGGTGTTAAGGACGCGCGGATGAGCTATGCCTATTTTTAACAGGCAGCTTTCTTTTAGTTGGGATTCTGGCGCTCTTTAACAACTTCTCTTATGAAGTTGTTTTTTTTATGGTCAGAAATAATGGGAAGCACTGCGAATAGATACAAATAGGATAATTTCAGGTTAATTGAAAGCGTTTACAAATCTCGGAGTCATAACCATTCAGATTGGGGGAAAATAGTATGACGAATACACTTACATTTTTACCAGGACTTGAAGGCGTGATTGCCACTGAAACATCCATTTCGCTGCTCGATACGGAATTGGGGCAGATTATTATCAAAGGATACGATTTAATCGAGCTCTCAAAAACTAAAGGGTATCTTGATATTGTCCACTTGTTAATAGAAAATACCTTGCCTTCTGATACTGAAAAAGAAGGTTTGTCAGATAAACTAAAAAAAGAGCATGGTGTGCCAGAAGGTGTCACAAAGGTTTTGCAAGCATTGCCTAAAGAGACACATCCAATGGATGCATTGCGAACTGGGATATCGGCTTTAGCAGGCTATGATAAGGAAATTAATCAGCATACGCTAGCTATCAATAAAAAAAGAGCTTACGAGTTACTTGGGAAAATTCCGGACATAATTGCAAACAGCTTTCATATTTTACAGGAAGAGGAACTAATCCTCCCGTTGAAAGAATTGTCATACAGTGCTAATTTCCTTTATATGATCACGGGGAGGAAACCGACAGAGTTGGAAGAATCTATTTTTGATCAGTCACTACTACTTTATAGCGAGCATGAAATGCCAAATTCCACCTTCACCGCAAGGGTAATTGCCTCGACTTTTTCGGATTTATATGGTGCATTGACAGGAGCGGTTGCCTCTTTAAAGGGCTATTTACATGGAGGAGCGAATGAAGCAGTCATGAATATGCTTTTAGAGGCCGGTTCTGTTGACGCTTTTGAAGTGTTATTAGAAAAGCGTTTGCGTGATAAAGAGAAAATTATGGGGTTTGGTCATCGAGTTTATATGAAGAAGATGGATCCAAGGGCTTTGGTAATGAAGAATGCGTTAATGGAGTTATGTGCGCTAAAGGGTGACGATCTCCTTTACCGAATGTGTGAGGCGGGAGAAGCAATAATGGAAAGAGAGAAAGGACTTTATCCAAATCTAGATTATTACGCGGCACCGGTGTATTGGATGCTGGGCATTCCAATCCCATTATACACACCAATCTTTTTTGGTTCTAGAACAGTAGGATTGTGTGCGCATGTTATTGAACAACATGAAAATAATCGTTTATACCGTCCAAGAGTTCATTATATAGGCGAACGACACAGCAATCATTCAACTGGGGAGTTGTAACTGGCCGTTCACCACAATAGCGATACATTAGGCATCACTTAGTTCTATTCTAAACAAATTGAAAGAGGAAAGGAAGAGTTAGATGTTGAAATTGAAGGAACAAATGACAATGGACACGTTGATAGAGGAAATTACGGACTATGTTTTAAATAAAGAAATTACAAGCGAGGAAGCATATAAGACAGCACATAATGTATTAATAGATACAATCGGGTGTGGAATATTGGCATTAAGCTTTCCGGAGTGTACGAAATTACTAGGACCTGTAGTACCAGGTACTATTGTTCCAAATGGCAGTCGTGTACCTGGTACATCGTATGTACTGGACCCCATCCAGGGCGCATTTAATATTGGCTGCATGATACGATGGCTCGACTATAATGACACATGGTTAGCTGCTGAGTGGGGTCATCCGTCCGATAATTTAGGTGGCATTTTAGCTACAGCGGATTATCTCAGCCGTGTGCGTCTCTCGGAAGGGAAAAACCCACTTGTTGTACGTGATGTATTGGAAATGATGATTAAAGCACATGAAATTCAAGGCGTACTTGCACTAGATAATAGTTTGAACCGTGTTGGACTGGACCATGTTCATTTTGTCAAAATTGCTACAACTGCGGTCGTCACCAAAATGCTTGGCGGGGGACGTACAGAAATAAATAATGCGTTGACAAATGCCTGGATTGATGGCGCAAGCCTTAGAACGTATCGTCAAGCACCTAATACCGGTTCACGAAAGTCCTGGGCAGCAGGAGATGCAACGAGTAGGGGTGTACGACTGGCGATGATGGCGATGACAGGTGAAATGGGTTATCCGACAGCGCTATCCGCTCCGGAGTGGGGATTCCAAGATGTTTTATTCAATCAAAAGGAATTAACACTGGCACGTCCTTTTGACTCTTATGTAATGGAGAATATACTATTTAAAGTATCGTATCCAGCCGAGTTCCATGCGCAAACAGCGGCGGAATGTGCCATTATTCTGCATCAGGAGATAAAGGAGCGTATTGATGATATTGAGAAAATTACAATCACGACACATGAATCTGCTATTCGTATTATCGATAAAGTAGGTCCGCTCAACAATCCCGCTGACCGTGACCATTGTATCCAATACATTACGGCGCTTGGTTTACTATATGGCGATGTTGTTGCAGATCATTATGAAGATGACGTGGCAAATGACTCACGTATCGATCAATTAAGAAATAAAATGATTGTCGTAGAGGACGAGCAGTATAGTAAAGATTATCTCGATCCGAGCAAGCGCTCGATCGCCAATGCTGTTCAAGTTACATTTAAAGACGGCTCGACAACGGAAAAAGTAGTAAGTGAGTATCCGCTTGGTCATCGCTTTAGAAGAGAGGAAGCTATCCCTCAAATACGCGAGAAATTTTCGGCTACACTGATGACTCATTACCCAGAAAAAAAGCGAATAAAAATAGAAGTGGCGTGTGTTAGCCAAAGTAAATTAGAGCAGATGAGCGTCAAAGAATTTATCGACTTATTTTTGCATTAAGAGTGGAGGAGAATGACAATGGCATGGATTGTTGATCAACAATCATCACAAGAAACATTAGCTAAGAAATTCCATTCAATCATGCATGCGCCAGGAATCGTTCAAATCCCTGGTGCGCATGATGCGATGGCAGGGCTTATTGCACGGGATGCCGGATTTACTGCACTATATTTATCGGGGGCTGCCTATACAGCTAGTCGTGGTTTACCAGACTTAGGGATTGTGACGTCAACTGAAGTTGCGGAGCGAGCAAGGGATATAGTGCGTGCTACCGATTTACCGCTGCTTGTTGATATCGATACAGGTTTTGGCGGTGTATTGAATGTAGCAAGGACAGCCCGTGAAATGGTAGAAGCTAATGTCGCAGCAGTACAACTAGAGGACCAACAATTACCTAAGAAATGTGGCCATTTGAATGGAAAGAACTTGGTTTCTACTGAAGAAATGGTGCAGAAAATAATAGTGTTGAAACAGGTTGCACCTACACTCCTAATTGTTGCGAGAACAGATGCGCGCGCGGTTGAAGGCTTGGAGCAAGCGATTGATAGAGCGAAGGCATATGTCGAAGCGGGTGCGGATGCTATTTTTCCGGAAGCCCTTCAATCTGAAGAGGAATTCAGACTGTTTGCCAAAGAGATTTCGGTTCCTTTGCTTGCGAACATGACTGAGTTTGGAAAAACACCTTATTATAGCGCAGATGAATTTGCGGAGATGGGTTTCCAAATGGTGATTTACCCTGTCACTTCATTAAGAGTGGCTGCAAAAGCCTATGAACGTGTTTTTGGGAAAATCATTAATGAGGGTTCACAAGAACAATCACTTTCTGATATGCAAACGAGAAGTGAGTTATACGATACTATTTCTTATGATGAATTTGAAGCATTGGACGAGTCAATAGCGAAGACCGTATTAACAAAAGAGCAGTAATACTGAATAGCGGCGATGATTCGTTCTTTTAGGCATGGAAGTAAGGCATGCCTAAGAGTGGATCATCGCCTTTTCACATTATCAAAAGGTGGATGATGAGAAATGGTAAAAGCAGATAATTATAGTGTTAAAGAATGGATGAGCGAATATCCGCAAGTGTTGACAAAGGACCTTGAAATAGGAGAAACATTACGTTTACTCTCTGAAGGAAATTGTTCGGAACTACCAGTTGTGGATCATGAACGATTAATAGGAGTCGTCACACTAGGGGATTGCCTTGCTACTATTAAAAGTGGAATAGGTTGGAATGAACCGATCGACTCTATTATTAGTGCAGTCTTACGTTCGGTGAACGAAGATTTTCCAGTGAAGCAACTGGATGGCTGTCCAACCTATGTCGTATGTGAGAAGACAGGCATGCTCCAAGGAGTAATCACACAAATAAAACTGTTGAAGATTAATCAAGCCCTCTTTCAACGACTCGAAAAGTCAAAGGAGACAATCGAGTGGTATGCACTGTGTTTTGATACGGCTTACGAAGGATTGACGATTGTAGATGAAGCTGGTGTGATTCAATTGTTCAATGAAAACTATAGCCGCTATGTTGGCGTGACTAAGGAGGAGGCAATTGGCCTTCCAGTGGAAAATGTTATTGAGAATACAAGGATACCAATTGTCCTTAGAACGGGTATCCCTGAGCGTAATCAAATCCATTGGCTGCAGGGGCAAAAAATGGTCGTTCATCGAATGCCGATTTGGAAAAATGGTCGTATTGTTGGGGCTGTCGGTATGCTTATTTATGAAGGTGTTTCTGAAGTCCAGCAAATTATCACTCAAATAGATTCGTTAGAGCAACAAAAAGGGAATGAAACATCGATTGTGGTGGGCAAAGTTGCTGCACCTAAACGTTTCACTTTTGAAGATATCCTCGGAGAGAGTCCCGCGATATCTAAAACAAAGAAGCTTGCAAGAATGGCAGCACAGTCTAAGGCTCCAGTTTTGATCACTGGGAAAAGTGGTGTTGGAAAAGAGCAATTTGCTAGGGCGATACATGATACGGGTAAGATGAGCAGCGGACGTTTTATCAGTGTCAATTGTGCAGCAATTCCCGAGAACTTAATCGAATCGGAGCTATTTGGCTATATGGAAGGTGCGTTTACAGGTGCGAAAAAAGGAGGGAAACCTGGAAAATTTGAGCTTGCTCACATGGGGACAATTTTCTTAGATGAAATTGGTGACATGCCACTTGCGACACAGGTGAAAATTCTTAGGGTGATTCAGGAAAAAGAGGTGGAACGCATTGGTGGAACTGAACCGATTCAGGTCCAGTTCCGGATTATTACTGCTACAAATAAAAATCTGGAAAGAATGGTGAGGGAAGGCGAGTTTAGAGAAGATTTATATTATCGGCTTCACGTGATCCCCTTGAATATTCCTCCGCTTAGGGATCGGAAAAGCGATATCCCACTCATTATTTCTGCACAGTTACCAACTCTTTGTCAAATGTACGAAAGTGAGGGTAAAACGATTGATAAGGGAGTCATGCAGCAATTCTTCCGATATCATTGGCCAGGGAATGTACGCGAGTTAATTAATGTATTGGAAAGATTATTTGCTTTGACAAGCGAATCCCATATAGAAATAAGTGATTTACCAAACGAATTTCTTCGAATAGAAAAGAAACAAGAATATATGACTATTCCCTCGTCGTTAAGCGAAAGAAATGAAGTAAGACAACTTGTGCATAAGGAAGAAGAGAAGAATATCATTGAAAAAGTATTAAGAGAAGTAAGTGGGAACAAGTCGGAAGCGGCTAAACGTCTCGGCATCACAAGAGCAACCCTTTATAATAAACTATCTCGTTATCAGTTGTAATTGCAAACTGCTAAATAGAAGCGTCAACTTGTCTAGTCAGTTAGACAGTTGGCGCTTTCCATAGCTTAGAAACGTCTGTGTTCCGTCTGATATTTAATTGGCATGCAACTTGCAATATATAACATTGAATGGAGGGAATGAGAAATGGAGCAGATACAACACTTAATCTCAGACACTAATTTAACAAATAGTAGTATGACTTATTCCTATTTTACACCCGAAGATTTTACAGACGACTATGAAATGATTGCCAAAACAACCAAACAATTTCTGAAGCTGGACGTGAAGCCACACCTTGAAAAAGGTCAGTCGATAGAAAATCAAGATGTTCGTGTTCTTTTTGAAAAAGCTGGGGATATTGGTCTTCTTGGTATCGAAGTCCCGGAAGCCTACGGAGGTTTCGAGTTAGGAAAAATGGTTGCAGGTCTCGTTGCAGAGATAATGGGTGCGGCCGGCTCATTTAGCGTTTCGTTTAATATTCATGTTGGCGTTGGTACATTGCCATATGTCTATTTTGGTACAGAAGCCCAAAAGGAAAAGTACTTACCAAAGTTGGCAAGTGGGGAATGGATTGGTGCTTACGCCTTGACAGAGTCAAATGCAGGATCGGATGCTTTGAATTCAAAAACAACTGCTGTCTTGAACAAAGAAGGTACGGACTGGGTATTAAATGGCGAAAAGCAATGGATAACAAATGCTCATCTCGCTGATTGTTATGTAGTGTTTGGAAAAATTGCCGAAGGTATGACTGCATTTATCGTAGAGCGAACATTTGAAGGAGTGTCAGTTGGACCCGAGGAAAAAAAGATGGGGATTAACGGTTCATCTACTGCCACTCTTATTTTAGAAGACGTCAAAATACCAGTTGAAAACGTCCTGGGGGAAATTGGGAAAGGGCATCATATAGCTTTAAATATTTTAAATATGGCTCGATTGAAACTTGCATTTGCCAATATCGGAACAGCAAAGCATGCATTACATCTGTCAGTGGCTTATGCGAAAGAACGAAAGCAATTCCGTAAAGCATTGATTGACTTCACAATGATACAAGAAAAGTTAGCCAATATGGCAGTACGAATCTTCGGTGCAGAAAGTGCGGCATACCGAACTGCGGGGGAAATGGATGACGCGCTTCAGTCTGTTGATTCGGTAGAGGAGTTAGTAAGAATTGTCGCTGACTTCATGATTGATTGTGCAATAAATAAAGTGAATAGTTCAGAAGCCCTTGACTATATTGTTGACGAGGCAGTGCAGATTCACGGGGGATATGGTTATATGCAGGAATATGAAGTGGAAAATTTATATCGCGATGCACGAATCAATCGGATTTTCGAAGGGACGAATGAAATTAATCGTCTTGCAATTTCTAAAGGTTTACTGAAAAAAATCGAAAAGGGGCAATTATGGCCTGCAAAAAACGAAGTAGACAATCGTCCACATGCTTTGACGCGTCATTACGGCTACTTTGTAAAGGCGAAACAACTTATCGGAGTCGTTGTGAAAGCGCTTGCTGGACCTTTAGGGAAATCAATTGAAGAAGAACAAGAGTATTTGGGGTTACTATCCAGTATGAATGAAAGACTTTTCATCATGGAATCTGCGTTGTTAAGGACTGAGAAGGCAATAATGAAAAATGGAGAATCCGAGGAAAAAAGGAAGATGCTACTGTCTGATGTCATATGTGAAGAGGGGTATCGAAGTATTCAAACAGCAGCAATTTCGTTTGTATCAAGTGCTCTTCCTGATGAGAAAAGTCGCGGGCTTATGCTGATGGAAATTGAAGCAATCTTAGCCCCGCTTTACAGTAATATGTTTATCAAGAAAAGGGAAATTGTTCAAGGAATAATAGAAAGCGCTCGATATAGCGTCTAAATGGGGGATTCGATGATGGAAATTGGCATGATCGGCTTAGGAAATATGGGAATGCCCATGGCGAAAAACTTACTGGAATCTGGATTCACTGTTTATGGAAATGACCGAAGTGAATTAGCAGAAATTGAATTTCAGCAAGCAGGGGGAATAATTGGGCATTCTGCAATACAAATGGCGGGATGTTGCGCTATTATTTTGACGAGTTTACCATCATCAGCAGCGGTGGAATCAGTTTATTTAGGAGAAGCAGGCTTGGTTCACCAAAGTGATGAAAATATTCTTTTGATTGATACGAGCACTGTTTCGCCTGAACTGAATCGCCGTATCAGCGAGGAAGCACAAGCGGAAGGAGTTGCTTATTTAGCGGCACCAGTCAGCGGGGGTGTGATAGGTGCGGAAAATCGGACACTGACATTTATGGTAGGTGGCCGGGAAGTGGACTATGAGCGTTCGTTACCGATTATTTCAGTACTGGGCGAAAACTTGTTTCATGTGAATGAGCGAATTGACAGTGGGACTATTGCAAAATTGATTAATAATCTACTCATCGGTTTCTATACCGCAGGGGTGAGTGAAGCGTTGGCATTAGCAAATGAAAATAACATGGACATGAACAAGCTTTTTGATATGTTAAATGTCAGCTATGGACAGAGTCGAATATATGAACGGAACTTCAAATCATTTATCGCAAATGAGAAGTATGAACCGGGATTTGCGCTGAAGTTATTACGAAAAGATATGGGATTCGCATTGCAATTGGCGGAGAGTAATCAGTTGCATCTCCCAATCAGCCAAGCCCTTTTGGCTGTTTATGAAGAAGCGGAACATGCGGGATTAGCGGAAGAGGATATGTCGGCTTTGTATAAAAGAATTGGACATCAAAAAATAGCATTTAAAATAGGGGGATTGAAATAAATGACTACGACAACTATAAAGCAAATGAAAAATTGGATTAACGGTGAATGGGTGGACTCATCCGGAACTGAGATTGAAACAGTTTCAAATCCAGCGACAGGTGAAACAATTGCTTATGTACCACTATCTACAAAGAAAGACGTCGATGCTGCAGTGGAAGTGGCAAAACAAGCTTTTCTATCGTGGGCCGATATACCAGTTCCAAATCGTGCCCGTCTTCTGTTTACTTATTTGCAAAAGTTGGAGGAACATAAAGAGAAGTTAGCACAGATTATTACGATGGAAAGCGGAAAAACATTGACAGATGCAAGAGGGGAAGTGCAAAGAGGGATTGAGGTAGTGGAACTTGCTACGTCAGCACCTAGCATGATGATGGGAGAGGCACTACCAAATATGGCTACCGGAATTGACGGATCTGTCTGGCGCTACCCGATTGGAGTTGTCGCAGGGATAACTCCATTTAATTTCCCGATGATGGTGCCCCTTTGGATGTTTCCACTCGCTATTGCTTGCGGGAATACATTTGTACTTAAAGCATCTGAAAGAACGCCTGTATTGGCTGGACATCTCGTTGAATTATTTCACGAATCCGGTTTCCCGAAAGGTGTTCTAAGTTTGGTGCATGGGGGAAAAGAAGTGGTGAACAGTTTACTTGAGCACCCAGATGTCAAAGCAATTTCTTTCGTTGGATCAGAACCGGTTGCAAAACATGTGTATGAAACAGGTACGAAATTCGGTAAACGTGTTCAGGCGCTTGCAGGTGCAAAGAACCATGCGGTTGTTATGGCGGATTGTCATTTAGAAAAAACGGTTCAAGGAGTTATTGGTGCAGCGTTTGGTAGTAGCGGTGAGCGTTGTATGGCTTGTTCGGTCGTTGCAGTTGTTGATGAAGTTGCAGATGATTTTATTGAACTACTTGTTGCAAAAACGCGTGAATTATCAGTAGGAGATGGACGTTATGAAGAGAACTTTGTCGGTCCTCTTATTCGCAAATCGCATAAAGAACGTGTGCTCAGTTATATAGAGAGTGGTATAGCGGAAGGGGCTACGCTGATTGTCGATGGCCGAGAAATAGATAGTCAGCTAGCAGAAGGAAATTATCTTGGAGCGACTATTTTTGATAACGTGAACAACGAAATGAAAATCTGGCAGGAAGAACTCTTTGCTCCAGTGTTAAGCATTGTTCGTGTGAAGGATTTAGAAGAGGGAATTGCACTGACGAATCAATCGAAGTTTGCCAATGGAGCAGTCATTTATACGGGAAGTGGTAAAAGTGCCCAAACGTTTCGTGAAAAAATCGATGCGGGTATGATTGGAGTAAATGTGAATGTACCTGCACCAATGGCATTCTTCTCTTTTGCCGGTAACAAATCTTCGTTCTATGGAGATCTTGGTACAAATGGGAAAGACGGGGTACAATTTTATACGCGTAAAAAAGTTGTAACGGAGCGTTGGTTCTAAGAAGAGAATTGAAAAAAAGCCGAATTCCTTGTTTGAGGATTCGGCTTTTTTTATTTAGTCAGTTATGAAAAAATCGTTGACCATTTCATTCGAAACAGATGAAATATGTGGATACTTATAGCATGGTGCTAGATCTTTATCAATCAAGACAGAGCGAACTCCTTCGAAAAAGTCTTCGTGTTTCATGAAGTTCATTGCAAGAATAAGGTCCGTGGCAAGGCATTCTTCCAATGTTTTATGTTCGCCGTCAATTAACTGCTTTAATGTCACTTTTAATGACACAGGTGATTTCGTCCGCATTGTTTTTATGGTTTCTTTCGAGAATGAAGTGTCACTTTTCTCTATTACATCGAAGAGGGATTCTATCGTTGTCTGAGAGAAATGGTAGTCTATGTCTTTTTGCAAAGATGCTAGTTTACCTTCATCCGGTGTGGCTGATGTGTATTTTGCAAGCAATGTGTCAATGGTTGTCTGCTCCCATTGCGTTCCCTCCAATTCATCGATGAAAAGCAGTAGTTTTTCGTGAGGCATAAAATGATCTGCCCCATTTATATACAGCACATCAGCAGCTTTTAATTGTGTGGCCGTCAATGCTAAATATCGACCAATGAATCCAGGAGCCTTATTTAAAAAATAGGCGGCACCTACATCGGGGAAAAAACCAATTGTCATTTCTGGCATTGCCCAAACGGTACGCTCGGTAACGATTTTAATAGAAGCCCCATAAGTTAAGCCTACGCCGCCTCCCATGACAATTCCATCCAAACAAGCAATGATTGGTTTAGGGAATTGAGCAATGGATAAATCTGTTTGATATTCTACTGTGAAAAAGTCGTTTGCTTTTAGGAGACCATTTTTACTGTTTTTCGCTTCATATAATGTTTTAATATCTCCGCCGGCACATAAGCCTTTTGTTCCTGCACCTTTGATTATTACAGCTTTGACAAGTTCGTTTGTCTTCCAATCTGTTAGTTTTTCCCCGATTGCTTGAACCATTGCGAAGGACAGTGAGTTTAAAGCTTTCGGTCGATTGAGTAAAATTGTTGCAATTCCATTGTCGCTTATTGAAAAAAGGACTTCTTCTGTCATCGTTTACAACTCCTTTTACGTATGTTTAAATACCGGTTTTCTTTTTTCGATAAATGCGTGTACACCTTCCTTGGCATCGTCTGTTAAAAACAGTTCGGCAAAATTGTTACGTTCCCGTTCTAGCCCATTCACTAAGGATTCATTTGCTCCCTGTATAATGCACTCTACAGCTCGCGTGACGCTGGTCATACTCTTTCCGTCTACAAATGCTTTGGCAATCATTTTAGCTGTTGGCAAGAGATCATCTGATGAAACGACTAATTGGATAAGTCCAGCTTCCTTTCCCTCGTCGCCGTTAAGTTGTTTGCTTGCTAAAATTAATTCCAATGCAGTGGCTGTACTGGTTATCCTACTCAACCTTTGCGTTCCGCCGAAAGTAGGGATAAGTCCAAGTTGAAGTTCGGGTAATCCAAGCTTGGCTGTAGAAACGGCAATCCGGTAATGACAGCTCATAGCCAATTCCAATCCTCCACCAAGACAAGCACCATTAATGGCCGCGATAACGGGTTTATTCATCGATTCTATTTCGTTGCAAATTGCTTGTCCAGCTGTGGCCATTGCTAATCCTTTCTGGTCGTCACCTAGTGCATCAATGAATTCTTTAATATCAGCACCCGCAACAAAGAATCGACCTGCACCAGTTAAAATAATCGCTTTTAACTTATCATCATTGGCAAGACTTTTAAAAACCTCTCTTAGTTCAGCAATACATGCAGTTGACAATGTATTGGCTGGTGCATGGTCTATTTCAACGATTGCAATTTCATCTTCAATCAGTAGATTTGTGAAATTTCTCGACATGATTTCTCCACTCCTTTATTAACTATATAGTTATGCAATTATCATGCCAGTCTAAAGAGTGTGTAATAGGAAGGTTTAATTAAAATAGGTCTGTAAAACTGTCTAGACAGTTTTACAGTCCTTCGTCATATGAAAGTTTTCGTGGTCGGTAGATTTTTATCGGGCGAAGTCTGTGAATTGAAGTCTAATCAGGGAAACTACTGAAGCTGTTAGTATGGCTTTCTAGGGCTAATTTTTAAAAAAACATTATTTTCTTTACTTTTGGTTTTAGATGTTCTACTATGAAGTTAGTAAAGTTTCCTGAGGGAAACAATAACGCGTTTCATTTTTTTGTCTATAAAGTTTCCCATGGGCAAAAAAATTTACTTTAGAAGTTGCCTTAAGGAAACTTCAGCATATAAATAGATGTATGGAGGTGTATCAATATGAAAGATGCAATTGTAGTTTCGAATTTGCATGTGTCGTATTATGGAAAAGAAGTGTTACATGATATAGGATTTACGATAACTGAGGGGAAATCAGTTGGAGTCATTGGACCGAATGGAGCAGGGAAGTCGACTTTACTTAAAGTATTATTAAATTTGATACCAAAAGATAAAGGTGAAATTACTATCCTTGGCTCCACACTGAAAGAAGTACGTAAACGAATTGCTTACGTTCCGCAGCGTAGTACTATCGATTGGGATTTTCCAATTACTGTTAAGGATACAGTTCTGATTGGTACGTATCCGACAGTCGGACTATTGAAAAGGCCCGGTCGGAAAGAGAGAGAATTGGCTATGAAATGTCTTGAGAAAGTTGATATGACTGAATTTCAGAACCGTCAAATTGGAGAGTTATCTGGCGGTCAGCAACAGCGTGTTTTCTTGGCTAGAGCACTTGCTCAGCAGGCAGATTTATTTTTACTCGATGAACCATTTGTTGGAATAGATGCAACGAGTGAAGAGATGATTGTGAAGATATTAAAAGAGTTGCGCGATGAAGGTAAAACAATTATTGTCGTTCATCATGATTTGAATAAGGCGGAAAAGTATTTTGATGAACTATTGTTACTAAACAAGGAGTTAATTGCGAAGGGCAGTGTGGAAGAAGTGTTTACGCCTAAAATGATTTCAAAAGCATACGGCGGGCAATTATCGTTTTTAGATGGGGTGATGGATAAATGATGCATTTCATCGAGGCAGTAATGCAATATGGTTTTCTGCAAAAAGCGCTTATTACATCAGTGATGGTCGGTATCATTAGTGGCGTCATTGGCTGTTTTATTATTTTAAGAGGAATGGCCCTGATGGGGGATGCCATATCTCATGCGGTATTACCTGGTGTCGCAATTTCTTTCATGCTAGGTATTAATTTCTTTATCGGAGCGGTGATAACAGGTATTTTAACAGCAATTGGTATTGGGTTCATCAACCAAAATAGCCGTGTGAAAAATGATTCCGCGATTGGTATTATGTTTACAGCCGCATTTGCCGCTGGGATTATCCTTATCACATTTATGAAGAGTAGTACGGATTTGTATCACATCCTGTTCGGGAATGTATTGGCGGTCAGACCTTCTGATATGTGGATGACACTGATAGTTGGTATTTTCGTGTTGTTAAGTGTCTATATATTTTATAAAGAGTTGCTTGTTAGTTCGTTTGACCCAATTATGGCTCAAGCATATGGGCTTCCGACTAAGATGATCCATTACTTTTTAATGATTCTATTAACGCTTGTCACGGTCGCATCGTTACAAACGGTGGGCATCATATTGGTTGTTGCGATGCTTATTACACCCGCTTCGACAGCTTATTTATTAACTGACCGACTGTCTGTCATGATAGTCATTTCGGCTACATGTGGATCGATTTCGGCGGTAATTGGTTTGTATTTGAGCTTTACGTACAATCTTGCATCTGGCGCAACAATTGTACTCGTCGCAACAGCTTTGTTTTTCATGGCGTTTATATTCTCACCGAAACAAGGTTTATTGTGGCGGGCAATACGAACAAATAAACAAAAATCAGCCGTGTCTTAAATGGTAATTTAAAATGGAGGGAAAGTTTGATTATGAAAAAAAGTATTATGCTGTTTACGATGATTGTTGTAGGAGCCTTGTTGTCGGCATGTGGACAGGGGACGACTGCACCAAAAGAGAAGGGTGAAAAACTGCAGGTTGTTGCGACTTATTCGATTGTCTACGATATTGTGAAAAATGTCGGAGGAGATTTGGTCGATGTTCACAGCCTTGCACCGATTGGATCAGATCCTCACCAATATGATCCACTACCGGCAGATGTCGCTTTGACGACAGATGCAGATGTTGTTTTTTATAACGGGCTAAATTTAGAAGAAGGAAATGCATGGTTTACCAAGTTGATGGAAACTGCTGGGAAAACGGGGGTGGATGCACCGGTATTTCGTGTAAGTGAAGGGGTTGAACCGATGCTCCTCAATTCGAAGGACCATTTAGGGGAAGAAGATCCCCATGCTTGGCTCGATGTAAGAAATGGTATCAAGTATGTAGAAAACGTACGAAAATCCCTGAAGAAAATGGATCCAGAAAATGCGGAGCGTTACGATGAAAACGCAGATTCGTATATTGTTGAACTTAAAGCTCTTCATGAAGAAATTATGGAGAAGATGAATAAGATTCCGGAAGAACGGCGGATACTCGTAACGAGTGAAGGTGCGTTCAAATATTTCTCTGAAGCGTATGATTTTAATGCAGCCTACATTTGGGAAATCAATTCACACCATGAAGGAACACCTGAACAGCTGACAACTATCATTGCAACCATCAACGAGGAAAAGGTTCAAGCGCTATTTTTAGAAACAAGTATCGATCCACGTAGCATGGAAATGGTATCAAGGGAAACGAACGTTCCAATTAAAGGAAAGATATTTACGGACTCTCTAGGGAAACCTGGTGATGATGGCGATACGTATGTTAAAATGCTTAGATGGAACGCAGACATGATTTATAGTGGTTTGAATAAATAATAAAATGACGAAGCAGCCAGGACTTTTTACTTCAAAAGTCCTGGCTGCTTTTTCGCGAATATGGTCGTGTCGGTGATTAGTCCGTTTTAGACGGTGATAACACAATTTGTGGCGGTGATAAAATCAGTATATGCTTGCTCCTTTGTTAGTCCATATTACTATAAATACCATCTAGATTAGCTTCCTTGTTCAATAATCCGGTTTCCTTCATCCAATCAGCAGTCGCTTTCCATGTCTCCTCATCCTGCTCACCAAACGAACCAGGTGCTTTCATTTTCGGAAGAAGAATCGAAAGCGACTCTCTTTCAACAGCCTCGACGAGTGGGAAATTCGCTTCATCCTGGTATTTCAGCAAGATAGACAGCGCTTCTTCAGGGTTTTTCTCCATATCATCAAAGGCTCTTTCGGCAGCCCTCCAAAATGCTTCGATGTTCTTTTGGTCTTTCTTCCACGTATCGTCACTTGTCACAACAATAAGTTCATAGAACGAAGGTATTTCGAAGTCTGTCGGGTCAATATAGCCCGTTGGAAAACCTTCATATTCAAGTAGGGGTACTTCGTGATTAATATATGCTCCGATAACTGCGTCGGCTTTCTTTGAAATCAATGAAGAATTTAATTCAAACCCGACATCGACCATATTTACTTTGCTGTAGTCTGCATCGTCTGCTTTCATCATTGTTTCAAGTATTGCTTCGTTCAAAGGGATTCCTGAATAGCCTACCGTTTTTCCTTCCAGATCTTTTGGTGACTCGATACCGCTTTCTTTCAAAAATGCTACGTGATTCAACGGTGAGCGGACGAGAACACCGACGGATTTGATCCCGATATTCTGCTCAGACTTCGCAATGATGACGTCAGGCTGGTAGGTGATGCCCATCGTTACTTTTCCCGCTGCCGCAAGATTAATGGGATCAGTCGGGCTTGCAGGGAACTTGATATCCAGTTCTATACCCTCATCTTTGAAATAGCCTTTTTCCTCCGCGACATAAAGGAAGCTATGTACCGCATTAGGATACCAATCAAGCATGATGCTTACCTTTTCTGTATCTTCATTATTATTGCACGCGCTGAGCAATAGGATTAGCGCGATACTTGTAAGTGATAATGTGATTTTCTTCAATTTTTACTCCTCCATTCTAACGTTCGATTTTCAATGATAGTCACACAGATGAATAGACCGATTCCGACTGCACTAAGGACAAAAATGGGTGCGAAAACAGCTGCACCATCGAACTGCGTCATCATACGCCTACTGAAGTAACCGAGGCCTGCCTGCGCTCCTAGCCACTCTCCGATTGCAGCGCCAATTACGCTTAGTGTCACAGCGACTTTCATTCCGGAAAAGAAATGGGGAAGTGCAGTTGGTACGGAATATTTATAAAAAATGTCCTTTTTTGAAGCGCCCATTGTCAAAAAGAGTTCTTGTATTTCTTTTTTTCCTGACGATAAACCATCGAATGTATTCACTGTTATCGGGAAAAATGTGATAAGTACGGTAACGGCAACTTTACTCCAAATTGTGTAGCCAAACCAAAGTACGAAAATAGGTGCAAGCGCAATAATAGGTATCATTTGAGATGCAATGAGAATGGGATAGAGTGCTTTGCGGACGCCTGGACGGGAAGACATCAGTACGGCAAGGGCTGTTCCTGAAATAATAGAAATGGCTAAGCCGATAACAATCGTCATCAAAGTAACAGGCAGATGTTGCAACAACAATACTTCCTTCAATTCCCAAAAACGAATGAATATCTGAATAAGGGAAGGTAGAATGAACGCTTTACCGTAAAGGCGTGCGCCCAACTCCCAGATACTTAGGAATACAGCAATGATTAATAAGGATGCTGCATTTTTCACGGTGTTACCTCACTTCTAAGCTTCCTGATAAGCAGTTCCTTTAGATCGAGCATTTCAGCACGATGTAAATCGTTTCTAGTTCGAGGTCTTTCAAGAGGCACTTCGATTTCCACGAATGAAGTGACGGGCTTGTTTTGCAACATAAAAATACGGTCAGACAGAAATAATGCTTCTTCTACGTCATGTGTGATGAAAAGTACAGTTGATTTGCGCTTTTCCCATTGATTGATGAGCCACTCTTGCATCGACAGTCGAGTGATAGCGTCAAGTGCCGAAAACGGTTCATCCAACAACAGTAGGGAATTCCCAGAAAGGACAGCGCGCAAGAAAGCGACGCGCTGCTTCATTCCACCGGAAAGTTCGCCGGGATAGTTATGCTCTGTTCCACCAAGACCAAACTCCTCTAATAATGGTTGCACTTGCTCCCTGGCAGCCTTTTTATCTAATCCGGCTACTTCAAGCGGAAGACATGCATTTTCTAAAATGGTTCGCCAAGGCAGTAGCAAATCTTGTTGTGGCATATAGCCAACCTTTCCAAGGCGCAGACTGTTTTGATTCCCTTCAAGAGAAATGGTACCCTCTGAAGGTTCATCTAGTCCGGTTACAAGACGGAAAATCGTACTTTTACCGGAACCGCTCACGCCAATTATTGAGATAAACTCGCCGGGAAGAATGTTGAATGACAGATGATCGAGTATGCTATTGCCTGATTGGTACGTGAATGAAACATCGTCAAACGCTAGCATTTGCCATTTCGACCCCAGGCCACATTTGTTTTGTATTCGCCATATCCCAAAACATGTATTCATAGCGAGTTGTATTGAGGAAGATATCTTCAAGCTTTAACAGTTCATGCTCCGGTTTACCCTCTGCTGATTTGTTCATTAAATCGATACACCAGCCAGCAAGTTCCTCGAATTCATCAGAAGAATACATACGAATCCAGTCTCCGTATAACGGGTGATTTGCGGCTCCTGGAATAGCATTCAGTTCCTTGCCAATTTCCCAGTAACTCCATGCACAAGGAAGCAGTGCAGCCATAACTTCGGCAACGGTTCCATTTTGACAGACATGCAACATATAGTGCGTATAGGCAAGAACAATCGGAGAAGGTTTTGCGTCTTCTAGTTCCTGTTCAGAAATGCCGAACCGTAGTGCATAGCTACGATGCAATGCCATTTCCTTGTTTAGTGTTCCGTCGAGAAGCGTTGCGAACTTGCCCATTGTTTCCAAGTCATCGGCTTTGACAGCCCCTATCGCAAACAGTTTTGCATAATCAATCAAATACAAGTAATCCTGTACCATATAAAACCTGAATTTATCCGGATCAAGTGTCCCATCACCAATCCCTTGTACGAACGGATGGCTATGATTCTGTCTCCAGATTGGTAATGTTTTTTCAAGCAAGCGGTCAGTGAATTTCATAAATCCAACACTCCCTTTGATTTTTTCCAATAAATTAAATATGCCTTGGCGTATTTGCGTCCAGATGTTTATCGAATTTGCTCGATAAACCCCGCCCAAAAATCTGCGGCATCCGCCGGAGGCTTTAACTATATTCAGCAGGGGTTAGGTTTAGTGAATATGCATCACCTGTAGAAGTGGGAGACTTTTGCTGAATATAGTTAAAAACCCACTCCTTGAAGAAGAAGTGGGTTGTGGACAGTCAAAAGTATCCCGGAAAATAGACCGGCAGAATTATTGTGTCAGCACCTCTTCCTTACGCTGGTATTAACCAGTTCAAGTTATAAGGGTCAAGGCACATGCCTCTCTCAGCTCTGTTAGAGCACCCCTAGCGGTGGATCATATGAAATTGGACTCACTCACATTATAAACACATAAAAAATAGAAGGTCAACCTTAACTTTGGAATAGTTAGAAAGGAATGTATGTTTCATTTTTAAGGAATTATCCTGTAAAGTAGGGGGAAAGAGTATTGAAGGGGGAAATGAAATTGAAGTTTTTCCATACAGCGGACTGGCATTTAGGCAAGCTAGTTCAGGGTGTTTATATGACAGATGGACAGCGTTATGTCCTTGATCAATTCGTAGAGGCCATCAAAGAAGAGCAGCCGGATGCGGTCGTTATCGCGGGCGATTTGTATGACCGTGCGGTGCCACCTACAGAAGCGATTGCATTACTTGACGAAGTGCTTGAAAAAATTACTATGGAACTCGGAATACCAGTCCTTGCGATTGGAGGGAATCATGATAGCCCGGGACGACTCCATTTTGGCAGTGGACTGATGCGTGCAAATGGCTATCATATTGCGGGTCAGATGACGAAAGAAATAGAACCGGTCGTTTTGTCAGATGACTACGGTGAGGTTCATTTTCATCTTGTACCATTTGTGGATCCTTCTGTCGTAAAGCATTTGCACGATGATGAAACGATTATGAACCATAACGATGCGATGAAAAAAGTGGTAGAAGGCATTCGTGAAAAAATGATGGAAGGTGTTCGACATGTGTTTGTAGGACATGCCTTTGTGACGCCTCACGGAGAAAGTGAAGTTAATACGAGTGATTCAGAACGACCGCTAGCGATTGGTGGAGCGGAATATGTGTCCGCGCATCTTTTCGAAGGATTTGATTATACTGCCCTTGGTCATCTCCATCAGGCGCATTATGTGTTAAATGAAACAGTGCGCTTTGCGGGTTCGCCAATGAAATATTCGATTTCAGAAGAACATCATAAAAAAGGGTTTTTAATCATTGAACTCGATGCTGAAGGGCAGGTATCTGTTGAAAAACGGGAGTTGAAGCCGAAGCATGATATGCGGACAGTTGTAGGGACAATGGAAGACATTTTGTTGCATCCAGTAAGTGAAGATTATATTTTTGTTAAATTGCTAGAAGAGACACCGGTTTTATTCCCGATGGAAAAAGTCAGGTCGGTCTATCCGAACGCGATGCATGTTGAGCGAAAGGTGTCCATGCTGACCGCAAATGCAGTGGATGAACAACGTATGGAACATGGGAAGCATAATGATTTAGCGCTCTTTAAAGCATTTTACGAAGAGATGAAAGGTGAAGCGGCGGACGTAGAAACGGAAACCCTCTTTGCGGAAGTGCTCCATGAAGTTATGCATAAGGAGGGGACGGGACTGTGAGACCGATTCAATTGACAATGACTGCATTCGGCCCGTATAAAGGGACGGAAAAAGTCGATTTCAGAGAACTGAAAGACAATCGGCTCTTCGTTATTTCAGGTGCAACTGGCGCCGGGAAAACGACGATTTTTGATGGGATTTGTTTTGCGCTATATGGCCAGGCGAGCGGAGAAGATCGGACTGATAATCGTGCGATGCGAAGCGATTTCGCTGACGACGCAGTTCAAACGACCGTTGAGTTGACGTTTGACATTCATAACCGGACGTACCGCATCATGCGGCAAATTCCGTATGTCAAACAAGGGAACAAGTCCGAAACGTCTGCACGCTGCGAGTTCTATGAACTTACGGATGACGGAGAAGTACCGCTTGTTGACAGGCAGATTGTATCTGAAATTAACAAGAAGGCGGAAGAACTGATTGGCTTTACACAAGCGCAATTCAGTCAGATTGTTATGTTACCGCAAGGGGAGTTCCGCAAGTTTCTGACGTCTGATACAGAAAATAAAGAAACAATCATGCGGAAAATATTCAAGACAGATAAGTACCGTGAAATAGTGGAACAGTTAAAAGGGAAGAAAGACGACGCACAGGCGGTATTGACGAAAGAGATGCAACAGAGCGAGGGGCATATTGGACAAATAGCGTCCTTACTGCCGGAGCGGGAATCATCGGTCTTTACTGTTCTGGCGAATGAACATTACAATGTGAATCAAATCGTTCAAGGGTTAGAAGAAGAATTTGTGTTTTATCAAGACAAGACGGTTGTTGTGAAAAAGAGTTATGACGATGTTTATGCGAAGCACATAAAAATGCAAGAAATGTACCACGCTGCGAAAAGTATGAATGAACGCTTTGTTGAATTACGTCAAAAAGAATTATCGTTAAATGGGTTAACGGAACAGTTGCCGATTATGGAACGAAAAGAGCAACAAATAGCCGATGCAGAGCGAGCCATTTCAATCGGTGAAATCGAAATGCAGTTAATCGTATTGAAAGAAGAAACTGCCGTGAAAGCCGATAATCATAAAAATGCAACGGCGATAGTTCAGGTAGCAACAGAAAAAATGGAACTTGCTGGACAGCATTTTAGAGTGGAAGAAGGAAGAAAAGCTGACCGTGAAAATCTGACAGAAAGTTTGATTCGGCTAAAAGATTACCTTCCGCCTGTTTCAAGTTTGGCGGCTAAGGAAACTGCTCTTGATGTGATGAAAAAAGAAAATGATTGTTTGGAAAAAGAACTTGAAAAAGTAGTTGCAATGACAGAAGAAGAAATCGGTAAATTGGAAAACGTGAAATCGACAATCGAGACGTTTGAAGTAGGACTTGTTCCGTACGATGAACGTATCGATCAACTAAATGAGATGATTGAAAAGTGCAAACTACTGGATGAATTCATTGTCATTCAAAATCGGATGCACGTATTGGAAAAAGGAAAACGCGATAATGAAGCGCGTTATGAAAAAAGTAAATTGGAATACGATGCTGTAGAACAACTCTGGCTAAATAACCAAGCCGCTATGTTGGCTGAATCTTTGAAAGACGGGGAATCCTGTCCAGTATGCGGGAGTGAACATCATCCCGCTAAATTGCATAAAACAATCGAAGTAACCGTTTCGAGGGAACAGCTTGAAGTGGAGAAAGAACGGTTAACAGAAGTTGAGGGGCAATTCCGAACTGCAACTATTACCTATCAAAATACTATCGAGCAGTTAACTGATAAAGGAAATGACATGAAGCGGTTAGCTATAGAAGTGGACAAAAATAATTTGCACGAGGAAAAACAGAGATTAGAAGCAGAAGTAGCTAAACTTCGTGAAAATCGAAAATTGCTAGTTAATCTAAAAGAGGAATTGAAAAACAAAGAATTAATTACAGCGCAAATCATGGCACGGAAAATCGAAATGGAACGTGCATTGATTCAACAACAATCGACCTATGATACTCAACTAGCCCTTTTTAATATGACATTACAAACGATACCCGAAGATGTGCGGGTACTAGCCACGCTACAAGAGCGGATTGCTGAAACAGAAAAGAAAAAAGCAGAATTAAATTACGCTTGGGAATTAGTCCAGAAAGTGCGTGAAGAAACGAACGAGAATTTGGGGGCGGCGAAATCGGCAGAAATTCATGCTAGGGAAACCTTGGAAGAAGTTGAAGGGAAGAGAGGTCGTGCGGAAAGTAGATTCAAAAAAGCATTAGAAGACTCGGCTTTCCTAACAGAACAGGCTTATCGCGAGGCGAAAATGGAAGAAGCGGACCGCAATTTGTTAAAAGAAAAAGTGGCAGCATTCAAACAACAACTTCATAGTTTACGCGATGCAATAGGGGAATTACAGGTACTGCTTGAAGGGAAACAAGTGGTGGATTTAAGCGATTTAGCAACGAAAGTGGCCGAATTGAAAACTGACTATGAAGCCGCACTTACTGACTACAATGCTTCTTCTGAGTATGAAAAAAATGCATTCAGTTTGAAAGAGAAACTTGTGCAGTCATCCGTAAAAGTGATTGAACTTGAACGAGTATATGGGAAAATCACAGACCTTTACGATATCGTAAGGGGACAGAACGGATTGAAATTGTCATTCGAACGCTATATTCAAATCGAGTATTTGGAACGCATTATCCAGTCGGCGAACGAACGTCTAAAAGAAATATCGAGCGGTCAATTCGTCTTAATCCGAAGTGACCGACAGGAAGTACGAGGGAAACAAAGTGGTCTGGGTCTCGATGTATATGATGCTTATACAGGTCAAACACGTGACGTTAAGACATTGTCAGGTGGCGAAAAGTTCAATGCCTCTCTCTGTTTAGCGCTTGGTATGGCAGATGTGATTCAAAGTTTCCAAGGTTCGGTCTCGATTGATACGATGTTTATTGACGAAGGATTCGGGTCGCTTGATGAAGAATCGTTGAATAAAGCGATTGATACATTAATTGATTTGCAGAAATCAGGTCGTATGATTGGCGTCATTTCTCATGTTGAAGAACTGAAAGCTGCATTCCCTGCAATTCTCGAAGTGAAAAAAGCTAAGGAAGGCCATAGTCACACGAAGTTTACTATAAAATGAATGGAAAGCCGGTTTACATGAACATCATGTAAACCGGCTATTTCACGTAAAGAGTCTTGAGGATTATGGGTTATACATATGGTCGGTAATTCGACGTTTATGATCGTTTGTGCAAAGTGTTATTCATAGTAGAAAATTTATCTGCGAATAGACAACAATACCCTGGAACTAGCTGATATTCTGACGAACAATATATCGTTTTATAGTCATTAATGAGTGAATAGTAATAATTTAATAATAACTCTATTTAATTATAGAAAAGAAGGGGATTTCAAGTAATATATTGCATTTTACGAATGAAAAGGGTACTATTAATTTCAGCGATATATTGCATACACTTAAAGTTTGTTTACAACAAGGGGGAACGGGATTATGGAAAAGAAATTATCATTTTCGTCATATCTTGCTATAGGTTTGATGTTATTCGCATTGTTTTTTGGAGCAGGAAACCTAATATTTCCGGCACAGCTTGGACAGTATGCGGGAACGAATATGTGGCTTGCTATTCTTGGCTTTTTGATCACCGGCGTAGGGCTTCCGTTTCTTGGTATATTAGCGATAGGCTTCTCAGGTAGCCGTAATTTACAGGATCTAGCAAGTAGAATCCATCCGGTCTATGCAGTGATTTTTACATCCCTTCTATATCTGACAATCGGGCCATTTTTTGCAGCCCCGCGTACAGGTGCTGTTGCATTTGATGTCGGTATATCTCCATTTATAGGTGAAGAATATACACAAATTGCTTTAATCATTTTCACATTGCTATTTTTTGGTGTTACATTGTGGCTAACACTGAACCCGGCAAAACTAGTCGATCGTGTCGGAAAGATACTTTCACCGGCAATTATCGTGTTGCTTCTCGTATTACTCGTGTTGGTTGTAGTTAAACCAATGGGGGAGATTGGATCTCCGCAGGGTGAATATGTAAGTGGACCATTTATGAAAGGCTTTACGGAAGGGTATAATACGATGGATGCACTTGCATCACTCGTCTTTGGAATTCTCGTTATCAACGTCATCCGCTCGATGGGTGTGACGAATAAGAAGGCTATTCTAGCTGCGACTGCTAAGACGGGTGCTGTTGCAACGACGTTCCTTGCAATTCTTTATGTAGGAATTGCATACTTGGGAGCTACGAGTACACAGGTATTAGGACTATTTGACACGGGTGGACCCGTCTTAAGCAATGCATCTTCGTATTATTTCGGTGCATTCGGTTCCGTCATGCTTGCAGTTATAATACTTCTTGCATGCTTGACGACTAGTATTGGGTTAATGATGGCTTGTGGAGAGTATTTCCATACAATTATGCCGAAAATCAGTTATAAAATATTCGTAACGATTTTCACTACATTCTGTTTCATTGTGGCAAACTTTGGCTTGTCGAACATCATAACGTATTCGATTCCTGTATTGATGTTCCTTTATCCGCTAGCTGTTGTTTTAATACTGCTTACGTTCTGTTCACCGCTATTTAACCACTCGCGTCTTGTATACGTATCGGCAACAGCTGTTGCATTTATGATCAGTACGATAGATGGTTTGAAAACACTTTGCAAATCACTCGATATTGACTACTTTGGATGGATGGCACCAATCGTTTCGTTTTATGATCGTACCTTACCGTTCTATAGTGAAGGTCTTGGGTGGTTGTTACCGGTCCTAGCAGTCATGCTAGTTACAGGAATAGCGGCTCGTTTGCTAGGTACATCATCTGCATATGCTGAATAAACTGAAAGTAGGGAGCTTCATCACTTTTTAATAAAGTGATGAAGCTCTTTTTGATGAAAAAAGATTGAGTAAGTTGTAATAGTTATCAAGGTGATTTAATTATTTTATAATATTTACTCTTGTTTTATATATCTAACAATATATAATAGTCAGTGTATTGGTTTTATACATAGAGGAGGAAGCGTAAATGGTAACGTTTTTTGCATCTTTGATTGTACTTTTCGCCGGCTACGCAGTTTATTCGAAAGTTGTTGAAAAAGCATTTGGGGTGAATGATGCCAGAGAAACACCGGCGTACACGGTGAATGATGGTATGGATTATGTACCGATGAGTTGGTGGAAAGGATGGCTCATCCAATTATTGAACATTGCGGGACTTGGACCGGTTTTTGGCGCGGTTGCGGGTGCACTGTACGGACCAGTAGCGTTCATCTGGATTGTTTTCGGGAGTATTTTCGCGGGGGGTGTACACGATTACTTTTCGGGAATGTTGTCACTGAAACACGGTGGGGCGCAATTCCCGACAATTGTAGGTAAGTATTTAGGGAGCTTTGCTAAAAAAGCAATCACAATTATTTCAATCGTGTTGATGATCCTAGTTGCTGCTGCATTTACTGCGGGACCAGCTCAGCTAATTGCACAAATTACGCCGCTTAGCTTTATGGCTGCACTGATTCTCGTATTTGGTTACTTTATATTGGCAGCTGTACTGCCAATTAATAAAATCATTGGCAGAATCTATCCGGTTTTTGGCGCTATCCTTATTTTCATGGCAATTGCAATCGCTGTAGCCCTCATTTTCGGCAGTCAGCCGATTCCAAACCTGACACTAGAAAATTTACATCCAGGTGACTTACCAATATGGCCGCTCCTTATGGTAACAATTTCGTGTGGTGCTATATCGGGCTTCCATTCGACCCAGAGCCCAATCGTTTCCCGGACGATGAAAAAAGAGTCGGAAGGTCGTAAAATATTCTACGGTGCGATGATTGCTGAAGGCGTCATTGCGCTCATTTGGGCTGCTGCTGGAATGACATTCTTCGGAGGGACAGGCGGTTTACAGGCTGCTCTGGCGGCTGGGGGACCTGCAGGTGTTGTCAATGAAATTTCCACAACGCTTTTAGGAACAGTCGGAGGTATCCTGGCTATTCTAGCTGTGATTATCTTACCGATTACAACGGGCGATACTGCTCTCCGTTCTTCCCGGATGATTGTGACTGAATCCATTTCAAAATGGGTTAATCCTGATAGAAAAGTTATCGTTTTTGGTATTACAATCGCACTTGGGGTTCCGATGTTTTTTTTATCGACAATTGACTATACATTTTTATGGCGTTATGTCGGGTGGACGAATCAGCTGTCCGCAACTATCATGTTGTGGACAGCCGTTTCGTTCTTGATGAAAGCAGGTAAATCGCATTATATTGCTGGAGTACCGGCTCTATTTATGACAGGGGTCGTATGTACGTATATTTTCTACGCACCTGAAGGAGTCAACATGGATTACACAGTATCGCTCTTCATAGGAGCTATTTTGACTGTTGGGGTGGCTGCCCTCTACATTCGACAGATTATTCGTCACAAAGATGCTGCTATGAAATAAGTTTTACTGAAGTCTTGAATGATCTAAACGAAAATCCGGTTTCCTCATAAAGAGGAAACCGGATTTTCGCTTTTACTTAGTTGATATTGAATGGAATTCTTCAATCGCGCGGAGCCAATTTCCTCGCATAATAGCAGAAACATTCGCTTCATCACGATTTTTCATTAACGTAATAATTTTATCATGCTCATCAATCGATTTTTCAGTCAAAATAATTGAGTTATGGAAGAACATTCTTCTGACATGCGCTTGAAGTGATGCAACCATTGATATGATATATGGATTGTCCGCTACATCAACGATAATTTGGTGGAATTCTTCGTCGATTTTCAAAGCAGAAAAATAATTCTCAGTATAGACTGCATGAGCAAATCTTCTATTCGTGCTTTCAAGTAAGGCAATCGTCTCTTCTGTAAGCTGCGGAATCGCAAGTTCTGCGGATAAAGCTTGCAACGCGGCTAGGGGAGGAAGAAGATCTGTGATAGATTCTTTATCAACTTCCGTTACTTGTGTCGCTTTCCCGGGATACATCCTTACAAACCCTTGCACTTCAAGAAGTTGCAACGATTCACGAATAGGTGTCCTGCTAACTCCGAGCGCCCCAGCTAGTTCTGTATCGTTTAACTTTTCACCTGGGTGCAATGTGCCATCTATAATCCATTGCTGGAGTTGGTTAAATGCATTTTCCTTTGCGGAAACTCGAAGCGGCTTCGCATGATCTGTCGGTACCGGCATTGTGAATCACCATCCTGTATAAGTCATTATTGCTCTAGTATACAATAAAGTAAGGTCAGTTGAAAGATATGCAATATATTACGAGTGAAGTTTTTTCTTTTTAAACAAATGGTTTGCCTTCGGAAAGTGTTTTTTCATGACAACATACATGAAGTAGCCAATCATACTTCCTACTGTATTTAACCATAAATCATCAATATCGCTACTTCTTGCTTGGGACAATTGTGTTATTTCGATAAAAAGTGAAATGCCTAATCCAATCATAGAAACTTTCCACAATCGATTGCACTTGCTCCATAATATAGGAATCATAAAGCCGATGGGCATGAAAATGCATATGTTACCTAAAAAATTTATAATAAATGGTTGCCAGAAATTCAATTCCGTAATGGCATAATAATTATCTTGAAAAACTCTGAAAGGAATAAGATTTACATTCGAAAACGATCGTGTAACAACGGGGCCTGTATAGAGAAATGTTAGTATCGTTTGCGAAAATAACGCTGTCATGAATAATAGAAGAATGACAACGCCGATTTCGTGGTACAGATGGAGTTTTTGGTACCCACGCATTTTATTGTAAATGATCCTAAAAATAACAATGATGGGCAAAGCAATGAATAAATAAGGAATCATTTCCGCGATATAACCTAAAATTGTTGTCATTAAATTCACCATACTTTAATTGATGTCGCGCCAATACTTCAGCGATATGTCCTGTTCTTCTTTAGAAGTTCCGTATGCAAGTTCTTCATGCTGAAAGATGAATCCGCGTGCTTCATAGAAGGGGATGCCGTAATTGTTTCCTTTGGCGACGGAAACCCATTGTTCATTTGCGCCATACGTATATTTCTGTATTTTAGTAAAGAAGTCGAGAAGTCGTGTGCCAATACCCATTCCGCGCATTAAAGGGTCTAAATAGAAGACATATACTTCCCCCGCAGTTTTACTCGTCATTCCGCCACCAATAGCCCCGACGATTTTTCTGTCTGTCTCAGCAATGAAATAACCGTGCCATTCTTCATTAATAGAGACGATTTCCTGCTCAATACGTTTCAAATTGTAATATTGGTCAATTAGTTTAGTGATGTAGTCTTTGGAATAAAGCTTCTCGTATGTAAACCATTGACTGGTTACAAGTATGTCAGTTATGGCTTTAGCATCGTTCCTTGTCGCTCTGCGAAAAGTTACCGGCTTCATTAAAGTCACCTCTTTGAATGTAATAATACACACCCTGATTGTAATGGTAAAGACCACTTTCTGTAACGTTCCTGTAATAGTCGATTGCTATTATAAGTATAGACTAAATAGCAGGGAGTAGAGTAATTGAGAAAATTATTAGTGACGCTCATTCTTACGATTGCATTATTGGTCAGCGGGGCAGATGAAAGCTGGGCAGCATCGCCAAATTACACAGTTAAGAAGGGCGATTCGTTATTCAAAATCTCTAAGATGCATAACGTATCCATTTCCAATTTGAAATCATGGAACAACTTGAAGTCAAATATAATTCACACGAATACGAAGCTGAAAGTAACTTCTGGGGCAAAAGTAGTTAAAAAAGCAGCGACACCTAAAAAAATGGTTAAATCAGTTGCGAAAACACCGTCACGGTCCGACTCTGATAATGTTGTCAAAGAATTCACCGTTTCAGCCAGTGCATTTACGGCCAACTGCAATGGATGTACAGGTATAACGAAAACGGGTATTAATCTGAAAAGGAACCCGGACGTGAAAGTAATCGCTGTCGACCCAAGTGTCATTAAACTTGGAACGAAGGTATATGTTGAAGGCTACGGATATGCTATCGCCGGTGATACGGGAGGCGCAATCAAAGGAAACAAGATTGACGTGTTTTTCCCGACAAAAGGGGAAGCGTATAAATGGGGTCGTAAAAACGTGACGATAAAAATACTGAATTAAATTGTAAAGCGCCAACCCTCCAATTGGAGAGTTGGCGCTTTTTGGTGTGCCCGCTCACAATAAAACAGTACATAAAGACTTGCCGATTCTTTGTAATGAAAAAGACAACTCTTTGTAATGTTATTGTCATACAATTTGGGCAAGCTGTCTTCTGAGAATGAAATAAAAGGAGACGAGTAGATGAAAAACATGCTATTGATACTAATCCTGACGATTGCCTTATTGATCAGCGGTGCTAATGAAGGTTCCGCGTCATCTCCAACGTATAAAGTAAAAAAGGGTGATACATTATACAAAATTTCCCAAATGCATAATACAACAGTATCGAAATTGAAGTCGTTGAATAATTTGAAATCGGATCTCATTCACCCAAATCAAAAAATTAGTATCGTTTCAAACGCTAAAAAATCTAAGAAAGCAGCTGCAACAACCGATAAGCCCGTATTAAAAGCCGTATCACGGTCAACGTCTACGAACTCCGTCAAAGAATTTACCGTCTCGGCAACTGCGTATACAGCTTATTGTAATGGTTGTTCAGGTATCACAAAAACGGGCATAAATTTAAGGGAAAATTCAAACCTAAAAGTAATCGCCGTCGATCCAAATGTTATCAAACTTGGAACGAAAGTACATGTAGAAGGCTACGGATACGCGATTGCAGGTGATACTGGAGGTGCAATAAAAGGGAATAAAATTGATGTGTTTATATCGTCGAAGAGCGAGGCCTATAAGTGGGGGCGGAAAAATGTCAAACTAACAATAGTTGAATAATCACTATCAAAGCTTGCCTGATCAATTAGGCAAGCTTTTTAAATTGAAGTAGTAAAGGATTACAAACATAATTGCATATTACATATGAGCGCATTGCTATTCACAGCTCCGTCTGCTATATTTCGTATTCACCTATTAATAGTACTTTAAGGAGCTTCTAGCCGTGATTTATTTCCAAAAAAGCGACATAAAAAATCCCCATATCAAACCTGATGTAACAGTTAATCTGAAAATGAAAATGATTCTTCTGATAGGCATATTAATCATTGCAATCGTATTGGTCATTGGCCTCTTTATGAATTATTTTATCTCTGATATGTTAGAAACGCAGATGGGAGATCGGGCGCTCAGCGTTGCTGAAAGCGTGGCACATATACCTGAACTGGCTACTGCATTTGAGAATGAGGATCCAATCTCAATAATCGGCCCGATTGTTGCGCCAATTCAGGAGGTGACTGGAGCTGAATTCATCGTCATCGGGAATACGGAAGAAATACGGTACGCTCATCCTATGGCAGATAAAGTCGGGGGGAAAATGATGGGGGAAGACAATGAAAGGGCATTAATACACGGTGAATCGTACCTCTCGAAAGCGGTCGGCTCATTAGGTAGCTCATTAAGGGCGAAAGTACCCATTTATATAGATGAGAACATAGTTGGGGTCGTATCTGTCGGTTTTTTAGCTGAAGATATAAAAAATGTAATCCACAACTATAATAATCAGCTATGGCTTGTCTTGTTGCTCATTGCAGGAGTTGCAGTTATAGGAGCAATCATCATCGCATCGTATATTAAAAAAGTGTTATTTGGATTGGAACCAGAGGAAATAACCCATTTGCTGTTTCAGAAAGAAACGATTCTTCAGTCGACGCATGAAGGGATTATTGCGTTAAATCAAAATGGAATGATTACGATGATAAATTCTGCTGCCCAACTTTTATTATTCGATAAACAGATTGCATCAGATTATTTTGTAGGTAAAAGGATACAAGAAGTATCCCCAATTGTACATTTATCCGAATACTTGAATGATGTAAACGGATTATCTGATAAGGAGATAGTGATAGGCAATAACATTGTTTTCATAAATACTGTTCCAATCTATTTTGAACAGTTGTTTATCGGGACGGTATCCACTTTTAGGAACAAGACTGAAATTGAGTCGTTAACTAAGGAGTTGACTAGGGTTAAACAATATGCAAATGCATTAAGGGCCCAAACTCATGAATTCTCAAACAAGCTACATATGATATTGGGCTTACTACAACTGGGACGGAAAAAGGAAGTTATTGACTATATTCAAAAAGAAAGTAACTTGCAAAAAAACTGGATTCGTATATTGATAAGAAAAGTAGCAGATCCGTTAATAAGTGGAATTTTATTAGGGAAATTAAATCAGGCGAATGAATCAGGGGTAGATTTGACGATTCATCCAGATAGTATATTGGAAAATCAATTATCTGAAAAGAAAAGTGAGGTGTTATTGACGACGATAGGAAACCTACTTGATAACGCAATGGACGCAGTGAAAAAGAATCCATCCTCAAACCGAAAGATATCGATTTTTTTCACAGATATAGGTGAAGATATCATTTTCGAAATAGAGGATTCAGGAGAAGGGATTACTAAAGAACTCACTCAAAAAATATTCGAACAAGGATTTACATCGAAAGAAGGCATGAATCGTGGTTTCGGACTTGCATTGACGAAACAGCTAATAGCCGAAGTGAATGGAGCACTCTATTTAGAAGAAGGAGAGCTGGGTGGAGCTTGCTTTGTTGTTTCCATACCGAAAAATCCACGTGAAGGGACAGATGGGAATGCGTGAAACAATTCAAGTATTAATAGTGGAAGATGATTTTAGGATTGCCGAAATAAATCGTCAATTAGTCAGTCGAGTAGACGGATTTACTGTCCTGGAAGTTGTTAAAACTGGGGAAGAAGCATTAAGATTATTACGGAACAAAGCGAAGTTGCCCCATCTAATTTTATTAGACGTCTATATACCTGATACAGAGGGATTGAGTTTATTTTGGCAATTACGTAAAGAATTCACTGAAATTGATGTCATTATGGTGACTGCGGCTAAAGAGGTGGCGACCATTGCGGAAACGTTACGTGGCGGAATTTTTGATTACATTGTGAAACCTGCAGATTATGTCCGTTTTGAACAGACATTGAAAAGGTTCAGTAATCAGCAGGCCCTTCTGGCGTCAAGGGTAGAGCTTGAACAAGATGAAATCGATTGGTTGACAGGTTTGCAGACATCACCGAGGATTGAAACCATTACAGAAGGAAAGTTACCCAAAGGAATCGACCAAATTACATTAGATAAAATAAAAGAGGTTATACAGGAAACCGAAAAATCAGGGGTTACGGCAATGGACGCTGGCAATAGAGTTGGGGTAAGCCGATCAACGGCGAGACGTTATTTGGAGTATTTAGTGTCGATTAAAGAAGCAGAAGCGCAATTAAAATATGGAGACATTGGTCGACCTGAGCGGAAATACATATCGTGGACAAAATGAACAAAACACGCAGAAAGATTAATAGTGTTTTTAATTAAATAAACTTATTTTTCTAACCTCTCTATGATAAGTTTCTAAGTATAGAAAACTTTGAAAAAGAGAGGGATCAATTTGTCTGCTGAAACAATTTTTCAATCGTTGTGAAAATTATTGTATCCGCTTACACTAAATGACCTTACTTTTCATTAGTAAACAGCCGTTTACTAGAAGGGGGAAATTATGCTAAGCATTATTGGTTTATTTACAATACTCATTGTTGTCGTGCTACTTATTAGTGGCAAAGTCTCTCCGATTGTTGGACTTGTACTGGTTCCGATTGTGGGGGCGTTTATTGCAGGGTTCAACATTGAACAAATTGGTGAGTTTTTCGCTAGTGGAACACAATCTGTTTTCAGTGTTGTTGTCATGTTCATTTTTGCGATACTGTTTTTTGGAATCATGCAGGATGTAGGTGTATTTGATCCACTCATCAATAAAATGATATCGATAACTCGTGGAAATGTTATTGCGGTAGCTGTCGGGACAGTCATTATCGCTGCAATCGCCCACTTGGACGGTTCGGGAGCTTCGACGTTCCTAATTACGATACCTGCCTTGCTCCCATTATATAAAAAGTTAAAGATGAACCCGTATTTGTTGATCATGTTAGTCGGAACAAGTGCGAGTGTTGTGAATATGGTTCCTTGGGCTGGCCCGTTAGGAAGAACCGCAGCTGTGCTTGATATGGACGTCACTGAATTGTGGAGACCACTTATTAAGATTCAAGTAATCGGACTAGTGTTATTAGTCATATTGGCTGTTCTATTGGGACTACGTGAAAAACGTCGCATCGCGAAAATCATAATAGCGGATGAAAAATCCATGCCTACAGATGATTCATCTGAATTGCTGGCAGCTGCTAATCAGAGCCAAGATACGGTAGCAGAAAAGTTATTGAACCGACCAAAACTCTATTGGCTAAACGTCATATTGGCAATCAGTGTAATCGGTGTTTTGGTATGGGGCGTAATTCCAGCTGGATTCGCATTTATGATTGGGGTCAGTATCGCATTGCCTATTAATTACCCTAATATCCATGACCAAATGTCGCGCATAAAAGATCATGCACCAGGTGCAATTCTTATGGCAACAATTATTCTGGCTGCAGGTTCATTTTTAGGTATTCTAAATGGTACGGATATGTTGAATTCAATCGCGAAAGACCTTGTGACAATTCTGCCGGCATTCATTATCCCGTATTTACACATAATTATAGGTGTGTTTGGTGTTCCATTCGATTTACTCCTAAGTACGGATGCCTATTATTTTGCACTACTTCCGATAGTCGATCAGGTTGTAACCGGTTTTGGGGTATCATCTCTCTCCGCCGCTTATGCTATGATCATCGGAAATATCATTGGAACGTTTGTCAGTCCTTTATCTCCGGCTCTTTGGCTTGCTCTAGGATTGGCAGGGCTCGAAATGGGTCGTCATATCCGTTATTCATTTATGATGATGTGGGGTTTCAGTGTTGTTCTATTGGCAA
This sequence comes from Sporosarcina sp. E16_8, assembly GCF_017347095.1. Taxonomy (GTDB): domain Bacteria; phylum Bacillota; class Bacilli; order Bacillales_A; family Planococcaceae; genus Sporosarcina. The sequence continues at coordinate 217,932 of NZ_JADPRZ010000002.1, read as the reverse complement.
TCGCTATTGTGATCGGTGTTATTGCAATCTAAGTTTAAAATTGAAAACCAATTTCCTGCTTTGGGGAAGTTGGTTTTTGTTGTTTGAATAGTTTTCGAAACTGACCGGATGACTATAATTCAGCCAATTCGAATGATACAATAAAGTAAAAGATGCATGTGAATAGAAGGCTGGGGAAATAGATTTCGTTATACTGGTGCTCATAAATAGTTTGGAGCAAATCGGGTTGCGCTTTCCGAACGAGTCATTAATCGTAGACTATAATAATACGGAAAAATAATTCGGGACTAATCTCCGTGAGTTGAAGGATGCTATTCAATTCACAGAGTAAGTACAGGAGTCGCTAAAAAAGAATGATTTTAAAGAATGGTTGAATGTATATAGAAGGGGTGGAATAAATGAACGTCTATATTATTACAGGTACTTCAAAAGGGATTGGATTTGAACTTGCAAAGCAGCTAAGCAGCAAGGGGCATTTCGTCATCGGAATCGCACGGACTATAAGTAAACTAGACGGCGTGAAATTTATTAGAGCAGATCTTTCTGAAACGGAGAAACTGGAAGCACTTATGGAAGAGGTAATCGCTGCTTCTCCACGAGATGCGGTGTCATTCACGCTTATTAATAACGCCGGCATGGTTGACCCTATTGGAATAATTGGGAATGTTCATGCAGGGGAAATGACCAAAGCAATTGCGGTAAATTTGACGGCACCAATGATATTATCCAATGTATTTATTTCAGTTTTGAAAAACTTCCAAGGAGTGAAGCGAATCGTTAACATCTCATCAGGAGCAGGACGCAACGCGTATGAAGGATGGGGAACATACTGTACGACGAAAGCGGGACTTGATCATTTCTCACGTGTTGTCGCACTTGAGCAGGGGAGCGCGGTGCACCCAGTAGACATCATTTCCATCGCGCCAGGGATTATAGATACTGGAATGCAGGAAACCATTCGGGGGAGTCGAGAAGAGGCATTCCCTCTCCTTGACCGTTTTATAGACTATAAGGAAAAAGGGTTGTTAAGCAGTGCGGAACAAACTGCTAGGAAATTGATTGCATTTATGGTGAATGAGGACTTCAAAACAGCAGCTACGATTGCTGATTTGCGGGATTTTTGAGGGGGAAGTTAGAAGCAACCATATAACGGGTTTGACCGATAATATAACGTTGTGAACCAAGCGTATAACTAGTTTGATCGATCATATGGCGTTGCTTACCGATCAAATAAGTTGTTTAACCAATCAGAAATTAAAAAATGACAGAAAAAAGGTTGCCGTTGATTTTAATTTCAATCGGGCAACCTGTTTTTATTCATTCAACTAGTTTAACTGTTTTAAAATCTTTCATCTTCTCCATCGCTATCAAAAACGGAGGATTGTTTCGCTGATTAATCATTTCGTAGCGAATGACATGGACATCGGCCTGATGCAGATTTTTCACATAAGCCAGAAGTGCATCCCGTTCTTCACCGCCACCTTCATGTCCATCATAGACAGAAACCGCGATGATACCGCCTTTTTTCAGCAACCCAAGCATTGTATGGATTGCTTTGATTGTAGAGTCGGCTTTTGTGACAATCGACAAATCTTCACTATGCGGCAAGTAACCGAGGTTGAAAACCGCACACCCAATTTGTCCGTTGACATACTTTTCGACGTTTGCATGACTATCCAATATGAGTGACACGCGTTCGCTTAAATCACCTAGTCGTTCGGCTGTAGAGTCGAGTGCTGCCTGTTGAATATCGAATGCTAAAACATGTCCATTTTCGCCGACAAGATCAGCTAAATAGAGTGTATCGTTGCCGTTGCCAGTTGTGGCATCAACAACGGTTTCACCAGCATTGACTGTTTCACTAAATAATTGTCTTGCAAAAGGAAGAATGCGATGTAGCTTCAAATCAATTCGACCGCCCCTGCATAATGTTTCCCTTGCCAACTGTCACGACGTTCAAGTTCTTTGTCGATGCCATTCAACACTTCCCATTTCGTGACACTCCACATTGGGCCAATCATTAATTCAATTGGACCATCGCCTGTAATGCGGTGGACAATCATTTCTGGTGGAAGGATTTCAAGCTGATCAGCAACAAGATTAATGTATTCCTGTTTTTCTAGGAATTCAAGTTGGCCTTTTTCATATTGTTTTACCATTGGCGTTCCTTTTAGTAGATGAAGAAGATGGATTTTGATGCCTTGAACATCGAGTTTTGCAACTTCACGTGCCGTTTCCATCATCATGTCATGATCCTCAAGTGGTAAGCCATTGATGATATGCGTGCAGACGCGAATACCGTGTTTGCGCAATTTCTCGACGCCTTCAACGTAGGATTTGAAATCATGGGCACGGTTGACAAGATTTGCAGTTTTTTCGTGAACGGTTTGCAGGCCGAGTTCAACCCATAAATAAGTCCGTTCATTTAACTCAGCTAAATACTCAACGACATCATCAGGCAAGCAATCTGGGCGGGTTGCGATTGACAATGCAACAACGCCTTCTTGTGCTAATGCAGCTTCAAACTTTTCTTTTAATTTTGGCAGTGGGGCATGTGTATTCGTGTAAGCTTGGAAATAGGCCATGTATTTGCCGTCTTTCCATTTCTTATGCATTCTTTCGCTGATTTCTGCAAATTGGACGTCAATCGGATCGACCCGGTCGCCTGCAAAATCACCGGATCCTGCAACGCTACAAAATGTACAGCCACCGAAGGCAACAGTTCCATCCCGGTTAGGGCAATCAAAACCAGCGTCAAGCGCAACTTTCATCACTTTGAATCCGAATTCATCTTTTAAGTGACGTGACCATGTATGATAGCGTTTCCCTTCAGTAGGGAAAGGTAAGTTTAAATTATCCACTTTATTCACTCCTCTAACAGCTAATTGTATCATGTTTTTCCACGCTAGCATCATCTGAATTATGGAACTTATTTTATTGGTCTTGTCCGAATGTAGAAAAAGTCATACACTTTTACTAACTTTATATATGATCGGAGGCGCAGGTTATGCCTAAAAAAGTATGGCTTCTCGTGATTGGGATGTTCATTAATGTCATGGGGAATTCGTTTCTATGGCCACTAAATACAATCTATATGCACGATTATTTAGGGAAATCACTTTCTGTCGCTGGGCTTGTCTTAATGGCGAATGCAGGAGCGGGTGTTGTGGGTAACTTGCTTGGCGGTTATTTATTTGACCGGATAGGTGGATTTAAGTCTATCATGGCTGGAATTATCATTTCAATCATCGGCCTCGTCGGCCTTGTGTTTTGGCATGACTGGCAACCTTACATCTGGTTTTTGACGCTTCTAGGCTTCAGTGGGGGTCTTATTTTTCCGAGTATGTATGCAATGGTCGCCACCCTATGGCCGGAGGGGGGAAGGAAAGCCTTCAATTCGATTTACCTTGCTCAAAACGTCGGTGTGGCGATTGGGCCAGCCTTAGCAGGACTTGTCGCTTCGGTCAGTATTGACTATATTTTTCCTGCTAATTTGGTGTTTTATGTAGTCTTTTTCTTTATCGCTTTCTTCGGTTATCGCAAACTTGAAATTGCGCCCGATCGTCATACAAGTGTTATCAAGGAGAACAAGAAAATTCGCCAAAAAGCACCTTTCTATGCGCTACTTATCATTTCAGGCGGTTATCTGATTATGTGGCTTGTTTACTCTCAGTGGATGACGACAATTTCTACGCACTCATTATCACTAGGTATTTCATTGAAACAATATAGTTTGTTATGGACGATAAATGGATTACTGATTGTGGTTGGACAACCAATCATTAAGCCAATCATCTCTAGGTTGGAAAATAAAATAAAAACGCAAATAATTATTGGGATAGTCATTTTCAGCATTTCTTATATTGTAGTCAGTTTTGCAGCCTCATTCACAATGTTCATCGTCGCGATGGTGATTGTGACATTTGGGGAAATGTTTGTGTGGCCGGCCGTGCCAACCATTGCAAGCCAGCTCGCGCCAAAAGGAAGGGAAGGTTTTTATCAGGGAATTGTCAATTCCTTTGCGACAATGGGGCGGATGTTTGGGCCATTTATTGGAGGAATTCTTGCCGACCAATACGGCATGCAAGTAATGCTATTCATATTGACAGCATTTATGATCATTCCGATCATCACCAGTTTACTATACGACCGGCCTATTAATAAAGCCGGCTATCAATCGAAAAGCCACTTATAGGCTTTTCGATTTTTTTCTGTGCGCTACTATCGTTGCAACATTCGGTAGAGTTTGATTTAATTGGTGAGAAGGATTATTACGTAATTTTCGAATGATTCAAAAGGGGGATGTAAAATGAAACCGATTTATTCATCAGCGAAAGAGGCAGTTGCACAGATTAAAGATGGTTCAACGCTAATGGTTGGGGGATTTGGACTAGTAGGAATTCCGGAACAACTCATCTTAGCACTTGTTGAAAAAGGTGTGAAAGACTTAACGGTTATTTCAAATAACTGTGGAGTCGACGAGTGGGGACTCGGTCTTCTATTGAAAAATAAACAGATTAAGAAAATGATAGGCTCATATGTTGGTGAGAATAAAGAATTCGAACGCCAGGTGCTATCAGGTGAAATTGAAGTCGAGTTAACGCCTCAGGGAACACTTGCAGAAAAAATTCGCGCAGGTGGAGCTGGTATACCGGCATTTTTCACCCCGGCTGGTGTTGGAACTCTTGTTGCTGAAGGGAAAGAAATCCGTGTTTTTGACGGTAAAGAGTATGTTCTGGAAGAAGCGCTTCATGCAGATTTCTCACTTATTCGTGCAGCAAAAGCCGACAAATTCGGCAATTTAATTTACAATAAAACTGCACAAAACTTCAATCCGATGATGGCGGCTGCAGGAGAATTCACAATTGCAGAGGTGGAGGAAATCGTGGAAACGGGCGATCTTGATCCAATGACTATTCATACACCAAGCATTTATGTGCAAGGACTTCTACAGGCGCAACAAGAAAAACGAATCGAGCGTCTGACGACTCGCTAAGGAAAGGGGAATTATGCTATGGGAGAAGTGAATGTAAGGGAACGAATCGCAAGACGGGCTGAAAAGGAAATCGAAGACGGTAACTACGTCAATCTTGGGATTGGTATGCCGACGCTCGTTGCTAACTATATATCGCCTGATAAAACAGTCGTACTACAATCAGAAAATGGACTTTTAGGCATTGGACCTTATCCGACTGCTGATAAAGTAGATCCGGATCTCATTAACGCGGGAAAAGAAACGGTCACCTCTATTCCAGGTTCAGCATACTTTAACAGTGCTGAATCGTTCGCGATGATTCGCGGTGGACATGTCGACGTTGCCATACTTGGCGCGATGGAAGTGTCTGAAAAAGGGGATTTGGCTAACTGGATGATTCCTGGCAAGATGATCAAAGGAATGGGCGGTGCGATGGATCTTGTTCATGGCGCGCGAAAAATTATCGTCATTATGGATCACGTTGCGAAAGACGGCTCCGCGAAGATTAAGAAAGAATGTTCACTTCCGCTAACTGGGAAAGCAGTCGTTCATAAAATTATTACAGAACGTGCATTAATTGACGTGACACCTGAAGGACTTGAATTGAAAGAAGTCTTTGAAGGTTTTACGATTCAAGAAGTCATTGATTCGACGGAAGCAGTGCTAATTGTGAAGGACGTTATTGAAGGTGTAAAATGATTGTTGTTAAAATGACATGATTCGGGTAAACTAATAGCAATAGCTTTGGCATTGATGAGGAATAGTAATCTTTGCTGTCGATTATAGAGAGCAGGCGGTTGGTGGAAGCCTGTACGACAGAGATGAACTCGCCTTGGAGCCTGCATTGGTGAATTATGTACGACTAGCCCGTGCCGTTTTTCCGCGTTAAGGAGTCAAGTTGGGCGGTTCTGCCGTCAATTTGGGTGGCACCGCGGGAATTATACGACTCTCGTCCCTTATTTTTTTAAGGGACGGGAGTTTTTTATTTTGATTCATCCGGTGTTCATGCACAGGTTGAATCAAAATAAGGCCTCCGGCGGATGTCACAGATTTTGAAGGGAGTGGAAGGCAACTTAAGGTCGCCGCGTCCTGCGGCAACTAGGAAGGATGCAGTTCAATCCTTCCCTGTTGCATACCTGCATCCTGCAGGCGCAAGCTCGATTCAAAATCTGGACGCAATTACGCCGAGGCGCAATTGATTTAAATAGGAGGAATTATAAATGAGTTATAATCACGGTCAAATTGAAAAGAAGTGGCAGCAATATTGGAAGGACAATAAAACATACAAGATGACGGACAATCCGTCTAAACCGAAGTTTTTTGCTCTTGATATGTTCCCTTATCCGTCAGGTGCTGGACTTCACGTCGGGCATCCGCTTGGCTATATCGCGACAGATATTTTGAGCTCATTCAAACGCAAGCAAGGTTATAACGTCCTGCATCCGATGGGCTGGGATGCATTTGGTCTTCCGGCAGAGCAATACGCGCTTGATACAGGCAATGATCCTGCTGAATTCACAGCGAAAAATATCGCAACGTTCAAGCGGCAAATGAATGATCTTGGTTTTTCTTATGACTGGGATCGTGAAATTAATACGACAGATCCATCTTATTACAAGTGGACGCAATGGATTTTCATCCAACTTTACAATAAAGGCTTAGCTTATGTTGACGAAGTAGCTGTTAACTGGTGTCCAGCACTAGGCACTGTTCTTGCGAATGAAGAAGTAATCGATGGCAAGTCAGAACGTGGCGGCCACCCAGTTGAGCGCCGCCCGATGCGCCAATGGGTACTGCGTATTACAAATTATGCAGATCGTCTACTTGAGGATCTTGATGAACTTGATTGGCCGGAAAGCTTGAAAGATATGCAACGTAACTGGATTGGCCGTTCTGAAGGGGCGCAGCTGACTTTTGAAATCGATGGAACAGATCTGTCGTTTGAAGCATTCACGACACGTCCAGATACGATTTTTGGGGCGACGTATGCAGTACTCGCACCTGAATTAAAACTCGTCGAAAAAGTGACGACTGCAGAACAGAAGGATGCAGTTGAAAAATACCTAAACGAAGTGAAAATGAAGAGTGATCTTGAACGCACAGATCTTGCAAAAGAGAAGACGGGTGTATTTACGGGAGCTTACGCAATCAACCCTGCAAGCGGCGAGAAGATGCCGATTTGGATTGCAGACTATGTTCTTGCTACTTATGGAACAGGCGCAATCATGGCGGTTCCAGCACATGATGAGCGTGACTATGAGTTCGCTAAAGAATTTGACCTGCCAATCATTGAAGTAGTAGCAGGCGGCGACGTTTCCGCAGAAGCATATGTTGGAGATGGAAAACACGTCAATTCAGGTTTCCTTGATGGATTAGGTAAAGATGAAGCAATCGAAAAAGCAATCGCATGGTTTGTTGAAAAAGGCAAAGGTGATAAGAAAGTTACATTCCGTCTTCGTGACTGGTTGTTCTCAAGACAACGCTACTGGGGCGAGCCGATTCCAATTATCCATTGGGAAGATGGCACAATGACACCTGTTGAAGAAGCAGATTTACCACTCGTATTACCAGTAACGGATAATATCAAACCAAGCGGAACGGGCGAGTCGCCACTTGCAAATATTGAGGAATGGATAAATGTGACTCATCCTGAAACAGGGATGAAAGGTCGTCGTGAGACGAACACGATGCCACAATGGGCGGGAAGCTGCTGGTATTACTTACGTTACATTGATCCGGATAACGATGAAATGATCATTGACCCTGAACTTGCGAAACGCTGGTTGCCGGTAGATATCTACGTAGGCGGCGCAGAACACGCGGTTCTACATCTGCTTTATGCACGATTCTGGCATAAAGTACTTTATGATATCGGAGTTGTTCATACGAAAGAGCCATTCCAAAAGCTATTCAATCAAGGAATGATTCTTGGTGAAGGTAATGAGAAGATGTCAAAATCAAAAGGCAATGTAGTTAATCCAGACGATATCGTTCATTCACACGGAGCCGATTCACTTCGCCTTTATGAAATGTTCATGGGACCTCTGGAAGGTTCAAAAGCATGGACGACGAATGGGCTTGATGGTGCTCGTCGTTTCCTAGATCGTATCTGGCGCCTATTCGTCAATGAAGATGGATCACTTAGCACGAAAATTGGTGGAAAAACGGGCGGGTCGCTTGAGAAGATTTACCATCAAACTGTGAAAAAAGTGACAGAAGACTTCGAAGGAATGCGTAATAATACAGCGATATCTCAGATGATGGTCTTCATCAATGAAGGCTATAAAGTCGATTCGATACCGAAAGAGTATGTCGAAGGCTTCGTCAAAATGATTTCACCGGTTATCCCGCATCTTGCAGAAGAGTTATGGGAGAAGTTGGGGCATGCTGATACAATTACGTATGAACAATGGCCGTTATTTGACGCATCAAAACTTGTCGATGATACAGTTGAAATGGCTGTTCAAATCAACGGCAAAGTGCGCGCGAAAATCATCGTATCGAAAGACGTTACGAAAGATGAACTTGAGAAGCTTGCATTAGAAGATGAAAATGTAAAAGTACTCCTAGTAGGCAAAGAAGTGAAGAAAGTCATCGCGATTCCAGGTAGACTAATTAATATTGTTGCAGTAGGATGAAAAAAATCCGCGTAAGAGAGATTTCTCTCTTACGCGGATTTTCCGTTGTGGTCCAATCTCACCATGTTCAACGTTTATGAACTGGTCGCATGCTCCCCAGCATTCATCCCGGCAATTCGACCGGTAACAAGTGCAGAAGTAATATTATATCCGCCTGTATAGCCGTGAATATCCAAGATTTCACCGCAGAAATAGAGACCTTCTTTCTTGCGGGAACCTAACGTTTTCGGAACGATTTCTTTTACAGAGACTCCGCCGCCTGTAACGAATGCTTTTTCAAGAGGCTGAGTACCATTGACGTTCATTGAAAAAGCCTTCAATAATTTCGTCAATGTACGGATTTTTTCTACTTGCATTTGGGCTCCAGTTTCAGCCGGATCAATTCCTGCCCGGTCGAATAAAAACAGCATCCAGCGTTCAGGTACAATTCCTTTTAACACATTCTTCACGGCTTTCGTTGAATCTTCTTTTAATGTTGTATTGAGCAGTTGGAATGCTTTTTCTTCATTCAGATCTGGCAGAGAGTCGATTCTCATTTCAACGGGCATGTTGCTGTTTTTCATACGTTCTTTCACGACGAATTGACTGCATCGTAAAATGGCGGGTCCACTTAAGCCGAAATGGGTGAACAACATGTCCATTTGATGAGTGATGAGATTCTTACCCTTGGCGTTTAGGACGGACACTGCCACGTCACGAAGTGCAAGACCTTGCAAATCCTTTGAAACAATGAAAGGTTCATTTGATAATAAAGGTACTTCAGTTGGATAAAGTTCAGTCACGGTATGGCCGGCTTTTTCCGCCCATGGATAGCCGTCGCCAGTCGAACCGGTTTGAGGTACTGCTTTTCCGCCGACCGCTACAACAACAGCGTGTGAACGGATCTCCTCGCCGGAATCGAGTCTGACACCTAGAATTTGTTCATCATTCATCAAAAGCTTCTTAACGCGCGTTTCTAATCTCACTTCAACATGTAAACGATCCATTTCTGTCAGCAATGCATTGACAACATCTTTTGCTTTGTTCGAAACAGGAAACATTCTGCCATGATCTTCTTCTTTCAATGCAACGCCAAGACCTTCAAAAAAACGAATGATGTCTTCATTATTGAAAACTGAGAAGGGACCATATAAAAATCTACCGTTCCCTGGAATGTTTCTAACGATTTCTTCTTGTGACAGGCGATTCGTAACGTTACAGCGCCCACCCCCTGAAATGGCAAGTTTAGTGCCAAGTTTTTTACCTTTTTCAAGAAGGAGAACTTTCCTTCCGTTTTCAGCAGCGGCAATGGAGGCCATCAATCCTGATGGCCCTCCGCCGATAATGATGACGTCTGCATCAACATAGTTAGTAGTCATTGTGTTATCAAGCCTTTCGGTAATGGATTAATTAACTATCAGTTTAACACAGCATCATTAAAAAATAGTAGGGGCGCTCAAAATGGAAGAAAATACAGCAACGGCATGTGGTACAATTAAAATTGATTTTACAATAAAAATTTCAAGAATAATACTATATAGTCGGCTCTTAATAAATGGAATGTTCTTCTAACATCGCTTTGTTGCTTGGTGATGGCCTGACGCAATAAGCCTGCAGTATGCAGGTGTGCAGCCTTTGCCGCAGGACTCGGCGATATTTGGCTGCCTTTCATTGGTGTCGCTCCTTCGCTAGATTTGTTCGTTAAACTGGTGAGGTATACCACCTAGTTAATTCTAAATAAGTAAGTGCCGAATATATATATGTTGAAGTATTGAATACGGTATATGAACTAGCGTAGGCGCTACCTGGCTTATGGCGAGAGGCATCCCCTAAGCGGTATTCAATGAAATCATCCATTCAAGCTATATAGAAGTGAAATGATGAGAAAGCAGAGTATATCTACTTTGACTAAGAATGGGAAGAGGGTACCGTAATGACTAAAGAAGTAAATAGCGAAGTTGAACAGCATGTAAGCCAGCAAGAGGGATATCAAGAGAAATCGTATCCAACGAGCGCTGAGAACGAACAAATAAGACATGATGCCTTTCAACAAAAAGAATGTCAGCGCATCTATCATAAATTGATTAGCCATGCAGGGGGAATGGATGTTGTCAGAAAAGGTCGAAGATTGATAGCGAAAAAAATTGCTACCACAAGCTTCCTAAAATCAACAGAGCCTGACTATGAAGAATTTAAGCAAGGTGTACTGATTGCTAACGAAAACATTAAATTAGTTAGAGATTAATCACCCTGAACTTACCAAGCGGAATGAGACACATACAGAACCAAAATCAGGCTGCCTTTTCTCCATAATCTAGTGGAGATAGGTAGCCTGATTTTTCTTGAATGCAATCTTCGTTATACTATTTTCGCTATTGTTTCTTTGGGGACTGCCCACTTAGTTTCACTCGTCTATACGTTTTACTCAAATCATTGTCAGATAATGACGCCATATAGAATGGAAATCACACTTTTAGTTTTCCTCTAATATACACGATTGACGGATATTCATTGTGAAAAGCGTTGTCTATAGGGTAAACTGTAAAGTAGATTTAGGGAGAATGGAAGGATCAAACATGTCATCAAATCTTGTAAAAGGTACCGCCATACTAACGGTGGGGTTGTTTTTATCTAAAGCACTTGGACTATTATATCTTATTCCACTCTATGCAATTGTTGGGGAAGAAAATATTCCATTATATCAATATGCGTATGTGCCTTATAATATTGCGTTAGCAATAGCGATTTCAGGGGCACCACTTGCAATATCTAAATATGTTTCGAAGTACAATGAATTGGGTGATTATGCAACTGGTCGGAAATTGCTGAAATCAGGTATGCTTGTCATGGCGATTACGGGCTTAGTTTCATTTTTCACCCTATATTTACTGGCCGAACCAATCGCTAAACTTGTTCATAGTAGTGATGACCAAACTTTTTCGGTGGATGATATTGCAGGCGTGATTCGTTGGGTCAGTTATGCACTATTGGCCGTACCACTTATGAGTATTGTTCGTGGTTTTCTGCAAGGATATCAGAAATTTGAACCTACTTCTGTCTCGCAACTTGTCGAACAGATTGTCAGGATCATCGTTGTTCTTGTGGGGGCATTCATTGTCGTCAATGTCTTAGACGGATCGCCAAAAACAGCTGTCAATTTTGCGGTATTCGCGGCATTTATCGGAGCACTGGCAGGTCTTGTAGTCCTCTTTAAATACTGGAAGTCTTACAAACCTGAACTGGACCATCTGTTGGCGAACAGCCCCCCAGCGAGTGATGTTTCTTTCAAAGAGATGTATACAGAAGTATTTGCTTATATTTTGCCGTTTGTTCTTGTCGGAGTAATTAATCCGCTGTATCAGTTCGTCGATATGATTACTTTTAATCAAGCTATGTCCTCAATTGGATTTGCCGAAGTAACTGAAACTTATTTAGGTATGTTAAATTTACTTACCCATAAATTTGTTATGATTCCAGTCATGGTTGCGACAGGGTTTTCGATGGCATTGATTCCTGTCATTACAAGTTATTATGTGAAAAAAGATCCAATAGGAATTACGCGTTCACTCGATCAAACATTTCAAATTATGTTGTATTTAACAGTTCCAATGGTCATCGGAATAATTATCTTATCAGATGAACTTTATCAAACCCTTTATAGTAAAAGTACTGTGGGCTCGGAAATATTAGCAAGTTATGCCCCAGTTGCCATTTTGTTTGGTTTATATACGGTGACAGCCGCCATTTTACAAGGAATTGACCGGCATAAATGGATTATATTCACGTCATTACTTGGTCTATTCTTCAAACTCGTACTAAATATACCGCTTATCAAAATGTTTGAAACGAATGGTGCTATTTTAGCAACTTCAATTGGCTATACAATTGCAGTCGGCATAAATTTAGCCATCATTACAAAAGTCCTTCACTACAGGTCGCAGATGGTATTCAGAAGACTGATTCTCATTGGTATCTTAAATGCCATCATGTTTTTAGTTGTTACATTTACATTGAAAGGACTGACAGCAATCAGTCCTGTTGACGGGAAAATGCAGTCTATCTTGTACATTTTTATATGTGCTACTGTAGGCGCTGCGATTTACGGTTATCTATCACTTAAAACGGGTCTCGCACAGAAATTATTCGGAGAGCGATTGACTAGATTCACGAAGAAATTAGGCTTTTAGGAGGCAAATAATGCGTTTAGATAAATTGTTGTCGAACATGGGATACGGTACGCGTAAAGAAGTTAAACAATTGATGAAAAAAGGTGCCGTACGGGTTAATGCAGTGGCAGTAAAAGATGCGGCACTACATGTCGATGTAGTGAAGGATGAAGTAACGATACTTGGTCAAAAAGTTATCTATAAAGAATTTATGTACCTGATGATGAACAAGCCGCAGGGGGTATTATCTGCTACTGAGGATAAAAGGGACCAGACTGTAATTGATTTATTAGACGCTGAATATAACATTTTTGAAATGTTTCCTGTTGGCAGGTTGGATAAAGATACGGAAGGATTTCTGTTGCTAACAAATGATGGAAAGCTTGCGCATAACTTATTGTCACCTAAAAAAGGTGTGCCGAAAACGTATTATGCTCATATCGAAGGAATTGTTACAGAAGAGGATACCGAGCGATTTTCAGAGGGCGTTATTCTGGATGACGGCTATGAGACAAAGCCTGGCCAGTTGCGGATTTTGAAATCAGCCGATATTTCCGAAATCGAGTTGACAATTACAGAAGGGAAATATCATCAGGTCAAACGAATGTTTGAAGCAGTTGGTAAGCAAGTTATTTACTTAAAGCGCTTATCAATGGGGCCTTTATCTTTGGATGAAAGTCTGGCGCTTGGGTCATACCGGGAATTGACGGAATGGGAATTACAGCAACTCATGCAAATTTCTGAAAAATAAAAAGGGCTGAGCCGTTCGATACGGTTCAGCTCTTTATTTTCATCCAAATCGCAGGCGCCAGCCCCAGTACCTAAGGAATGCAGGTACTGGAACTAGCGCCTCACGCTTTTCTAGGTTATGTGCGGGTCATGAAGATAATTTCACTTTTTTTGCTGTCGTCGTCCATTTACCGCGTACCGGGCTCATAATAAGCTCGTTGTATTCCAGAACGTTTAAGTCCCTTTGTACCGTACGGTGAGTGATGCCAAATTCTTCGACCAGGTTTTCGGTAGTTACAGTGCCATTATCAAGGATATAAAAGTAGATATCCTTAATGCGTGTAAGCATACGATCAGTTGCAGGTTTCAAGTGTGGAATCACCCCTTCATCTTCATTTTCCAAAAAAAAATGGTCATGAGACTTATGAATGTTGCCTAAAGCACGTTGAAATTATCCCTGACGACGCACATCCTTTCGAAAAAGTTGAAAAGTCAGATTAAACCTTCTGACAATACTAGTATAACGTATTTTCGTGAAGATTGCATGAATTTTTTGTAAAGAGTCTGTAAAAGAGGATTCCTCTTTATTTTCTTGGGCTAACGTGTGAAAATAGACTTATTGTGAAAGAAGGTGCCTTGAATGTCTAATTGGGAAAATGAAGCTTTGAAAAGGCGAGAATCTCTACTAACTGATTTACAAAGTTTAATTGCTATTCCTTCTGTGCTTGATGAAAGCGCAGCTACTGAAGATTGTCCATTTGGACCAGAACCAAAGCGTGCGCTCGACTGGATTTTAGAAGAAGGTCGCAAAGCGGGAATGCTTGTGAAAAATGTAGACAATATGGCGGGGCATATTGAGATGGGTGAAGGGGATGAACTCATCGGAATCCTTTGCCACGTCGATGTCGTGCCAGCGGGTAGTAATTGGATACATGAGCCGTTTGGCGGTGCTATCGAGGACGGCAAGCTGTTTGGTCGCGGTGCTATCGACGATAAAGGGCCGACTATAGCGGCGTGGCATGCTATGAAAATGGTCCGGGACTCGGGTATCACAATGAACAAACGCGTGCGGCTCATTATTGGAACGGACGAAGAGAGTGGTTTTCGTTGTGTGAATCGCTATTTTGAAAAAGAGGAAATGCCGGCTATTGGATTTGCACCAGATGCAGACTTCCCAATTATTAACGCTGAAAAAGGAATTGCTTCTATCCTATTTAGGCAAAAGGCGATAACTGCAGATGGACAGCTTCTGTTATTTAAGTCAGGAAATCGGACAAATATGGTGCCGGATTATGCAGAAGCGCACTTGGCTGAGGAAGTTGATTTTAACAATGAACAGTTCGTTACATTTTTGAATATTCACGACGTAACAGGGGGAGTTTCCACTGATGGTCGTATTACAGTCATTAGTTTGAATGGGAAGTCAGCACACGCGATGGAACCAGATAATGGTGTCAATGCGGCTGTACTTCTAGCTTCATTCTTGAATCGAATTTTGAAAGAAGGTCCATCAAAAGACTTTACACAATTTATGTTTGATTCTTTTGCTAATGAATCTAGAGGGCTTTACTTAGGTTTGGCGTTCAATGATGAAATGTCAGGTGATACGACGCTGAATGCGGGTATCGTGACATACAATCCCGAAAGCGGTGGGGAAATTAACGTAAGTCTGCGTTATTCAGTCAGCTATTTATTTGAAGAGAAAATGACGACATGTATGAAACGGTTAACGGAAACACCTTTTTCGGTCGATATCGGATCGAACTCTGCACCGCATCATGTGGATGCAAATGACCCTCTTATTCGGACGTTGCAAGAAGTGTATACTGATCATACCGGTGAACATGCTGAGTTATTGGCAATCGGGGGAGGCACATACGCACGCGTCCTTGAAAAAGGGGTTGCTTTTGGAATGCTATTTCCTGGTAGGGAAGACGTAGCTCATCAAGCAGATGAATATGTTTATATAGACGATTTAGTGAAGGCGACTGGGATCTATGCAGATGCAATCAGCCGACTCGTATCTGAAAGAACGGAAGGGGAATAAGGATGAC
Source organism: Sporosarcina sp. E16_8 (assembly GCF_017347095.1). GTDB lineage: Bacteria > Bacillota > Bacilli > Bacillales_A > Planococcaceae > Sporosarcina. The sequence continues at coordinate 202,391 of NZ_JADPRZ010000002.1, read as the reverse complement.
AGTGTATTTTATGGATGGACAATTTACTGAACGTGATGGATTAGCGATTTCGATTGAGGATCGCGGTTATTATTTTGGGGATGGCGTGTATGAAGTAATTAAAGTATATGGTGGGGAATTATACACTGCGGAAGAACATATAGATCGTTTATTTCAAAGTGCTACGAAGATAAAGATGACAATTCCCTATGCTGAAGTGCAGTTGATGGAAATTGCTCGTGAATTAGTGGTGAAAAACAACATTTTGGTTGGACATGTTTATATCCAAGTGACACGCGGATCCGCACCAAGGCTTCACCAATTCCCTAATCCGGCAGTCCCGCCAGTCGTGACAGGATATGCAATTAACAACCCAAGACCGATGGCAGGCATAGAAAACGGAGTCGGGGTCAAGTCAGTGGAAGATGTCCGTTGGTTGCGTTGCGATATTAAAAGTCTTAACTTGCTCGGCAATGTTCTCGCTAAGCAAGAGGCGCATGAGGCGGGTTGTATAGAGGCATTGCTTCACCGTGACGGTGTTGTCACGGAAGGTTCTGCGTCTAATGTGTTTGGGATAAAGGATGGAATAGTCTATACTCATCCTGTAACAAATCTAATTTTGAATGGGATTACACGTCAAGTTGTTCTAGGACTATGTGAAGAACAAGGAATTCCCGTCGTCGAGAAATCCTTTACACTAGATGAAGCTTTTGAAATGGATGAATTTATCTTAACGTCAACAACATCTGAAGTGACTCCAGTCATTTCAATTGACGGACGTCCTGTAGGCTCGGGACTAGTAGGACCATTGACAAAGAACTTACAAAAAGCATTCAACTTGCAAATCCCGTCTTTCATTGCGGGTGAATAATAGCGAACAGTATGTGATCGGAGTGAATGGACATGGCGCAACTTGTTAAACTGCTCGACTATGTCTCCCGTTACGAACAAGATCTTACGCGTTACCCTTCGCAGTATATCCGTTTAAAAAGGTATCAATGGGAACGTATGAAGACCCAGTGGGAAAGTGGAGCGGACTTATCAGAATGGCAACAGGAGATCAAAGAGGTAGAAGAACCGGAAGAGAGCAAATGGTTTTCACCTCTACTCCGGGTCTTCGGTCAACGTAAAGATGTTGAGGCAGAGCAAGATCACGACAATAGCGTAGATGAAAAAAGTGATGAAGAAAATTTTGGATTTAGTCCAAATCTGATTCATAATCCATCAAGTCTCGAGAACTTAAGGAGACTGTATTTGGAACAACTTTTTCATTTTCAAATCAAGTGGGCAAGTTCGACGTTAATGGACAAGTCAAGAGTGGATTCGCGTTTTTTTCGAGATTCACTATTACGAAGTTTTGCCCAGAATCTTCCTGATAATCATTTGTTGTTTTATTATCCGATCTTGCTTCTGAAGAAAGCACCTGTTGAATTAGACATTATCATTGTGACACCTGTTGAATGCATGTGTATTACGGTACTTGAGAAAGAGGACGTTGCAGCGTTTAGTGGGAGCGGAGACAGATTCTGGTTAAAGAAGCTTGGGGAACAAGAAACGAAATTTCTTAGTCCACTGATAGCACTGAACAGAACTGAAAAGATTATTTCAAGTATATTTAAAGCACAAGAAATCGATTTTCCTATACGGAAATATTTGATTTCACGCAACGGGTATATCGACCATCCAGGTTCTGCGTTTGATGTTGAAATTATCGATAGACGGTCCTATGATGACTGGTTTTCTGTACTTCAGAAATTGCCGGTTCCGATGAAATCTACACAATTCAAAGCAGGCCAGGCAATACTAGACATGGGGCAAACCACGTCGATAAGCAGACTATTTGGCGATGATGAAGAACAACAATCAGAAGAAGATCAATAACCTATAAATAGAAAAGAGTGTATACAATGCGACTTCGCAATAAACCATGGGCAAGAGACTACATGGCAGAACACCCAGATATCCTATTAGCAGAACCAGAAAAAATGATGAATGGTTGGCATACCCTTTTTGGTAATGAAAACCCAATACATATTGAAGTTGGGTCAGGTATGGGTCAATTTGTCATCGGCATGGCAATTGCCAACCCGGATGTGAATTATATAGGCATAGAGCATTTTGACAATGTTATTGTATCTGCATTAGAAAAGGCGGTTGAAGCAGATAAGCCGACAAATTTAAAACTGTTTCGCGCAAATGGAATGGACCTTACAAAAATCTTCCACAAAGGGGAAATAAATAGAGTATATCTAAACTTTTCTGATCCGTGGCCGAAAACGAGAAATGCTAAAAGAAGACTAACGCATGAAACATTTTTAAAGCTGTATGAAGAAGTACTTGCAGAAGGCGGAGAAATTCACTTCAAAACAGATAATCGTCTGTTGTTCGAATACTCACTTGTCTCGATGTCTGGGTACGGCATGAAGTTAGGCTCTGTATCGCTTGATTTGCATGCAGAAATGCCTGAAGATAATATTATGACGGAATATGAAGAGAAGTTTTCTGCAAAAGGACACCCGATATACAGGCTTGAATCTCAATTTACTAATTCATAATCGTATTAGACAAGGGAATGGGAGGATGTTTCTGTGGATACATATACATTTCATGATATGACATTGACATGGCTAGATGGTAGCGGGAATTTTCTAGACGGGGGAACGATGTTTGGGGTTGTTCCGAAAGCACTATGGTCAAGGCGATATGAAGCTGATGAACAAAATCGTATCAAGATGAGAAACGATCCGATTTTTATTCAGTATGAAGGTAAAAATATAATGATTGACACGGGGCATGGAAAAGGAAAACTCAGTGAGAAAATGATGAGAAATCTGGGCATTGTTGAAGAGGCAAAGGTTGAGGGGAGCCTTGCTGAGCTCAGTTTATCACCAGAAGATATTGATATTATTCTTATGACACACATGCATAACGACCATGCAGCGGGTTTGACGGAATGGCGTGAAGGTAATCTTGTTTCAGTTTTCCCGAATGCTGAAATTTACGTTTCACAAACCGAATGGGATGAAATGCGTAATCCCAATATCCGATCCAGGAATACATACTTAAAAGAAAACTGGGAACCTGTTCAGCAACAGGTGAAGACTTTCGGGGGAAGCATTACGATTATGCCGGGAATTGAAATGATCCATACAGGCGGTCATAGCGATGGTCATAGCGTTATCAAATTGACTCAGAACGACGAAACGATTCTTCATATGGCTGATATTATGCCTACACAAGCACATAGTAATCCGTTGTGGGTTCTGGCTTTTGATGATTACCCGATGACGTCAATTTTTGCTAAAGAAAAATTGATGAAAGAGGCACTTGCCGGTGGATATAGATTCACATTTTATCATGATGCTTATTATAGACTTGTAAAATGGGATGCAAGTGGAAAAGAAATCATCGAATCTATTAAAGTGTCTATATAAATAAAAACTGTCACACTACCGGGAGAGAATCCGGAAGTGTGACAGTTTTTATTTATGCTTTTATCAGTTCAACGACTGTACCTGTTTTTGCATCTGCTGCAAATTCGAATTGTTCCAGTTCGCCTTCTTTAATACGTGATATGCCACCGCGGTAAACGTCCATTGTAATGACATTGTTCTTGAAGGGTTCAGTTTTCATGACGATCCATGAACCATCTATCGGACCTTCATTTTTAAAAGCATCTTTAATTGTGTTTAGAACAGAGTCTGCCGAAACGTTCTGATTTACTCGGTCGATTGTTTCACTTACAACAATACCAGCCGCAACACCCGTTACTACACCTGCTAGGAAATCTGTTAATTTCATTCTCATTACCCCCTATATCGGTATTTCAAACAGTGTACCACAAATTTACTTATCTTTGCGAAGCTAGTCTATTGAAATGATAATTCGAATTCCGAATTAAACGATGGAAAATTTCTGAATAATCGACTACACTATTTACAGTAGGTATATACATAAAAAATGGGAGGAACTATTTAATGCAAAAAGACACACTTGAAATGTTTAGGACGTTGACCGAACTTCCGGGTGCGCCGGGTAATGAACACGCGGTACGTAGATATATGCGTGGAGAACTTGGAAAGTACTCTGATGAATTGATCCAAGATAACCTCGGTGGTATTTTTGGCGTTAGAAAAGGCCCTAAAGATGGCCCGCGTATAATGGTTGCGGGTCATATGGATGAAGTTGGATTTATGGTTAGTCAAATTACGGATAACGGAATGATTCGTTTCCAACCACTTGGTGGATGGTGGAGCCAAGTCCTACTAGCGCAGCGCGTTGAAATTATTACGGATAGTGGTCCAATTATTGGTGTCATTGGTTCTATTCCGCCGCATTTGTTAAGTGATGAAGTACGTAATAGACCAATGGATATTAAAAATATGCTAATTGATATTGGTGCAGATGATTTGGCTGATGCGAAGAAAATCGGCATTCGTCCGGGTCAGCAAATTGTTCCAGTTAGCCCGTTTACACCAATGGCGAATGACAAGAAAATACTTGCTAAAGCTTGGGATAATCGCTACGGTTGCGGACTTGCAATCGAATTGTTAAAAGAAGTTCATGGTGAAAAATTGCCAAATAACTTATACTCTGGGGCAAACGTTCTTGAAGAAGTCGGACTTCGCGGTGCTGCGGCAGCAGCGACGATGATCAATCCGGATTTATTCTTTGCACTTGATGCAAGCCCTGCAAACGATGCTACAGGTGACAAAAATGAATTCGGTCAACTTGGAAAAGGGACATTACTCCGGATTTTTGACCGTTCGATGATAACTCACCGCGGTATGCGCGAATTTATCCTTGATATGGCAGAGACGCATAATATTCCTTATCAGTACTTCATCTCACAAGGCGGGACGGATGCTGGACGCGTCCATACGTCAAATGAAGGCGTTCCTAGTGCGGTAATTGGTATTTGTTCCCGATATATTCATACATCGGGATCTATCATCCACACGGACGACTATGCAGCAGCGAAGGAGCTTCTTGTTAAACTTGTGAAGGCATGTGATAAGACAACGGTAGAAACGATTAAAAGTAACGTATAATCTGAAATCCGTCCTTACGCTGTAAAATGGCGTAGAGGACGGTTTTCTGTTTGGATGAATGGGGGAGAATACGAATGGAATTTATGATAGGGTCTACGAACCCAGCAAAAGTGAAAGCGGTCAAAGAGGTTTTGGCAATTCATTTTCCGCAGTCACTTCTTGCCGAGATTGAGGTGGGGTCAGGTGTTTCAGACCAGCCTTTCGGTGATGATGAAACTAGGCTCGGTGCTATTAATCGTGCATTACGCGCAGCAGGGACGAAAGCGGGTGCAATTGGAATTGGACTGGAAGGTGGCGTCCGGATTCTTGAGGGACAGATGTATCTCTGTAACTGGGGTGCGTTAACACTTCCAGATGGAACAAGATTTACAGCGGGAGGCGCACAGATCCCATTACCCAAAGAAATTGCGGAGGAGTTGACGGTGGGGAAAGAACTGGGACCGGTTGTCGATACTTATTTCAAATCGAGTGGAATCCGAATGAAAGAAGGGGCTATAGGTATGCTGACTGCTAACGTGGTAAAACGTGATGAGTTATTCGTACATATTTTACAGCTCTTGGTGGGGCAATATAAATTCCATCTGCAATCTCAGTGAATCCGAACCATCTTGAAACGTGCTTGGTTGTAACAGGTAGCAACGTGCTTGGTTGTAACAGGTTGCAACGTGCTTGGTTGTAACAGGTAGCAACGTGCTTGGTTGTAACAGGTAGCAACGTGCTTGGTTGTAACAGGTTGCAACGTCTTTTGGTTGCAACTAATCCGTAACAACATTAAAATGATAAACAGTGTTTAAATTAATGATTGGGGGAAATCGAATGTTCCGAAAATGGAAATTCATATTCCTGTTGACGATATCTGTATTAGCGCTTGTAGCATGTGGAAAATCGCTCGACGAAAAGGCAACCTCGGGAGTCGTAGCGGCGAGAGAAGCATTTCATTCGAACGATAAAAATCGAACTGAAGAAATTGACGGCATTAAACTATATCTGCCTGCCGGATTTAAAATGGATGATAAGTCAGACGCACAAAATATCGTCTTTACAAAAAACGAAGAAACATTCATCCTTTTTGTCAATCCTAATGAAAAAAGTGACAGTAAACTATTTTATGATTTGCTTCTTACTGATAAAAGCAAGGAAATTGTAGAGCAAGCAACATTTACGGATGAAGGCACATTCGGTTTTGCGGCAGTAGTTAAAAGTGGCAAAGACGATGTTGAGCTTATTGCAAGTGTTGGCGGATCAAAAATGTCGGCATTGACGAAAAAAGGAAACGTCGAAGAAAACCTTGCAAGAATGATGGAAATCGTGCGTTCTATTAATCAAGAGTAAGGTTACTTTTCTACGAAAAGATAAGAAAGTATAAGTTTTTTTGACTTATAATAGTGTCTAGCTCCAGGCGCCAACCCCTCGGGTCAAAAGCAGTCCGGAAAAATCACCGGTCCGTTAGCCGTTTGGGGAGGGATTGAACTACATCCCTCCTGTTTGGGGGCTGAATGGCGCCTTGCGCTTTTCATATGAATGGAGGAAATTAGTAGATGAATTCTGCACAGCTTGTTGAACTATTAAAAGAGCATCTTCCATCTGAACATTTCAAGTGGCGGTTTGACCGGAAAACGGATAAGGTTCGTCTAGAGCATTCGGTTCTAAAAAAAGGGATGGATATTTCGCTTCCGGAAATTCTTGTGAAATATGAACAGAAAAAAGAGGCAGCAATAAAAGAAATAGTTTATACAATCGGTGAGACCTTTAAAGCAATGGAAAAAGAGCAATCAATTGGATTCTCAGATAGTACGATTATTTATCCTGTAATCAGGTCTTCATCATTTCCGAAGGAATCTGCAGTGGGACACCGTTTCCTTATGAAAGAACATACGGCTGAAACGTGTATCTATTATGCACTTGATCTTGGAACGACCTACCGGTTAATTGATGAAAGTATGCTGGAGTCCCTTTCTATGTCTGAAACGGAGATAACAGAGTCTGCATTATTCCGTGTAAGAGCGTTACCGACTGCGATGAAGAAGGATGAAGTCTCAGGTAATATCTATTACTTCATCAATAATAACGATGGTTATGATGCTAGCAGAATATTGAACAGTGCATTTCTGAAAGAGATGGAAGCTAAAATCGAGGGTCATATGACTGTTTCTGTCCCACACCAAGATGTGCTTATAATTGGTGATATCCGGAACGATACGGGGTATGATGTACTCGCGCAAATGGCTATGCATTTCTTTACAACTGGTACTGTGCCGGTTACGTCACTGTCATTCATCTATGAAGATGGAAAACTTGAACCAATTTTCATCATGGCTAAAAATCGTTTGGCAAGAAGGGAAGGAAAGAAAAAGTGAATATATTTTATAACTTAAATGGTGTTGGAGATGTGTTGCTTGTGCAGCTTGCACTTACACGTCCAGAAGCCGTTGCAACGAAATCACAAGGGGATGTTACGTTAATCCATGACGAGGTTACTGGAGAATTAACTGCATTTAACCTATTCAATGCATCATCTTATGTGAAAAATGAAGCGGTCGGGGAAGTTGAGTTGACTGAAGCTGTGGCGAGTCAATTGCAAAACGCACTTCTGAAGAATGGCGTAGAAATTAAACTGGACGTAGATTTCACACCTAAGTTTGTTGTAGGGCATATTTTGACAAAGGAAAAGCATCCGAATGCTGATAAGTTAAGTGTTTGTACAGTAGATGTCGGCAGTGAAGAAGTCCAAATTGTCTGTGGTGCACCGAACGTGGATGCGGGGCAGAAGGTTGTTGTTGCGAAAGTTGGAGCTGTTATGCCATCCGGTATGATCATACGTGATGCAGAATTGCGTGGAGTTCCATCGGCTGGAATGATTTGCTCGGCTAAAGAACTTGGTCTGCCTGACGCACCCGAAGAAAAAGGGATTTTAGTACTAGACAACAACGCTGTTACTGGAGAAACTTTCAATAAATAAGAGCACAAAGAACGTACCGGCATGGTACGTTCTTTTGATTTTATAAATTGATTTGATTTTGTCGTGTCAGTACTGTTAAAATAGAGTGATTGACATGAAAAGAGTGATAGTCTTGAGTTGGTTTAAAACAATAGTAGGCCGGTTATTTGGACCGGATGAAGACAACAATAAAGTGGAGCTAGAATACGAAGAACCAGAAAATGAAATTGACGAATCATTAAATAAAAATGAAACAAAGAACAGTACATCATTTCGCTTTCCAATTATCTCAGATGCAGAAATTTATGGTTGGGACGATGAACCTGTTACTAAAGTTGATACTCCAAAAAAAACAACCAAAAATGAAGATGTGTTCGATAATTATGAAACGAAACCACTTTCAGAAAATGTTAAATGGCCAAGTGACAACAGAACAGTCAATATCTTCAGGGCTGAATCATTACAAAAATATGGCGTAGAAGAGAAAGGGGGAAAAAGTTCTTTCTCCTCCACAAAAAAGGTACTTCAGGAGGAACTTCCGCCGAAAGTGAATGTGTCGGTACAAAAACGTTCCAGTAAACCATTTACACCGACCGAAGTACCTTCACCTGTGCATGGATTTATTAACCCAAGAAGAGAAGCAATGACACCTTCGAAAGTAGAAGAAGTAATGTTACAACCACGGGAAGATAAGGAAGTTGTCACAGAACAACAGCTGACACAGCCGGATGAAGTTCCTTATGAAAACGAAAAAACGATTAGCATATCAATTTTGAACGAAGACTTTGTAGTTGGAAATGACAGCAGTGAAGTTACTTCTAGTGAGATAGAACCTCCAAAAGTTGAAGTCTACGAAATCGAATCAACAGTAATTGAGGACGAAGAGACGGTGGTCGTGCCGGAAGCTTTAGAGCCTTCTGAGGATGAAATCTCTACAATCGAATCATTAGTGGTTGAAGATGACTTTAAGGGAATTATTTTGGATATTGTGGAACATACTGAGGATGCGTTACCTGATGCTGAGGCAGAAGCAGATGATGAGCCTTCTCCTGAGATTCCTGAATTGGTAGAAGAACAGATTCAGGAAACTAGAAAAGAACGGACTGTTCCATTCAATGTACTAATGTTGAAGTCCGATAAAGAAAAGCTGAAAGCAGTAATACCTTCAATTTTGCAAGTCCCAAATGAAAACGAAAAAGTAACTATCTCTGAGTCGATAAGTACGAAACCATTGGTCCACGTCCGAGAAGAAGCTTTGGTAGAGTCTAAAGAAATAGCCGTCGAAACCATAGAGGAAGAGGAGGAGGAACCCTATTATGCATTCCCATCACTGGATTATCTGATTCCACCCGAATCTCAAATCGAAGATACAGAGTGGCTGGAATCGCAATCTGAAAAGCTTGAGGAAGCGCTGTCGCATTTTGCTGTTAAAGCGACCGTTATTGAAGCAATGCAAGGTCCGACTGTCACTCGTTTTGAACTGACTGTCGGGGTAGGGACTAAAGTGAGTAAAGTACGTAATTTAACAGATGACTTGAAGTTGGCACTGGCAGCCGAAGATATTCGTATCCAAGCACCTATTCCTGGAAGAAGTTCCATTGGAATTGAAATCCCGAATCGGAAGACAAGACCTGTTCGGATATCCGAAGTTATTGCAACGGAGCAGTTCAGGGCTTCGACGTCGCCGCTTGAAGCTGTGCTTGGATTAAGCCTGACTGGAACACCAGTAACCTTAGACCTTCGCAAGATGCCACACGGTATGATTGCTGGGGCTACAGGTTCTGGTAAATCCGTCTGCATTAACTCGATTTTGGTCAGCTTGCTTTACAAAGCTACACCAACGGACTTGAAAATGATGCTGATTGACCCTAAAATGGTTGAACTTGCACCATTCAATGGCATTCCACATCTAATCAGTCCTGTGATTACGGATGTCAAAGCTGCAACTGCTGCATTAAAATGGGCAGTGGCGGAAATGGAACGACGTTACGAGCTGCTTGCTCATGCAGGTGTTAGGGATATCGAGCGTTACAATAAGGCGGTTGTAGAAAGTCGTCGATTCTCTTTGAAGATGCCTTATCTTCTAATTGTCATTGACGAACTTGCCGATTTAATGATGATGGCGCCGGCAGATGTCGAAGTATCAATTAGTCGAATTGCGCAAAAAGCACGTGCTTGCGGTATTCACTTGATCATCGCGACGCAGCGTCCTTCTGTCGATGTTATTACAGGTACGATCAAAGCAAATATCCCAACAAGAATCGCATTTTCGGTTTCATCACAAATCGATTCTAGAACAATAATCGATTCCCCTGGAGCAGAAAGGTTACTTGGCAAAGGTGACATGCTTTACATTGGAAATGGACAATCTTCTGGTGTCCGACTGCAAGGTACATTTGTCACGGATGAGGAAATAGAGCGTATAATAGAACACGTTCGGAATGAGGCAACACCTGATTATTTATTTGGCCAAGAAGACCTTCTTGCAAGCAGTATCGAAGAAGAAGGAGCTGATCCACTTTTTGAAGAGGCTTGTCTCTTTATCCATGAAACAGGCAGTGCATCAACGTCTCTGTTACAACGTAATTTCAGTATCGGATACAATCGGGCCGCCAAACTAATGGACCGGATGGAAAAGAGTGGATTCATCTCAGGGCCGCGAGGGAGTAAGGCGCGAGATGTCTTTTTGACGGAAAGTGATCTCGATCGACTTACAGATCGTATGGAGTAGTAAGGGCATTGCAATGCAGGCTTTAAATTAATATACTAAAATGATAAGTGTATAGGGAATAAATGATTTATATTTAATTAATGGGAACAGAAATGATCCCGGGAGGTTGCATTATGACGTTTTTCCATTTTACTGGCATTAAGGGCGCTGGAATGAGTTCGCTCGCCCAAATACTTCACGATTCTGAGAATGAAGTACAAGGTTCAGACGTGGAGAAATGGTTCTTCACAGAAGATCCGCTCCACGAAAGAAACATAACTGTCTTGAAATTTGATGAAAACAATATTAAATCAGGCATGACAGTTATCGCAGGAAATGCTTTTCCTGATAGTCACCCAGAACTTATAAGGGCTAAGGAACTTGGCCTCGAAATTATTCGATACCATGATTTTTTAGGGAAGTATATGGAGAATTTCATATCTGTCGGAGTTACAGGTTCACACGGTAAAACGTCGACTACTGGCTTGCTTGCTCATGTACTATCAGGCCATTCACCAACTTCATATTTAATTGGAGATGGCACGGGGAGTGGTCCTGCAGATAGCGAGTACTTTGTTTTCGAAGCTTGCGAATATAAACGGCATTTCCTGGCATACGAACCCGACTATGCGATTATGACGAATATCGATTTTGATCATCCGGATTACTTTAAGGATCTTGCGGATGTGATGGACGCATTTGGTGAAATGGCACTGCGAGTGAAGAAAGCACTAATTGCATGTGGTGATGATAGACACTTGCAAAAAATTCAGGCTAATGTACCAGTGCTCTATTACGGATTTGAAGAATCGAATGATTTTGCTGCGAAAAATATTGTCAAAACGATGGAAGGTTCATCCTTCGATGTTTTTGTAAGGAACGAATTTTATCATAATTTTACAATACCGTTGGCCGGGGATCATGCAATCTTGAATTCCTTAGGTGTGATTGTGCTCTGTCATTATGAAGGAGTAAAAGCATCTACTATCCAAGAAAGACTGTCGACATTTCATGGTGTTAAAAGACGTTTCACGGTAATGGAGATAGCGAATCGGATTATTGTGGATGATTATGCCCATCACCCTACTGAAATCCAGGCAACACTGCAAACAGCGCAACAGAAATACCCTAACCGTGAAATTGTTGCGATATTCCAACCGCATACATTTACGAGGACCGCTGCTCTTTTAGATGAATTTGCAGAAAGTCTTTCAACTGCTGGCCATGTCTATTTATGCGATATATTTGGGTCTGCACGTGAAAAGGTAGGTAATTTAACGATTAATGATCTTATTAATAAAATTCCAGGTGCAAAGCATCTTGATCTTGATGATAATGAATCACTTGAATCTCATGGAGATGCAGTATACCTCTTCATGGGTGCAGGCGATGTTCAGAAATACATGAGCGCATTCAAGTCTTATCTTGAAAGAGAAGAAACAGTTTAACAGAGCAATCTATATGTTGAGTGTGTAGAATCACTGAAGTTTTTTATTTCAACATCTATATTTCAATTAAAAACAGCTTGACCCTGGACAGGGCAGAATCATCTTGATCCAGGGCCAGCTGTTTTTTCGTTTGGGAATGAACCAGTTACCCTGTAAAATAAAATGATTTCTAGTTTCATGAAGGAAAATGAAGAGTAATGTCGAAGAAGTAATAAAGAGGTATAACGTTTATTTTATCCTTTACAAGGGTAGACAATGTTATATGAGTATTTGAAGGAGGCAGTACCGTGGAAAATTTACTGTACATAGCGGCAATTGTCGCTGCAATCGCATTTTTGATTTTATGCATTAGTTTGGCGAAAACCCTATCTTCATTGAAGAACACATTACAAAGTGTTTCTGGAACAATGGAAGGGCTGACAACTCAACTTGAAGGGGTAACAACGGAAACAACAGAACTTCTTCATAAAACAAATCAACTTGCCGAAGACATTCAGCAGAAAGCCGAAAAACTGAACACTGTCGTCGATGCTGTGAAAGGCGTCGGGGAGTCTGTCACAGTACTCAATTCCTCTGTTCGAAGAGTTTCCAGCAATATCGCTACAGAAGCAGAACGGAACAGTGACAAGATTGCACAAATTGTTCAATGGAGCAATGTGGTTATAGACATTATGAGCAAGGTAAAGGAACGGAAGACAGGTAAGACAAACATGAAAGGCTGGACTGCTTATAAGCCGGTACCGGGCCAAAAGAGATTGCCTAGCCCGAATAAAGGCTAATAAATAGGACCCAAATACAGAGTGTATAAGTGTAAGATGAGAATACCTATATAAACCGAGTGAGAGGGATTCCCTAGCACCGAAACGGTACAGTGGGATTTATTATTTCAACATATAAATATATAGTTTTAAAAATAGGAGGAATTGGATATGAGTGAAGAAAACAAAGTGAAATCAACTAATAATGACCCACAATACAATCAGGGTGGCCAAGGTTATGAAAATGCATATGGTCAACCATCATACCTACCGGCAAATTATGATTATAACAAGGACTATACAGATTCTTTCTATGATGAAAATGAAAGTTCAGGAGCTGGAAGCTTCTTAGTGGGTGCACTTGTCGGAGGAGTTATCGGAGCAGCTGCAGCACTATTCTTGGCACCAAAAACGGGTAGTGAAATGCGTGGAAATCTTACGACTCAAGCAACTCATCTGAAAGATAAAAGTATTGAAATCAGTTCTGTTGCAAAGGAAAAAGCAACAGAGTTAACTTCGGTCGCAAAAGAGAAAACGGGTGAACTATCGAAAACAATCCAAGAACAATCTGGACAATTTGTCGATAAAGTGAAATCGATGAAATCAAAAACATCTATGCCGATGGATGATGGAACAGCATCTTCTGAAGGTGAAGAGTCTATTGATTTTATTGATACAGCAAAATCTAAAATTGAAAATTCAGTTGAAGCTGGAGAGGAAAGTGTGACAGCAACTGCTGAAGCAATAAAAAAAGCAGTTGTGGGAAAAGCTAATAATGCCGAGGAAGCTACAACTGGCAATAGTGATGTCTCTTACGGTAACAGTGAGAACCTTGGTAAAGATAAAACAACTAACCAGAACTACGTGTCAGACATTCTTGAAAAATGAAAAAATGTTAAAAGTCCATCTACTCAAATTTGAGTAGATGGACTTTTTTAAGTAAGAAAGTATAACGTTTTGTACCTGGATCGATGTTCAGACGCCAGCCCCTTGAGTCTCTGCGATCTTGCAGAAAAGGCAAAGTACGCCTTTATCTTCAAGACCTCCGACGTACAGGACGTACTAGTGCCGACGTTGCCACAGGACGTGGCGAATTTAGTCGGCCAGCGCTTTTCGGGTCTACCGAGTCGCTTCCGCTTTACTTACATAAAACTAATTTCAAGTCTGTCGCCGCCGAAAATAGCATCGTTGAATCCGATGGGTGTACCGTTTCGAAGCAATTTATAATTACTTGATGTGCTTTCGGGTAAACTATAATCTGTAAACGCAAAGATGTCGCCGAAAGTAATAGGACTTTCACTTAGTGCTACGAAATCAAGGCGGTCACCAGGTTTTACAATGGTGGATACTTTCTCATCATGGCCATTTAGTGTAAGTCTAAGTCGTGGTTTTCGAATTGTAATAGTTTCATCATTAAATTGAACCGTTATTATATCGAATGCCTTTTTACCAATCTCCGCTATAACTTCTTCTATGGTAGGGAAGGGTGGTTTTTGGGTTGTAATTAGGTCTCCATTTTTCAGTATGTGTGAAGGTTGCACTGAAGTTCCCATGATGAAGAACTCAATGTTCTTTTTTTTCAAAGTGACCTTATTTTGATTAACGGATACAGTGAAGGTACTACCATATAAAAGGTCATTTCGATGTGCTTTTTCAAACGCTGTTGCAACTGTTCTGGCATGTGAAACTGTGATTTTATCACGGTCTCGGATCAACGTATCACTATTTTTTAGACTTCCATTAATGTGAATTAGGGGTTCCAATTGCACGGTAACTCCATCCATCGTAGCACTGATGGCCTTCATATCCTCAACAAGGTCACGTACAGCGGCTGTTGCGTTAGTACCATCACTGCCGGGAAGTAAGTCGATTGTATCGCCGTTTTTGATGGAGTCTTTTGTACTTGCTTTTACCCCGTTCAATAGGATTGTTGAGGGTGTACCGTGTTCGCCGGGTATTATGATATCGTTGTCATTTACTGTTATTGTCATTCCGAGTCCGGGCATGCCATATAGTTGGCGTGCTTTAATGTTTGCTGCAAGGAGTGCATCGCTGACAGTCATTTCTTTTAATTCGAAGAGTCGTAGCACCTTGTCATTTACGGACACGGACATATAATGAATCGGTGCTCTTCTTGCTGCAATAGCGATACCTATTGGTGTGACGAGTTCAGGTGACGAAGCGATTCCAGGTTTCATAGTAACTCCCGAGAGAGCATCCAACCCACGAATACCTACCCTGTTTTCGGGTAGTCCTAAGCAAATACTAATTTCTTTTGTCAGCCCTGGAGTTAAACTTCCGCCGCCAACAACCATGACTGCTTTAGGGGAAACTCCATTGTTCAGGCGCTTGATTTCATCCGAAATAGATTTTGCAAGTCGGTCTACGGCGGGTTTGATAATAGCGGTCACATCACTTGATGCGACATTTTCTTCAAAGCCTAGAATGTCTGTCATGACAATTGTATCTTCTGTTGTGATACTTCTTTTTGCAGTTTCAGCAAGTGGGAAGTCAAGGAGATAATGGTTGCTGAGTGCTTCAGTAATTTCATCACCTGCAAGTGGTACCATTCCGTAAGCCACAACGGTGTTGTTATCGGTAATGGCTATATCCGATGTACCTGCACCTATATCGACAAGCGCGACGTTTAGGCGTCTCATGGATGGCGGGATAAGGACGTTGATAGCTGCAATCGGTTCCAGTGTCAGTGCTTCCATTTCAAGTCCTGCACGTTTTAGTGCTGAAAGAAGTGATTCGACGACGACTCGAGGAAGGAATGTCGCGATGACATCAACAGAAGCAGACCGCCCAGCCTGATCAATCAAGCTGCCTATTTCATCACCTTCAAGTTTATAGTAAAGAACTGAATAACCGACACAATAATAATAATCGTCTTTTGTCACCTTATCGGAGGACAGCAGTTTTTGCTGAGCTTGTTGGACTGCTGCAAGTTCCAAATGATTGATGTCTTCAACAGCAATGAGGGACCTTTCTGAAATGTCGATTGCCATTGAACCTTCCGATGTTTTCAAAGCCCGACCCGCGGCGGCAACACTGACTCGTTTCAAAGGACCATGTTTTTTCTCGAGTGTTTCTTTGATTTCCGAAATGACGCTTGCAACACTTAAAATATTATGTATTTGTCCGTCAATCATTGAACGTTCTTTATGTTCAATTGAAACAAGGTCAGCAACGTGAAAAATACCATTGTCTTCAATAAGGATGATTCCAACGACAGAACGAGTCCCAATGTCGAGTGCAAATAGTGTAGTAGCCAGAATAATTCATCCTTTCTGTCGATAAATGTCCTGTATTTAAAAGAATAAGTAGAAATAACGTGACTTTTCAAATAGTCTTCTTTATACTTAGGTCTATTATCAAAAATGTAACATATATTCTTCTCTACTGAAAGAGAATTATATATACGGGGAGGAGACGGACAGATGAGACAAAATGATTTAGATGGATTGCGCGGCCGTGTAAACGAGCTGAATGTTAAAGTTTTGGATCTTATTAACGAAAGAACAACTGTGGTCCAAGAAATTGGTAAGGTAAAAGAAAAGCAGGGTGTTAATCGGTATGATCCGATTCGTGAACGTGAAATGCTTAACTTCTTAAAAGAATCTAATAATGGTCCGTTACCTAACGGAGTTCTTGAACAGATTTTTAAAGGAATATTCATGTCTGCACTTGAGATACAGGAAGACGACCAACGCAATGCTTTGCTTGTTTCCCGTAAGAGAAAAGCCGAAGATACGATTGTTGACATTAATGGCCATAAAATTGGGGACGGAACTCCGTCATTCATTTACGGTCCATGTGCAGTCGAATCATATGAGCAGGTTTTAGCTGTTGCATTGTCCATCAAAGCTAAAGGTTTAACGATGATAAGAGGTGGCGCATACAAGCCGCGTACATCGCCATACGATTTCCAAGGTCTAGGTCTTGAAGGTTTGAAAATACTTAAACGTGTCGCTGATGAAACAGGTCTTTCGGTTGTTACGGAAATCATTACACCGTCACATCTCGAAGAAGCACTTGAATACATCGATGTAGTTCAGATTGGTGCACGTAACATGCAAAACTTCGAATTATTGAAAGAAGCTGGAATGATTAATAAACCAGTTCTTCTAAAACGAGGCCTTGCAGCGACAATCGATGAATTCATCCATGCGGCTGAATATATACTATCTAAAGGTAATAGCCAGATAATCCTTTGTGAACGTGGTATCCGTACATATGAACGGGCAACTCGCAACACATTAGATATCTCTGCCGTTCCAATCTTGAAGCAGGAGACGCATCTTCCGGTCTTCGTTGACGTAACTCACTCAACAGGCAGAAAAGACTTGTTACTGCCTACAGCGAAAGCGGCGATAGCAGTTGGTGCAGATGGTGTAATGGCTGAAGTGCATCCTGATCCAGCTGTTGCATTATCCGATTCTGCACAACAGATGGATCTGCAACAATTTGATGAATTTTATGAAGCAATTAACCAATTCATGAACACGCACACAACAATCTCATGAGTAGACGCCGGGCCTATAATGGTTCCGGCGTTTTGATTACATAGGGTATAATGAAGATATATAGAAGGAGGAATTTTAATGGCTATAACGATTTACGACGTAGCCAGGGAGGCAAATGTTTCAATGGCAACGGTCTCCCGTGTCGTTAACGGCAATCAAAATGTAAAACCTGCAACGAGAAAGAAAGTTCTCGACTGCATTGAACGACTTGGCTATCGGCCAAATGCTGTTGCAAGAGGTCTTGCTAGTAAGAAGACAACGACAATCGGGGTCATCGTTCCTGATATCTCGAAAAGTTTCTATTCTGAGCTTTCCCGTGGAATAGCGGACGTTGCAACGATGTACGAATATAATATGATCCTCTCGAACTCCGATGAGAGCACGGACCGAGAAGTAGAATTAATAGAAGACCATCTCGGTAAACAGGTTGACGGGCTCATCTTTATGAGTGATTCGATATCTGATGAAGTGCGTAATGGATTGTCGACAGCGAATGTACCAATCGTTTTGGCTGGTACGTTGGACGTGGAAAAACAGTTAGCAACGGTGAATATTGATTATGAAGAAGCTTCTTATGTAGCGGTCAATAAATTAATTCGAAATGGTCATACAAAAATCGTTTTTGTTTCGGGGCCATTTACAAGAGATATTAACCGTATCGGTAAAAAAGCAGGATATATGAAAGCCCTCGAGGACGCAGCTATTCCATTTGATGAGCAGTTCGTCATTGAAATGGAAGATTCATACGATGGTGCATATGAAGGTTGGCAAAAAATTAGTGAATTGCAGGGTCGACCAACCGCCATTATTGCAGGAAGCGATGCGATTGCTGTCGGTCTGTTAAATGGAATTCGGGATGGCGGACTATCTGTTCCCGAAGATTACGAACTTATCTGTTTTGAACATTCCATTTTGGCGAGGGTAGTTAGACCGCAACTTACTTCAATCGTCGTACCTCTCTATGATTTAGGTGCAGTGTCAATGCGTCTGTTGACGAAGTTGATGAACGGGGAAGAGGTTGAAGAGCAACAGGTCATTTTACCTTTCCGAATTGAAGACCGTAATTCTATGAAATAAGAAAAGCGGAATGCGCCGTTTTGACGCGACAGGCATAAGGGATAAAGGGAAGGCAGTCTAAGATCGCGACTTCCTGTCGCAACGACTGCATACTTGCATCCAGGAAGTGGCGCCCTTTGCCTGGGAAAGGATGCAGTTCAATCCTTCCTAGCTTGGAGACCCACATCCTTGTGGGCCTCCGAGCGGTTGGCGCCTGGAGCTAGACATTATTATAAGTAAAAAAACGTATACTTTCTTATCTTCCTCAAATAGAGCAATCCTATCAATCGGTTATTCGGCTGAAGGGATTGCTCTTTTTGAGGAATAATACTGTTATTTCTACCGTCGGTTGATTAATCAAAAGTAAGCAGCAATAAACTTAATCACACAGTGGTTGCTACGTGTATAGTTGCATTTGGATTACTTTGGATTGAATGAATTCTATTACGATTACCGGGATGTCTGGATGCGTAGGGATGTGAACTTGTCGCATCTCTACGCATTATTTTCGGTAAGCTCATGGTAGTCCTTCATCCGGCGTGCTCCAAATGCATAAGTACGCGAAGGGCATTTGAAGCTTTTTGGGACGAAAGAATAGCTGACTTCTTAACTAGAGAAAAGCCGCCAAAGATACAATTTTGGCGGCTGAAACATTCTATATGGTTTTCTCTTTTGTTAGTAATGAAGTGTTACTTTCTAGTAAGCACCACATGATTACATACTCTTTACTAGGAGTTAGCAAGGAACGCATTAAACAATGTGCAAGTGTGCCTGAAATTGTATCTTCTGGCACTTACAATCTCTAAAGAAAGTCATCTATTCATTTCTTTCAAAGTAGCCACATATGCCCCTGGTAAAAATGTTGTGAATATTTCGCTGAATATAGCCGGAAATGGTCCGGTGAAAATGGAGGATATCAAGCCCTTCTCACCGGACGTGGTTATTTATCATTTTGTTCGTTGCGGATCATATGTAAGGCCCGAGTAAGCATCTGTGCATTTTTTTCGTTTATTTCATCCTTTCGTGGAATGGGTTCATAGAGTGGAACAGGATCTTCCCAAGTTGGTATAAGTGTAACGGGAGATTGCTCCTGCCACGTTGATAGCCAGTCCTCTGGAAGAAGACCAGTAGGTGCAGGGATATTTTTCATCGCTAGCCAAATATGAGCCCAAGCCCTTGGTACGACGCGCCAAATATCATAGCCGCCGCCACCGACGGCAATCCAGCGGCCTTCGCAATATTCTTCTGCAATTTCGCGTGCAACACGAGGGATTTCTTTGTAAATATCCATCGTGCCATAAAGATGAGTTAAGGGATCGAAATAATGCGCATCTGCCCCATTTTGAGTCAAGATGACATCGGGTTTGAAAAATTCAGTCACTTCTTTCATGGCTGTTTTATAAATTGAAAGGAATGACTCATCCTCTGTGAAAGCATCTATAGGGAAATTAAAGGAAGTCCCATAGCCGGCACCATTGCCGCGTTCGGTTATACTTCCCGTTCCAGGAAACAGGTAGCGCCCAGTTTCATGGATAGATAGTGTACAGACTGTCGGATCATCATAGAAGCTCCATTGAACGCCATCTCCATGATGAGCGTCTGTATCGATATAAAGAACGCGTGCTCCGTACTTTTCTTGTAAGTATTTTATGGCAACTGAGCTGTCATTATAGACGCAAAAGCCGGAAGCCCGTCCATGGAATCCATGATGCAGCCCCCCGCCCAGGTTCAGTGCATACCTAGTTCGTCCTTGCATCACTTCATCTACCGCAGTCAATGTACCGCCGACTAGCATGGCACTGGCTTCATGCATATTTGGGAAAATTGGCGTATCCTCTGTGCCGATACCGTAAATACTGCCAACATCCTCAGTTAGTTCACCTTTACCAGCCTTTTTTACGATATCAATAAACTTTTTGTCGTGGGCGAGAAGTAATTCTTCGTCTGTCGCCATGCGAGGTGCAATGATATCACTGTCTTGAATGGCTCCAGACTTCTTTAATAGGTCGAGAGTTAAGAGAATTCTTTTTTGGTTGAATGGATGCGAATCTGAAAAAGAGTAGCCAAGTTGCTCTTCTGAAAAGACGAAAACGGCATCTTTTTTCATACGTCAATTCCTGGAACATTTGGCCATAGGACCTCAAATCCGCTAACCTTCAGTCCCTCAATAATTTTGAGAGGATTCATTGAATTAATCCGGATGACAAGAATTTTGTTTGCTTCGTTCTCTTTATCGGGATAGACGAGCACGCTCAAAACGTTTAATTTTTGCTCGTGGAATACTTTGGATACTTCGAAAAGGATCCCGGGCGTATTCGGAACCCGCACTTCTATTTGTGAACCAGGTTGATGTGCGCCCGTCAATTCAATATATTTGTAAAGTAAATCTGTTTCGGTGATAATTCCAACTAGTTTTTTATTGGATACTATTGGCAGTGAACCTATTTTATTATCATAAAATAGTACCGCCGCTTCTTCAACAAAGTCCATTGGATGTCCGAGAATTGGGTTTTTCGTCATCACATCGGAAAGTAAAGTATCGTACGGACTGTTGTCTTTTATTTCAGAAACGGAAGAGGGAACAACTTCTTTCAAGTCTCGATCCGTCACAATGCCGACTACCGTGCCATCCGCAGACAGGATTGGCAAGTGGCGAACTTTTTTGTCCCGCATAGCTTCGAGTGCATCTTTTACAGTGTTTTCCGGTGATAGAGTTAGAACTTCTGTTATCATTATTTCTTCAATTAGCATTTAATTAATCCTCCCTTCAATACATGAATCGGTTCATGAACCGTAGATTGTCAAATTTTTGGATGGTATCTTGATTAATCCTTTTGCCAATCCGTGCCATTAGGCAATTTGCTGGGTGAGAACTTATTTCAGGGTCATCGGTTGCGTAGTATTCCAACCCGCCGGCGTTCATCATCTTCTCCATTACTTTTCTGTACTCCCAAACATTGAGCTTCGTCCCCTTCAAATCCCAGTGCCAGTAATATTCAGTCGTAAGAATAATATAATCTTCCATTGCGTCGTCCATCATGGAAACGCGTAAAAGGGACTTCCCAACTCCACCGGCTCTGAACTTTGGAATTACTTCAATTGCCCCGAGTTCGATTAAATTTTCTATTTTCCCTTGCGACCATCGCTCCAGAGGATCGGGATACAAATAAGTTACGTAGCCCACAATTTCATTCGAATCGCGAACGATTAAAATACGACCTTCTGGGAGTCCTGCAATTTCAATGAGTGCCTTGTGTTGTTGTGCAGGAGGTCTGAATGCAACAAGATCTTCATGAAAATCAAGGCTAGCAAGGTAATCTGCAGTAATGGGTCCCTCGATAACAATGTCTCCATTTTTATGTTTTATCTCCATCGCGTTATATGTTTTTATGTGTTCCAATATGATCACCTCCGTGTTTGATATAAACCTACTACCTAGTATACAACAATATAGATAAATTAAAGCTAGTTGATTTCTACAAATTTAAAACTGTTAGAAAAATAAAATTAATTAGACAACTAGGTTTGGATTGGGGTAGAATGATAGTTATATTCTATTCTTGAAAGGGTGAGATGAATGGTAATGAAAACATTGCCCGCAGTTAAGGGGGATTATCAGTTAGTAGATTATGATCGTATGGCCGCAGAATTCAAATGGGCGGATGCAGAAAAAGAATTCAGCTGGTTTGAAAGTGGACTCATTAACATTGCCCACGAAGCTGTAGACCGCCATGCGGATTCCTATCGAAAAAACAAGGTTGCACTTTATTATAAAGATGCGAATCGCAAAGAAACCTATACGTATAACGAAATGAAAAAGATGTCTAATAAAGCTGCGAACGTATTACGCAATCAGTCTCCGCTTGAAAAAGGGGACCGGATTTTCATCTTTATGCCGCGCTCACCGGAATTGTATTTTGCACTCCTTGGCGCATTGAAGCTGGGTGCTATCGTCGGACCGCTGTTCGAAGCATTCATGGAAGGTGCTGTCTATGACAGACTGTCTGATAGTGAAGCGACTTCAATCATCACAACACCTGAACTTCTTGAACGCGTACCTGTCGATAAATTACCACACCTGAAGACAATCTTTATTGTAGGAGAAAATGTGGTAGAAGAAGGTCTTGTCGTAGACTTTAACAAGCATATGAAAGATGCATCTCAGTACTTCCAAGTTGAATGGATGGACAGAGAGGACCCAACTCTTCTGCATTACACTTCAGGTTCAACTGGAAAACCTAAAGGCGTTGTACATGTACAGGAAGCGATGGTACAGCAGCTGCAGACAACGCGGTGGGTACTGGATCTAAAAGACGAGGACATCTTCTGGTGTACAGCGGATCCAGGTTGGGTGACAGGTACGGCTTATGGTATTTTCGGACCGATGCTTGCAGGGGGGACTAGCCTGATTCTTGGCGGCAGATTTTCGGCAGATGCCTGGTATGGGGCGATTGAGGAATATGGTGTCACGGTTTGGTATAGTGCGCCAACGGCATTCCGAATGCTTATGGGAGTTGGGGAAGGGCCACTAAGCAATTTTGATCTTTCTTCACTGCGCCATATTCTTTCTGTAGGTGAACCGCTTAATCCAGAAGTAATCCGTTGGGGATCTGAAGCGTTTAAATTGCGAATTCATGATACATGGTGGATGACAGAAACAGGTGCACAAACAATCTGCAATTTCGGATGTTTGCCAATTAAACCTGGATCAATGGGCAAACCGGTTCCTGGTATTGAAGCAGCCATCATTGATGATCAAGGAAATGTATTGCCTCCAAATCATATGGGTAACTTGGCTATTAAAAAAGGGTGGCCTGCAATGATGCGTCAAATTTGGAATAATCCAGAAAAATATGCATCTACCTTTATTAATGATGAGTGGTATGTTTCAGGTGACTCAGCATACATCGACGAGGACGGATATTTCTTTTTCCAAGGCCGTGTGGATGACGTGATTATGACGAGTGGAGAACGGGTAGGACCATTCGAAGTGGAAAGTAAACTTCTTGAACATCCCGCAGTTGTTGAAGCTGGTGTTATTGGTAAACCCGATCCGGTTCGCGGCGAAATAATTAAAGCATTTGTGGCACTTCATGAGGGAATAGAGCCGACTGATGAATTAAAAGAAGATATTCGACAATTTGTTAAAAAAGGGCTAGCGGCACATGCTGCTCCGCGTGAAATTGAATTCAAAGATAAATTACCGAAAACACGAAGCGGGAAAATTATGCGTCGCGTGTTAAAAGCTTGGGAACTGAATTTGCCGACAGGTGATCTGTCGACAATGGAAGACTAAGAAAAGCGGAAGGCGCCTTCTAGACGCGACAGGCATAAGTCGATCCAGCGACGTGGCGTACTTTGCCCGGGAAGGATGCAGTTCAATCCTTCCTAGCTGGATTGCTTATGACCCGAGCGGCTGGCGCCTGGAGCTAGACACTATTCTAAGTCAAAAAGATTAACCTTTCTCATCTTTCAAAAAAGAGCCTGTTCGCTATAGATAGCGGACAGGCTCTTTTTCCTATTCATTCCCCAGTTTCATCATCTCCACTTGCGGGAGGAATGGTACCACTATTATTTCCGTCCTCGCTTCCGGGAGGTGGAGTAACAGGCGGTACGTTTTCAGTAGGAGGCGTTTCAATAACTTCCTCTTCTGGTTCAGACGCCGCAACGGTGACTGCATTGGAGCCATTTGAAAGTCTTCCGGTAATATCGACAGCCTTGACTGAGTATGAGCCAGTACCGACTGTAAAGGAATTCGAAGAACCGTCTCTAATTGTTCCGATTTTAACATTATTTGCATAGACATAGTAACCAATAACATCATTTGAAGGTGAATTGCCCCAGGTTATTGTCGTTCCATTCAAATTAATATTTACTGGTGCAGGAGCGACATCATCAGCATTAAATATAGCCCCGGACACGACGTGAGATGCGAAAGCCGAGTTCGCTGGGAACAGTTTTGAGGCATCGCCTCTCCAAGGTCCTAGCATTCGGTCAATGAATACTTGGTTAACGCCTGTGCCACCTGATGACACGAATTCGCTAGGTGTAGATGGAAGTGCAAGGTACCTCGACCCTTTAACAGACACATAAGAAGAAGAGGTAATGCTATCATCCGGTTGTGTAGGTAACATCACTTTTGCGTTGAATAAATCTGTTTTAACGAGCCCTGCAGATGAACATGCAGCAGAGGGAGCAAGCCCAGAAATACCGCAGAATGATTTTTCAACGACACCGTCAGGACGACTGAATTTTGCAGAAGCTCCGACTATTTCTGGTGTTACTTCGTTCGCAGCATTCATGATACGGGCGAAAAGCATACTTGTCCTTGTGGTAGGATGCAATGTTTGCTTTTCCAATCCGTAATAGAGACTTCTTGTTCGGTCTTTGTATCCGAGCCAAACTCCAAGAGAAACATTTGGGTTGTATCCAACAAGCCAAGCGTCACCGTAACCTTGTGTTGTTCCCGTTTTTGCAGCAAGATCTGTAGAAAATTTCATGTTTTGTGTTACTTGTGAGCCAGTGCCACCAGGTTTCAATACATCACGTAACATATCGGTAACGATATAACTTGTTTCGGGGCTGAAGACATCAACAGGTTCAATTTCATGCTGATAGACGACATTACCATCCATATCTTCAATTTTTTCGACGATGTATGCATCAATGAATTGCCCACCATTTGCAAATGTTGCAAATGCATTCGTGTTTTCCTCGACACTCATCCCGACCGTCATGCCTCCGTAGGAAGTAGAGGGATTGACATAGTCCCCAGGAAGTAGTTTCGATATGCCCATCTTATCGAGGAATTCGGCAGGGCGTCGATCAAGGATGTCGCGATATAATCTTGCCGTTGCCAAGTTCAATGACTTGGAGAGTGCTTCCCTTGCAGGAATGATTCCATACTCCATCGATTTAGTATAGTTGCTCGGTGACCACATAGAGCCATTCGGTTGTGTGACACTGAATTTAACATCGACGACGGGACTACCAGCCCCGATGATACCGTACTCAATGGCTGGTGCATAAACAAGGAGCGGTTTCATAGCAGATCCGTTCTGTCTATATGCTTGTGTAGCATGGTTAAGCGCTTCGTGTTCGTGTCCACGACCGCCGATGAAAGATAAGATTTTACCGGTGCTATTTTCGATCATAATCGCACCGACCTGGACCGGATCCTCAGCCAATTCGACTTCGCCAGAATGGGAATCCTTTATTTCACGCGTATAAGTGAACCCGTAACTTTCGAAATCATTACCAACTTCATTCATCTTGTCATATAGATTTTTATTAACAGTAGAGTAAATTCTGTAGCC
This sequence comes from Sporosarcina sp. E16_8, assembly GCF_017347095.1. GTDB lineage: Bacteria > Bacillota > Bacilli > Bacillales_A > Planococcaceae > Sporosarcina. The sequence goes on along the minus strand of NZ_JADPRZ010000002.1, from coordinate 176,606 downwards.
ATCATTTTTCATTGAGCGCGTAGCAAGTATCGAATACTTTTCTCTTAATTTCTCTTCTTGCTTAAGACGTTCAGCATCGACTCCATCTTTTTCAGCGATAATTTCCGCCAGTATATCGACAGTACGATTCTGAATTTCTTGCGTCAAATAAGGATATCTTTCATTCGCGCGCATGACGGGATCACGGAAATCTTTTGTAATATCATAGACGATAGCTTCGTTGTATTGCTGTTCGGTAATATAACCAGTTTCTTTCATTCTAAAAAGAACTGTTTTCATACGATTGATTCCTGGTAGTAAGAACTCTTTTTCTTTTATTCCGCCACCGCTTTTAAAAGGGGTATACGCGAAAGGGGCCTGAGGAAGTCCTGCGATGAAGGCGGACTGCGGTAAATTCAATTTCGCGGCTTTTAAAGCGAAAATACCGCCAGCTGCAGTTTCAATACCAGCAATATTTTGCCCATTTGAATTACGGCCGTAAGGGATAATGTTCAAGTAGGCTTCAAGGATTTCATCTTTTGTCATGAAATGCTCTATCCTCATAGCCAGTAGCATTTCTTTCGCTTTTCGTTCATATGACACTTCATTGGTTAAAATTTGGTTTTTAATCAGCTGTTGTGTCAGAGTCGAACCGCCAGTTTGGCTATCAGAGTTCGTTACATCTTGCAATAGTCCGCGGAAAATCGCTTTAGGAACAATGCCCTCATGCTGTTCGAAATACTCATCCTCTGTGGCGAATACCGCATCTATAACGAATGGGGATACACTTTCCAATTTTGTCTCTCTACGTTCTATATCAGAGTTAACTTTACCGATATAGACATTGCCAGCGAGATAAAGTTCGGACGTTTCTTCGTAGGTGAAAATTGCGTCCCGCATTTCTTGCTTGGACCGGAGTGGTTCTTTGGCTACCAATGAAGCGAAATAGCCTGCTCCGACTGAACCGGCAAACACTACAAGTGTCAAACCTACTACGAGGAATAGGAGAAACAGGTTCCAGGTGACGCCTGATGTGATACGCATCCCTTTAGCCCATTTCGTTTTAGTCATCGTTTCAAGTTTCTCTTCTATTAGATCAATACGATTCTTTTGATGTTTACTCACTTAAATCAACCTCCTGAAATCTTACCTATTATAGCACATTTCCATAAATGCCAATCGATAATGTTTGACAACTTTTGAATATAGGTTAGAATTATTGATACATATACTTTCACATGTTGAATGGGTCGAAGTAGTGGTTGTGGAACCGTTTAGAGAGACAGCGGCTGGTGAAAGCTGTCCGGTAATCCAATCATGAATTACAGCCCTGGAGTGTGACGCGTGCGCAGTGTTATTGCGTTTTGAGTGGAGAATTTTTTCTCAAGCCGGGTGGTACCGCGTTAATACGATAATTAGCGTCCTTGCATGATTTTATTAATCGTGTAAGGGCTTTTTTGTGTCTAGTTAAAGGTTCTATGCGCTCCGAGACTCACTCGACGCGGTGCGTTATTACTTAAATTTCAGGAGGGGTTAGGATGAAAGAGAAATTGATGGAAGACTTAAAGTGGAGAGGGTTACTCTACCAACAGACGGATGAGGCGGGTCTTGAAGAATTGCTGAATAAGGAGAAAATCTCTCTGTATTGCGGAGTCGATCCGACTGCGGATAGCATGCACATCGGACATATCGTTCCATTACTAACGCTACGCCGTTTTCAAATGCATGGACATCGTCCGATTCTACTTGTCGGTGGAGCTACGGGCATGATTGGAGATCCATCAGGTCGCTCAGAGGAAAGACAGCTTCAAACAACTGAACAGATTGATAAAAACGTTGCCGGAATTAAAAAGCAGATGGAACAGATTTTTGATTTCAATTCTGAAAATGGCGCGCAGATGGTGAACAACAATGACTGGGTCGGTTCGATGAGCGTCATCGAGTTTTTACGTGATTTCGGTAAATTATTAGGCGTCAACTATATGCTTGCGAAAGACAATGTTGCATCACGTCTTGACAGCGGAATTTCCTTCACAGAGTTTTCATACATGCTAATTCAAGGGATTGATTTCAATCATTTATTCAATAATTATGGTTGTAGAGTCCAAATAGGCGGATCCGATCAGTGGGGCAATATTACGACAGGGCTTGAAGTGATTCGTAAAACGCATGAAGAAGAAGTGAAAGCATTCGGCATCACAATTCCACTTGTTACAAAGGCAGATGGTACGAAGTTTGGTAAAAGTGCGGGTGGCTCAGTGTGGCTCGATGCAGAAAAAACATCGCCATATGAATTTTACCAATTCTGGATTAATACAGCGGATTCAGATGCCGTTAAATACATGAAAATATTCACGTTCATTGAACGTGAAGAAATCGAAGCATTTGAAATTACAATCCAAGAGGAACCACATTTACGGAAAGCGCAACTCAGACTAGCGGAAGAGATGACGCGATTGATTCACGGTCAGGAAGCACTTGACCAAGCAATCCGCATTTCCAAAGCATTATTCAGTGGTGATTTGAAAACACTTACTGCTAATGAAATGAAAGACGCATTCAAAGACGTCCCTTCGTTTGAAATGGTGAAAGAAGATAAAAACATCGTTGATTTCATCGTCGATTCTGGCGTATCACCATCGAGACGACAAGCTCGTGAAGATGTGACGAATGGTGCAATTTCATTGAACGGTGAACGGGTGACAGATACAGCATACGAGGTCAGCGCAGCAGATCGTCTGGATGATGCGTTTGCCATTGTCCGACGCGGTAAGAAAAATTATAAAATGGTGAAATTCGTCTAACTATATTTCATAATGCAAAAGGCTGTTATCCCAATCAAAAAGGGGAAAACAGCCTTTTGTTTTACGCATTTCTAACCCACTCAGGTAGATGCAAGTCTGCATATACTTCCGGGTGAATCATTTTGGCTAATTTTAAAGCGCCTTCAAGGAGCCGTGGGGAAGGCCGGCAATACAATTCTTCTTCCATTACTGAAAAGCGGCCACTTTTCACGGCGTCCAGCTGATTCCAACCGGGCCGTTTCAGAACGACTTCTTTTTTCACTTTATTGATTCGAACACCGACCCACGCTAGTAGGATATAATCAGGTTCTCTATTTAGTACATCCTCCCAGTCAGTTTGGACACTGGCAAGTTCAACGTCGCGGAATTCATTCAAACCGCCGGCAATCGTGCTTATTTCGGTCAGCCAATTAATCTTTCCGGGTGTAAATACAGGTTTTGGCCACCACTCCCAGTATAAAGAAGGGGTAAATTCGACAGTTTCAGCACGTTTTTTCATGTCTTTAATAAATAATAGATATTCCGCTTTAATTTGAAGAGCGTGTTCTTCAATTCCGCATGCTTTTCCAACAGCTAACAAATCTTCTGCGATATCATCCAAGCTTTGCGGATTTAACACTAAGTGTGGAATCATTCGCTTCTCGAGCTCTGCAACATTTTTTTCCATTCCGGGAACACTGAGCGATGCAAGCACTAAGTCTGGTGCAAAAGATTCCAATTTATCCATATCAATCGATAAGTCAGGTCCGAGTTTCGGTAAAGTATTGATTGCGCTAGGCCAATCAGAGAAATCATCAACTGCAACGAGTTGATCAATCAGTCCTAGATAGGCAAGCAGTTCCGTATTACTCGGGCAAATCGATACAAGTTTCATATAATCACCTCATAAGTCGTAGTATGTACAGTATATCACGAAAAAAAAGAGCCCTGTGAAGGACTCTTTTCCAAAAATGCTATTAACGAGAGTAGAATTCAACGATAAGTGATTCGTTAATTTCTGCTGCAAGTTCGCTGCGCTCAGGCATGCGGACGAATTGACCGACTTTAGTATCTTTGTTGAATGTAACATATTCAGGTACATAGCTGCTCACTTCAAGCGCTTCATTTACAGCGTCAAGGTTTTGAGACTTCTCACGGAAAGAAATTTCTTGACCAGGTTTAACGCTGAAAGAAGGAATGTCAACGCGTTTACCATCAACCATGATATGGCCGTGGTTTACAAGTTGGCGTGATGCACGACGTGTGCGTGCAAGACCCATGCGGTATACAATGTTATCCAGACGAGTCTCAAGAAGAATCATGAAGTTAACACCGTGTTTACCAGGCATTTTACCTGCTTTGATGAATATCGTTTTGAATTGACGTTCGTTTACGCCAAACATAAAACGAAGTTTTTGTTTTTCTTGTAACTGCTTTCCGTATTCAGAAAGTTTTATGCGTTGGTTAGGACCGTGTTGTCCCGGGCCGTAAGGGCGTTTTTCAATTTCTTTTCCTGTGCCTGTAAGTGAAATCCCAAGACGACGGGAAAGTTTCCAAGATGGACCTGTATAACGAGCCATGAAAGACTCCTCCTCTATTGTTGGTTTTATTTTGTTGTAAAATAAGAACCAGATGTGTTCAATCCAAATGCCATTCTATCATCTTGCATCCTCGCCTCCGCAGCCAGAAAGTTACTCGATGCACCTTGTGAAAGGAATAGACTGGACAATCTGAAACACACAACTGCTGCAACTATTTTACACAAGTTTCATCATAACAACTATAGAAGTAAGAGTCAAGCTTCATACCTGAATACTAAAATAAGCCAAATGGTCTATATAAAGTGATGGTATCTATAGTACCATTGTATTATAATGGTAGTAAGACTTATTTGAATTCTATATACAGATTAGGATTGGGGTGATTGTGTGACGGATCATCAATTGACGATGCTTAAAATTAAAAGCGATTTGATGGATTTATGGACCAAAGATACTGCTTTGCAATCGTATGAACACTGGTTTAAGGCGTTAAAATCAAAACTAAATCACCATTTTCGTATTGTGGAAGCGGACTTTTTCGTATATGCCAATAATAGTTTCATGCCTCTTAAAGGACATAAATCTGTTTCTAAGAGGAAAGAAGCCTTGGTATTTGATGCATCGAAAACTGGAAATGTGTTTAACTATGATTCTTTAATAACACAAGTTAGAGAGACCGGTTTTAACTATGCCGATGATTTTCTTCTATTCCGAAACTTGAAATCTGAACCACTCGGATTGCTGATTCTTAAATCTACAGATGAATGGAGCGACTTTGCTGCATCGCCATTTCTACATGAACTCGAAAAGGTAGTGAGCGACATCATTGAGATAGTAAGGGAAATGGTGTTTCTTGTAAAAGAGAAAAAAAGCTCTCGGCGTTTGTTTGGAGTCACCGAATTATTCAATTCAACGATGCAAAGTAATGTGATTTTAGATGGCGTAGTCTCTGCGATATCTAAAAATTTCCCAACATCTGAAGTGGGGCTTCTATTATCTCATGATCAAAAAGGGATGACGCATAACTATAAGTTAATTGATTACATGAACGAAAGACCGTCTGCAATGAATGCGTTCGTATCTGGTGAATTGACAAAGGAAGTAATGCCTGAACTGTCCTGCACGCTGATCAACGCACCAATCAGAGGAAGACAAGGTATCTATGGTGTGTTGCAAATTAAAGCACCAGTTGACCTCGTTTTTTCATCTACACAGAAAAAATTTGTCAGTATGGTAGTAAACACTGCAGGAAGTGCGCTGGAAAAAGCGATTCTATATGATCAATCTCACCGTGTTATCGAAGATTTACAACTTGTCAATGAAACGTCGAAAAAATTGAATAGCAATATGCATTTTGGAGAAATGACAGCATTTTTGAAACAGCAATTGCTGAGAGCGTTTAGACCAACAGAAATTGCATTCGTTTTTAACAATGAACAAGATGGTTATGACATCGCTCAATTAAGTACGGATTTTTTTCGGACAGAATCCGGCAAGAATTATATTGAATACGCATCGAATCACTTAAATAGTGGTAAAGAATCATTATTTGATGCGAATTTCAGCACCACAATGAATGAACCTATTGGTTACGAGTCAATTATTGCGATTCCAATTATGAATCAAGAGGTACTTACGGGTTTCGTCGTATTACTGCATATGGATCAGTACTTTTTTTCATTTGACAGTTTTAAACTGATGCAATCTCTTATAGGACATTCTTCGCTTGCACTTGCGAACTCGGTATTACGCGACCAGTTACAGGAACTTGTTGATAAAGATCACTTAACCAAGCTCTATACAAGAAGTTACGTAGATAAGATTATTGAAAAGTCGATTGTTGATGATGAAATGGGTGTGTTTGTTCTCGTAGATGTCGATGACTTCAAGAAGATAAACGACACATATGGACATGTTACTGGTGATGATGTGCTGAAGCAGATTGCTTCCACAATACTTTCAGAAGTATCTGGTAGGGGGGTTGCCGGTAGATGGGGCGGAGAGGAAATCGCTATCTTTTTGCCGCTGACAGGATTTCAAGAGGGAGCATTATTTGCGGAAAGACTGGTCGAACTTATCCCTGCTACCACTGAACCCTCGATAACAGTGTCGATAGGGATGCATAACTGGACTTCGAAAAGGCAGTCAACTTATAAAGAGTTGTTTCAGCTTACTGACAAAGCACTGTATATGGCGAAAAATAACGGTAAAAACCAAGTGGTAATCCATGAAAAAACCAGTTGTATCTTTTCCTAACTGTGATTAAAGAGTAAACTAATAGAGGGAGAGTTAGAATATTCTAGAAGCATAAAGGGGGCAATGGACATGGACAAAAGAAACCTTCACAAAGATACGATTGTCATCCATGAGGGGTATGAGGACAGGGAACATCAGGGGAGTTTAGCGGTTCCATTATACCAAACATCGACCTTTTCGTTTGAAACAGCATCGCAAGGGGAGAATCGATTTTCGGGTGTTGAGGAAGGAAATATTTATTCCAGGCTAGGTAATCCAACTGTACGCGTGTTAGAAGAGCGTATGACGGCACTAGAGAACGGAAAAGGTGCACTTGCGTTTGGTTCGGGGATGGCTGCAGTCAGTACGATTCTCGTCCACTTGACGAAATCGGGTGATCATATTCTGTGTTCACGTGGAATTTATGGCTGCACATTCGGACTTCTTGGTATGCTGAATGAGAAATACAATATCAGCCATGATCTTATTCGGATGAAGACAGAAAAAGAGATTGAACGTGCTATTAAACCGGAAACTGTCTGTATATATATTGAAACGCCTATCAATCCAACAATGGAACTTGTTGATCTTCACGCAGTCGTAAATGTAGCGAAACGCCACGGTCTTCGAGTTATAGTCGATAATACTTTTTCGTCGCCCTATTTGCAAAATCCGCTCGATATCGGTGCGGACTTCGTTTTGCATAGCGCAACAAAATATATTAACGGTCATGGAGATGTGATAGCCGGGCTGCTTGTCGGAGCCAACAAAGAAGAAATAGAGTCAATCCGTATGTCCGTGCAGAAAGATTTCGGAGGCATCATATCGCCATTCGATGCTTGGCTTTTAATCCGCGGTTTGAAGACGTTATCGGTTCGCATGGAGCGCCATACCTCGAATGCGGAAAAAGTGATTACTTATCTAAAAGGTCAGAAGCTTGTGGAAGAGATCTACTATCCGTTTGATAAAGACAATCCACAATATGAAATAGCTAAACGCCAAATGAGAGCAGGAGGCGGCCTGATTTCATTTACAATTAAAGGCGGTAAAGAAGGGGCTCAGCTATTCATGGATAGCCTTTCTCTCATTAAGATTGCAGTCAGCCTGGGGGACGCAGAAACGCTTATCCAGCATCCCGCGACGATGACTCATTCAGTTATTCCGGAGGCGGAGCGTCTGCAGATGGGTATCACTGATTCTTTGCTAAGGCTTTCAGTCGGTCTTGAACATGCTGAGGATATCATAGCTGACTTCAAAGCGGCATTCGAAATCATGGAGACGGCGATTACTGAGCGGGCTTAACATAAGAATAGCGAAAGGCGCCTTAAAAGGAACGCAGCTGCATGACCTACATCCTGTAGGCCCGCGACAGGCATAAGTCGGTTCGTGGGAAGACAGTCTAAGATTGCGACGTCCTGTCGCAACGACCGGCATACCTGCTCCATGGAGGCACGACGTGGCGTCTTTGCCCGGGAAGGATGTAGTTCAATCCTTCCTAGATGGATTGCTTTCAAGGAACCTAGCCTAAGTACGCCGCGTCCTGCGGCAATGGCTACGTGACCCTACATCCTGCGGGCCTCCGAGCGGCTGGCGCCAGGAGCTAGACACTATTCTAAGTCGAAAAACTAATAATTTATTATCTATGAATAAATAGACCTGAAATCTTCCTACTAGTACTATTCACAAAGCTGGATTTTATAATTTCCTAAGCAATCGAAAAACTGCCTTGGCGACCGATTGTCTGGTGGCCAGGGCAGTTTATTGTTCAAAGATGTTTGACTAGTACCTCGACAAGATGTTCTAATCCAGCTCGATCTTCTTCGGTGAAGCGGTTCAGCTCGGGGCTGTCAATATCAAGGACGCCTAGTAAGACACCGTCTTTTAAAATAGGAACGACGATTTCAGACTGTGAAGCGGCATCGCATGCAATATGTCCAGGGAAAGCATTGACGTCAGATACGGTAATTGTTTTTTGGGTTTCAGCTGCTGTTCCGCAGACGCCTTTTCCTAGAGGAATGCGGATGCACGCGGGAAGACCTTGGAAAGGACCAATCACTAATTCTTTGTCATCCATTAAGTAAAAACCGACCCAATTGATGCGGTCGAAAAATTGGTTGAGTAAAGCAGAAGCGTTGCTCAAGTTTGCATACATATTTTTCTCACCCGTCAATAATGCGTCCAATTGACTTGATAGTTGTTCATATTTCACTTTTAAATCAGTGGCATAGTCAATTTCTTGAAACAAATAGAACACCCCTTGTTAGTATATTTTATTTAAATAAGTATACATATTAAGACGTTTATTAACAATCTTTGTCGATTATTAGGGTGGAAAACAGTTTTTTCCCTATAAATCATTCATATTCGCAACTAAAAGGGTTTAAACGTGGTACTATATAGGATAATATCATGGTACAGTGACTTGGACAGGGGGACCACGATGAAAACCTTCATCATTGCTATAGTAGCACTTATCATATTGACGACAATCGCCTTCTTATTCAGGCGCAAACATATCCAGGAAATTGGTCGATTGGAGCAAGAGAAGTTACAAATCCAACACAAACCTATCTTAGAAGAGATGACGAAAGTGAAACAATTGAACATGACAGGCGAAACTGAAGAGAAATTCGAACGGTGGCGCAGTGAATGGACAGAATTGATGGACGTACATATGCCGAAAATTGATACATTATTATTTGATGTAGAGGATGTAGTGGATCGTTTCCGTTTTAGAAAAGCAACGGATTTGGAGAAGGAAATTCAAGAAAAAATTCGTTTTTGCGATAAAAAAATGAATGACATTTTGTATGAGTTAAACGAACTAGTTGGTAGTGAAGAGAAAAATCGCATCGAGATGGAAAAATTAAAAGAGCAGCATCGTGCCGCTCGAAAAGCGGTACTTGCTCATCAACATTCATTCGGGATGACGGCGAATCCACTCGAAAAGGAACTGGAATCATTTAATCCGAAATTCATAGAATATGAAGAGTTGACTGCGAACGGTAATTATTTACTAGCACGGGAAATTGTCATGGCATTATCCGCAAAGGGGGATTATGTTTTTACGTTGATCCACGAAATTCCATCGTTGCTTTCTGAACTACAAAGCAAAATTCCGTCATCGATTCGTGAACTCCGAAATGGGACGAGAGAGATGGAGGAACAGTCCTATTATTTGCAACACCTAGAACTGACCGAACAACTTAAATCAATTGAGATTGAACTTGAAGAATTGTTGTTTAAAATGGCTGACCTTCAAATTGAATCTGTTCAACAGTGTACGAACGACATAAATGATCGCATCGATTCATTTTACGATGCGCTTGAGAATGAAGTGAATGCAAAGCATTATGTAGACGGATACTACAATCAAATTGCTGATAGACTTCACGTAATAACGAAATTGACAAGAGAAACTTCAGACGAGGCGGCTTTTGTTCAGCAAAGTTATCGAATGGATGAAAAAGAAGCACAAATTCCACAACTAGCCCTCAAAAAGTTAGGTTCACTCGACAAGCGATTTGGTATGCTTATTTATAGGCTCGAGGAACAAGTATCTGCTTATTCGGGATTACAGGAAGAGTTGCAATCCATTTCAGAAGAACTTGAGCAAATTTCAGATGAACAGGAAAGTCTTAAAAATCGTATGAAAAACTTGCGAATTGATGAAAATAATGTTCGGACTAAACTTGAAGAACTATCGCGTAAATTGCAGAAATCAGAACGTACGCTACATAAAGGAAATATTCCTGGTATACCAGATGATATGGAAGCGCGCCTTGAAGAAGCAGATGAACAAATTTATATCGTGACACAAAGTTTACAGGAAGTACCGCTTAATATGAATCTTGTCGATTCTTATTTGGAGAACGCTGGGAAGGCTGTAGAAGATGTAACCATGAAAATTGAAGAGATGCTTGATAATGTATTGCTGATTGAGTGGATCATCCAATATGGAAACAGATACCGTGCATCCAATCCGGAAGTTCACGCTCGTCTATTAGACGCTGAAGAGTCATTCAGACAATTTCGTTATGCAAAAGCATTGGAAGAAGCAGCAACAGCTGTAGAAGAAATGGAACCAGGTGCAATGAAACGAATTGAGGAACTTGTGAAAGAACACGTCTGAGTTAAAAAGTAGACTACAAATAGCCACCGGCATATAATGCAGGTGGCTTTGTCACGCATTTAACTTGAATCAGCAGGGGTGCAAACTCCCTGCTGATTCAAGTTATGCCTCAGGCGGATATCACATTTTTTTGTAAAATGAAAGGAAGATTCACATGATTTATTTTGATAATAGCGCTACAACAGCTCCCGATGAGGGTGTGCTTACATCTTTCGTAGAAGTGAATAAACGCTTTTTTGCGAATCCGGCCTCAATACATCTTGCTGGGAAGGCAGCGGAGACGCTTCTTGAACGATCAAGAGAACAGATCCTATCAATTCTTGGTGCACCTGACGGAGAGCTTTTATTTACATCGGGAGGTACGGAAGCCAATAATTTAGCTGTTATCGGTTTTGCGCGCGCTTTGCATGCAAGAGGCAACCATCTAATCACAACAAAAATTGAACATCCATCTGTTCTCCATTCAATGGGATATTTAGAGACGCAAGGGTTCGAAGTTGATTATTTGTCGGTTGATGAACAAGGAATGATCTCGGTTGAAGAGTTGAAAAATAAACTTCGCAAAGATACGATACTTGTAAGCATCATGCATGTTAATAATGAAATCGGTACAATACAGCCAATTGCTGAATGCGCCATTCTCATTAAAGAAAACTCAAGAGCACTATTTCATTCGGATACCGTTCAAAGTTTTGGTAAACTACCCGTTTCATTAACAGGCGACGGCCCGGACGCAATATCGATTTCAGCCCATAAAATTAATGGTTTGAAAGGTTCGGGCATACTAGCATTAAGAAAAGGAATGACGCCAGAAGCAATTAGTTATGGCGGTGGCCAGGAAAAAGGAATACGAAGCGGTACCGTATCTGTAGCTGACGCAGTGGCGATGGCAAAGGCAATCCGAATGAGTGCGACGGATGTTGAGCAGAAGGACTTCAGGCAATGGAGAAATCGCCTTATAAAGTTTATGGAGCCATTTGAAAATGTTCGTGTACTTGCCCCCGATAAGGCGGCGTCGCATATTTTAGCTGTCGCTTTTTATAAAGTGAAAGGGGAAGTCGCCGTTAACTTCTTTCAAGAAAACGGCATAACGATTTCAACGTCTAGCGCTTGTTCATCCAAAAGTGGTACTGTGGGGCATGTTATAGAAGCAATAGGTGTTAATGGGAAATTCAATAACGGAGTAATTCGTATTAGCTTTGGAAAAAATAATATCGAACAGCATGTGGTGGAATTCGAGCAAGTATTTGCACGGTTCATGGAGCTGCTTGGAAGGGGTAATAAGTAATGGAATGGAACGAACTATTGATACGCTATGGAGAGATATCATTAAAGGGGCGGAACAGGAATTTATTCGTCAAGAAATTAAGGAATAATATTAAAGATGCTTTGAGTGATTTGAAAACTGTAATCATAAAACCAGAACGTGATCGCATGTTTCTTTTTGCGGAAGACAAAAATGATATGGAAGAAGCGATAGCTAGGTTGCCGCATATTTTCGGCATCCAATCTTTCAGTCCTGTCGCGAAATGTGAAGCGACGCTTGAAGCGATTAAAGAAAAATCGTTAGAAGTCATTGGTGCAGACGAGACTGCAGGTAAAACGTTCAAAGTTGATGTGAGACGTACAGACAAAAGATTTCCGCTTGTGACAAATGAGTTGCAGCTGGAAGTTGGGTCGCATGTGTTGCGTAGCTTCCCAGACCTCATTGTGAAAATGAAAAAACCTGATATTGTATTACACATTGATATTAGAATAGAAGGAGCTTTTATAACAGCTAAAGTGTATGAAGGAGCAGGCGGTATGCCAGTAGGTTCGAATGGTCATTCAATACTTATGCTGTCAGGCGGTATTGACAGCCCTGTTGCAGGCTACCTAATGATGAAGCGTGGTGTGTCGATTGATGCAATTCACTTTGCGAGTCCACCGTTCACAAGTGATTTGGCTAAAAAGAAAGTGATAGACCTTGCAGAGAAGTTAAGTTCATTCGGAGCATCGGTTAGGCTTCATATAATACCATTCACTGAAATCCAGCAAGCGATTGTCAGTCAAGTACCGGATAATGTTTCAATGACGACAACACGGAGATTAATGCTACAAATTGCTGATAAAGTACGCGAAGAAGAAGGTGCACTCGCGATTGTAACAGGAGAAAGCCTTGGACAAGTCGCAAGTCAAACGCTGGAAAGCTTAACTGCTATTAATGCTGTGACTACTTCACCTATTTTGCGCCCGCTCATTGCAACGGACAAACTGGATATTATAGATATTGCCCAAAAGATTGGCACATACGAAATTTCAATCAGACCTTATGAAGATTGCTGTACAATCTTCTCATCATCAAACCCGAAAACAAAACCGAAGCTTGAAAAAGTTGCTTATTATGAAAGCTTCACTGATTTCGAACCAATGATTGAAGAAGCGATTGAAAAACGACAAATAGTTGAATTGCCGCTGCAACAAAAATACGACTTCGAAGACCTGCTTTAACTTGAATCAGCAGAAGTCCCTGCTGATTCAATTTAAGCCTTCGGCGGATGTCACAAATTATGAAATGAGTTAATTGAGCAAGCTCAATTAACATTTGAACCAATCAATTACTGTTTTCATCCCTTGTATGAAATTCCGTTTGTGATGCATTCTATACGCACATAGAAATTGGGACTAAGGTTAAATGGATTCGGAATAACTGGCACTCGATCAAATAGAAGAACTATATGTTGATTAAAGCAATATCGATATAAACTGAGCGGAGGTGCCTTACAAGGGGCAGCCGAATGAGGTTCAATGGAATACTTTATTTCAACCTATATAAGCTAAAAAGCTGCATCGGACATTGTCTGATGCAGCTTTTTAGCTTATATAGTGTTAGCAGAAGGATGGTTAGTTAAACTAACCCTAGACTTTTGGCGGTATTTACCATTTAAAATTCATGCATGAATTTTATTAACTGGCACATTCTATGTGCACAAGGAGGTGATAAACATGGCGAACAACAACAGCGGCAACTCGAATCAGCTAGTAGTTCCAGGCGTAAGACAAGCACTTGATCAAATGAAAAATGAGATTGCATCAGAATTCGGCGTACAAATGGGGCCAGATGCATCATCGCGCGCCAACGGATCCGTCGGCGGAGAAATTACAAAGCGATTAGTGCGTCAGGCACAACAACAAATGAATGGCAACAAATAAAGATTTATATAGTGGAAAGATGTTTCAGAACAACTTTTCGCCAATATAGTATATGTAAAAATGCGGGTGTTTAAACCATTTTAAGTAATTGGTGGACATTACCAAAACAAATAAATGCATAAAGTTTTGTAAACGGCACATTCTATGTGCACAAGGAGGTGACAAACATGCCAAACAACAACAGTGGTAATTCAAATCAGTTAGAAGTTCCAGGTGCAAGACAAGCACTTGACCAAATGAAAAATGAAATTGCATCAGAGTTCGGCGTACAAATGGGACCAGATGCATCATCACGCGCTAACGGTTCGGTCGGTGGAGAAATTACTAAGCGACTAGTACGTCAAGCGCAACAACAAATGAACGGATACCAAAAATAACTTTAAAATGCAAAGCTGAGCTAGGTGTTTTCCAAAGCAGCCTTCGCTTCTAAAGTGTAACCAAAAGTATAATGTCTTAACCAATTTCAACGTAGTTAACAAACTTTACCACCTACAATTTTTACATGAATTTCTGCAACTAGCACATTCTAATTGTATAAGGAGGTGGCAATTATGGCGAACAACAACAGCGGCAACTCGAATCAGTTAGTAGTTCCAGGCGTAAGACAAGCATTGGATCAAATGAAAAATGAAATCGCAGCAGAGTTTGGCGTACAAATGGGACCAGATGCATCAGCGCGTGCCAACGGATCCGTCGGCGGAGAAATTACAAAGCGCTTAGTGCGACAGGCTCAAGAACAGATGAAGGGTTACTAAGAATAATTGTTTAATGAAAAGCTGTCTCGGAACTATTCCGAGACAGCTTTTCGAATTTCTAACAAATAGTAGTTAGAAATTCATGAAATACCCTTGGGTTTATTCCGAAAAGTAAATTTGTTTTGAATTATCGGTCCTTTGTTTGTATACTTAGATAATACGTCTAAGGAGGAGTTTGCATGAACCGTGAACAATTGATTGCGCCAGAACAATATAATCTTGTCAGTGAATTTGAAAAGTACGCAACAGGTACAGGGAAAAAAGCGCTTATTTATGTCAATGCACAAGGAATCAAGAAAGAAATTACATATGATGAATTAATCACTTCAGCGAATAAAGCGGCCAATGTCTTTAAATCGAACGGACTTGACAAGGGTGATGTCGTTCTTGTGATGGTTCCAAGGCTAATCGAAGCATATGTGACGTATATCGGCGCACTTAAAGCGGGGCTTGTCGTAATCCCAAGTTCAGAAATGCTACGGTCTTCCGATATCGAATATCGATTGGCACATAGTGACGCTAAAGCGATCGTTGCGTTCGATGCATTTACCGATCAATTTAATGATGTAAAAAATATGGGGGATGTCAAGTTATTCGTTGTCGGTGAGGCGAAGAAAGATCAACTTTCATTAACAGGCCTAATGGAAACTGCATCAGCGGAGTTCACAGCACCGCAAACGAAAAGTTCGGATATGGCATTTCTATCCTACACATCGGGAACGACTGGGAAACCAAAAGGAGTCGTTCATACACACGGTTGGGGATATGCACATCTACGAACAACAGGAGCGAGCTGGTTGGGTATTAATGAAGGAGATGTTGTCTGGGCTACGGCTGCGCCAGGGTGGCAAAAATGGATTTGGACACCTTTCTTATCGGTTATTGGTAGTGGAGCAACTGGACTCATATATGATGGGAAGTTTGATGTGACGACTTATTTGGAGTTAATAGGCCAGTATCAAGTGAATGTATTATGTTGTACACCAACGGAATACCGGTTTATAGCGAAAGCGGAAAATCTGGGGGATTATGATCTTTCATCTATCCATAGTGCAGTCTCGGCTGGAGAACCGCTTAATCGTGAAGTCATCGATATATTTGACAAGATTTTTTCGCTTCCTGTAAGAGATGGTTACGGCCAGACGGAAAATACATTGCTTGTAGGAACGATGCTTGGTATGGAAGCTCGACCTGGTTCAATGGGAAAACCAACGCCTGGCAATAAGGTCGACATCATTAATGATGAAGGTAACCCGGCTGCACCAGGGGAAGTTGGAGACATTGCGGTACACGTATCGACACCTGCATTATTTAAGGAGTATTTAAAAGATCCAGAACGGACAACAATGCAGTTCCGAGGTGATTATTACGTAACAGGTGACCGTGCAAAAATGGATGAGGACGGTTATTTCTGGTTTGAAGGTCGCGGGGATGACATTATTATCAGTTCCGGCTACACCATTGGACCATTTGAAGTAGAAGATGCATTGACGAAGCATCCCGCAGTCCGTGAATGCGCAGTCGTAGCAAGTCCGGATGAAGTGCGGGGGAATATTGTTAAAGCGTTCGTGGTGCTACGAGATCCAGAACGCAAAAATGAAGATGGTCTCGTAAAAGAATTGCAGGATCATGTAAAAAGTTTGACAGCGCCTTATAAATATCCACGTAAAATTGAATTCTTGGATACTTTGCCGAAAACTGCTTCAGGGAAAATCATGCGAATTGAATTAAGGAAGCAAGAGCAACAGTAATACATTCCAGAAAACAAGCCGCTTTTTAAGAACGGGTTATTCCGGACTTATAAAGCGGTTTTTAGAATTTCCGGAGAGGTTATTTGTGTTGCTACATAATCACATCTTTACGTAGCGAATTAATGGGTCTATACTTAGTCCATTATTTCGGTAATCAAAATAGTTGGGGGCGTCGTGATGCAAACAGAAAAAAGCGGTGTCCTTTGGGCAATCGGTTCGTATCTTATTTGGGGGATTATGCCGATTTATTGGAAAAGCCTTGAGCATGTGGCAAGTGCAGAAATATTAGTGAGTCGCATCGTGTGGGCATTTGTCCTGACGCTAATAGTGGTTCTTCTTATGAAAAATGGACGTCATCTTAAGGATGATATAAAGACACTGTGGGCATCGCAAAGAGACTTTTGGGCTTTGTTCGCAGCTTCAGCACTTGTTTCGACGAACTGGTTTGTCTATATATGGGCTGTGAATAATAATTATATTGTTCAATCAAGTCTTGGTTATTATATCAACCCGCTAATATCGGTACTACTTGGAATATTTTTCTTGAAAGAAAAGCTATCAAGAGCACAGCAGGTCGCTTTTTTACTGGCGGCAACTGGAGTCACAATCTTGACGGTTTCATACGGGAAGTTTCCGTGGCTGGCATTTACACTTGCCATAACGTTTGCTGTCTACGGTCTTATCAAGAAAAAAATTAAGGTAGATGCACTGCGTGGGTTGACGATTGAAACGTTCTTCATTGTCCCATTTGCTGTCATCTATTATGTGTGGCTATTAATGGAAGGCAATGCAGTATTCTTACATTCCGATCTCAAGACGGACATTTTACTTATCCTAACAGGTGTAGCAACAGCTTTGCCTCTTATTATGTACGCAAAAGGCGTGCAAAGAATACCGTTGTATATGGCAGGCTTTCTTCAATACATAGCACCAACAATGATGCTGTTTCTCGGAGTTGTCATTTATAAAGAAACGTTCGGGGGAATTGAGTTATTGTCGTTCGCTTTCATTTGGTCAGCATTGTTACTCTTTACCGTGTCTAAAGTAATTGAAGTTATGAAAATGAAGAAGAACCTCCTGTAAATGAAAAAGTCTCTCTTTATATGTTGAAATAAAGAATTCCATCAAACCGCTTCGGCTATCCCTAGTAAGGCGTCTGCGCTCAATTTATAAACGTATTCATATATTCGACGGAAATAAAAGGAGGATAATAGTGATTGAAAAAATAGATATTACAAATCCTAAAATTGCTGAAGAGGTATTAAGCGTTCAAATCCCTTCGTATAAGGTAGAGGCGGAGCTGATCAATTTCTATGACATTCCACCATTAAGGGATTCGGTTAGCACATTACAACAATGTGGAGAAACTTTCTATGGATGCTATTTAGATGGAGAGCTGAGTGGAGTCATTTCTATAAAAGTGGAAAAGGGTCTAATTGATATTCATCGGTTAATGGTACACCCACAGCATTTTAGACAAGGAATTGCCAAGAGGTTATTGGCTTTCATTGAAAGAGTCGGAGAAGGTAATGAAACACTGATTGTATCAACAGGCTCTAGAAATGCACCAGCAATCTACTTCTATGAAAAAAACGGATTTATAAAAACTGGAGAAACAAAAGTAATGGATGGTCTTTCAATAACTTCATTTGAAAAGAAAAAAACTCGATATCGCTAACAGGCTTCTTCCGTTAATAGAACTATATTACGGGACTGTACTGACTAATGCGCGTCTATTATTAGAAAGGAAGGATAAAATTAAATAGCTATATTCAGTAAAGCAGTGAGTGATTCGACAGGGGAGCAAGGAATTGTTAATATGATAAATCCACAACATAAATTCAGCTTTGGTGAAGAACCGTATTCCCTTACATACTTTGACCCAATAACTCCAAGAAGAAATGCTATCGCCCTTATCCCTCGAGGAGGAATGAACTGCAATTCCTCCCCAAGCCTGTCGTGAATATTTTGCCGAAAGCGAGTCGAAAACATACTAGTCCAAATGAAGGTTTTTTGACATAGCTTTCTAGGTCTTGTGGAGGGTAATAGTTAATCGACAGAAGTAATCTTTTATAAATATATTCGCTGCACTTTCTCCCAAAAGGAGTTATTTTTAAGTTTTACTGTTTTCACCGTTTTATCGCTTAATCTAATTTCCACACTTTCAACCTGGCGAATCCCAAGCGCTTCATTATCGGCGGCGACTAATGGGAAAACGTTGCCATCCTGATGAACTTTTAGTTGAAATTTGCGTTCGCCGCTCAAAATGAAGGACGAGCCAAGTGTTCTGTATTTATTATTGTTTACGGAAGCAAGTTCAGTCACTTGGAAACACCGAAGTAACGGATCAACAACTGCTCCATTGACTGATTTATTGTAAGCAGTACTACCAGTTGGTGTGGAAATTATTAGTCCATCACCAAGGAATGTTTCGAACAGTTTATCGTCAATAATGACATCTAGGACGAATGTCCGAATAATATTTGAGCGAATACTGAATTCATTTAGGCAATAGAATGGTTGGTGATTATCAATCTTTACTTCGATAAGCGGATATTTTCTCACTTCAAGTCCTGCTTTACGAATGGTCTGCGTCATTTCGAAAAGATTATTATAATGAAAATCACAGTAAAGTCCGGGTTTACCAGTTAAAGAAATGCCGGCATACAAACAATCCTGCCGGAAACCGGTTTTTCGAACCGCTTGTAAAAACGAACCATCGCTACCGATACTGATGATAATATTCGCATCTTTATCGTTGTCGGTCATTGTAAAACCCTCATGACTCAACGCCTCTGCTACTTTGGATTTTTTATCAAGTGAATCTTCATCATGTTTACTGTAAATAAAAATATTCATTCGATCTGTCATTACACAAAGCCCCCTCTGAATAAGTTATACTGATTTTACCATGGAGTGAAACATTTTGGTGTGCCGGAACGTATAAGGTAATGAAATGAAATGGAGGAATTTGAAATGACAATTAAACGATGGATTGCGATCATCGTCGCTACGGTACTTGTTTTTGTTTCTGTAGGCATCAATTCGCTATCGTACATATTTACGAGAGACTTCAACGGTTTCTTTGAAGACATGATGGCAACGTCAACTTCAGGGTATGAGGAAACGATTATTGAGGAAGGAAACGGTAAGGATAAAATTGCCGTCCTCTCGCTTAATGGCGTTATTCAGGATTTGGGGGATACATCATCCCTTTTCCAATCTGGGGGCTATAATCATCAATATTTTATGAATCAGCTAACAGCGATTCTTGAGGATACTAGTGTGAAAGGTGTTGTCCTTGAGGTGAATTCACCTGGTGGTGGAGTTGTTGAATCAGCAGATATTTATGATGCCCTTCGCCTGATTCAAGTAGAAAGAGAGATTCCGCTGTATGTTTCGATGGGTGGAATGGCTGCTTCAGGCGGTTATTATGTGTCAGCACCAGCCGATAAGATATTTGTTAATCGCGAAACGATTACAGGCTCAATCGGAGTTATTATGGAAAGTGTTAACTATGCGAAACTTGCCGAGAAATACGGCATTGATTTCAACACGATAAAAACAGGTCCTTACAAAGATATTATGAGTGGATCGCGTGAGATGAAAGACGAAGAACGCGTTATGCTTCAAGAAATGATAAATGATTCCTACGAGCGTTTCGTTGATATTATCGTAGAGGGCCGCGGCATGACGGAAGCTGAAGTGAAAAAAGTAGCTGATGGCCGTATCATGAATGGGCGTCAGGCAATCGAAGCTGGACTTGCAGACGAATACGGCAAGGTGGGCGATGTTATCACTGCGATGAAAGAAGATAATAATCTTCAAGATGCCACTGTCTTTGAGTATACGTCCCTTGATAGTTGGACTTCTATGTTCGGTGTGAAGGCAGGAAATATGTTTGGCAGTACTATTGAGTCTGAACTGATTGGCAAGTTATTAAACGATTATAATGCACCACGGATGATGTATTTATATGGTGAAAAATAAGGAGGGCTAGCAAATGTCGGAACATATTGAACAACATTCAGATCTGACTGGAAATGCCACTGCTGCGACGCCTGTTCCGGATTACGAGACTATTCAAGCAGTGCATTATCGGGCAAAGTATGCGGGTTTCTGGACGCGACTCTGGGCATATGCAATCGATCTACTTGTTTTATCAGCAATAAGCGGGATTATCATCAAACCGATTTTTCGAGTTGCAGGTTGGGAGATTACTAATCCCCCGTTCTTCTTTTTCAGCACCTATAAAGTCACAATCCTTATCTTGCTGTTGCTTTACTTCACACTAATGACGAAGTATTTACAGCAGACAGTAGGGAAGATGATCATGGGCATAAAAGTTGCAGCTAAAGACGGAGGCAAGCTTACGTGGGGGTCTGTCGTATTCCGTGAAGTCATGGGAAGATTCATATCGAAAATGTTGGTCATCCCTTATCTGCTAGTCCTATTCATGCCTAGAAAAGAAGCATTGCATGACTTATTCGCTGATACAGTTGTCGAACATGAGCATTCTTATGAAAAAGAGATGCGTGTAGATTACCGAAAGCGGATTGAGGGACAACAGTTGCAAGACAGTACTATCATTTAGTAAGATAGACTTAGAAGAGGAGGCGTCATAATGGCTAACGTTACATTCAAGAACAACCCTGTTACATTGCTTGGAAAAGAAGTTGCAGTAGGTGATACTGCGCAAGATTTTACAGCGCTTGCGAACGATTTGAGTCCGGTGACACTTGCCGATTCGAAAGGGAAGATCAGGTTAATCAGTGTGATTCCTTCAATTGATACGGGTGTCTGTTCAACGCAGACGCGTAAATTTAACGAAGAGGCTGCATCTCTGGGAGATGACGTTCAAGTGTTGACGATTTCTGCCGATCTTCCTTTTGCACAAGCGAGATGGTGTGCTGCTGAAGGTATTGAAAATCTACAAACACTATCCGATCATCGGGATCTATCCTTTGGAGAAGCGTACGGCGTTGTAATGAAAGAACTCCGCTTGCTTGCACGTTCAGTCTTCGTTATCGATAAAGATGATAAAGTGACTTATGTTGAGTATGTCGGCGAAGGCACAGACCATCCTGACTATGAAAAAGCGATTTTAGCGGTAAAAGAATTAACGAAGTAATTAAAAAATACTAATTAAAACCCACTCGGAAACGGGTGGGTTTTGTGAGTTGAGGGATAACTAAATGACAACAAATACAGAGAAAATATTTTCATTCATTGATGCATATGCAGAATCTACAGAAGTACTTTACCTAGAAGCAATTATTGACATTTGTCAAAAGTGGCTTTCAGGAGAATCGCAACCTAAGATATCAGAAGCAGTAACGAAAGAGGATATTCGTAGAGGTATCCAGCTTGCAGTCCTGAAAGGGATGAAGCAAAATGTACAGCCTAACCACCAGATGACTCCTGATTCAATTGGGATGCTCATTGGACATATCGCTGGGAAATTGGTGACAGGTGAACAAGGCATTACTCTCCTAGATCCTGCAGCTGGTACAGGAAATCTCCTCTATACGGTCATGAACACAATTGAGAATGATGTCACAGCAACAGCAATCGAAATTGATGATTTGTTAGTGAGATTGTCTGCTGTGACTGCGGAATTACTTGAACACCCTGTCACTTTCTATGTCCAGGATGCATTGCGGCCTTTATTTGTCGATCCGGTCGACATCACCATAAGCGATTTACCAGTCGGATTTTATCCTGATGATGAAAATGCACTCAATTATGAATTGATGCCTGCAGAGGGACATGCTTATGCACATCATCTGTTCATTGAACAATCAATGAAGCATACGAAACCAGGTGGGCACGGTGTATTCATCATACCCGCGAATTTGTTTGAGTCTGATCAATCGCCGATATTGCATCCCTATTTGAAAAAACAAACGAATATCCGAGCAATTATTCAGTTACCTGATTCGTTATTTAAAAATGTAGCACATGCGAAAAGCATACTAATCTTACAAAAACCTTTACCCGAAGCGAAAGTGTCACATGATGTCCTCCTTGCGAAAGTTCCGAATATGACTGATAAGCATGCCATGGCCCTTTTTCTTCAGAAAATTGATATTTGGTCTACTGAATAAAGAGTAAATCTAGACTCGCGGAGTAGCTAATTGTTTAGATTTGCCTAGTAAAGAAATTAGCTTAAAAGGAGCGCTTTATATGCGGAACATTTTAGCGATAAACGCTGGAAGTTCGTCCTTGAAGTTTCAGCTTCTCCAGATGCCAGAAGAGCACGTAACGGCAAAAGGTCAAATTGATCGAATTGGTCTTTCAGAATCGGTTTTCATTATGAAGTTCGAACAAGGCAGAGTAGAAAAGAGTCAAGATATCCAGAATCATACCGAGGCTGTATCCATGGTTCTTAAAATGTTAATCAGTGAAGGGGTCGTTCGTTCATTCGATGAAATTGATGGAATCGGTCACCGTGTTGTTCATGGCGGCGAAATTTTCAGTGATGCCGTACTCATTAATGATGATATAATCGCAACCCTTGAGGGACTCTCAAACCTTGCTCCACTCCATAATCCGGCAAACATAGTTGGCATTAAGGAATTTAGAAGAGCGTTGCCTAATGTGCCTGCTATTGCGGTTTTTGACACGGCATTCCATCAGACGATGCCTGAAAGTTCTTTTCTCTATCCGTTACCTTACGAGTATTATGAGAAATATGGAATTCGGAAATACGGTTTCCATGGCACAAGCCATAAGTATGTAACAGAACGTGCTGCGGGATTATTAAATCGTCCACTTGAAGGTACGCGTCTTATTTCCTGTCATTTGGGAAATGGTGCGAGTATTGCGGCTGTTGAGGGTGGGAAATCTCTCGATACATCGATGGGTTTTACGCCCCTTGCAGGTGTGACGATGGGAACGCGTTCAGGAAATATTGATCCCGCACTTATCCCGTATATTATGGAGCAGACGGGAAAGACGGTTGAAGAAGTGCTGGACGTTTTGAATAAACAATCAGGAATGCTTGCTATTTCAGGGTTTTCAAGCGATTTACGTGATATTGAAATCGAAGCTTCAAAAGGGAATGCGCGTGCACAATTGGCTCTAGACGTCTTTGCAGATCGAATTCATAAATACATTGGTTCGTATGCGGCGAGGATGGGTGGAGTGGATGCGATTATCTTTACAGCTGGAATCGGTGAAAATAGTGATGTCATTCGTAAGAAAGTGTTGGAAGGTCTTGAATTTATGGGGGTTTACGTTGACCCAGATTTGAATACTATTAGGGGCAAGGAAGTGCATATCAGTTTCCCGTACTCTCCAGTTAAGGTGTTAGTGATCCCGACCAATGAAGAAGTTATGATTGCGCGAGATACGATGCGTGTTGCGAAGTTATAAATTATCCAATTGGTTGTTAGTTAAAAAAGAGTTGCCCGGGAAATAATAACCCGTTCAGTAGATTTGTACAAAAATCAAAATAACAGAACAAATCGCAAGGTTTATAACTCACGATAGGATATACATTCAACCATAAGATAGCACCTCAATTCGTATGTTCTCTCACAAAGGGAATGATAGCGGGTTTAGGTGTTTTTTCTTTGCCCAATCTTTCCATCTTCATACACTTTGTATGTTAATAATCACTAAAAATGAGTATTCTATTAAAACGCCAGTTAGCAGAAAACTCAATTTTGAAAAGGGGGTCTTTTGAATCTCGGGTATAATGATTAAAAGGAGATGGTGGATTTGAAAAAAATAAGTATAGTGGTGATTATTCTTTTCTTAGCATCTTGTTCAGCGGAGACAATAAAGGATGAAAATACAAAACCAGAAGTCATGGTGGTCGAAACTACTGAAAACACTGCATTAATAGAATGGAGTTCGGATGCAATGGACAGGGGGAACCACGATTATGACACATTCGCTCATAGTGAATTGGTTGTGGAGCTTAGTTATTTGGATGTGAATCGCGGGGATGTAATTTACTATAAAACACCTGTGGCTGTCCTTAAGCGTTACCCTCAGTCGCCTGAATATTATATTGGAAGGGTAGTTGGTTTACCAGGTGAAACTGTTGAAATAAAAGAAGGGCAAGTTTTTATTGATGACAAAATAGTAGATGCTTTTTATGCTAAAGCAACTATATTGGGAATGGAAGAAGAAGCATATTTTAATAGAAAGGACACTCTCGAAAGTGTGAATATAGAATCTGCTAAGGAATATTTTGCGACTAATATGGACCCCGTAAAAGTGGTAGAAGACACAGTATTTGTTTTAGTGGACCAATGGTGGAGAGGGACGGACAGTAGAGAGTTCGGGGTATTACCGCTAGATAGCGTGGAGGGGCAAGTTTTAGGTTATAATAAAAATGAATCATAAAAGTATCTTGGCTTGAGGCAAGATACTTTTCTAACAGGTCACTTTCGATAAAAATGAAAGTTGTTTTATACCTTCTGCATTTTTTGGTTGAATAAATCTCATCTTTTCCCTCTCCATTTCCCTTCAAATTAACCACTGAATTAGAGTTGGTTTTGACACGAAAATGTCACCTTACAATAATTTTTGTAGGTCGTTTAATTCATCTGTCAATTCAATTGTTAGAGTATGTGCGATTTGTTTGTAACATTGATGTATAGGAATTTCAAAGACCGCTAATTCATATGAGAATTAGCGGTCTTTTTCGTGCTTTAATTTGTGTTTTGTACCACTCAACTGAACGGATTAGGGAAATAATTGGCTACTTTTTTTATTATTACCTAGGGATCTATAAAACTCATACTGTGGATAAAATGTAACATAGAGATTTCACGTTCAGACACCAGCACCTAGAGGCTCGGAGGCTCACAGGATGTGGGGCACGCAGCTGAGAGGGATTAAAACCGCATCCCTCTTTATTACCGTAGGACGCAGCGTACTTAGGCTGCGTTCATCTGTTGCAGGCGCTTGCGCTTTTGTTCTTATAATGCTTCAGGTGTACGAATGACAAGGACGTCACATTTTGCGGAGCGGACGATGTTTTCGGATACACTACCGATTAGGAAACGTTCGACCGCATTCAATCCAGTTGCGCCACAAATGATAAGGTCTGCAACTAGTCTTTTTGAAATGTCTTTAGAAATCATTGTTTTTGGTGACCCGTATTCTACCATGACATTGACGTGCTGCAAGCCAGCTTTCTCGGCTTCCAATTTGTAGTTGTTTAACAATTCTTCTGCGAACTTCTGTGCTCTCTCGGCAATCGACCGATCATAAGCCTCAACTGCAGCATACGAGCGTGTGTCGATGATGTTAATTAAATTTAACGTAGCTTCGTTTCTATCAGCAATTGCCACCGCTTTTTTGAAAGCCCACTCTGATTCTTTTGATCCGTCGACAGCAACAAGAATTTGTTTGTATACTAATGTCATTTAACTCACTCCATCCTTAGATTGGTATACTTACTTACTTCTATAAGAAAGGGAGAAAAACCTTTTAGAATAAAAAAATAAAGTAATGAATAGTTTTAATTTCGACAAAATTGTTACGCTTTTGAATAAAGGTTTAAAAAATATGGCGAATAATAAGACTTATACCAAATAGAATATTCTGCGAATTGATAAAGTACAGCAAAAACCCTTACTATCTGATAATATTAAAAATAGATTGGTCCGGATGAAAACTTATACCGCATTAACGAGCAGTAAGACCCCCACTTCAAGTCTTCGAGGAAATGAGAAGGATTAGTGGGGGGGCAACTGCTCGTAAAAGCCCCAATGGTTAAACCAACAATCAGTGGGGGATTAAGACCTCCTGATTGAAGATTAACTTTTTCAAATGGCCAACTAACTAAACGTTATCTCTAGGAGGAATTGCAATGATTATTGGTGTCCCAAAAGAAGTGAAAAACAACGAAAACCGTGTCGCTATGACACCTGCAGGCGTCTTTAACTTAAAGTCAGCAGGTCATGAAGTTATCATTGAAAAAGGTGCGGGTCTAGGTTCAAGTTTTACGGACGAGGATTACACTAAAGCTGGAGCTAAAATCGTTGCAACTGCAGAAGAAGCATGGAATGTAAATATGGTTATGAAAGTAAAGGAACCAGTTTCTGCTGAGTATGGTCATTTCAGTGAAGGGCTTATCTTGTTCACTTATTTGCATCTTGCTCCTGAAGTGGAATTGACAAAAGCACTTCTTGACAATAAAGTTGTAGGGATTGCTTACGAAACAGTACAGCTTCCAAACAACTCGTTGCCTCTTCTGGCTCCTATGAGTGAAGTTGCAGGGCGTATGGCTACACAAATCGGTGCACAATATTTACAACAAACAAATGGCGGTAAAGGTATTCTATTGAGTGGCGTGCCGGGCGTTTCACGCGGTCACGTAACTGTTATTGGTGGTGGACAAGCTGGAACAAATGCTGCTCGTATTGCAGTTGGAATGGGTGCGAAAGTAACAGTTCTTGACTTGTCAGTCGATCGTCTGCGTCAATTAGACGAAATCTTCGGCAATGATATACAGACACTTGTTTCAAATCCATTCAACATTGCTGAGTCGGTGAAAAATGCGGACCTTGTTATCGGGGCTGTTTTGATCCCTGGAGCGAGAGCACCGAAACTGGTCTCAGAAGAGATGGTTAAATCAATGAAACCAGGATCTGTTCTTGTAGACATCGCAATCGATCAAGGTGGTATTTTTGCAACATCGGATCGTGTAACGACTCATGATGAGCCAACTTATGTTAAACATGGTGTTGTTCACTATGCGGTAGCGAATATGCCAGGTGCGGTTCCACAAACTTCAACAACTGCATTAACGAACGTTACAGTTCCTTACGCACTTCAAATTGCGAACAAAGGCTACAAACAAGCTTGTTTGGACAATGTTCCTCTTCAAAAAGGTATCAACACAATGGAAGGGCATGTTACATATAAAGCTGTAGCAGATGCTCAAGGTGTTGAATATGTATCCGCTGAAACCCTATTGAATCAATAATATTTAACTAGAATCAGCAAAAGTTCCTGCAGATATAAAAAGGCTGTCCACACTTGTTAGAGTGTGGACAGCCTTTTTCCGTAGTTTAGGAAACTTTAAAATCACGAACTGTGGATAAGCAGCAACATAGAGATTACGCGTCCAGTCTCCAGCGTCTAAAGGCTCGGATGCACACAGGATATGGATGAAGCCAGGAGGGATTGAACTGCAATCCCTCCTTATTGTCACAGGACGCGGCGAACTTAGGCTGCGTTCATCTGTTACAGCCGCTTGCGCATTTGTTCATTACGGTTGAATAATCTGCAATTCTTTAGGGAACTTGGTCAATACTTCGACGCCATCAGCTGTAACGACAACATCATCTTCAATCCGTACACCCGTGACTGCAGGATTATAAATACCAGGCTCGATGGTGAAGACCATTCCTTCCACAAGAGCAAATTCGTTTGTACCAGTCATGGATGGGAACTCGTGAACTGAAATTCCAAGTCCGTGACCGATACGGTGCGTGAAGTATTCACCGTAACCCGCTTGATCAATTACATCACGCGCAGCTTTATCAATTTCCATAGCCTTGACGCCGGGACGGACCAAATCAACAGCAGCCTGCTCCGCTTTTCTTACCGTTTCATAAATTTCGCGCATTGCATCCGTAGGTTCACCGAACGCGACTGTACGTGTAATATCTGAACAGTAGCCATTATAAACGACGCCCAGGTCAAAGAGGATGAAGTCGCCTTTTTGGATTTTACGATCTCCAGGTGTACCGTGTGGAGAAGCCGTTTTCGGACCAGAAAGAACCATCGTATCGAACGACATTTTCTGAACGCCTTTTTTCTTCATTTCAAACTCAATTGCCATAAGAATCTCAAGTTCAGTTTTTCCTTCAGCGATTTCCCTGCAACCAACTTCAATTGCGTAATCAGCCAGTTCGGCGGCTTTACGTAAATTGTTTAGTTCATCTTCGCTTTTGATGTTACGCATACCGTTAAGCTGTTCGTCAAGGCGAACGAATTTAGCACCTGCAAATAGGTGATTCATCCGTTCTAGTCGCTCCACTGTCAAATGCGATTTCTCAATTGCGATTGAAGTAGGGAGTTCACCACGTTTACGGACAGCCTCCATAACGATTTCCCAAGCATCATCTGTATCTTCATGTCCAACGGCATCAAAAGACCAACCAGCTGTTTTTACGTCAGGTACTTCCATCAAGGGGCAAATAACAAAAGGCTCTGCATCTTTAAATACCATTACGCCAAGAAGACGTTCATGCGGGTCGCTGTGGAATCCCGTTACGTAAAACACATTATCTGGTGTAGTAATAAATGCTGCGTCAAGGTTTTCTTTCTGTAAAAATTGTTGTATTTCTTTAACTTTACTCAATTTAATGACCTCCTCTAAGAATACTTCTATCATAACAAAAAAGAGGGTTTACAGGTTGAATAACGAAAATTGAATAAGATAAAAAAATGGAGGAGATTATTAAATGCAAATTTCATACCATGGTCATTCGATTGTAAAAATAAAAACAGGTAACTATACAATACTCATTGATCCGTTCATTACGGGAAATAAGCTTACGGATCTTGAAGTTGGAAACGAAAAACCGGATATTATCTTATTGACACATGGACATAATGATCATGTAGGGGATACGGTGGCAATTGCAAAGGCTAGCGATGCATTAGTCATAGCCCCAAATGAGCTTGCCGTTTACTTGGGGTGGCAGGGGATACGCACACATGGCATGAATATTGGAGGTGCCTACAAATTTGAATTCGGTACAGTGAAATATACCCAAGCGTTTCATAGTTCCTCATACACGACAGAGACCAATGAAATTATTTATACGGGTATGCCCGCGGGTATTTTAGTAATGGCGGAAGAGAAAACAATTTATCATGCTGGGGACACAGCTATTTTCGGTGATATGGAGATGATCGGTAAACGTCATCCAATCGATGTCGCATTTGTTCCAATCGGTGATAATTTTACGATGGGCCCCGAAGATGCTGCATACGCAGTCGAGTTGCTCAATCCTAAACTAACTGTACCAATTCATTTCAATACATTCCCACCAATTGAGCAGGACCCCGAAACATTTAAGGCGCTTGCAGAAGGGCATGAAGTGAAGATAATGGAGATTGGGGAAACCTTAGAATTATAAAAGTGCTATACGAAAGTTCTTTTCATAGATCTTATCTATTGCGTTCAGTCGCCCGTTTAGCGCTTTTATTAAGCCTTTTGTGGTAGAATGTCCTTAAGGTTATGATAGAGAAAAAGGTGAAGACATGGCGACAAAACATGAATTGATACTCCGTTATATCGAGGGGCTAGCCGTCGGTGAGAAAATTTCGGTCCGCCAAGTAGCAAAGGCGCTGTCTGTCAGCGAAGGGACTGCTTACCGGGCCATCAAAGAGGCGGAAAATCAGAAACTCGTCAATACGATTGAACGTGTAGGAACAATCCGGATTGAAAAGAAAAAGAAAGAGAATATTGAACGTCTTACATTTGCAGAAGTGCTTAACATTGTCGACGGGCTAGTGATTGGAGGCCGTGGCGGATTGCATAAGACGTTGACGAAATTCGTTATAGGTGCAATGCAATTAGATGACATGATGCGCTACATTGACGCGGGAAGTCTTTTGATTGTCGGAAATAGATTGAAAGCGCATGAAACGGCGCTTCTTGCAGGGGCTGCAGTGCTAGTAACTGGAGGATTTGACGCATCCGATGAAGTGAAGAAGTTAGCGGATGAATTGGAACTCCCAGTTATTTCGACAAGTTATGACACATTTACCGTTGCGACGATGTTGAATAGGGCAATCTATGATCAGTTGATTGAAAAAGAAATTTTACTGGTGGAAGATATTTTGACCCCACTTGCTGATACGATTACACTTTCAGTGAAGGATCAGGTCACTCATTTTCATGAGGTAAACGATAGGACGTCTCATACTGGTTATCCAGTTGTAGAGAAAAAGGGGAAACTTGTTGGTGTAATTACTTCACGTGACGCAATCGGTAAAAAGGATGATGAATTGATTGAAAAAGTAATGACACGTCATCCGATAACAGTTGCGGGGAAAACATCTGTTGCTTCGGCCGGTCATAGTATGATTTGGGAAGGTATTGATTTGTTGCCGGTTGTTTCGGATGCAGGGTTGCTTGCTGGAATTATTAGTCGTCAGGATGTGTTAAAGGCACTTCAAATGACCCAGCGTCAACCACAGCAAGGCGAAACAATTGATGATATTGTTAAAGGTCAGATGAAAACCATTCCAGAGCAACCGCATACTGTTGAATTTACAGTCATCCCTCAGATGACGAATCAGTTTGGTTCTTTGTCATATGGAGCATTGACCACCCTTTTAACTGAAGCGGGCAACAGGGCCATAAAAATGCGGAAACGCGGGGAAAGTGTCCCTGAAAACATGTCGCTGTATTTTATTAAGAATGTTGAACTTGGAAGTGTAGTTGTCGTTATTCCAAAGATATTACATATGAGTAGAAGGTTTGTAAAAGTCGATTTCGACATACAAACCGAAGGTGACCTAGTTGCAAAGGCTATGATTATGTATCAACTATTTGAACGGTAATTAAAGAACGCAGTCGAAAATCGCAACGTCCTGTTGCAACTACTGCATGACAGACTTCATGTGGGCCTAAGCGAAATGCGCGGGATAGCCCCGACAAGTAGGAGGGATGAAGTTCAATCCCTCCCTGCTAAAAGGCTTGAAGATACAGGCGTTCTTTTCCTTTATCAGCAAAACTGAAGCGACTGGAGGGGCTGGCGCATGTAGACTAGACAAAAAAACTGATGCACACTTGCGCATCAGTTGTCGTTCAACTTTGTTTCTTCATCTACAAAGCTTCTGTAATGTTTGTAGGCCTTGAAATTGAAAATGCCTACATAAGCCCCGAATAAGATAAATAAGGCAGCAATAATATACGTAGTGATACCGTCAAAGAGCATCAGCTGATTGAGTCCGAAAAACAACAGCAAACCGCCAAGAGAGGCACCAGACATACTGGCATACATTTTTTTGCGAATTGGAAATAGCGATCTAGTGCGGAACTGCCGCGTCTTAAAGTAAAAATAGAAGACCGCAGAAGCAATGATGAAAAATACGAATATGAAATTTATCGTTAACATGAAAGCCCTCCATTACATACAAACTTCTTACATTGTAGCGGCTTTGGGGGCAGAATGCGAACTGAATATATCGAAGCTTGGGGGAATCGGATATGAAAAGACAAATCATCGACACAATTGAAAAGTACGATAAAATTATTATTCATCGTCATGTAAGACCTGATCCTGATGCATATGGATCACAATTAGGACTTAAGGAATTGATAAAAGCAAACTATCCTAATAAGCAAGTGTTTGCAGTGGGCCAACACGAAGAATCACTTACCTACCTAGCGCAACAAGATCACGTCGAGCGGTCGTTTTATGAAGGAGCTCTTGTGATTGTTACTGATACAGGGAACACGGGTCGAATTGACAGCGAGTATTATACAGAAGGTGCTGTGCTTATGAAAATTGACCATCATCCCGATGCAGATCCTTACGGTGATATCAAATGGGTTAACACCTCCGCGAGCTCGACATCTGAAATGATCTATTTTTTGTATGAAGAAGGCAAACAGTCTTATGGATGGAAAATGACTACTGACGTGGCTAGACTGCTATTTGCGGGAATTGTCGGAGACACAGGACGTTTTCTGTTTCCGAGTACAACAACTACTACTTTCGAAGCGGTAAGTGAACTAATCAAATTTGATTTTGATCGACCGGAATTATTTGCGGGGATGTACGAGGTTAAGCGGGAATTGCTACATCTAAAAGGGTATATGTACCAAAACTTTACAATGGACGAAAATGGAGCAGCATTCGTTAAAATAGACAAAGCGACACTCGAACAATTTGGGGTAACTGCATCTGATACATCTCAACTCGTTGGGGCGTTAGGTGACGTCCAAGGAATTGTTGCTTGGATCATATTCATAGAAGAAGAGGATCAAATTCGCGTTCGACTGCGCTCGAAAGGTCCTGTCATCAATACTTTGGCTGCCCTATACGGCGGCGGTGGACACCCTCTTGCTTCTGGTGCTTCTGTCCACTCATGGGAAGAAGTGGACGAAGTCATCGCGAAGTTAAAACAATTGTGTGTATAAAAAAAGGCGGAGGGATTGCATTGACACTTGTCTATCCGCAAGTAGTAACTGGCGCTGATCTTTTACGTGGCATTAATAAACTTGATTACCTAGCCCCGCTTCTGAAAAGGAGAGGGGCTAAAGCTGTTGCAATTGTTAACTCAAAATTGTATGGCGTTCGTTCATTTTATAAAGTGATGAAAAAATACGATATTCGCCCAGTTATCGGGTTATCCATCTTTTTAGAAATTGGAGAAGGAGCAGTTGTGCTTCTGTATGTCTATGCAAAAGATGATGAAGGCTATCGCAATCTACTGAAAATGAGCAGCGCCGTTTCTGTAAGAGAATCTGAAACACTGCCGTTGCAATGGTTGAAAGCATATAGTAAAGGTTGTATCGTCGTATTCCCATTGACGGATGTATCCTGGGGACCCATCTTATTGGGAAATGAAGAAATGTTTCGGCGAGTCATTAAGGATTGCGACAAATCATCGACTTTCATTGGTGTTGCTAGGCCGGGAGGTATCAGACATCCTGACGAAGATTTAATTGAAAAAATTGCAGATAGTACTAGTACGCCTATTTCTGCGGTCTACGAAAGCCGGTACACCGAGAAGGAAGATGCATTCGCTTATGAAGTTGCAGAAGCGATTCGGACAGGATTCAAGCTGAATGACCCGGCTAAGCCTGAAAATCATCAAAAGGCGGCATATCTCCCAGAAGAAATAGAGCTTGCTGAATGGTTCTCAGACAGGCCAGAGTGGCTTACGATCGCGTCAGATATCATATTGTCTTGTGATGCAACACTGCCTCCGAGTCAATCGCTTATGCCTGTGTTTCCAGTTCCGGTGGGAGAAACTTCAACAACTTTATTGGAGCAAAATGGCATGACAGGTTTGCAGAAACGACTAGGCAAAGTGGACGAGACATACAAAGAACGCCTTCGTTATGAAATCAGTGTAATTAGTGAGATGGGCTTTGCTGATTACTTCCTGATTGTCGAAGATTTTATGCGTTACGCCAAAGAAAATGCTATCTTGACGGGTCCGGGGCGGGGGTCTTCGGCCGGGTCGCTCGTTGCATATGCTCTCGGCATCACAGATGTTGATCCGATTAAATATGGGCTTATATTTGAACGATTTCTTAATCCGGGCCGTATAACAATGCCAGACATTGATATCGACTTTGCGGATAATCGACGTGCAGAAGTAATTGACTATGTCGCGCAGAAATATGGGAAGACAAATGTCGCGCAAATCATTACGTTTGGTACGCTTTCCGCCAAATCAGTCGCCCGAAATGTGGCACGTGTGTTTGATTTTTCAAATGAAGAAATGGCTTATTTGTCGAAGGAAATTCCAAATAGACATAAAATTACGCTTGAGGCGGCAGTTGCAGAATCGAAGGCACTGCAAGATTGGATTGCGATTGATCCGATACGAAGTGATTGGCTGAAAGCGGCAATCCGCCTTGAAGGATTGCCCCGTAACGCATCTACACATGCTGCAGGTGTGATTTTATCGCCTGTCCCGCTCGTTGAGGTAGTACCACTTCAAAGTGGAGCGGATGGGATTTACCTTACCCAATGGCCGATGGGGGATGTTGAAGAACAAGGTTTATTGAAAATGGACTTTTTAGGTCTGCGTAATTTAACTTTACTAGACCGTATCAGGTCAATGATCAACTACGATAAAGGAATTCGTTTGGATTTTGAAAGGATTCCCCTAAACGACGAAAAAACATTTGAGCTTTTTAGAGCGGGTGATATGACTGGGATCTTTCAGTTTGAATCTGATGGAATGAGAGATGCCCTCAGGTTGATTCGCCCAAATAAATTTGAAGATATTTTTGCGATTAATGCACTTTATCGACCGGGGCCGATGGACAATATTCCGCTGTATAGCAGGCGCAAAAATGATAAAGAAAAAATAACATATATTCATCCGCAACTTGAACCTGTTTTGAAAGAAACCTATGGGGTTATCGTCTACCAAGAACAAATCATGGAAATTGCAGTCCGCGTGGCGGGATTTACGATGGGTGAAGCGGATCTGTTAAGGCGTGCTGTCAGTAAGAAGAATCGGGAGAATCTAGAAAAAGAACGAACTCATTTTACGCAAAAAGCTGTCGAAAATGGTTTTCCGGAAAATTCGGCTATTGCAATTTATAATCTTATTGTAAAGTTTGCGGACTACGGATTTCCGAAAAGTCACGCTGTTGCCTACTCCCTCATCTCGTACCGGCTTGCTTATTTGAAGGCGAATGAACCCGCTTATTTTTATGCTGCACTCCTTTCATCAATGACTGGAAATAATGACAAGGCAATGGAGTTAATGCGTGAATCTGAGGCGGCAGGCGTTAAGATTTTACCGCCATCTATTATGTATAGTAAATATATGTATACAGTTGAGAAAGGCTCAATTCGGATTGGACTTGGCGCTATCAAAGGTGTGACGCCTACATTTTACGATGCTATAAAGCGTGCAAGGAAGTCTGGTGGCAAATGGAAGTCATTATTTGATATGGCAGCATCAGTCGGTGGGGATGTATTTACTGAGAAGGCCATTCGTCCACTTGTAAAAGCAGGGGCACTCGATGAGTTCGGAGAATCACGGGCTGTTTTACTCGCTTCAATTGACGCAGCGATATCTCATGCATTGTTCATCCGCCCTGATGATGGGGATGATTTATTGAGTGAAGTGCTTCGTTCTGTGGCAAGCCCGAAATATTCTCCGGGTGGAACACTGCCCCGCATGACCTTACTCGAATATGAAAGAGAAGTGCTTGGATTCTATCTTTCAGAACATCCTGCGGCAGAAGTGAAAAAAGCGGCAGGTGGTGGATTCCATACCATTACTTCAATTGATGCAATTCCAGACCGTGCGTATGTGAAAATGGTGGGTCTTATTACTGAGATTAAACGAATAAGAACGAAAAAAGGGGAATCGATGGCATTTGTAACGATTCAAGATGAGACGGGACAAATTTCTTGTACGTTATTCCCAAAACAATATACGATTTCAGAAAACGAGCTTGTTGAAATGGCGATAATTCATGTCGAAGGAACTGTTGAACGTCGTAGAGGTAAGCCGCAAATACTTGTTCAACAAACGAAAAATAGTTAAGAGGCATGCCAATAACGGTAACTGGTTCGGTACATGGGGAGAAAACGTTAAAAAGCATGGCATATGGGGACGCAATTCGCATATGAATTGATGTCCCTATTTTTGTTGTTGTATCAACGTTTAAGGCGAATATCGATAGTAAATCGCATTAAAATTGGTGGGTGGAATGGTTTCCTTGAAAACAATTTTGAAATAATTGAAAACGTCGAAGGGAACAAGGTATTTTGTGCTAAAATAGATTCTAAGAGGACGGCTTATTAAACAAACGAGCCAAAATTAGGATTTTTTAATTAAAATTATTTGAAGGGATTGTGAAAAGTTGAGAAGACTTTTAGTCCTAATCTTTGTGATAGGTAGCATTTTGTCTGGGTGTAGTAATGATGAAGTATCTTTTTCAGAAGTAAGTATAGATAAAGTTAAAAAGGATGTAAAAGATTTTATTTTGCATATAGAAACTTCTGAAAGTAATAAGGGGAACGGCATTTATATGTTCAATGATTCAGAAAAAAAACACTATTTGTATCTTAATCAAGACTTTTTGGAAAGCAAAAATGGTTTTGGGAGTTTGGATATTAAGGTCGATGATAATTCTTGGAACTTATATTTAAGCAAAGGTTCTGAAGTAACGGAGTTAGTAGACGAATATAAATTATACAAAATAAAGTTGAATGAGGAATATGAATACATGAAAGTATTTAAAAATGGTGAGGAAACATATTTTCAGACGATAGGTCCATAAAAGAATTAAAGGAACTCTTGCACTAAACTAGACACGATTCTAGCATAAAGGCACTGCTCGTATTCAATAAATGGGTTCGATTGTGGAACAAGTGATACGAAATTTATAGTAGGAAATACGGTAAGTAAAAAACGCACAGGCTTAATAGTCTGTGCGTTTACTTTTGCTTTTTCTATTGTTAATTCATGTATAATACATATTCTAAATAGGTTGTTATTTGACTTGTTATTGTTGTTTTTCTCCCCATCAACCGAACCCGTTACAATAACGGGCATACCTTTTCATTAATGCATAACATGTGCTGAATAACCTAGGTTAACTAGTAAATGACTGGCCACTATTGTGATAAGGCGCTAGGCGCCCTATGTACAGGTGTTTTCGAATCGCTTTGATCAACAGACGTGCGGTTGCATATATGTATGTGTTATGTGTTGTAATTTGGCTCAATTTCCACCTTTCACTTTACGTTCAGCATCGTTTTCTGTATGCTAAAGACAGGAGTGGTCAGACCACTTTTCATCATGTATATTTCCAAAGGGGTCCACGCATGCAAAATCCAAAACCGTCGTCGAAGATGTTTCTAGATATTGTCGGAGAACTTAGATCGATAATTACAGAAGAAGGCATTGAAACCGGTGGAAAGCTACCTTCCGAACGTGAATTGGCAGAGCGTCTGCAGGCAGGAAGGTCCACGATTCGTGAAGCGTTACGAAGTTTGGAACTGCTCGGACTTATTGAAACGCGGCGAGGTGAAGGGACATTCCTTGTCGATTTCCGGAAGCATCAGCTCGTTGAAGTCCTTGCAGCTTTCATCATGCAACAGCCAGACTCTGTCACTGATGTCCAAGGAACACGGAGAATTCATGAGACTGCGGCAATCCTTGCTATATGTAAAGATAGTGCATTACGGGCATTACCTGTATGGGAAAGCTTGTTGAAAAAAATTGAACAGGATGGGGAAATTTTACGAGAGGACCTCGTCCGCGAGATGATTGTTGCTGCTGGAAATCGATTGTCGCTTAAAATCTGGTTTTTATTAAAACAATATAGTAAAGTACCATTCAGTGAAATGACAAAAGTTAATGAAAACGATAGTGTGAAAATGTTGCTTCTAAACTTGGGCGATGGCAATGTGATTGCCACATTGGAAGCCTATTCTGAATGGATTGAACTAGTTGAAAGTGAAAGAGGGGACAATATTAAATGATTCGAGATCTTTTTATGAAAAATAGAAAAAAGCATACGACGACAATACCTTCTGTTGACGCTAAAAATGACGTACCTGAAGGAATTATGACAAAATGTCCAGAATGTAAAAATATCATTTTAACAAAAGATTTAATCAAACTAATGAAAGTCTGCCCTAAATGTGATCATCATTTGAAGATGACAGCAGCAGAACGCGTGGCTTGCCTATTCGATGAAGAGACATTCAAGTCAATTGACGATCATTTGAAAACGGAAAATCCACTTAATTTCCCTGCTTATACTGAAAAAGTTGAGTCAGATGCGAGAAAAACGGGTTTGAATGAGGCAGTTCTTACTGGAACAGGTAAGATCGATGGACTGGAAATTGCTGTAGCCATAATGGACTCACATTTCCGTATGGGCTCGATGGGGTCGGTTGTAGGTGAAAAGATTACCCGCGCAATCGAAAAAGCGACTGTACTTGGCATTCCAATGATTATCTTTTCTGCTAGCGGCGGAGCACGTATGCAGGAAGGCGTGTTATCGCTCATGCAAATGGCGAAAACGAGTGTCGCACTTACACGTCATGCGAGTCAAGGTTTGTTATATATATCTGTCATGACATACCCAACGACAGGCGGAGTGTCTGCAAGTTTCGCGTCTGTGGGTGATATTAATATCGCGGAACCAAAAGCTCTTATAGGCTTTGCGGGTAGACGCGTTATCGAACAGACTGTTAGAGAGAAATTGCCGGACGACTTCCAAACGGCAGAATTTCTCCTGGACCACGGCCAACTGGATGCAGTCGTTCACCGTAACGATATGAAAGAAACTATTTCTAAGATTGTTCGACTTCACGTGAAAGGGGCTAACTGACATGGGGAAAACGTTGAAATTTGAAGAACCGATTATCAAGCTTCGCGAGAAAATCGTTGAGCTAGAGGAGTTCACGGCGACCAACTCAGTTGACCTTTCAGAAGAAATCGGAACGTTAAAGGTTCGATTGAAAAACTTGGAAGAAGAGATATATGAGAATATGGAACCATGGGACCGCGTTCAAGTTGCGAGGCACCCGGAACGTCCGACTACAATTGATTATATCACTATGTTGTTTGAAGATTTTATGCAACTTCACGGCGATCGGGCTTATGGCGATGACGCAGCAATTGTTGGTGGTATCGCTTCATTTGAATCGGTGCCAATAACAGTTATTGGCCATCAGCGTGGGAAAGACACAAAAGAGAACGTCAAACGAAATTTTGGAATGCCACATCCTGAGGGGTATAGGAAAGCGTTGCGTCTCATGAAACAGGCTGAAAAATTCGGTAGACCAATCATTTGTTTCATCGATACGAAAGGTGCTTTTCCGGGCAAGGCAGCTGAAGAGCGGGGACAAAGCGAAGCGATTGCACGTAATCTTGTTGAAATGGCTGGCTTGACTGTTCCGGTTATTTCTATTGTCATTGGAGAAGGTGGAAGTGGCGGAGCACTAGCACTTGGGGTGGCAAATCATATTCATATGCTTGAGCACTCAACTTATTCCGTTATTTCACCTGAAGGGGCCGCAACCATTCTTTGGAAAGATTCAAGTCTTGCCAAACAAGCCGCAGAAGCTATGAAGATTACAGCGCCACACTTGAAAGAAATGGGTATTATCGATGCTATTATTCCTGAAGTTCGAGGTGGTGCCCATCGTGACTCTAAAGCGCAAGCGATTAGTATCGGGAATGCAATCCGAACTTCGTTGAGTGAATTAGGAACTCTGGATGGCAAAGGTCTAGTTGACCATCGTTATGATAAATTCCGCTGTATTGGCGTTTTTACTGAATAAAAGAAAGATGCGGGTGACCGCATTTTTTCGTGTTCACAAAAAAATAGAATCTACATAGGAGTGATTACAATGAAGAAAATTGCTGTGTTGACAAGTGGGGGAGACGCGCCTGGGATGAATGCTGCAGTTCGTGCGGTTGTTCGGAAAGCAATTTACGAAGGACTTGAAGTTGCAGGCGTTTTCAATGGTTATCAAGGATTAATCGAAGGGAAAATCGAACTTCTGCAACTGGGTTCCGTGGGTGATATCATTCAACGGGGAGGGACGATGTTACGGTCGGCCCGCAGTGCTGAATTCAGGACGCTTGAGGGGCGTGAAAAAGCGCTGAAACAATTGAAGTTGAACGGAATTGAAGCTTTAGTCGTCATTGGCGGAGATGGTTCTTTCAGAGGCGCACTTGAATTAACGGCTCTTGGTATGCCGTGCGTCTGTGTTCCTGCAACAATAGATAATGACATTAATGGTACTGAGTTAACAATTGGTTTTGATACAGCATTGAATACGGTCATTGATGCTATAGATAAGATTCGCGATACTGCTACCTCTCACGAACGTACATTTATCGTTGAGGTTATGGGGCGCGATGCAGGGGATCTTGCTTTATGGGCGGGGCTTGCCGGTGGTGCTGAAACGATTCTTGTTCCAGAAGAGAAGTATGAATTGCCTACGATTATCGAACGACTGAAAAGCGGTAAGGGACGGGGCAAAAAGCATAGTATCATTATTGTAGCTGAAGGGGTTATGTCGGCTGCGGAACTTGCTGAAATATTGAAGCGTGAAGCAGATATTGAAACACGCATATCGGTGCTAGGACATATTCAGCGAGGGGGTTCTCCTTCTGCACGTGATCGTGTCATTGCAAGTCAGTACGGAGCAAAAGCTGTAGAAGTATTGAAAGAAGGACGCGGCGGCATTGCGATTGGCATGCGAAATCATGTGGTGGTAGACTATAAACTAACGGACGTTTTCGAACAATCGAATGGTTTGGATATGGAGATGTACAAACTGTCCGAGGAATTGTCTATTTAACTGGTTCTTAATAAACTTAAAAGAGGCGATAGTTGATGAGAAAAACGAAAATAGTATGTACGATTGGCCCTGCAAGTGAATCACCGGAACTATTGGAAAAGCTTATTGACGCAGGTATGAATGTAGCGAGGCTGAATTTTTCCCATGGTAATCATGCAGAACATAAAGCCCGTATCGATACCATTCGAAAAGTTGCACGTGAAAAAGGTAAAGTTGTTGGGATCCTGCTAGATACGAAAGGTCCTGAAATTCGGACGCATTCGATGGAAAATGGCAAGTTGGAACTTGTAGCAGGACAAAAAATTGATATTTCTATGACGCAGGTTGAAGGAAATAGTGATGTGTTTTCAATAAGTTACGATAAACTGATTGAAGATGTGAACGAGGGTTCGGTCATCCTTTTAGACGATGGCCTAATACAATTAGAAGTTACTGGTAAAGATGAGGAAAGAGGATTAATCCATACACTGATTATTAATTCAGGACCCTTAAGCAATAATAAGGGCGTTAACGTACCGGGGGTTTCGGTTCAACTTCCTGGAATGACGGAAAAAGATGCAGAAGATATTCTATTCGGTATTAGGGAAGATGTCGACTTCATAGCTGCTTCATTTGTAAGGCGGGCATCCGATGTTATGGAAATACGAGCCCTTCTTGAGAACAACAATGGTTCAAATTTGCAAATTATTCCGAAGATAGAGAATCGTGAAGGTGTCGACAATATTGATGAAATCCTTAATGTCTCGGATGGTCTTATGGTTGCCCGTGGTGATCTCGGTGTAGAAATACCTCCAGAAGAAGTGCCACTTGTCCAAAAAAACTTGATTGAGAAGTGTAACCAGGCGGGTAAGCCAGTTATTACAGCAACACAAATGCTTGATTCAATGCAGCGTAACCCGCGTCCTACACGTGCGGAAGCGAGCGATGTAGCGAATGCGATTTTTGACGGTACCGATGCAATTATGCTGTCAGGAGAGACGGCAGCGGGAATTTATCCAATCGAATCAGTTCAGACGATGGATCGGATTGCACGTACTACGGAAGCGGCCATCGATTATCGTTCTGTGGTTTCAACACGTCGACGCGAAAAACACGGTAATATGACTGAAGCAATTGGACAAGCTGCGGCATACACGGCTATTAACTTGAAAGTGAAGGCCGTCCTTGCTCCAACAGAAAGTGGTCATACTGCAAAAATGATTGCTAAATACCGTCCAGGTTGCCCTGTTATTGCGGTAACCTCATCTGAAGCATGTTCAAGAAAACTATCACTCATCTGGGGCGTCTATCCGATTGTTGGAAAAAAAGTTTCTTCGATTGATGAAATCTTGCAAGAGTCTATAGAAGAGAGCGTTAAACATCAGTATGTCGGACATGGTGACGTAGTTATCATTACGGCTGGTGTTCCAGTTGGTAAGGCAGGAACGACGAACTTGATGAAAATTCATGTTATCGGTGATTTGCTTGCACGAGGACAAGGGATTGGCAAAGATGTGGCTTATGGGCGAACAGTTGTAGCCAAAAATGCTGCTGAAGCATTAGCATATGATACAGAAGGAGCAATTCTTGTAACGAACGCGTCTGATCGTGATATGATGCCTGCCATCGAGAAATGTGCAGGACTCATTACGGAGGAAGGCGGATTGACAAGTCATGGTGCAATTGTTGGACTCAGCTTAGGTATACCGGTCATTGTCGGTGTTGAAGATGCTACCAAAATTATTCAACATGGCAAGGAAATTACGATGGATGCTGAATCTGGCGTTATCTATAATGGGCGTGCGAGCGTTCTATAAAGTTAATCATCAATCATCGTGGGGGTTCTTCATCCCCCGATGATTGGTAGTATAACCATTCGGGCTTTTACGGGCAGTTGATCCCCCACTTATTCTTCTGGTGTCCTTGAAGACTTGAAGTGGGGGTCTTACTGTCCGTTAATGCGGAATAAATAAGAGAGGGCTGCTTCCGATATGCTCGGCAAGCAGCCTTTTGATAGGAGATGTATTTTAGCATGAAATGGATTGTACTCACATTTATTGCTGTTCCAACAGCTGAACTTGCTTTACTAATTTATTCAGGCAAGACGATGGGACTTCTTCCTACGATAGCTATCATCCTCATTACGGGGATAGGAGGGGCGTACTTCGCTAAACGTCAAGGGATGAAGGCTTGGACAGAATTGAAAATACGTACGACAACTATGGAGACACCTGGAGATGCACTTATTGATAGTGCATGTATCCTACTTGGTGGGATTCTGCTGATCATGCCCGGTTTTATTACCGACCTAGTCGGCTTTCTACTACTCTTCAAAGGCCCAAGAAATAGCATCAGACCATTCATTCAGAATTGGATTTATAATAAAATGAAAAAAAGTCAAATTGTTATTCGGTAAATAAAGGATGTTGTCTTACTTTCAATGCGGCAAAAAGTAAGAACGGCGTGAGTAGAATACCGGGTAATCCGAATAGATAGAAGGAAGAAGCCGTTATGAAAAAAGCATGAATTGGTTTTAGGTGGAAAGTGGATGCCCACATATATGATTCCGCCATTTGTCTAGTTATCATGGTAAAAAGATAGAGTAAAATGAGTGATATCCCTATATATATATTGTTTGTGTATAGGAAGAAAGCGGCCATGGGCAGAAGAAACAGACCGATTCCGAGGAATGGTAGGCTATCTGCTAGTGAGATAAGAAAAGCGTTGCCAATGGGTGACTCGAATCGTAGAAGCAAGAACCCAATTGTGATAATACAGAATGTCAGGAAGAATAAGCGGGCTTCTACTGACACAAACGTTCCGATAAGTTTACCGGATGTTGTGAACATTCTTTTAGCGGGCTGGCGTATGACACTCGGGAAATAGACTAGAAACCAGTAGCGGTTTTTTCCGGATTCCCGTAGGGCGAAAAAGAAAGAAACAAGGAAAATGAACAAACTGAATAGCTGTTGAAATACGGTACTAATGATCGTTAAGGTGTATTCCAGAAGCGCATGGCCATATTCCACAACTTTATCTTCGAGAAAAGTGAATAGTCTGCTTAGAATGTCGGTGTTTTGTGTGAATGGCGCTATATGGCTTTCGACAGTTGGAACGGTGTCAATTAGTCCATGAATTGCGATGAAAGTAAACGCGCTTATTAAAAAAAGCATAAGTGTCATAACGAATAATGTCGCAATTGTAAGTGGAAGTTTGGTCATTGAGCGGATGGATGATAAGATAGGTGCAGTGAAGTAGGCGATGATGACGGCGATTGCCGCCGGGGGAACAGTAAACAGGATAATACCCGCCAAAACAGCAGGCAACCATTTCATGAAAATTGAATGAAATGCTTGTTGCTTGTTCCGATTTTCCGGCATTTTCCGACCCCCTTTTTATAAAACAAAAAACAAAAACAAGCGTATCCATTCACAAAGATGACAAAATTGATTATAATGGTCGTTGTAAGCGTTTTTAAGTAGCGAATTAGTATTAGCAGACTAGCTGTTCTTCTGTCTTTTTTTTGTAGATTGGACAGCTGTACTGAAAGAGGGAGCGATTTATATGACGTCAACCAAAGGGTTGGAAGGAGTCGTAGCGACACAGTCAGCAATCAGTTCTATTATTGATGACACACTTACATATGTCGGCTATGATATTGATGATCTTGCAGATAACGCCAGCTTTGAAGAAGTTATTTATCTTCTATGGCACCAGCGTCTGCCGAAAGAGGACGAGCTTGCAGAGCTGAAAAAACAGCTTGCAGAGAACATGTCTGTTCCTCAAGAAGTACTTAATCATTTCAAAACGTATCCGATTGCGGACGTACACCCAATGGCGGCACTTCGTACTGCAGTATCTCTACTTGGACTATACGATGAAAAAGCAGAAGATATGTCTGAAGAAGCAAATTACGAAAAAGCGATTAAGCTTCAAGCAAAAATCGCTACACTCGTTACTTCATTCTCACGTATCCGTAAAGGCCTTGAGCCAGTTGCTCCAAAAGCTGAACTAGGCTACGCTGAAAACTTCCTATACATGCTTACGGGTAAACAGCCTGAAGCAATTGCAATTGAAGCATTCGACAAAGCACTTGTCCTTCATGCAGACCATGAGCTAAATGCATCTACATTCACAGCGCGCGTTTGTGTAGCGACGCTTTCTGATATGTACTCAGGTGTTACAGCAGCGATTGGTGCACTTAAAGGACCACTTCACGGTGGTG
The DNA here is from genome assembly GCF_017347095.1 of Sporosarcina sp. E16_8. Taxonomy (GTDB): domain Bacteria; phylum Bacillota; class Bacilli; order Bacillales_A; family Planococcaceae; genus Sporosarcina. Next base: position 132,008 of record NZ_JADPRZ010000002.1, on the reverse strand, counting down.
CAAACGAACAAGTAATGAAAATGCTAATGGAAATCGGTTCTGAAGATAAAGTAGAAGCGTATATCCGTGAAAAATTAGATAACAAAGAAAAAATCATGGGCTTCGGCCACCGTGTCTACCGCAAAGGTGACCCACGTGCGAAACATCTTCGTGCAATGTCTAAGCGTTTGACTGAACTTCGCGGCGAAGAGAAATGGTATAATATGTCCAATAAAATCGAAGAAATTGTTACTGGCGAAAAGAATTTACCGCCAAACGTCGATTTCTATTCGGCTTCTGTCTATCATTCACTCGACATCGATCATGATTTATTCACGCCGATTTTTGCAGTATCTCGTATTTCTGGATGGATTGCACATATCCGTGAGCAATATGCGAACAACAGATTGATCCGTCCTCGTGCAGATTATACTGGACCAGGCATGCAGAAATACGTTCCAATTAAAGAACGATAAGAATATTAAAACATGGGGCAGCATAGATATTTGCGACCCTCTGATTTTGAATTTGGGAGGAAATTAATTATGACTAACGGTGGAAAAATTACAGTAACTAATGGTGTTTTAAATGTTCCTGATCACGCAATAATTCCTTTTATTATCGGTGACGGTACTGGTCCGGATATTTGGCATTCAGCATCACGCGTACTTGAAGCGGCTGTTGATAAAGCGTACGATGGCAAGAAAAAGCTTGTATGGAAAGAAGTTCTTGCAGGGGAAAAAGCTTTCAACGAAACTGGCGAATGGCTTCCACAAGCAACACTTGACACAATAGATGAGTATTTGATCGCTATTAAAGGACCACTTACTACGCCAATCGGCGGCGGTTTCCGTTCATTGAACGTTGCACTTCGCCAAGAATTGGATCTTTACACTTGCCTACGTCCAGTACGTTACTTTGAAGGTGTTCCTTCACCGGTTAAACGTCCTGAAGATTGTGATATGGTTATTTTCCGCGAAAACACGGAAGATATCTATGCAGGTATTGAATACAAAGAAGGTACACCTGAAGCGAAAAAAATGATTGATTTCCTACAAAATGAAATGGGTGTTAAAAATATCCGCTTCCCAGAAACTTCTGGAATCGGTATCAAACCTATCTCTGAAGAAGGTACAAAACGTCTAGTACGTGCTGCTCTTACTTATATTATTAAAGAAGGCCGCAAGTCATTGACGCTTGTTCACAAAGGAAACATCATGAAATTCACAGAAGGCGCATTCAAAAACTGGGGCTATGAAGTTGCTGAACAAGAATTCGGCGATAAAGTCTTCACATGGAACCAGTATGATGAAATCAAAGATGCTGATGGAACTGATGCTGCAAATGCGGCGCAAGCTGAAGCTGAAGCAGCAGGCAAAATCATCGTTAAAGATTCGATTGCTGATATCTTCTTGCAACAAATCTTGACACGTCCAAAAGAGTTCGATGTTGTAGCGACAATGAACTTAAACGGTGACTATATTTCTGATGCACTTGCTGCACAAGTTGGTGGAATTGGTATCGCTCCTGGAGCAAATATCAACTACATTACTGGGCATGCAATCTTTGAAGCAACTCACGGTACTGCACCAAAATATGCAGGACTTGACAAAGTTAACCCTTCTTCACTCCTTCTTTCAGGCGTCTTGATGCTTGAGCATCTTGGATGGAACGAAGCGGCAGCTATGATCACTGCTTCAATCGAAAAAACAATTGTTTCTAAAGTTGTAACGTACGACTTTGCTCGTCTTATGGACGGCGCAACAGAAGTGAAAGCATCTGAATTCGCAAATGAATTGATCAAAAACCTTTAACCAACATGGAGGAATGTACTACAATTCCTCCTCGTTGGCCTAAGCCTCCGACAGCTGTCACAAATTTTGAATTGCGGTAGCGCAATTCAGAACTTGGTCGCAATTATACTGAGGCGTAATTGATTTATTAATAATTCAGCGGTGGGAGGTCTCGGTTTTCCACCGCTAAAGATTTTAATAGATTTAATGAGGGGGCCACCCCCTCATACATATGAATAAAGGGAGAGTCGACTCATGACAATGCAACGTAAAAAAGTCTCAGTTATCGGTTCTGGTTTCACTGGTGCAACTACAGCATTTCTTTTAGCTCAAAAAGAGCTTTGTGATGTAGTGATCGTCGATATTCCACAAATGGAAAATCCGACAAAAGGGAAAGCGCTTGATATGATGGAAGCTGGACCTATTCAAGGTTTTGACGCGAATATTATTGGGACTTCAGATTACGCTGATACAAAAGACTCTGATATTGTCATTATCACAGCTGGTATTGCACGTAAACCAGGTATGAGCCGTGATGACCTTGTTCAGACGAACCAAAAAGTCATGAAAATCGTAACGGGTGAAATTGTAAAACATTCTCCGAACACAACAATCATCGTATTGACGAACCCGGTTGATGCTATGACTTACACAGTATACAAAGAATCAGGATTGCCAAAAGAACGCGTAATCGGACAATCTGGCGTACTTGACACCGCACGTTTTCGTACGTTTGTAGCGCAAGAATTGAACTTGTCTGTTAAAGACGTCACTGGTTTCGTACTTGGCGGTCATGGCGATGATATGGTTCCACTTGTACGCTACTCTTATGCAGGCGGTATTCCACTTGAAACGTTGATCTCTCCTGAGCGTCTTGAAGAAATCGTAGTCCGTACACGCAAAGGCGGAGCAGAAATCGTTAACCTTCTCGGTAATGGTTCTGCTTACTATGCACCAGCTGCATCACTTGTTGAAATGGCTGAAGCGATTCTAAAAGATCAGAAACGTGTTCTTCCTTCAATTGCATACCTTGAAGGCGAGTACGGTCTTGATGGTATTTACATCGGCGTTCCAACTGTGCTTGGCGCAGGCGGTATCGAAAAAATTATCGAACTTGAATTGACTGAAGACGAAAAAGCGGCATTAGCTAATTCTGCTGAATCAGTTAAAGCTGTTATGAAAGTTCTTGTCTAATATCTTTAATAAAAATCGAGTAGCATATGCTACTCGATTTTTATTCTGATTATTGTTAAACTTGTATTACCACATTCAAAAGGGGGAAATAAGTTGATACTAGGGAAGAAAAGGCGTCTAGGTAGAAAGATAGAGGAAATAACTGTTGGAGAAAAGTTGAAATTGACAGAAAAAATCGAAGATAAAGATTTACTGCTCTATCTAGGACTGACAAATGATAGTAATCCCCTCTATATTCAGCATGATTACGCTTCACAGACGGCTTATGGATTGCCCATTGTACCAACTATTATGCTAACAGGGATTGTGACGTCCGCCGTTTCAAAGTACTTACCTGGACCTGGTTCACATATCGTGAAACAGCAATTGTCATTCCCAAAAGCAGTGTATCACTATACAACTATCAATTTTTTGCTAGAAATTATTCATGTTGATAAAGAAAAAAATTCAATAGACATTTCAATCGAAGCACGTGACGAAAAAGAAGACATCGTCATTTCTGGAATAGTGACAGTCACTCCGCCAAAAGTGGAAGAGCGTCTAACATCACAAGCAATGGATAATTTTTGATAGGGGATTGATGCAAGTTGAGTTCAAGCATGAAGAAAATATTAATTGTCGATGACGAACAGCCGATTCGAACACTACTAGAATACAACTTGAAACAAGCGCAATACGAAACAATTACTGCTGCTGACGGGGAAGAAGCGGTATTGAAAGCAGAAATGGAAAAACCTGATTTAATATTACTAGACTTAATGCTTCCAAAAATGGACGGAATTGATGTATGCAAAACGTTAAGACAGCGTGGACTCGATATACCAATTATCATGCTTACGGCAAAAGGGGACGAGCTCGACAAAGTGCTCGGTCTTGAGATTGGCGCGGACGACTATATGACGAAGCCGTTCAGTCCACGTGAAGTTGTTGCACGCGTTAAGGCTGTATTGAGACGCAGTGGGGAACGGACAGACAAAGTGGAAGAAACAGGAGTTTTAACCACTGGATTATTAACGGTGCACGCTGAACAATACGAAGCTTATCTTGATAAAGTAGAACTTGAATTCACTCCAAAGGAATTCGAACTACTTGTTTATTTCATGCAGAACAAGAATCGCGTTCTCTCACGAGACCAGCTTTTGAGTGCAGTCTGGAATTATGATTTTGCTGGCGATACGCGCATCGTCGATGTTCATGTCAGTCATTTACGTGAGAAAATTGAAGAAAACACGAAGAAACCTGTTTTCATCAAGACGGTAAGGGGAATTGGCTATAAATTTGAGGAGCCGAAAGTCTGATGAAGGATTTATATTCTCGATTAACAATCGCTTGTGCAATTCTTCTTTCAGTACTTTTAACTGGCCTCGGTATTGTCCTTGGTCAGTTTTTCCCTTTATTCGCACGGGATATCGCACTTGATCTACAACGGCAATACTGGGTCTATTTAATCATCACGTTGATAATTGCATTTATTCTCTCTCTCTTTATAGCGATGCGGATGATGATGCAATACGCTCGTCCGGTCGACGAAGTGACGAAAGTGGCCGTGCAAATTGCACAAGGCGATTACCTTGCAAGAACTAAGACGGATGAACCAGAATATGACAATGAACTTGCGATTTCCATTAACAAAATAGCGAGCAATCTCCAAGAGATGTCGACACTTCGAATGATGGAAAAAGAACGCTTGAAAACACTTATTGAAAGCATGGGTAGTGGGCTTCTGATGTTTGGTCGTGAAGGATCAGTCAATCTTGTAAATGGGGTATTCGAAAAGACTTTTGGTTTTTCAAAAGAGGAGCCCATCGGTAAGACTTTTAAAACTATAGGTTTACCAATTGAAATTGAAAAATTGATTGAAGATGTTTTTATGACAGAACAAGTGCATGAAAAACAGGTCAGAATTGATTCTGGAGGGTATTATTCCTACATGGGCGTTTATGGTGCACCTGTCATCGGCCACCATGGTAATTGGCTCGGTATTGTCGTTGTCATGCATGATATTACGAAACTTGTCCGACTTGAAGAAATAAGAAAAGATTTCGTTGCAAATGTATCCCACGAACTTCGTACTCCTATTACTTCAATTAAAGGATTTACTGAAACATTATTAGATGGTGCGATGAATGAACCTGTCATAATGAAAGAATTTCTTGAAATCATTCAGAAAGAAAGTAACCGACTACATCTATTAATTGATGACTTGCTCGAATTGTCAGCAATGGAAAGAGAAAATTTTTCACTTCAGTTTGGACATGTTGAGCTGCTAGAACTTATGAATGATGCATTGAAAATCGTTTCAGGGAATTTGGAGCGTAAGATGATGACTATCAACTTGGATATTGCAGATGAAATCGTTATCGAAGGCGATGCGAGTCGAATAATTCAAGTAATGGTGAATCTCTTGTCGAATGCGATTAACTATTCAAAAGAACAGACAAAAATTACTGTTTCAGTTAAAATAATAGCGAAAAATGCCATTATTGAAGTACAAGATGAAGGAATCGGTATCGAACAAGTTGAACTGGCACGGCTATTTGAACGCTTTTACCGTGTTGACCGTGCTAGGAGCCGTGACTCAGGTGGCACAGGGCTAGGGCTAGCCATTGTCAAACACCTCGTGGAAGCTCATAGTGGGACAGTCGAAGTGGAAAGCTCAATCGGTGTTGGTACATTGATTCGTATCTGTCTACCTTTACAACAGGGTAATTAAGCAATCCATAAGTCACACCTGTCGATTAACCAAAATTAACTAGGGGATAAATTAATTGCACACTGGGCGCTACATGTATTGTTGCTTCGGGATTGCTTTAGATTGAACGACTACTATACCATTACCGAGATGTCTGGATATGTAGGGATGCGTCTTTGTCGCATCCCTACATATTGTTTCGTTAATCGTATGGTGATCCTTCATCCGTCGCGCTCCAAATGCATAAGTACACGAAGTGCTGCGACTTTGTGGGACGAAAGAATAAAGGGACATCTACCTGGATAAAAGCCGCCAAAGATGCAATTTTGGCGGCTGATGCTTTCTCTATGGTTTTTCCTTTCTTTATTAAAGAAGTGTCACATTCTAGTAGACATCACATAATTAGATGCATAAAATTTAATAAAAGTAAGCAAGAAGCACATTATACAACGTGCAAGAGTGCCCGAAATTGTATCTTCGGGCACTTACAGTCACCATAAAATGTCATCTATTCTATTCTTCCAAAGCAACCGCATTTTTCACTTGAAAAGTGTAGGGACGCGACAGGCAACTATTCACAACAGGATGACCGAAAAGAGTGTGTCTAGGAATGATGAAGTCATTCCTAGACACACTGGGGCCCCCTCGGTAAATCTGTCGTGATTATTTCGCCGAAAGCGGACCGAAAAGGGTCAAGTGAAAACGGTGTTTTCCAAGCCCTTCTCACCAGTATTTTATGAGAATAAATGGTTAATCAACAGACGTGTTCATAAGTAATGAATTACAGAAGCAGACTAAACAACGCGCCATTTTCATTTATATCTACCCCCGTGGTAAGAATATCTGATTTCTAAACCCTACAGCCCCGTGCGGTTGTGGGGTTTCTTTGTTTTTAAGAGTGTGCGAAATCGTGTAAATACTCACTCGTAATATACAAGAAATATACAAGTAGTATACAGGGTTTTAAATCAAATCGATTGCTTTTATCAGCTGCTCAATATCTTTGTGGGTATATACTTTTTCTGTAACGCCTTTCGAGGCATGGCCCATAATACGTTTAATGGAAGTATTGTTTGCTTCGGCGTTATCCATTAACGTGGCAAAAGTATGTCTGCAATCGTGCGGTAAGTGTTTCATGTTCAAATGCTCCATTACGGGTTTCCAATACCGTCTACTGAAGTCGTCGTACCTCTGCTTGGCAGAACCCCCTTTAAGATCAGCTAGTAAATATTTTTGATTGCTATTAATACGTTTTTCGATAAGAGGTAGGATCTTCATATTGATAGGAATGACTCTATTTTTCCCAGCTGCAGTCTTTAATCCTCCGCGCATATACCTCTCGTCAATATTTATATTTTCGTTTTCAATAGTGGCTAACTCGCCTGGTCTCAGGCCTGTATAAATCATAATCAGTATGGTGTCGATAAAATCCGATTTGTCGATATTTTCCCAAAGTGAAGCAACTTCTTCCGTAGTAAAAGGCTCCCTACTGCTCACTGTGTCATTCTCGCCAAGATCAACGAATGCCGCGTAATCTTTATCCACTAAATCATTCTCCATAGCAAGCTTGTACAGGTGGTTAAACAATGACTTTACCTTCTTTTTCGTTTCGTAAGCTTTGTCGCAGTTATCTATTACCGCTTGCATGTGGGATTTTTTTATATCTACAAACTTCAAACTGTGGAGCGCTTTAGAGAGACCGAAAGCCATTTGATAGGTGTACACCTTCGATTCTGAAGCTTTGAGTACTTTAACTCCATTTTCGACTTTGTAGAAATTTTCAAGGGTGAAACGCTTGTATAATTCTGCATAGGTGATTTTTTTATCGGAAAGATCGTATGGATCCCTATTATACTCAGCCAAGGCAATCATCGCCTCAGGTCTGGTTACGAAGTAGTCTAGGTACTCATATAGCTGTTTGCCGTTATCATCCCATCCAACTGTTATCCGTACGGCAAAAGGCCTCCTACGCTTGCCTGACAGCTTGAAGACTGAGCCATAGCCGTTTGGGTTTTTCAATAACTTCTCCTCCTAACAAAAAGCGGATTTAAGGTCGATTTAACGTTGTTATATTTCCTGTCATATATTGTTTCACAAGTGCGCAAACACTCGTTCGCCTTTTATGTTATACTAACATTAAATTAACAAAAAACAACAAATGTTCGACATTTCCAAGAATTGTTGTAATATTAGATGTAAGTCAGCAGACTGACAAGTGCCGGCGAGTAGACCTAAATCTACTCTTCATCGTCTCTTTGTTCGCTCTTCTACACGGTCCCATTGGTACAAATCGTCCATATTGCAATTTAGGATGTAAGAAATGTTTTTCGCAATATGCAAGGTCATTTCTCGTTTCCCTGTGGAATAGGTTCCGATTTGTTGCCTGGTGACGCCTAATCTATCTGCTAATTCTTGTTGAGTCATGCGCGATTGTAGAAGTAAGTCGGACAAGAGACATCTGCCGACATCATACAAAACGCTACCACCTTTACTGGAGGGATTAAATTGAAAAAGGGTATTGATTTAAAACACTTAATCATTGAGTTGAAAAAACAAATAGCGAAAGAAAAACAACAAAAAGAAAATCAGTCCGAGTTTTCGTCTTTGCGTAAATAACGTATCAGCCTTAATGCTTCCTTGATTTCGTCATCTGTCGCTTCGACCCCGTCTACAACAAAATCATATTTCTCTTTTAGGCTGGAAGGGCTCAGGTCTTCTTCTATTAGTAGATGTCCTTCCGATTGCGTAAAACCCTGTCCAAGAAAATATCTAGGATCTGCCCCATACATATCGATGATAATTCTTAATAAATCAATTGAAGCATCACGTTCTCCTCTTTCAATTTTCCCTAAACTCGAAAAATCTTTACCAACTTTTTTGGCCATCTCCTTTAACGTATCTCCGTTTTCTATTCTCAACCTTCGAATTTTTGAACCAATATCTTCTTCCTTCATTAACATCACCCTTATCCATTATACGTAATTGTCCTTTTAAACCAAAATAAAAACCGTTAGCTTAATTAGTATTGTCCTAAATGTCTAATTTAATACTTGACTTGTCCAATATGTCCAATTATACTAAGTTTAACGAGTTGGACATATAAGACAACTCGCGAGCATAGGAGGTGTAAAAATGAAGAACAACATCGCCGCTATTCGAATAAGAAAAAACCTCACCCAGAAGGAACTGGCGGATAAAATTGGTATCACAAACGAATGGTTATGCAGAGTTGAAGTTGGCAACCGAGGCACCACTAAAATGCTGAAAAGAATTGCAGATGGACTAGACGTCTCGATGAAAGATATTTTTTTGGACTAGGTTTGTCCAATCTGTCCAATTCGGGAAGAGGAGGTGTAATTCGTGGGAGAACCCCAAAACATCAAAATATCAGATGCCGCTAAATTAATGGGGAAATCACAGCAGTTCGTAAGGGTCGGCTTGCAAAGAAATATATTGCCTTTCGGTTTTGCGGTGCAGATGTCGTCTAAATGGACCTATCACATTTCACCAAAATTATTAAACGAATATGTCGGTATCAAACAGGAGGTTGTCCAATGAACACAGACTGGGGAATGTTCGCACTCTACTTAGTATTCATCGCTGGTTTAGCAATCGCGGCCCATACATTTGAAGCGGTTGGCCGGGTACGGGCTGAGAAAAAAGATAATGAGAGGTGGAAATGAAATGACATTCGGAGAAATGCTTGGTTGGACAAATAGGCTGAAAGAAATAAAGGAAGTTAAAGACTCTTATCTCAGAGTGCAACGTATGCAAAATCTAATGAACGATTTTCGTGTAGCTTACGGTGGCAATCTTAATAAATCGAACGACAGGGTGATTTGGTCGTTGTATCTCACGCTTGATCAGGAACACTTTGCGATTGTTTAAAAAGAGAGGGAGGGAAATGGAATGAATAACATCAATGAATTAAAAGTGGTAGCTATTCACGGGAAAGTAGTTGCAGATAGTCGGGATGTTGCGGAAATGGTAGAAAAAAGGCATGACCATTTACTGGCTGATATTAGGAAGTATTTAGAAATACTTCACTCCCGAGATTACGGGAGTGAGAAATTCTTTGTTGAAAGCACATATTTCAACAATCGGAATCAAATACAACCTTGTTACTTACTCACGCGGGCCGGATGCGATATGGTCGCTAACAAAATGTCAGGAGAAAAAGGTGTCCTCTTCACCGCTGCTTATGTAACTCGCTTTGAAGAAATGGAGCAAACGTTGAACGCACCTAAGATTTTAAGTCCTGCCGAACAATTAAAAGCATCGATGCGGTTGAGTCTAGAAACCTCTGAGGAGTTGGAACAGGTGAAGGAAGATGTATCTGAAATCCGAAGCATGGTTGAAAACAGAATTACTCTAGATCATGGGGAACAACGGAGATTGCAAAAAGCAGTCGGAGCAAGAATATACACAGTTGAAAATGATATAGAAGTACGTAAACGTTTGTTTAGCGAATTGTATCGCGAAATTAAAGACCGATTTGCTGTCACGTCATATAAAGATGTAAAGCATCAAGATCTCCAGTCAGCTATTCATTATGTGGATGCTTGGATTCCAAAACAAAAATAAACCCGCTGTTAGAGCAGCGAGTTTGGTGGGGCTCTTAAAACACACTTAACATCATGTTACATAAGAGCCCCTTGTAAATCAAGTAGGGAAGGTGTTGTCAATTTGAGCAATTACCAAGCAATTAGAGAGCTTCTCAAACGTGTCAGTGGTCAAGATAACGTATTTACGGTTCCTAGGTTATATGTCCAGTACGCTGGGGATTTGACCACAGCCATTTTGTTGAATCAAATCGTTTTCTACTCAGATAAATCTAAAAGGAAAGACGGATTTTTCTACAAAACATATAAGGAGTGGGAAGAGGAAATTTGTTTAACGGAAAGACAGGTTAGATATTCCATGAACAAACTAAAAGGCATCGGCATAGTTGAAACGAAAATTAAAAAAGCGAATGGTGCTCCTACTGTTCACTATAAATTGGATTATGACAAATTTGTAGAATCCATTCTGACATTTTGTCAGATTCCATTCGAACAAAGTGTCGGTATTCATTCTGACAATCTGTCGGTTTCTTTAACAGAGATTACTACAGAGAATACAACAGAGACTACTACATTAATAGATAACGTCACTAACGTTCCTTCTCACCCTTACGAGAAAATCATTAGTTATCTAAATGATAAAGCAAAAACGAAATACCGAGCGAATGGTAAAAAAACGCAGTCACTAATCAAAGCTAGGATGAACGAAGGTTTTCAACTTGAAGATTTCAAAAAGGTGATAGACACCAAATCATCGCAATGGCTTGGTGATGCGAAATGGGGAACTTTTCTTCGACCAGAAACTTTATTTGGTAATAAATTTGAAGGTTACTTAAACGAAAAAGGAGGGACAAGCAATGCAGTCAATAGCAGAAGTAATCAGCAGCCTACCAAAACATATGAAGATGGACTTGACTTCTAACATTTGTGACCAACATCCAAAACGTATAAACAAGCCTATATACAAGATTATGTTCGAAGGACAAGAAGTATGCCCAATCTGTGAAAGCGAGCGCAAAACCGAAGAATTAAGCGATGTAGAAGATATGAAAGTTAAACGCGCTATGAATAGCCGCAATTACAATACTTTTAACAATCAAAGTGTGCTGACTGACACTGGATTGCTCGAAGCATCATTCAATGTTTACGAAACAGGTGAACCGGATACCGAAACGGCCATCAATAAAAAGAAGGCATTGGATGCACTTGCGAATTATAAAAAAGGGGAAACGTTCAATACCTGGCTTACAGGAGTTCCTGGTGTTGGGAAGAGCCACCTAGCCATGGCCATTCTTCGCAATTTGAACGAATTAGGAGAAAAGGAAAAGAGTTGCTTGTTTGTCAGTATTGACGAAATGCTTCTACGGATTCGTAATAGTTTCGACAACAAGGAAAGTCGTTATACGGAATATTACTTCGTGGATCTTTTGTCTAAAGTTGATTACTTGGTGCTAGACGACCTTGGAGCTGAAACAGGTGGAATCGGAACGAAGAAAACTGCGACGGACTTCACGTTACGTGTTCTCTACGCAATAGCAAACAGCAGGCAGAACAAATCGACAATCATCACTAGCAATCTATCCAGACCGGAACTAGAAAGAATGTACGACCCGAAACTAGTTTCTAGGCTCATGAAAGACACGTATTTAATTAGATTTAAAGTTACGACAGATAAACGAATAAAGAATATCGAATTTTAGGAGGGAAGATATGCCTAAATGGATCCCAGGACCAGGACTTTACCTCGTCCAATCAACTGAACCTTATGATGCGGACAAGCGAAAGCGCGAAATGAACGAACTTGAAGTAAAAATCCGAATGGCGGAACGCTATTGGGCAAATCGAAAGGGGCAAACGAATGATTAATCGCGTTGTTTTAGTTGGTCGTCTCACAAAAGACCCTGAACTCAAATACACTCAAACAGGTATTGCAGTAACACGCTTCACATTAGCGGTAAATCGTGCCTTCCAAAGCGCATCAGGTGAAAGAGAAGCTGATTTCATTAGTTGTGTAGCTTGGAGAAAGCAAGCTGAAAACGTTGCGAACTACTTGAAAAAAGGAAGTCTTGTCGGAGTAGACGGCCGTATTCAGACGGGCAGCTTTGAAGGACAAGATGGAAAACGTGTTTATACGACAGAAGTCGTAGCAGACAGCACGCAATTCCTAGAACCGAGATCAACACACAGCAACGCGCAAGAGGGCAATCAAACGTCTGGACACGTAAATACATCAAGTTATCAGCAGGACGCTCAGAATCAATCAGCAAGCAGGGAAAACAACCCGTATAACAACGGCGGTCCAATTGAGGTGAAAGATGAAGATCTCCCGTTTTAAATCTATGAAACATTGAAAGGGTGATAAGAAATGGATCAAATGACTTTAAGTGATTATTTGGAACTGGACCCCGTATGCACTGGCGAATTGATATGTTGTTCTCTTACGCAAGACTTTCATTGGATAAGGATTACTAGCGGACATACACCTGCTCCTTTTTTAAAATTAGTCGAATTTGAACTTGATGGATATGAATTTATGTACAAAAGCACATCAGTAAAAAATGAAATCATTTCAGCGTTTGGTGGAAAAGTGAAGAACATTCTGTACGCAGCTCATGAATAGTATGCAAAAAAGTCAGAAATGTGATTGGGAAGGAATGAATCAACGTCCGTGGCGTTTGTTATTTCGAATCGAAGATGGCCAGAAGGTTTGGGTGTACGAACCTCTTTGGGGTAAGGAATTAACACGGCTAATGAAACAAGGATGGAAGTTAATTCAGCAAAAGGAGGGAATTTAAGTGAAAAATACACTTGGCGATTTGAATAACCATCTGTTTGCACAACTTGAACGCCTAGGCGATGAAGATTTGACTGGTGAGGAATTGGTCGAAGAGATGAATAGAGCGAAATCGATAACTGCTGTAGCATCACAAATCATTTCAAACGGCTCATTGGTTTTACAGGCTCAAAAAGTGGCGGACAACTTTATAGATGCCAGCGTAAAAATGCCGAAAATGTTGGAGGGATAAAAGTGACACACTTAACACCGCATCGATACAGTCAAGCGCATTGTGATTTTATCGCTAAAAATATACCGGGACGCAGTCGAAAAGAAATGACGGAAATGTTTAATACTCATTTTGAATTAGAGTTGGGTGTCAATCAGATTACAGCATTTATTAAAAATCGCGGTTTGTCAAACGGCTTGGATACTAGATTCAAACTAGGACAAGTTGCATTTAATAAAGGAAAAAGCATAGGCGGATGGGAGCCTACTCAATTTAAAAAAGGTAATAGACCACATAACCATAAACCTGTCGGAACAGAAAGAGTTAACGGTGATGATTATGTGGACATTAAAATCGAAGAGCCTAACGTATGGGAAGCGAAACATCGGGTGATATGGAAAAAGAAATATGGTCCGATACCGAAAGGGCATGTAGTTATCTTTGGTGATGGAAATCGGCGTAACTTTGAAAACAATAACTTAATTCTCGTTTCAAGAAGAATACTATCTATTTTGAACGGGAGAAGTTTAATTCAGAATGATGCTGACCTAACAAGAACCGGCATTATTGTGGCAAACATATCTAGTAAAATGAGTGATCGGAAAAATGGATAGATGAACAGTTGACACATACGACTTAGCAACTAGGAGGGTTTGAAAATGGAGGATAAACATTTATATCCTGACGCAGAAGACATCGAAAGCGTGAGAATCGTATGGAATGAGTACGGTTATAGACTTATTGAGGTTGATTTGAAAAACGGGGAATCGTACCTAGTAGAAAGTGACAACTAATAAGCAGTTCGACTAAACTTATGAGGAGTGAAGCGGTATGAAAAAATGGTTTTCATCTATGAGCACTATTACCTTACTTGCAGGAAGCGTGATCATAGGTTCCTCGGTTACCGACTTAAATTACATTCATCTCATGGCGATGGTTCTATTGATTCTAGGTGGAGTGTTTATGGGGTTAGCAATATCCGATTAACAGCACGAACCTAATGCGGCTCATAAGTGAAACTGCGAGCCGCAAACTATGAAACTTTGAAAAGGAGTGTTAGGGGATATGACTGAAAAAGTGAGGTTGACACAGAAACAAGCAGACACAGTGGAGAGAACTAAAGCGGTGAGAGGCAGCAGAGGGGTGGTACTAGGTTATGTAGCAAGAGACACAGAGATACCTAATCCGACTTTCAGATCACTTAGCGATTTAACTTTTGACGAATTGGCGAGAGCCTTATATGAACCTGACAGCTACGAAGTTGAGCCGCTGTTTAAAGTAGGGGATCAGATTGTGAATATTAACGGTGTGAACTTCGTAAACGGTTTAAATGTGGTCGAAGTGGAAAAGGTAAGTGAGTTTTTTGTTACGTTTTGCGGCGATATAGGAGCACTGAAAAGCAATGTCCGACGTGCAACACCAGAAGAGGTTAAAGATGAAAAGGAGTGTCGAGTGTGGGCGGAGGCGGACCGCGGATATGGGAAATTCAGATACGGAGATGTTTATTCTCACAACGGCAGCAGCATTCACATCGACACGGCTAAGGCTATGGATACTGCAAATGTCCGTTACAAAGCGGGATTAGTTACGGGATTCCACCCAATCGAATCGTACGTCCGTTTTGAGGAGGATTCCAATGCGTAATGAATGGGAAACTCCTAAACTCCCGACAACCCTCATGTGCGTCGATTGTAAGGGGATTGGGACGTTGGGTGGATCTTCTTATATAACGGAATCATGCCCAGTCTGCAAGGGTACAGGGATGATTCAAAAGGAGGTTGAAGCGGAATGAAAATAGAAGAAATCATGATTCCTGCTAAACTAGCGATGAAAGACTTGGATTACGGAAGAGCCGTGACGTTAGGCAGTAGTTACGGGCAACTGATCAGTATGATAAAAACGCGGGATTTCGAGATTGAGAGGTTGCGTGGGGCGTTAAGTTTCTACGAAAGAGAAGACAGCCACAAACCCGACCAATACGGAGAGACCATGCTTGAAATAGATGTGGGCGAAAGAGCCCGTCAAACCCCAGAAGGTAAGCGCGATGGTTGAGAAATTAATCGACGATGAAATGCATACAGTTGAATCCGTCATAAAAAAGTACGAACGATTGGTTTTCAAGTTAGCAGACAGATTCAGCGGCAACGACTATCACCATAAATTCGACCTGGCGCAAGTCGGGTTCATCGGATTGTTGGAATCGTTTAAAAGGTTTGACGATAAGTCTGATGTGAAATTTACCACTTACGCTTACAAGTATATCCGTGGTTACATGCGGAATTTGAATCGTGAAAACGGAATTATACATGTGCCTGCAGGTGTAAAAGAGACGACTTGGAAGATAGATAAGCAAGGTTTGTGGGATTACGACGATGAGTATATAGCGAAATTACTGAATGTTGAACTAAGACATGTGGAAAGCTGTCGAATTTTCTTTAGTCTTAAATCAGTGTTGAGCATGGAAGCCGGAAACGAAGAAGATGAAGAAGCCAACCTATATAAATCGGTCAGTTACGATCAAGATTTATCGAATCCGAATGTTAGTTATTACATTGAGAAATTGAATCCTCGTGAACTATTCATAGTTGATAGGTTGATGAAGGATGATAGTTACTCCGATATTGGCGCAGAATTGGGAATTACAAAGGTCCGAGTAGGACAACTCGTAAAGAATATACGCGTCAAGGTTGCGGAGAGAATTACGAATGAAAACTTTTAGGGAGGGGAATGGAATGGTGAAGTGCAAACGGCAATTGCGCAAAGACCGATTAGTAATCTTAGCTGAAATTGATAGGTTGGATAAATTCCGATGCATCGTGTGCGAACCCGCGAATGGTTATCCGGATTCGGAAAAGTCGCATTGCATGTGCCAAGTGGCTATCAAGATTCGGGAGTTAGGAAAACAATTATACAAATTAACATCCGAACGAAAATTGGATGAATCCATTCCGACCATGCCGGAAATAGACAAGAAACAAGATTCTTTCGAAGATTTAACGGTAAAACTTTATGGCAAAATGAAGGCCGCAAATATGAGTGATCGCGCCATTGTAAAGGGTTATGGGATAGGTAGTAGAAGGTTAGTCGAGCGGAAAAAGTTCCACGGGTTAAGTGCAAAAACGAAGGAGCTGGCGAGATGAATCTTACTAAGTTATTTGAAATACAAAAAGTGTTAGATGCAGCAATCAACAAGAAAAAGGGACTTGACGAACGCGACTTGCTTTCCGAAAAGATTCTTGCATTACAGGTTGAATTGGGAGAATGTGCGAACGAATGGCGTGGGTTTAAGTTTTGGAGTAATAATCAGAATCCATGCAGAACGATTCATACGACAGAAGGGGCTACAGAAAAAAACGCAATTGAGTTTTCTTGTAGCGATGAAGATTGTGGCCAAAGGTTTAATAAGTCTGACGCTAGGTTGCAAGACTTATTTGGAGAAAATAATGAAGATTGTCCAGTGTGCAGAAATGGATTTCTTTATGCATTTAGAACGAAGAATCCACTCCTCGAAGAATACGTTGACTGCCTGCATTTCATCCTGTCAATCGGGCTAGAGAGAAAAGAAACCACGATGACGACACCTTACGACGAATCCTGGATAACTAAAACAATCACCGTGACGGGGCAATTTAGTCAATTATTCGATGAGATAAGCAATTTTTCTAGGTATAAAACGGTTAGCGATTACGCATCCGTACTCGATACATTCATTGGTCTAGGCGAAATGCTAGGTTTCACATGGGATCAAATCGAATCTGCTTACATGGAAAAGAACGCAACAAATCATGACAGACAGGAGAATGGATATTAATGACTGAGGAGGAGCGTGATCAGCTAATTGAATTCCTGCTCATGTGGTCTATGTGGTCGCGTGACGGACTGGAGAAACTAAGCAACCGAAAACTACTGGAGGAATTTGATCGGCATAATAGGATGAATAGGGGGTGATTCTATGGAAATGGTTGTTAATATTGAAAAAATTAATTTGCTTGAAAATGCGACTTATGTGGTGAAAGATGGTAAGATAGAGAAATTAGGGTGCCCTCAAAGCGGATATGGAAAACAAACCGTGTTATGGCAAAATGGGAAACCTGTAGTCATTGAAGTGAATTGTTCAAAAAAAATATAGCGTCCAACGGAACAACCGGGGACATCGATTCAGCATTATGCTGTTTTGATGTCCTTTTTTCATCTCAAAAAAGTGGGAAAAGACGATGGAAATCAATCGAGAAAAGCGCGAAGAGGTTGAAGCGGCCAGGACATTTGGAGATGCGATAAATGATTTACTGAAGGTATTTGAGCCGATTGCGCGAGCGTTTAAAGAGATTTTGGAACGAGCAGCGAAGTTCTTCCGAAGTATATACGTGAAAACTAGAAAAGTTGCTATTAAGTGGTATCAGCTTGAAGAGGAGAAACAGGTAACCGTTCGCCAGCATCATCGTCGAGACTTTTCTAGGCATAAAATTAAGCACCAAGTAATTAATCGTAAACCGCGTCAATTCAATCGGAAGATTATTAGATGAGTGGGGACAGTGGCGCAATCCGAAGAACATAAAGGAGGAGATGTATATGCAAATACAATTCATTTTACCGGAGATTGACCGCAAGGCGACAAGGGAATCCGTGGAATCGTTGCTGGAAAAATACAAAATGTACCTACTCCAAACAAGTTTAGACAGACTACCATCCATTACAGCCGCTTATTCGTTAGTTCTCAACAGTCCAGGAGGACTACCAAGCTCATCGACTGAGTCATCCGCTATTGCAAATGTGGACTATGACCGTGAGAGAAAACGATTTATTGGTTGGATTGTTCAGGCTGTAAATCGGCTGCCACATGATGAGCGATCAATAATTGTGCAGCGTTATATGAAAGATGATGAAATGTTTGATTATCAAACGTATGGAGCATTGAACATGTCTGAACGAAACTATTTCCGATTGAAATCACGCGCTTTCTACAAATTGGCCTTTGCTCTGAAAGTTGAGGTATATAAGGAAGAGGTGCCAGTTACGTGAATATTGTTCAACCAATAAGGGATACGGATAAAATTGAACAAATGAAGGGTTATTTGAAGTTAAAGAATGAACGTGACTATATTCTTTTTATATTAGGCATTAGTACTGGATTACGTATATCAGATATATTGAATTTAAAAAAAGAGGATTTATTAAAATCACATGTAGATATTAAAGAAACGAAGACGACTAAGCGAAAGCGCGTAAAACTACCAGGATACATCAAAAAAGAAGTTGTCCCTTATGCAAAGAAGTTATCAGATCACTCACATGTCATTAAGAGCCGCCAAGGGGTAAACAGACCAATAGATAGGTCAACAGCTTATCGAATCCTAAGAGATGCAGCAGAGCACGTCAATCTAACTGAAATCGGTACACACACTTTACGTAAAACATTCGGATACCATTTCTATCAACAGACAAAAGATGTTGCTATACTCCAAGAATTGTTTAACCATTCAAGTCCATCAATAACCTTAAAGTATATAGGCATACATCAAGATGCATTAGATAACGCAATGGACAAGTATAGAATTTAATTTTTTTTGGTTATATCTGCATCATAAATAAGTGTATCGTGCAGTCATTTTATAAAGCGTGATGAAGTATTGATACAAAAGGGTTTTCGCGGAAGGGCGAGTGCAACAGTCTATGTATTGAAGAGTACTGAAAGAGGTGGAAAAGGTGGAAGTAGCAGAAGCAAAGGAACGCATTAAAAAGTTGGAAGAATATATCGTTATGGTCGAGGATTATCAAGCAGAAACGTATGAACAGAAAGTATTCAAGCTCTATGTCCTACGGGAGAACGTCACTATGATAACGAAGGAATTAAATGAGCAAGGATATCGGATTGGTAAACGAAAACTGATAACCAAGGATATTTCGGATTTAATTAGATCTAAGCCGACGGATGAAATGCATGAGATGGCCAGGAAGTTATTTAATAGGAATAAGAAAAGGTCTGCAGCTGGTTGGTAAGAAGACACATTATGTGAAATAGAAAAGGGGATAGAGAAATGAAGAAAAATAGATTGTTGCAGTACGTCAGTAACATCCACAGGATACATCACATGAACTGGGGTTATGGATACACTTTTAAACCGTTTGGCATCGGTTACTTTAAAATTTATGGATTTAAAAGAATCAAAAGAAATGAATTTCATGATTGCACTTCAACAGGGGTTTACTAATACACAGTTCGACCATACAAAAAAACTTGGCAGGATTGTGGCAGACTTTTGGCAGGATTGTGGCAGAGCATTTGGTGATAGACGTGCGATAATTGTATTGTGAGATGAAAAGATAGCAGATAGCTACATCCACAACATATGTGTCGTAACCATACGATGCAAAGACTGCGGCATTGACCGATTGACAGTCAAACATAATAGGACACACATCAGGCGCACTCGGTAAGTCACAGTTAAGATTTATCACTATATATGGGTGTAGCGTGTGTGTTCTTGATACGGCAGGAAGCATCAGCAGAACCCGTGGAACGGTTTTGTTTGATGCTTTTTTAATATGTCGAATTATGTTGGTGACAATCATTTCCATTAACGCTATGATTAGTGTGGATGGAGGTGTTAGTTATGGAATTTCACGTTACATTTTCAATGAGTAATGGGAAAGAAGTTTTGCAAAAGTATGATAATTGTTCTTCTAGCGAAGAGCTTGCGAAACATATTCAAGACAGCGTTATAAGTAGAGAAGGTTATCATAAGGCGTCACCGGGTTATTACGGAAACTTGTTTGGAGAAACGTATATTAAAACGAGTGAGATTGTAAGTTACCACATTTCGTTAGCACAAAATTAATAGTGTTATTAAGTCACATCCAATCGGGTGTGGCTTTTTATTACGGTATTGGTTATAACTAATTAAAGGAAATTAAAAACGAGGTTGGTGATAATTAATGCTAAAAATTAATTTTCGTGATTTTTATGGTGACGCACCAATCGAGCCGATTTTTGTTGAGAAATTCTATTTAGATGACGGTCGAAGTTTAAATACAAGACAGATGACATACGAACTTTGCTCAAATGAATATGTGAAAAGCAAAGATGGAATGTATCCCACGTTTGAGGTAAATGACATCGTAGTTGCTGAATACGGACAAGGTGAAACGTATCATATATTCGAATATGAACGAGGTTTTCAAGAGTTACGAGTTGAACTATTAGACGAAAACATGCAACGCACTGGAAAAACAACTTACTTAGATACTTGTGAGGTGTTCCATAAATTAAAAGATACTGAATGGATATAGATGCTGAAGTCACCTTTTGCCGGGTGGCTTTTTCTATTACATAAAAGGTGGTGGTCATTCTTGCTTAACAGTGTATCGGTCAATAGGCTATATGCCGGAGAGGATGAGTGATCTAACATCTGCGTTGGTTGCTCGCTTATGTAACCAGGAGGATTGATTCAATGGATACAGTGATGATGGTAATAGGATTGATACTGACAGCGTGTGTAACGATACCTATCCTATTGATCACGGGATTCGCTATAAGGACCAAGAAGCCATGAAGAAACCACTCAAACCATGCAATTATCCAATGTGTTCGAAGTTAACAAGATCGGGTTACTGCGAAGACCACACCACTGAACGAACCGTAAAGAATGCAGAGTATGATAAGTTCGCCCGTGATAAAGTATCGAATGCCTTCTATCAATCGAAAGCCTGGAAGATAGTAAGAGGTCAAGCGCTCATGAGGGATAATGGATTATGTCAACACTGCGTACGCAACAGGGTAGTAACTGCTGCCGATATGGTGGATCACATCGTTCCACTAAAAGAAGAAAATCATTTAAAGGATGTATTGAGCAATTTACAATCCTTATGTAACAGATGTCATGCGATTAAAACAGCAAATGATAAAAAGATATATAAAAGGTAGGTAGGGGTGGGTTAAATTGTTTTAAATAAATAAACAATAAACCGATGGGAACCTTTCTGCGTACAAAAACCCGTTTTTAGAATAATTTCAAAGGAGGTGTAATCATGGCCGGAAGGAACAAACAACCATTATCTGTAATATTGGGTAAAGGTAAAGCGAAACATCTGACGAAAGCGGTAATTGCTGAACGACAAAAACAAGAAGATACGATAAAGGGAGATACAGACAAAGTATCTCCACCAAAAAGACTGCTTGCTAAACAAAAAGAAGAGTTCGATATTATCGCAAATGAGTTAATGAAATTAGAGATTTTCAGCAACTTGGATGTTGATACGTTAACTAGATATATCGACGCTAAATCAGAGTATGAAAGAATCGTTGATATTGTAAGGAAGATTAAACCACTAGACGATGTGGATATATATACGAAGTTGCAACGGGCAAAGAAATCTCTCTCTGACGAGTGCAGGGCATATGCTGCCGATTTGGGTCTGACCATTACATCTCGTTTGAAGTTAGTTATCCCTCAAAAGGAAAAAACGGAAGAGTCGGAGTTCGATAGGAAATTCGGTGATTTATAATGTCGCTACTAGATAAGTTAATTGAATATAGCCAATCAGTAATGGACGACGATATTGTTTCTTGTGAAAAACACAAGTGGGCATGTCGTCGTTTTTTGGATGATTTAACACGACAAGGCACAGAAAGCTTCCCATATTTTTTTGATGAACCGTCAGCTGTTAAGTTCCTTGATTGGATGCGCTTGTTTAAACATCGAAAAGGTGTGCTTGCGGGTCAATTCATCGAACCTCATATCATACAAGAATTCATATTCGGGAACGTTTACGGATGGCTCCACAAAGATACGGGGTATAGGCGTTTCAATAAATCCTTTTGGCAAGTTGGAAGGAAGAACGCTAAATCTCAATCACTTGGTGCCGTTGGCGGCTATGAAGGTTCAGCGTTTGGTGAATCGTATGCGGAGGTATACTGCGCTGCTACAAAGAAGGAACAGGCTGAAATCGTATGGGACGAAATCAAAGGAATGATAATGGGGAACGCGGATTTACGCGACAGATTCAAAGTAGCGTATAACACCATCACCCACATTAAAAGCGGTTCTGAAATAAAGGCGTTAAGTAAGGAAGACAGGAAGTCGGGTGACGGATACAGTCCTCAGTGTGGAATTATAGATGAATACCACGCACATCCAACCTCTGAAATGTACGACATCATCGACTCAGGGATGGGAGCAAGACCGCAGCCATTGCTGATGATAATTACGACAGCAGGTTTCAATTTGAATCATCCCTGCTATCGAGTGGAATATAAATATGTTGCGGATATATTGGATCCTAACAGTCCGGTTGATAACGATCGGTATTTCGTCATGATTAACGAACTGGATAAAGATGATGATATTAAAGATGAACGGAATTGGGGGAAAGCTAATCCAATAATCTGTTCATACGATGCTGGCGTGAACTATTTGCGTGGACAATTAAAGATTGCGCTTGACGTTCCCGAAAAAATGAGAAACTTCCTCACAAAAAACATGAATATATGGGTAGACGCTAAAGACGATGGTTACATGGACATGTCGAAATGGAAAGATCGTGCATCTACCAGAATTGATTTGAAACAATATCCAGTTTGGATAGGGCTTGATTTATCCATGACCACTGATTTAACGAGTGTGGGCATGGTATTCAAAATGAATGATGGGAATTATGCAATTAAACAACATTCGTTTATGCCGGAAGATAAATTGCAAGAGCGAATGAACACGGATAAGGTTCCTTTGAAGCTATGGGCCGAACAAGGGTACATCACAATAACGCCAGGTGCTGTTGTGGATTATAGTTACATCGAAAGTTATCTGCTCAACTTCCGTGAAGAAGGTTATGACATCAAAGAAATCGATTACGATAAATGGAACGCTACTTATTTTGCTCAAATCATGACGAACAACGGATTTGAAATGGTTGAAATTCCACAGAACATTAGACAGCTGTCCACACCTACGAAAGACTTCCGAAAAGAAGTATTCAACAAAAAGATAATCCATTTCGATGATCCCGTATTAAATTGGGCGGTAGGGAATGCGGTACAGCGTATGGATGCACTGGAAAACATCATGTTGGACAAGTCAAAGTCATCCGAACGAATAGATCCGATTGCGGCTGTTATAAATGGCTTTTATCGGGCGATGAGTGGTGATGAGAATATCGACTTCGTTGAAACTACTAATTCATTCCTAGATAGCATGGGATGGTAAAAGGAGGTGAAAAAATGAAATGGCTGAACTGGACTAAGAAAATATTCAAGAATGAAACAATAGAAATGAATAACCCGAAATTGTTGGAATGGCTCGGTATCGACTCGGGTTCACCGAAAGATAAGATGTCTGAAGCTACTTATTTTGCCTGTTTAAAAATTATGGCTGAAAGTATCGGTAAACTACCCTTGAAAATGTATCAATCTACTGATAAAGGCACTGTGAAAAGTGACAAAAGTGAAATGTATACAATGTTGAATTTGCGTCCGAATCCCAATATGACAAGTACCACCTTCTGGTCCACGGTGGAAATGAACAGGAATCATTATGGGAATGCGTATGTGTGGTGCCGATATAAGGGTCCTGTACTTCTAGACCTGTGGATAATGCCTAGTGCTGACGTATCTATCGTTATGGATGATGCAGGGGTGTTCGGTGACGTTGGTTCCATATGGTATCGATACACGGATAGCAAGACAAATAAGCAATATACATTCAATAGTGATGAGGTTATGCATTTTAAAACGTCCACAACCTTCGATGGCATTACAGGGGTGCCGATTCGCGATATTTTGAAGAGCACGATTGATGGTAGTTTGGAAAGCCAAAAGTTCATGAACAATCTTTATAAAACAGGGTTGACGGGTAAAGCTGTCCTGGAATATACGGGTGACTTGGACGCTACAGCTAAAGCGCGGCTAGTAAAAGGGTTTGAAGATTTCTCTAACGGTTCGAAAAACGCAGGAAAAATTATCCCTGTCCCACTCGGAATGAAGTTGGTTCCGTTGGATATTAAATTAACCGACTCGCAATTCTTCGAACTAAAGAAATACTCTTCTCTACAAATCGCGGCAGCGTTCGGCATTAAGCCGAATCAGATTAACGATTACGAGAAGTCCAGCTATGCTAGTGCGGAAGCGCAGAACCTATCTTTCTATGTAGACACTCTTCTTTATCCTCTGAAGCAATATGAAGAGGAAATTACTTATAAAATCCAAAGTGAGAAGTTGACTTCAGATGGATACTTCTTCAAGTTCAATGTTGCTGTGATTTTACGAGCCGATTTGAAAACGCAAATGGAATCAGTTACTAAAGGTGTAAGCAATGGCATATACACGCTTAATGATGGTAGAGGGTTCTTTGACCTTCCGGCAGAGGATGGTGGGGACGTGCTGATGGTGAATGGAAACATGATCCCCGCAACAATGGTCGGGACGCAATATCAGAAGGGGGGTGAAAAATAATGCCGTTTTGGAAATTTATTAAAAACAAAGCAACAGAAACAGAACTTGAAAACATTGAACTGCGAATCGAAGGGGATATCGTTGATGACGGTGACGCTTGGATTTATGAGTGGTTCGGTGAACCTGCAGCATCTCCCAATGCATTCAAAGAAGAACTAAACGAGTTCAAGGGTTCGGATCTGACCGTGTGGATTGATTCTTATGGCGGTAGCGTATTTGCAGGTGCAAGTATCTATAATGCGCTAAAAGAGCATACAGGCAAGGTGACGGTCAAAGTAGATGGTAAGGCAATGAGTGCAGCATCCGTTATCGCGATGGCGGGTGATGAAATACTTATGTCCCCAACCGCTTTAATGATGATTCATAACCCGATGACTGGATCGTATGGCGATATGCATGAAATGCGTAAAGTTGCTGATGTGTTAGACGAGGTTAAAGAGTCCATCGTCAATGCATATATCGTTAAAACGGGGCGTTCTCGCGAAGATATTTCCGCGATGATGGACAATGAAACTTGGATGTCCGCGAATGTGGCTGTCAAAGAGGGGTTCGCAAATGGTGTGCTGTACCAAGACAAACCGATTGAAGTGGAAAACGTTAAGGATTTCTCGTTTAATCGTTTGAAAGTGGCGAACAACACTGGCGACTCCATTAAACAAATCGTTGCCCAATATAAAAAAGCCGATAATGAAGCTGAAGAACTTGTAAACATCGAAAAAGAAAAAATACGAATGGAATTAGACTTGATCTAGTTCTTTTTTTATACCCAAAAAACGAGGAGGAACACATACATGAATAAAGAATTACGTGAAATGTTAGAGGCAATTGCAAATAAAAAGGAAGAAGCTAAGGCTTTCTTAGTTGAAAACAAACTGGATGAAGCGAAGGCAGCTAAAGATGAAGCAATGGCGCTTCAAAATAAATTTGATATTGCAAAAGATCTGTATGACGAAGAAAAGGCAGTTATCGATAATAAAGAACCTGCAAAGACACCCGAAAACAACGAAGTGAAAAACTTCATTAATGGTGTGCGTTCGAAGTTCCAAAATGCGATGAGTGAAGGTAGTAAAACGGATGGCGGTTACACTGTCCCGCAGGATATTCAAACGAAGATCAATGAACAACGTGAAAGTAAGGACTCTCTGGAAGCGTTAGTTACAGTTGAGCCTGTCACTACTCTAAGCGGTAGCCGAGTGTTCAAAAAACGTGCTCAACAAACAGGATTTGCAAAAGTTCTTGAATCAGGAGAAATTGCAGAAAAAGCCACTCCACAGTTTACTAACTTGGAATACAAAGTTGATAAATATGCCGGTTTCTTGCGCGTCACTAGCGAACTACTTGCCGACAGCGACCAGGCGATTGAAGGGACTATCACGAGCTGGATTGGCGATGAATCCCGCGTGACTCGTAATCAGTTGATCCTTGCAGAGTTAGGGACTAAAGCGAAAACAGCTATCGCAGATGTGGACGCAATTAAAGATGTACTTAACGTCACGCTAGATCCTTCATTCCGTTACACGTCCACAATTGTTACGAATCAGGACGGTTACAACTATCTTGACAAACTGAAAGACAAAGACGGAAATTATCTGCTACAACCATCTGTTATTGCGGCAAGCGGAAAACAACTTTTCGGCGTCCCTGTACAAGTTATCTCCAACAAAGATTTGCCAACTGCTGCTAACAAAGCGCCACTTATTATTGGCGATCTGAAAGAAGCAGTCGTATTGTTCGACCGCAAGAAAACGGAAGTTCGCGCAAGTGATGTAGCGTCAGATGCGTACCTCACTGACGTTACGCTGTTCCGTGCTATCGAACGTTTCGTAGTTAAAACGCGTGATGAAGAAGCGTTTGTTTACGGTCAACTCGACCTTACACCAACACCATAATGAAGGCGGCCTTATGGTCGTCTTTTTCTAATGAGGTGAAATGAATGATTTTATCACTGGAAGAAACGAAAGAATGGTTGCGTATCGATGGGTCGGAGGATGACGGAAGTGTACAAATGCTTATCGCCGCTTCTGAAAACTACTTAAAAAACGCAACCGGTACAGTGTTTGACCACACTCACGATCAAGCCAGGCTATTTTGTTTAGTTCTTGTGACTGATTGGTACGAAAGTAGAGAATTAACAGCTTCGAAAGTCGGTGAAAAGGTGCGATTTACCGTCCAAAGTATGCTGTTACAACTCTCTAACTGCTGAAAGGTAGGTGTTTTAAATGTATAAAGTATTAAAAAGATTCAAATGCCAGGCTCATGCTCTGAAATTGTTTGAAATTGACGCGGAATACACAAGTGCGGACGCGAAGCAAACAGAGAAGTTAATCGGTCTCGGATTTATAGAACAGGTGAAAATGCCGAAAAAAGCAACAAAAAAAGATGATGCATCATGAATCCCGGACGAATGAGACACCGTGTCACGTTTCTTAGTCCCCCAGAGGGTGAAGATTCTGACGGATTCCCGAATATTGAATGGACGGAACACGTAACGGTTTGGGCATCCGTCGAAACGCTAAAGGGACGTAGTTTTTTTGAAGCAGCTAAAACACAAATGCAAGATAACAAAGTGGTTACCATTCGTTATCACCCCAATGTAGATGATTCGATGCGGATCCGGTTTAATAAGCAGGATTATGATATTACCTCACTCACAAATGATGACATGCTCAACAAGTCTATGACTATCGTCGTAAAAGAGGCGGTTATGTAATGGCCCGAATCGAAATGACAGGTCTAGCTGAACTGCAAGCACGATTATCCCAAATGGCGAACGCAACAAACATTGAAAAAGATGCACTTACAGAAGCAGGCGAACACTTGCGGAAAGAGATCCAAAACAATGTGCCAGTACGGACGGGAAAGCTTAAAGAAAGCATTACGAAGGACGAAGTTGTGGACGGAAAGATTCAGATTGGACCATCACAACAAGGTCCTGCATTTCGCGCCCACTTTGTTGAGTTCGGGACAAGAAAGATGAGCGCCCGCCCATTTATGCGCCCGACATTCGAGCGAGAAAAAACTAGAATCGAACAAATCATGGCCGAACAAATCAGAAGGGGGTTGGGATTGTGAGTTTAAACAGTTTAATAATCAATACACTTAAACCGGCTAACGTCCCAACTTCCTTTCAAGTGTATTCCGGTACAACTTCGACGTATATTACGTTTTTTGAGTATAACGAAATGGGAACGTCATTCGCGGAAGATGCAGAACAAACTGAACGCCGTTCCATCCAAGTTGATATTTGGTCAAAAGGGAATTATGCGGCATTGGTTGAGCAGACGAAAGCGTTAATGATTCAAGCGGGATTCACGCGGGTTGACGGAAGAGAGTTTTACGAAGATGACACAAAAACGTTTCACAAAATTTATAGATTTTACTACGAAATCACAGGAGGAATTTAATTATGGCAGGAGTACTAATTGGGTTAAAAGATTTATATGTGGCAGAAATTTCAGACTTGGACGGAACATTCGGAACACCTTATCGGATTGCAAAAGCAATCGAAGCGAAGGTAGCACCTAAAGTATCGTCCGCTATCCTTTATGCGGATGACGGGGCAGCAGAGTCGGCATCCGCGGAAGGTGAAACAGAAATCGAACTTGGTATCGACTCTCTGTCTAATGCCATTTATGCAAAACTACTTGGTAAAACAATTGACGCTAACGGCGCTGTAGAGGACTCTACAGGAGATATCCCACCTAATGTTGCGTTAATGTTCCGATCACTTAAAACTAACGGGAAATACCGTTATATCGTTTATTACAAAGGAAGCTTCCAAGCACCAGAAGAATCGTATAAAACAAAGGGTGAAACAATCGAATACAACACTCCTACTATCAAGGGTGTGTTCGTCCACAGCGACACGATGCTGAATACAAAAGGCGAGGGTATCAAACGTCGCATAGTTGACGAAGACGACCTTGCGTTCAAGCCTGCTGTCGCCACGGGTTGGTTTACGAAAGTTTATGACGGCGTAGCGGTAGTTTAATTAACAGATTGAGAGTCGATATATTCGGCTCTTTTTTTATTTGATTTAAAAATTAGGAGGGTTTTATATATGGCTACTAAAGGACAGGTAATGAAAGACCAGGGTGCAAAAGTTACATTGTTGGACGGAAAAGAACGAACACTTAAATTTGATTTGAACGCTTTGTGTGAATTAGAAAATAAAGGTTTGGGATTCGAAGAATTAGTAGAAGGTTTGTCAAACCGTAGCTTCGGAAAAATCAGAACAATCCTTCATAGTGTTTTGGCTCACGAAGAAGATGATGATTTTACAGAAAAAAAGGCAGCCGCTTTAATCGACATGAGTAACTTCGCAGAAGTAGTAGATGCATTAGGCAAAGCGTTCTCAGCATCCACACCTGAACAATCTGAAACCGAGGTAGCTACAGAAGATGAATCGGGAAAGTAAATGAAACAGAAATCCCGTTTGATTTTTTCATCTATATTGGAACCGTCCATTTACACAGGACGGAATCAGAAGTGTGGAAGATGACACCCCGAAAGATTCTCTCCCTGTGGAATAGACACGCAGTATTCAAAGGTTGGAAAAAAGAATCAGTAAAAGCCGAAAAAGTATATGCCGATCACGTGCAATGGTAGGAGGTGAGGTGATTTGGCACAGGATGTTGGTGCGTTAAAAGTAAGTTTAACCTTAGATTCGGCTAACTTTAGTCAATCAATGGCTAGTATTGACAGGAATCTAAGGGCGATGGGTCAAGAAATGGCTTCAGTTCGTGCTCAAGGAAATACTTGGGGAAACTCGATTCAGGGGCTATCCACAAAACAAGAAACATTAACCCGCATGTTAGACGGTCAAGAAATCAAAGTCCGCCGATTACGCGAAGCATACGAAGCGAGTAAAGCTGCAACCGGTGAAAACTCGGTTGAAACGGAACGTTTGGCTATCGCTTTAAATCGGGCGACAGCCGAATATAACCGGACAGAAGCTGAATTGGCAGAAGTAGCTGCTGCACTTCAACGACAACGGGATGAATTGCGGCTGAGCGAAAGCGCTTGGACTCAACTCGGTGAACGGATGCGGGCAGTCGGAGCCACGATGACAGCTGTGGGTGACAAGATGACTTCAATCGGGAAAAGTATGTCGATGAAGGTTACTGCTCCAATTGTTGCGATGGGGGTACTTGCTGCTAAATCTGCAATTGATTTTGAAACGGCATTTGCAGGAGTTAGAAAAACCGTAGATGCAACAGAGGAAGAATTTGCGGTCCTTGAAAAAGGAATCCGAAACATGGCAAAAGAAATTCCGGCGGCTGCCACTGAGATTGCAGGAGTTGCAGAAGCAGCTGGACAATTGGGTATCAAAAAGGAAGCAATTCTTGGTTTTACTCGTACGATGGTTGACCTTGGTGTTGCAACCAACATGTCATCTGAAGAAGCGGCAACAGCGCTTGCTCGACTAGCCAACATTACCGGTATGAATCAAAAAGATTTCGACCGTCTAGGATCTAGTGTCGTAGCCCTGGGTAATAACTTTGCAACGACGGAAAAAGAAATTGTGGAAATGGGACTCCGATTAGCAGGGGCAGGGTCTCAGGTTGGAATGAGTGAAGCCGATATTTTAGGGCTGTCTACGGCTCTCACCTCTGTGGGTATAAATGCGGAAATGGGTGGTAGTGCATTCTCGCGTGTAATGGTCCAGATGCAGTTAGCCACATCTACAGGGTTTACAAAAGTCCAGAAGCTATCAAAGGAAACAGGTTTGTCTTTGCGCGATATGCAAATGATGGCATCCCATAGCGGGAAAGCATTTGGAAACATGGCAGAAAGCATGGGGATGACGAAGAAGGAATTGTCGGCTATTGTAAAAGCCGGTGTAGAACTCGAAGGTTTTTCAAAAATTGCGGGCATGACGGGTGAGCAATTCAAAACGGCGTTTGAAAAGGATGCAGTTGGAGCAATTGGGAGTTTTATTGATGGTCTTGCCAATGCAGAAAACTCTGGCGACACAGCTATTAACATGCTTCAAGAAATGGGTATTACTAGTGTTCTCCTGCGTGACAGTTTACTACGAGCAGGTGGAGCAAGTGAACTTTTCGGCTCAGCTATCAAAGTATCGAATGATGGTTGGACTGAAAACGTAGCACTTACGAATGAAGCAGAACAACGTTACAAAACAACTGCTTCTCAACTTCAAATAATGGTCAATTACTTGAAGGAATTAGGTATTACATTGGGATCTATTATTCTTCCTGTGATTAATAATGTTATCAAAAAGTTGAAACCGCTTATTGAAGGATTCGCCAACACGAGTGAAGCTACTCAAAAAACAATACTTGTAATTGCAGGAATAGCAGCAGCGATTGGTCCTGTACTCGTTGTCATTGGTGCTCTTGTCAGTTCGGTGGGCGCGATACTAACCGCTTTCGGTACAGCGTCTATGGCAATTGCGGTCATGACTACTGGTGTGGCATCGGCTGTGCCAGCTGTATCTGCATTAGCAGCTGTATTTACTGTATTGACTGGTCCTATAGGGATTGCAATAGCAGCAATAGCGGCAGTTGGTATCGGTGTGGCATTACTAGTCAAACATCTATCAAAAGATGCGATACCAGAAGTTGACAGGTTCGGTAAAAAGGTTTCGGAGTCCACGCAAAAAGCGCTCGGTAGCTTCTTTGAGTTATCCGATGGTGCAGGTCAGGCCGTAATGGATATGAGCATCCGAAATAAAGTCGTGACGGGTGAAATGGCAAAGTCTATGATTGAAAAATTCGGCGCTATGAATACGCAGATATTAGAAGGATTAAATACCAATCACGCAGAACGTATGAAAGCTACATCATCTTTCTTTTTGAATTCATCCGTATTAACAGATGCAGAAGAAGCGAAAATATTACAAAAACAAGAAAACTCTCACACGCTAGAAGTTCTCTCTCTCGAATCCAAAAACAATAGAGTTGCAGAAATCATGAATGCAGCGAAAAATGCGAAGCGGGACTTGACTGATGCGGAAGCTGCTGAAATCAATAACATTAAAGACAGCATGAATAAATTCGCGGTAAAATCGTTATCGGCTAGCGAAGTTGAACAAAAAATTATCATGGAAAAAATGAAACAATCGGCAGGAGATTTGTCGGCACTACAAGCGGCAGACGTTGTTAAGAATTCAGCCAAACAACGCGAGGGCTCAGTCAAGGAAGCGGAAAAGCAATTTGATGAAACTATGGGCGAAATCATCCGCATGCGGGATGAAACAGGCGTCATTACAGCTGAACAAGCAGATAAGATGATTGCGGAAGCTACTAGAGCGAAAGACGGCTCAGTGAAGCATGCTGAAATTATGCATGCGGATGTTGTCAAAGAAGCGAAAGAACAGGCTACAGAGCATATCGAAATGGTCAACTGGGAAACCGGCGAAATCCTATCCAAGTGGGAAGTCTTCAGGAATAAGATGAATACGAAATACGGGGAAATTGCCGTGGATGGTCTAATTCACTTCACTCAACTGAGTCGCAATATTGATCTTGCAACCTCTACAATACCTGGCGTTGTAAATAAGTATTTGGGGAAAATGGCCGTCGACAGTGCGGTATGGTTTAAAAAACTCGAGACAGATGGAATTAAATCTGCGGCAGGTTTAGTAACCGGAATCACCACGTCAATAGAAGCAATACCCCGTATCGTCAGAAGGATATTAATCGACGCGGCATTAGAAGCTGCGAAGAGTATATTGGAATTCAAAAAAGTTGGGGGAGACATCGTTGAAGGGTTGAAAGAGGGGATGATAAAAAAATCAGCGGAAGTTGCCGCAGCATCATATAACCTTGGAAAATCTATGGTAGAAAGTATTTCTAAATCTATCGGACGGAAATCCCCAGCAAAAGAATTCATCAAAGTTTCAGAGGATGCTGGTAAAGGTCTTGTTATTGGGCTGAAAAACAGTAACGATAGTGTCTCAAAGGCAGCGTCTGATACAGGTAAAGTGATGGTGGATGCGGTCGCGGGAGCCAGTAAAGCACTTTCAGCAGCTACACGAAAAAACGCAGAAGAAGTTATAAAAATATCTGCTGATGCTGAGAAAAAACGTACAGAAATCCAAAAGGAATATGCAGCGAAACGTAAAGAACTCGGATCGCAATCCGCTAAATCATCACAAGCTGCACTCAAAACGTCAAAAGATAAAAAAGGTAAAATCGTTACAACTGGTACGCAAAAGATGCATGATATTCGATCGACGGCATCCGTAAAATTAATCAAACTCAATGAGGACGAGCAAAAGAAACTTACTAGCGTCAACGACAAAGCGTGGGCTGATATGCAGAAGAAAGAAACAGAAGTTTCGAAAGCTAGACTTGAATCTGTAAAAACGTATGTTGCTGATAAAAAGTCATTAGAAGAATTGTCACTTGTCGCTGAGTCGGAAGTGTGGAGGAAGTCACTCGTACTCTTTAATGAAGGAACAAAAGAACGTGTAGAGATACAAAAGGCATACCAGGCATCACTGAAAGCAATCAATGATGAAGTCGTGAAAGTTAATGATGAATACGGCAATAAGATGATGGTCATCAATGATCGCTTGCGTAATGAAGAACAGAAGTTAACAGATGAATATACAAAGTCTGTTGAAAGTAGAACTAGCGCATTAACTAATTTTATGGGCATTTTTGATGCTTACGAATATAAATTCGAACAATCAGGGCAAGATTTAACGAACAACTTACTCTCGCAAGTGAGCGCCTTGGAAGAGTGGTCGAGAATGTTCGGAATGCTATCTGAAAAGGCAATTGACGATGGGTTACTTGAAGAGTTGAGGGTAATGGGTGTCAAAGCTTTGCCTCAAATGGTCGCCTTGAATCAGATGACTGACAAAGAACTCACCACTTACTCGGATTTGTACAAGCGCAAAGCTAAATCAGCACGAGAACAAGCCGAAAAAGAAATGGCACCACTTAAAGCTAATACCGAAAAGCAGATTATTGATTTACGGGCTGCTGCTAATAAAGAATTAACTACATTGGAAAACGATTGGACATCTAAAATAAAATCCATCACCAAAGCAACCGACGACGAATTGAAATCCCTCAAATCTATTGGAGTGAATGCAGGACGAGGTTTACTCGATGGTTTAGCAAGCATGGAGTCATCTCTTGTGAATAAGGCTCGTGACATAGCTAATGCAGTGGCGAAAGCGATGGAATCAGCGTTAAAAGTTAAGTCACCTTCCCGTAGAACATTTGCCATTGGTGAATTTGCAGGTGAAGGTTTGGAAATTGGACTTGATTCCAAAATGAAAGCTGTTGCCAATGCAGGAAAACGTCTTGCTAATGCAGTTATTCAACCAGTCGGCTCGTACGGTATGCCATCTTATGCAGGGGTGAATGGTGGACAGGGATCTAATGGTGCCAATGACAATTCCCGTAGTTACACAGGTGGGAATACTGTAATCAATGTATACGGGGCAAACGGTACACCTTCCGAAATCGCAAGAAAGCAACGTCAATCGCAACAAAGACAGGCTCTCGAATGGGGGTATATGTGATGATTAAATTCACAAATAAACGAGGAGAATCTATCATCTTCAATCAGATAGGTTCTCCTTTTGGTTTAAATAACTTTAATGGTCTTGGTGATGTAGAAGCAGATGTACAGATGTCTAAATCACCGTTTCAAGACGGTAGCACATACATTGACAGTCTGCTGTCCACACGAGCCATTAACTTTGATGTAACTATATTCGGTACAGATGATACAGATATATCTCGGAAGCGCTCACAGCTGTCTAGCGTGTTTAACCCTAAGCTTGGTGTGGGATTGCTTGAATATCACTATGGTGACGTTGTTCGTGAAATATATGCCGTACCTGAACATGTTCCCGTTTTTGGTGCAGGATTTGAGAATCGTGGAAGACGACATCAAAAAGCGTTGATTGATTTAATTTGCCCGTCACCTTTTTGGCAAGATATTAACCCAACCATTATTAAACTACAAGACTTCGTAGGTAACTTCTTTTTCCCTATATCATTCCCGGCAAGCTTTTCAATCCGTGGGGATGTAGAAAACCTATTAAACGCGGGAGATGTGTCAACACCAATCAATGTGACGTTTCGTGGTGAATCGGTGAATCCAGTCATTACAAAGGTTGCCACAGGTGAGTTTATCCGTATCAATCGAACAATCCCCGCTGAACATAGTCTGATTATCACGACGGGGTTCAATGAGAAGTCAGTGAAGATAATTGATCCATACGGTGTGGAAAGTAACGCAATGGGCTACATCGACTTAGATTCTACATTCATGAGTTTAGATGTAGGCGAAAACAAACTGTCATTCATTACGGATGGCGGTAGTCCAGAAGTGTTTATCGAATACAGAAATTTATATTTAAGCGTTTAATATTTAAAGGAGTGTGACATATGGCAGAACATAGTAAGTTCTTTGACAGTATCGACCCACTTGCACCCGACAAAGTTTATACCGCTGACGAGTTTACAGGTTACTTTGAAAAACTAGTCACGACCGGAATTATGAAGGGCGAAAGTAACATGTTGAAAGTCGAAACAATTGGCTCGAATATGAATACTACAGTTGATACAGGCGCCGCATATATTAATGGTAGGTTGTACGAGAATGATTCCAAGTTATCGTTAACACACGAAGTCGAAGCGTTAGGTAAATCACGCATTGATCGTGTGGTAGTTCGATTAATCTTAGATGTGGATTCTCGTTATATTAAAGCATTCGTGAAAAAAGGCGTCGCGGGTGTCTCGCCTGTCGTTCCTGCATTGGTACAGACTAAGGGCATATACGAAGTCTCACTTGCACAAGTGAAAGTCATCGGTGGGCAGACGTATATTAATGCGGTTGACGTTACGGATGAACGTGGGAAAGATGTTATTTGTCCTTGGGCAGGGAGTAAGATATTGCCTAACTTTGATGATGTGGCGTTGGCTGGGTTAGTTAGTAAGGTGGACACTATGTCTACACTGGCGGACGGTATTCATGCAGGTGGCGAATATTCTGTTATACTACCTAACGTGACTGAGTATGCAACGGGAATGGCTATAACGATAAAAACCAACTCGCCTAATACCGGGCCGGCTTCTATAAACGTAAATAATTTAGGTAAAAAGAGAATACATGACTCCTATGGGGAGGCGGTAAACGCTAACTTTGTCTTGAAGGGTTTCGCGCTTTATGAACTAAGGTACAACGGTGAATATTTCGTCGCTATAGGTTTAGTGTCATTAAACGACACACTAACAAGCACATCCACAACCGCAGCGGCTACAGCTAATGCGGTTAAGATGGTGAATGATAAAGTAGATTCTACTCCGTTAGCCATTACCCCAATAGCTCCTTTCCTTGAAGGGTATACAGGGGCATTCAGAGTCTCTAAGAACGCTCGGCACGTTGGCGTCAACATAGAATTGACGAACGATACGGCACTACTCGCACAAGCGTATCAGCTGGGTAACTTGCCCGCAGGGTATAGACCGTTGGTTCTAACTGTTGGTTACGTTACGGGGATAGTGTCCGGGAAATTCCTATACATTCCTGTAACAATTAGTCCAATGGGGTCTATCATTTTACAAAATACCGCAAGTATACCCTCTGTCAATCAATTAGCTGGGTCCATTTTCTTTGTATTACCATAAGGAAGGAGAAGATATTATTGAAAGTTATTGCTCACATCGTCAATAAAGAGGGATTTGTCATTGATTCAGAGGTCGTAAATCCTTCTAAAGATGTTATTCCGGAGAATAGGGTTATAACGAACCCCCCTCTTGGGGTTTCGTTTTACAAAATGAGATGGACAGGATCAAAATGGACAGAAGGAGCAACACCCGATGAAATCGCAGAATTAATGAAACCTATTCCGCACGTACCAACAAACACCGAAATCCTAGGTCAACAAACGACCGAGCGAGAAATCGAATCCATGATACAAGGACAACAAATAACGGATATCGACTTACGCTTGATGATAATCGAAATGGGGGCGAACTAATATGTTTGAATCACTAAAAATGAGATACGAGAAGAACTGGTGTAGAAAAGATCAGCTGGTTCAATTTGTGAAACTAGGAGCAATCACGCCTGAGCAATACGAGGAAATCACAGGGGAACCGCACAGCGCCTAAATAGGGCGTATTTTTATGTCACAAAATAAGGAGGATGCCCATGAAACCAATACGAATATTTACACCCGATATAGACTTACTAGGAGAGATTAGCAATTATGAATCTCTCTTTTTTGTACGCTCATTTCATGGCATAGGCGACCTAGAGTTGCGAATCAACCGCTACAAGAAATACACCGACACGTTGCAAAAAGGCAATATCATCGTGGTTGACAAAGACCTGCACAAAGCCTATGTAGTAAAGCATCGTGAAATCGAACTAGACCAAAACGGCAAGGCTACTGAAAACTGGCTAATCAAAGCACTCGAATTAAAAATAGTCGCAAGTGATGCAATTGCGCTACCACCATCCCACACAGCAAATGACAATAAATCAGCATCGGTTGAAACAGTCATGAAGCATTATGTTAATGGAAATCTAATAAACCCAGTAGACCCTTCACGTAAAGTTGCCGAATTAATATTAGCGCCTGATCTAAACCGTGGTCCGCATATCTCGTGGCAATCCAGATTCAAAGTTGTAGCGGAAGAACTTTCGGAAATGTCGTTATTAACGGGAGTAGGATGGGGCGTCCGAGTTGATTACGCTTTGCGGAAATCGGTATTAGATGTTGCAGTAGGTCGTGATTTATCCGTTAATCAAACCGTCAATTCACCTGTAATTTTCAGTCCGCAATTCGATAATATAAAAAACATGCACTATGTCGATTCAGATTTGAATTACAAAAATGTGGCGTATGTGGCAGGACAAGGTGAAGGTGTGGACAGGCGCGTTATTGTGGTTGGTACGGCTACGGGTTTAAATCGGAGAGAGTTATTTGTTGATGCTCGTGACATTGAAGAGGTTGACGAAGACGATAACCCGATTCCAGAAGCTATTATCATACAAAGATTAACCGAACGCGGATTACAGAAACTTGCTGAATTAGCGCAGGAAACTTTTTTAGAAGCACAGATAATGACGCCTACGAAAACGGTGGACATAAAAAAAGAAACACATTTCATGACGCAATTTCAAATAGCAGAATCGGTAAAGGTGACTGAGAAATTCGCATCCTCTTTTATCTACGAACAAGGTTGGGACTTAGGCGATATTGTCACTGTCCAAAATAAAGATTGGGGCGTCACGATCAATACACGTATTACGGAGGTTAAGGAAATATATGAACCCGAAACAGGATTCACACTCGAAGCCACATTCGGGCAATCCCGTCCCACGTTAATATCGAAAATCAAACAAGAATTATCCGGTGTGAAAACGGAAATAACGAGGTGAGGTGTTAAAATGGGCGCGACAGATAAAGAATTAGTACGAGCAAAGGGCGATCCTGCTCCACAGTATTTTAATCCACTGACGAATCGTTACGAAGTCATAACAGGTCGTGACGGAGCGAACATGTTTGTACAGATGGGTACGATTGCCGCTGAGTCGTGGCAGGGTAGTGCGAATGAGACGAAAGTATTTCCGAGTAATCGGTACGGTTTTTCCATTGTTAATGATGGAAATTCGGACGTATCATTTACCATTAACGGTAACACTCGCGTTGTTAAAAAATATGAATCATATAGCGCTTTATTCAGACCGTTCGTAGCTGTTGCAATCGTTACAACTAGCGCATATAGAGCGGAGGTGCTTGAATAATGGCGTGGGAATCAAATGGCGGTAAACAAGCTTTTGACGCAGCTAAAGAAGCGGAAATGATGGCATTCGCTGCGGAAAACGCGGCACAAGAAGCGGATAACGCAAGAATTTTAACAGTAGCAGCTACCGTTAACGCAAAAGTAGAAACGGACTATATCAAAGCTAGACGTCCACTGATTGAACAATCTATCACGGATGCAACGTCAGCTAAGACTAAATCAGACACGGCGGTACTGACTGCTAACACGGCGAAAACGACATCTGAAACGGTGCAATCACAGTTTAACAAAGTCGTGGCAGATGCAGGTGGAAACAATCCCGAGGTCGTTTTAGCGCGTGGTGGAGAGGTCAATTTGAACGTCCGATTGGATAAAGTTACTCAACAGTTGGCTGATACTACGCAGGAAATTACTGAAAATAAATCTCTCACAAAACGCAGTGCTATTGCAAATTACGGTATTCCTCGGACAGTGCGTAAGTTGTATGAAGGAAAATCAATAAGTGTTGTCGGGGTTGGTCACAGTTTAATGTATGGTTCAGGTGCCGGTGACAGCAGCTTAGGCTCACAAGTGCTTGTGAGAGATGCACTCAGAAAGAAATTCCCTAATTCGACAATCAACTGGCAAAATAGCGCAGTAGGTGGCACATCATCTACTCACTTAAAGGATAATTGGGGAACACTTGTCACTCCTTATGCGCCAGATTTAATTATTATCGGTCATGGTACGAATGACCAAAGCATGTCGAATGCAACAAGAGCTGCCAATTATGCATTCTTCGCTCAGAAAGCAGAAGAGTTAAATGCGGAAGTTTTATTGGTTACGGACTCAACAGTTCTGATGACTCCTAGTCCTTATGGGAATACACCAGACACTAATGTTGCTAGGCGTGAAGAAGTTTCAGAACAGACGAGAGAGTTTGCTAGAATGTATAAATTCGGCTTAGTAGACCCTCATCTAACTTGGAGAAAGTGGCTTACCGATAGAGGATTGACAGTTGATTCCACACTTTTGTTATATGACCACATCCACTTTAACGACTTAGGGCATAAAATGGTTGCTTATGAAATCTTAATGGCGTTCAATGCTACGACAGACGCGGCAAGGGAATTGGATGTTCGTTACGGCGGCAAGGGTTATGGCTTGTTTGGTAAGCACACACTTAGGGATTTAGCACATCAACAAAGTAACGTGGACGGATGGGGAATCTTCGACTTGGATAATCAGCTTGTCGATTGGGGTGGTCTTTGGTGGGTGCGCGATTATCTGACGCGACCGTTTAAAAAGGCAAAGTTGTATGGCACACAAGCTGTAACTGGTGACGAGCCGTATTTAAACAACTATCAAAAGAACTGGCACATCATTCCGAAGGATAAAGATTACATCGAATTAGAAGTAAGGAATGCTAAAAAAGTATGGTTCACCCTTTCAGGGGACAACACTACGCCCACTACTTTTCGGGTTTTAGTTAACGGTGTTGAAACGCACACCGTTCAGGCATCCGCTAATTCCAATCAACCAGTGGAGGTTAATTTTAAAGCGGATGGGCTTAAATTCTTCACGAAAGGAACTCATAAGATAAGGATTGAGCGAGTAGGAATGGTACCGATCACAAGTTATGTGGAGTTTCATGGTTTTTTAGTTAAATACTACGAGTCAAACGAAGCGGAAGTTTTTGGGGAGTCGATTAATAATAAACAAATTGTAACTGGAAATGTATCCTATCAAACGCAAGAAGTGACTTTGCGAACAAGGCAAGAGGCTAGTGATATCGGATTAAAAGCACCATTTGGATATTCGATTTTTGACGGTGGTTTTGTACAAATGGCAATTCGACAACCTGCTGTATTCTCCATTAATTTTTATGGGGATGTCTGTAAAGTCCGACTAAAAAATCTTGCCATTGATAATTACGTAATGATTTATATTGATGATATATTGAAAGCGTTTGTGAACCTTAAAGACGCTACTGTAGGAACTATACGCGTGCTTGAGTATACAGGGTTAGGTGTAGGGAAATTGCATAAGTTAGATGTGCTATCTATAAGCTCCGAAGTTAATTTGCAAGGATTTAGATTCTCAGATACGGTTGCGGGGTGATTATATGAGTAAATTTATTTTAGTTATGGATGATGTTGTTGAAGCGATTTTTGATAAAAGAGAACAAGGTCTAGGTATTGAAGATCAATTGATAGAAGTTAGTGTCATTCCCAAACTTGTACGTTTGGAAGGAAAGGATTTTTACTATTATTGGAATGACTCGGAAGTTGAAATCAGATACACTGATAAACCGTAGAACCATGGCTGATAATAAAGTATGTTACCCAAAATGTTGTTTTTGGGGCTATTAAAAAAGTTATATATCTATATACATGTTAGTATTTAGATGCTGATGATATAATAGACACAAAAAACAGTATGGAGGAAATTAATTTGTTTAAAAGGAAATTGTTCCAGATATTCCTGGTGCTAGTTGTTACGGTATTGATTTTTTTTACTTATAATAATTTTATTGGCACTAGTAAAGAAGAAAACACGTATTCAGGAAAAGATTGGTTGGCAATAGGGGACTCAATAACGGCATTTGAAAAATATCAAAAGACCGTCAAGAAGATTGTTGGTTTTGATAAGGTAACAATTGATGGCGTTGGTGGTAGCACTTTAGCTTCGTCGGGTAAAGGAGATAAAACATCGATAGTTTATAGAGTGCAACACATGGATGTAAGCCACGATGTTATAACAATTTTCGGCGGGACAAATGACTGGGGTAACGTTCCTGCGCGACCATTAGGTAAGATGGGTGACACTGATGAGAATACTGTATACGGAGCTATTGAAAGCATTATTAAATCAATATTGAGGAAGAATCCTGAAGCAAGACTTATTTTTATCACACCATTACAAAGAGACTTTAAAGAAGAAACAGATGAAGTGGTGCATGGTTGGAGTCAAACCACAACTAATGAAATGGAATATAGGCTTGAGGACGTTGTTTCTGCAATAAATGAGGTATGTTCAAAATACTCTATACCAGTGCTAGATCTGTACCATAATTCAGGAATTACTATGTATAACTTTGATTATATGACAAAAGATGGATTGCATCCTAATAATAAAGGTATGAAAAGAATCGGAGAACAAATAGGATCATTCATTAATGGTATGTAACATTATAATTTAGACTGGAGTTTGAAATGAACATTTTAAGTGATAAATTAATAACTGCAAAAACATCAGTATATATAATTACCCCAATATTATTAGTGTTAGTAGGTTTTTTCCCGGTTTATAGTGTTTTAGCATTGGTTTTTGCAATGTCTTTATGGATCACTTTAGCTTATATATTAAAAGGAAACGCCAAAAGCGTATATTTCATTTTCTTAATTTCAATATTTCAAAACTTTGTAACAATAATTTTAATGGGCCCTTTCAATATATCCGCTGCTTATTATTTACAGTATTATAAAGAGTTCTTTTTAATTATATTAATCGCTTATCTATTTCTATTTAAAAGTAGAAGAATGGCAAAGTTTAATCCGATTGACCTAATATCGATTCTAATTATTTTCTACTTGATCGCTGTCTCATTTTGGATTTCTGATGGTAGTTTATTTGGTAAAATGGCGTCATTAAGACAAATAATAATCCCATTTTTATTTTATTTATTAGGCAAGCACATTGTCATGGGTACTACTGATTTAAAAAAATTCACAAATAAAATAATAGGTGTAGGTATTTTGATGGTAGCATTCGGTATATTTGAAGGTTATATATACCCGACATTCTGGCAAGATATGAAGGTAATAAACTTTTTCTTAGCTCGACGAGGTGAGGAGTTATTAACTTTCATTTTTGGAGTACCGTTATCTTTCTACACCCATGATTTTCAAAATATTGTTGGTGGTCCAGTTAGAAGAATAGCTTCATTTGTTGCAAACCCGCCAGTTTTAGGACATGTTCTAGGATTTTTGATTGTATTTCTGCTATTTAGCAGAAAAGAATT
Source organism: Sporosarcina sp. E16_8 (assembly GCF_017347095.1). GTDB lineage: Bacteria > Bacillota > Bacilli > Bacillales_A > Planococcaceae > Sporosarcina. Next base: position 89,589 of record NZ_JADPRZ010000002.1, on the reverse strand, counting down.
AAACGGGAAAAAATTAACAATATTATTTTTATCTATGGGATTATTGCTTACATTAGGAAAGGGGGGTCTCCTTACAGTACTAGTCGGAGCAGTTTTTTACTTACTTTTCGTTATAAGAAAACCTCTAGTAACATACTTCTTAGGGGGCGTTTTCACAATTGGGGTCATTATGTATCTAAAGGTAGTATTTGAACATCAATTATCTGGAGCAAAGCATGTTGCAGGGTTTACAGATAATATTATTGTCGCATTAGAGCATCCTTTTGGAGCAGGTTTGGGTACTTCCGGAAACTTATCGGAACTATATAATCAATCCGCAACTATTGGTTCAGGGGAAAGTTTTGCTGGTTTAGTAATGGGGCAATTGGGGATAATTGGTTTTATCTTCTTTTCATTATTTTTTATCTTTATCATGCTAAATCTACTACGCATAATGAAAAGTTTTAAAAGTGACAGGTTCCTTTATACATTTACAGGCGCATTGTTTTCTATAGTATGTGCAATCTTTGTTGGAGGAATTGTTACTGAATCGGCAATATCTTATACTAGTGCTGGTATACCATTGTTTTTAAGTAGCGTAGTTATTAATAATTATAAGAAATTAAAAGAAGAAGTAACTGTTAGATAGTAGGACCATACTTCTGAACATTGCATTATGCAAGTATAGGGCAAAAAGAAAGAGCTTACGGATCATACCGTAGGCTCTTTCATATTGAAAAAAGTCTCATCTCTCGTATCTAAGTAGTAAATAATATGATCTTCTAACGTTGGTTCATCTTCACCTAGTTGTTCCATTTCGACTATCCAGTCGTCGTAAGTAATGGCAATCGACTTTTTAATAATGTCGTTGTGAATCCATTGTTTAGCTAATGGCCATTCATCCGAAAGTTGTTCCAGGAAATATGTTACGCCTTCAATTGCGGTCATTTAATCGACTCCTTTTCTAATATCAGAATATCGCTTATTTCACATTCTAGAACCTCACAAACGGCTGCTAGATTATTCAGTGGTAGTCGTTGCGTTTGGTTCCTACACATCTCATTTATTGATGGTTGCCTAATTCCGGTCCTGCGAGAAAGTTCGTGTTGCGACATCCCTTTCTCAATTAATAGTTCTCCTAATATGATATTGATTCGCAAGAATTTATCCCTCCTAAATACAAGATACGTTAAAGGTATCACTTTATGCTTGATACGTAAAGAGTATTAGTGTATGATACGTTTAACGTATTGAAAAGGAGAGATTAATATGATGCAAGATACAAGTCGCTTATCAAGTGAGTTAATTTCGGTAGCCAGTACCCTATTCCCGGATGTTGATTTAATCAAGTTAGAAATCCGATTAGAGGAAGTGTTAGTGAACTATCAGATCCACAGAAAGACTGAGATTGAATCTGAACAAGATTTGCCTGAAAAAGTAGAGCTGTTTCTATCGGCTAAAAGATTAGAAGGGTATAGCGATAAGACTCTGAAAGACTACGCCATTGAACTAAGACTGTTTCATGCGTTCGTGGACAAGCCTACTGTCAACATCACCACTATTGATATTCGAAATTATTTGTCATCTAACAAAAATATCAAGACAAGCACTGTCGGAAAAAAGCTGTTCGTGATTCGTAGTCTTTTCAATTGGCTTGTGCAGGAAGAACTCTTATTGCGTAATCCATCCAAAAAGATTAAAGCTCCTAAGCTACCTAAACGAATTTCGAAGGGTTTATCTACTGAAGACTTGGAAATGGTTAGAGAAGCTTGTGGAAGTCTGAGAGAAAGAGCTATTGTGGAGGTTTTGTATTCGACAGGCTGTCGGTTATCCGAATTGGCGGATATGGTTAGGGATGATGTCGATATGCAGTCAATGAGTGCATCCGTAATTGGTAAAGGTGACAAAGAACGAATTGTATACCTATCATATAAAGCGTTCTATCATTTGAAAAAGTATCTTGATAGTCGAGAAGATGATTGCCCGTCGCTATTCGTGACAGAAAGAAAACCGTATAGAGGGATGGTTGGAGCTACGATTCAGAGAGAGATCCGGCAAATTGAGCAAAGGACTAGTTTATCCAAAAAATTCACACCACACACGTTGCGTCACACGCTTGCGACAAACATGTTAAACAACGGAGCCGACATCACGGAAGTACAAATTATACTTGGGCATGAATCAATAGGGACAACCCAAGTTTATGCCCAAGTGTCCGAGGAGCGAAAGAAAGAAGCGCACAGAAAATATCATGTTCAGTGAGGACGTCCACACCAGGGCGTTCTTTTTCTTTACTCAAAAATAAGGGGTGGGTAATCATAGGAGTTTTAAATTTAGACATCGTGCATATGTATTTGTTTGGTGGAGTTAAGTATCTACATTTACTGTTGCTGCTAATGGCACTGGATGTTATCACAGGATTATTTAAGGCATCAAAGAATCAAAACTTGTGGAGTCGGAAAAGCTTATTCGGCTATGCTCGTAAACTGTTGGTGTTGGTCATGATTATATTGGCTAACGTGATTGACGTGGTATTAAGTTTGGATGGAGTTCTTACGTTTGCGACGTTGCTTTTCTATCTAGCGAATGAGGGGTTGTCAATCATCGAAAACATGGCGGAGTTAGGTGTATTGGTTCCTGCTGGACTAGCAGAAAAGTTGAAGGTTATCGAGTCTAGTAATCAGTCTTTTTCAGAAGAAATTCGGGAAGAATTGATTGGTTCGAAAGTAGATCGTCAATTAAATGAGGCTAGGATTGATAATGCAATCAGCGCTAAGGTTGATGAACTGATAGATAAATCCAATGAGGAGGGAAGACAATGAATGTAACCTCCACATGTAGAGACTTAAACGAATTACACCCAACTGCCCAAACAGCTTGTAGGCTGTTTCTGCAGGAGTGCGAAAAAGCAGGAGTCAAAGTATTCATTACAGAAACACACCGTCCACAGGCGCGGCAGAACTATCTATATGAGCAAGGGCGAAGTCGTCCTGGTCAAGTTGTGACATGGACGAAAAACAGTAATCACATGACACGTTTAGCATGGGACATTGCGGTCAGTCCTCCTGTCGCACTGTATGATACGGCCACACTTATCAAAGCAGGAGCGATTGCTCGGAAACTCGGTATCACATGGGGTGGGGATTGGGTAGGCACTGTTGACCGTCCACATTTTGAGGTTAAGCCGAATTGGAAAGCGCCTGCAGGTATTGTTGCACATGATGTGCCTATAAAGGAGGATGACGAGTTGAAATTTTCAAGCCCAACTTTAAAAACGGAAACTGAAACATCTTTACTGAGCAAAGCGCACCGACAGATCATTGTAGCTGCTGCTGTGAAGGCAGGTGCTCATGCATCATGGGATGACAAGTTAGCGTATGGCACAATTACAGATGCGGATGTATTGGGGTTAGCGGTTAAATACACTGTAGCAGTAAATAAGTAAGAACAAAAAAAGCGGCTTCCCACAGATTTGATTGTGGAAGACCGCTTTTTTTATTTGCCATTTATTACTTCACTTCATAATCTTGTCGCCCTAATTCGTCACCATCATATCCTTGATTGGCAACTAACGTGACTGGAGTTTCTAAATCATCCAACTCGTAAGCGACAGCATTTTCTACAGTACCGTCCTTTTTGATTGTTTCTAACTGCGAATCTAAAAACCTGTCATCAGGTGATGAAGTGATTCCTAATTCATTAATGGCATTTGGATTGTTGTCTTGAATAACTGTAAATACAGCTATCCAAGCCGTAGTTGGATCGATGTCTTTATCGCTTAAGTTTGTTGTACTGTACCAGATTGCCAATACTGGATTTTCTCCATATTCGTTACCTTCTTCTCCTACTTTGATTACTTTTGTTTCTTTAATATTTATTTTTAAATCTTCCAATTTTGCTTCGTTGTCTCTAAAATAAACATCTTTACTTTTTCCTGCACTTGTTTTGTCGGAAGAAACGGGTGTTTGATTATCTTCTTTTGGCGTGTTATCCTTCACGCTATCATCTCCACAGCCCGCTAATACAAGGGCCATTGATAACATTAGTAATCCAATAAGTTTTTTCAATTTACATTCCTCCAATATTATCTGTTAGTTCTATCGTACTGCATTGTGGATAAAGTGGCAATATGTGGACGGCGAGCCCTTACCTTTTCCAATTATTAACGATGAAATCTGATACAGTATCTTGAACCTTTTCAGCGTGAACTTTAACTTCCTCTACCATATAGGAAAGTAATCGCGCCCACGAAATCGTTTCATCATACGGATTGTTCGCATTCACATATTTGAGTACCTTTTTCAATTCACCCATCCGATGTTCATCTATATATTTTTTTAGATATTCTTCCACAAAGTCGTTCACGAAATCAACATCTCGAATGCTGGCATCAAGTAACAAAGCGCAAGCCCGCGACGTGGTACAGTCCAGCGCATAGGCGAGAGTGTGGATGGATTCATAAGTTTGCCCTCGGAATCTGATCGATATACGTTCGGACCGACCGGCCGCGGTTCTTTTTTTAACTGGAGCACGATCCATATCGCCCATGTACAGCGTGTTGTCCACTCTCACGTCTCTTCGAAAGTTTTGGGACAAGTAGCTGATAACTTTCTTGCGACCGATACCACTGACGCAAACAGCTTCAGCAACATCCTTTACTGGGGTGTCAGTAATGTACGATAAACGAAAAATACATTCCCGTAATTCTTTCGAAATCGTCGGCTGGATCTCTCTTTTTTTATCGGACCTCACCTTTCTACCCTTCCCCACTTCCATAACGATCCTCCTAATCTCAATTTAGTCCCGCGACAGTGCCATAGTTTAGCGGCTATAAACTCAATGTATGAACGGTGGGGGAGTGGTATGTATATATTTTCGTAAGCCTGGCCAGACTCCACTATATAGAGGAGAGTGGCTCAAATGACGAAAGAAGAAGCGGCAGAACTGGCTCGGAAGATAGTGGAAAGTGGACGGAAACACGGAATACCCGCTAAAAAGAAACCAAAGAAATGAACCGGGCGTAAATTGTCTGGTTCTTTTTTTCGTCCGCATACATATCCTTTACTACAAGCGTAATAAAAGCTCTCGGGAATCCTCCCGAATTTACTACATGCGTAATAAAACTTGTGGAGGGAATCATTTGAGTAATTTAATATTGGGGATTGACGCAGGGAATCATCGGGGCAAGGTTGTCGGGCCATTCGGGATTGATTCATATCGTACAGCTATTTGCGATTGGTTTGAGCGCGACATCGTGGAGTCGTTTGCGGATGATGACATGGAGTTTTGCATCGGTGGAAGAAAAGGATTTGCGGGGACTATCGCGGTATACGAAGATATCTATGGTGGAGCATCCATGTACGGGGACAGCAAAGCGCACGACGATACATTGATCCGCGTACTGTTGGCAGTCTATCGCTATATTAATAAGTATTGTCCAGGGACAGAAAACGTCCGCTTAGTTACTGGGCAGCCTATTGTTAGTCACAAGGATTCGGAAAAAAAGAAGATTCAAGAGATGCTGATTGGTCATCATGTTTTCACTGTGAATGGCAAACAGCAGTCTATCCACATTCAAGATGTCAGAGTAGCGGCAGAAGGTTCAGGAGCGTTTTGGAGTAGTCCGCAGATGGGGACAGTACGAATCATTGACATTGGAAGCGGCACCGTCAACGTGGCGACTATCATAGATAAAAGGCATATCAACAACGCTTCTGATACGTTTAATTTCGGAATGGAAACGGTCACGAATAAAGATGATTTAGCAAGTGTGGCTATGGGTATCGTGCGCTCGACAACAAAGTTTAAATGGAGCAAGAATGATGCTGTATATCTTTGTGGAGGGATAGCGGTGGAAATGTTGCCGCACATCATAACGCACTATCCAAATGCGCGCTTAATGCAGCCAATGCTAAATGATGATGGACGTGTAACGATTGCGGATCCTGTTTTCGCAAATGCAATTGGTTTTTATAAATTGGCCCGTGGTGCATTTAAATGAAAGGTAGGAAAACAAAATCGATTAGTTTTGATTTAACGGATGAATATGAAGTGAAGTTGCTGAAATATGCAGAGAGTAAAGAAGATAAGGGAAAGTTTAGTCGTTACATTAAACGATTGATTGCACAAGATCGCGATGGTGGTGCGAGGGTGTATTCGGCTCCAGTGGTAGTTGAGCAGGAGGACAATGGCGATGATGATTTAATGGATGGGTATTTATAAAAAGGGGGAATTTAGATGACATATACAATCTGTAAGCATCGGAAATATCGGGGCGGGGATGTATTTGATTCAAGTGTTAAGGTAAATTCATTGGATGCTGTTTTGGATTTTGTGGAACGGGATAGGTTTGAAGGGGAAGATTACAAAGCAATTGAACGTGGTGAGGTTGGACATTATTTCGCGGACGGTGTGGAGTTCGTTTATCAGATTGTGGTTAAATAAAAAAGAGGGAGCAGTTACGCTTCCCTCAATTAGCGGCATACTTATTGGCATACAATTCATTAATATTAATCGAAAATATCTGCATCCTACTTAAGATAAATCGTTACTATTGCTGACTTTTAACAAGTATTTGTTATAGGTAATAATGAACGATGCGACTCCCGCCGTCTCCCCCGATACTTATTAATTCAAAAACAGCCACCTTCTATATAAGAAGGTGGCTGATGACTACTTGTTTGGTTATACTTAAATGACTGCAGCTGTTGTTTAAGTTGCTCTGAAAACGTGTAGAAGTTAGTAAGTAATATACTTGTAATATACAAAATGCTTTACGAACCCTTTAAACACCGAATAGCTAACTTGCCCCCGTGGTAAGATGAATGAAGATGACGTTTTTTTGAATGGGAGTGGAATGTACATGACGACAAAGAAAATTGTATTACTCGATGGAAACAGTCTTGCATACCGAGCATTTTTTGCATTGCCTTTATTAACAAATGATAACGGGATCCATACCAATGCGGTATATGGCTTCACAATGATGCTACAAAACATCCTTGAGGATGAAAAACCTACGCATATTCTTGTGGCTTGGGATGCTGGAAAAACAACATTTAGGCATAAAACATACGGAGAATATAAAGGTGGGCGTCAGAAAACTCCACATGAATTATCGGAGCAATTTCCATATTTGCGCAAGTTACTTGAAGCATACAATATCCCCCAGTACGAACTGGATCAGTACGAAGCGGATGATATCATCGGCACGCTTAGTAAAGCGGGAGATGCAGACGGTTCCGAAATCGTTGTCATTTCAGGGGATAAGGATTTAACGCAACTTGCCAGTAACCATACGACGGTGTTCATCACCCGAAAAGGGATGACGGATATTGAGAAATACACGCCTGAACACATCATGGAGAAATACGGCATAGAGCCCCATCAAATTATTGATATGAAAGGATTAATGGGTGATGCATCCGATAATATTCCTGGCGTTCCTGGAGTCGGGGAGAAGACTGCGCTCAAATTGCTAATCGAATACGGTTCGATTGAAAATGTGTACAAATCTCTTGCTAACATTACTGCTAAAAAACTGAATCAGAATTTGACGGAAAATGAAGCGCAAGCGTTCATGAGCAAAGATCTTGCGACAATTGAAGTGAATGCACCAATCACGGTTTCCATAAATGATTTAGCGTATGACGGACCTGATATGGATGAAGTGTCGAGTATTTATCGGGAGTTGAAATTTAAGACACTCCTCGATAAAATTACTCCCCAAGCAGCTGAGGAACCGAAAGAAGCGATTGAAGTCACGATTGTTTCTGAGCTTTCGGATAAGTATTTATCAAACGAAATGGCAATCCATGTTGAAATGATGGATGAAAACTATTTAACTGCAGAGATTTTGGGCATTAGTTTGGTGGATGAAAAAAACATCCTATTTATCCCACTTGAAGTCGCAAAGGCATCGACGCCGTTTAAAAACTGGCTACAAAATACGGACAAGCTAAAATACTCGTCCGATTCGAAAGCGGCTAGTGCATCACTAGCGCGTCAAGGCCTCGAAGCAGAAGGTTTCCAGTTTGACCTGTTACTTGCAACCTATATCGTCAATCCTTCGACGACTTATACAGATGTAGCTTCTATTACAAGAGAGTTCGGTTACACGGAAGTCGAACAGGATGAAGTGGTTTATGGAAAAGGTGCTAAGAAAGCAATACCGACTGAAGAAGTAATTGCAGACCACGCAGGGCGGAAAGCGCTGGCGATTTGGAAATTGCATGCTGAGATCGAAGAAAAATTACAAGATAATGATCAATATGATCTATACCATGAACTCGAGTTACCGCTCGCGGCGATTCTTGCGAAAATGGAAACGACTGGTGTTAAGACCGACCGGGAGACGCTTCTGACAATTGGAACGGAATTGTCTGCTAAACTGGCCACACTTGAAACAACTATTTATGAAATTGCAGGAGAAAAGTTCAACATTAATTCGCCTAAACAGCTCGGTGTCATCCTTTTTGAGAAAATCGGACTTACTCCAATTAAAAAGACGAAAACGGGCTATTCGACTGCGGCGGACGTGCTTGAGAAGCTTGAAAGCGAACATGAAATTATTAGCCACATATTGAACTATCGCCAACTCGGTAAATTGAACTCGACGTATATCGAGGGACTATTGAAAGAAATTCACGAGGATGGCAAGATTCATACCCGTTTCCAGCAAGCGCTCACGACGACAGGACGACTTAGCTCCATCAATCCCAATTTGCAGAACATACCAGTACGGCTTGAAGAGGGTAGAAAGATTCGTGCGGCGTTCGTTCCATCCGAACCGGGCTGGTATCTATTTGCAGCGGACTATTCTCAAATTGAATTGCGTGTGCTCGCACATATGTCGCAGGACGAAAAACTGATTGAAGCTTTCCGTGCAGGTGCAGATATTCACACGAAGACAGCAATGGACGTTTTCGGTGTTGATGAAGATTCAGTGACGTCAGACATGCGTCGAGCAGCCAAAGCGGTCAACTTTGGAATTGTCTACGGGATAAGCGATTACGGACTTTCGCAAAACTTGGATATTTCGCGGAAAGACGCAGCGCAATTCATCGATACTTATCTTGGTAGTTTTCCAGGAGTCAAACAGTATATGAGCGATATTGTTGCAGAAGCGAAAAGGAAAGGCTATGTGACGACGCTTATGAACCGCAGACGGTATTTGCCGGAAATTACAAGTTCGAATTTTAACTTGAGAAGTTTTGCGGAACGGACAGCTATGAATACACCGATTCAAGGAAGTGCGGCCGATATTATTAAAAAAGCAATGATTGAAATGGCTAATAGGCTAGAAGTTGAAGGGATGCAGACACGTATGCTCCTACAAGTGCATGATGAATTGATCTTTGAAGCACCAGAAGAGGAAATTGAGAAACTAAAAGTAATCGTACCTGAAGTGATGGAGTCAGCTCTTGCGCTTGACGTGCCATTGAAAGTTGAGTGGGCATTCGGATTATCTTGGTACGATACGAAGTGAGGGGATAAAATGCCTGAACTACCAGAAGTAGAAGGGGTCGTCCGTGCACTCGCACCTATTGCGATTGGAAGGACGATTAAGAATGTAACCGTTTCAGATACGGTTATCAAATCAAAACAGCTAGGTAAAGAAGCTGTGATAAAAGGAATTACAACCGAAGACTTTATAGTAGATATGGCTGGAATGACGATTAATAATGTCACGCGGCGCAGTAAATACATTTACTTTCATTTAATGAAAGATGGTAATACCTGCCTTCTTGTCAGTCATCTTGGGATGACAGGTGCGTGGTTCACCGTTGAAAATGTCGGTGACATCACGGAAATGAAGTTCCGCAATCATGTTCACGTTGTTTTTACGCTGGAAGGCGGGGGACTGCTGGTTTATTCGGACATTCGTCGTTTTGGAGAATTACGGCTTCTTGGCTGTGAAGCGGATCATCCACCTTTATTGAAAATGGCTCCTGAACCGTTCGCTGCTGAAGCGCGTAATCATTTCCTTGAGTTGGCAGCTACGCCGAAATATGCGCGAAAACCAATCAAAGAAGTCATTATGGATGGGCATGTACTGTCTGGATGTGGGAATATTTATGCGACGGAAGCAATCTATAAGATGAAGATCCATCCCGGAAGGACTGCGGAGCGGATTAGTCTAAAAAGAAAAAACGAATTATTTGATGTGATTGTGGCTATCTTACAGGAAAGTATTGATGCGGGTGGCAGCTCCATTTCTGATTACCGAAATATTAATGGGGAAGCAGGCACGATGCAGGATCGACTTAAAATGTACGGCAGAAAGGTTTGTCCTGCTTGCTGCTCTGCCACGGAAAGTGTGAAAATTGCAGGTAGGACCTCCGTATATTGTCCGGCATGCCAGAAATGATTGCTGAAGGGCTGTGTGAGCTATGATTATCGGTTTAACAGGTAGTATTGCAAGTGGGAAAAGTACTGTGTCCAAAATGTTGAAAAAAAAGGGTTTTCCAATTGTAGATGCAGATGAAATTGCACGACTTGTTGTCGAACCTGGCAGTCCGGTTCTACTAGAAATCAGCGGCGCATTTGGACAGGGGATTTTACGCGCGGATGGATCGCTTGACCGAGAAAAACTCGGGCGACGTATATTCGGCAATGTAGAAGAGCGCCAAAAGTTGAATGGCATCATTCATCCTGCCATAAGGCAAGAGATGCTGAGGCAAAAAGAGCAATGGATTTCAAAGGGGTCAAATACGGTCATCATGGACATCCCGTTGTTGTTTGAAAGTAAGTTGCAATCATTCGTGGATAAAATTATTGTCGTGTCCGTCACACCTGAAATACAAAAAGAACGTCTCATTGCGAGGAATGTGTTATCGGAAGAAGAAGCGGATGCACGAATTCGTTCTCAGCTACCAATCAAAGTGAAGGAACTGAGTGCGGACGCGGTTTTACACAATAATGGCCTGATAGAGGAGACGGAAAGTCAGCTGACTGAAGTGCTTTCTGAATGGAATGCAGAGCCCTGATATGATTCTGAAAAGTGGGACATTCTAATTAACCATAGTAAATCTTTGTTTTAGCGTAATATGTGTTATACTAATGACGGGTATTAGTTGAAAAGTATAACATACATACAGGAGGATCTTTATATGACTACTTCTATTGCGATAAACGGGTTTGGACGAATTGGACGAATGGTATTCCGTCAAATGATTACAGAAGAAGATGTAACGATCGTTGCGATCAACGCAATGTATTCATCAGAAACACTCGCTCATCTTATAAAGTACGATACGAATCACGGTATATTTGATGGCGAAGTGATTGCGGAAGAAAATGCGATTGTCGTCAACGGGAAACGAGTGCAAATCGTCTCTGACCGTGATCCGCTTAACCTTCCTTGGAGAAAGCTGAATGTCGATATTGTCATTGAAGCGACTGGTAAGTTTAATTCACGTGACAAAGCGGCACTTCACCTTGAAGCTGGCGCAAAAAAAGTCATTATATCGGCACCTGGTAAAAATGAAGATATCACCATTGTTTTAGGTGTAAACGATGATAAATTAGATATCGAAAAACATGACATTATTTCGAATGCAAGCTGTACAACGAACTGCCTTGCTCCTGTAGCTAAAGTATTAAATGATACATTTGGTATCGACAACGGATTAATGACAACGATTCATGCGTATACGAATGACCAAAAGAACTTGGATAATCCCCATAAAGACCTTAGACGTGCACGTGCGTGCGGACAATCTATCATCCCGACATCCACTGGGGCCGCGAAAGCGTTGGCACTTGTGCTTCCAGAGTTGGAAGGGAAGATTCACGGAATGTCACTTCGTATACCGACGCCGAATGTTTCACTTGTAGACTTAGTGGTAGATTTGAAGCAAGACGTTACGGTGGAGATGGTAAACGATGCATTCAAGAGGGCTTCTGAAGGGGCAATGGCAGGCATTCTCCGTTTCTCGACAGAACCACTTGTATCCATCGATTACAATACGACAACGGACTCAGCAATCATTGACGGTCTATCAACAATCGTTATGGCAGATCGCAAAGTGAAAGTACTTGCGTGGTACGATAATGAGTGGGGCTATTCTGCACGCGTCGTCGGTTTGACAAAGAAAGTCGCTGCAGCTTTGAAAACAAAAGAACTTGCGTAATTGTGAATAGAGAGCGTCCCTAAAGTCGTTGAACGATGACTTTAGGGACGTTTTTTCTCAATGAAAAACCATTCTTTCCCCTCTATTTCGATTTTTTTTGGTGTGTTCTGTTATAATTAAGTTATTATCTAAGAAAAAGCGGAGGATACACATTATGAAATGTCCAGCTTGCCAGTTCAATGGCACCCGGGTAGTCGATTCTAGACCGGCCGAGGAGAATAGATCCATCCGGCGTCGCAGAGAATGTGAACAATGCGCATTCCGTTTTACGACATTTGAAAAAGTTGAGGAAATGCCTTTGATTGTCGTGAAGAAAGATGATTCACGTGAAGAATTCAGCGGTGAAAAAGTGCTCAGAGGTCTCATTCGTGCATGTGAAAAACGCGCTGTTTCCCTTGAGGACCTAAAAAAAATTGTCTATTCGATTGAAAAAGAATTGAGAAGCGCAGGTGTCGTAGAGATTAACTCTGACGATGTTGGGGAAATGGTTATGGAACAGTTATCGGAAGTTGATGAAGTCGCTTATGTCAGATTTGCTTCGGTATATCGCCAATATAAAGACATCACTGTTTTTATAAAAGAATTGCAAGATCTACAAAAAAGAACGAAAAAGTAACGTATCCCATTCAGATAGGAAGTAGAGTTTGATGGCACCCCTTTATAAAGAACTACAGCCAGTTGACGCATACAAAATACGGTTGTCGCAGCCTTTTTCAGATTATGACCGTCAACTCCTCACCTTATTTTACCAACCGCTGATTGGCCCAGGTGCAATGAGTTTGTTTATGGTTTTATGGGCGGACGCAGAGCGTGAAGATGGCCGTGAATACAACCATTACCACCTTATGAATATTTTGACGATGCCACTTGGACCAGTTTTCGAAGCGCGAATATCCCTTGAAGCAATCGGCTTATTACGTACGTACAAGAAAAAAGATGGAGATGCGAGATTATTTGTTTACGAACTGCTTCCTCCACTTGATGCCAAAGCTTTTTTTCTAGATCCATTGTTGTCGACATTCTTGTTTAGTAAAATCGGAGAACAGGCATATCGAAATCTACGTAGTCGTTTTGCGCTAGAAGGGGTTAATGAAGTTGGATTTGAAGATGTATCACGTACATTTTTGGATGTGTATACTCCCGTTCAGCAGGGCTATAGCATGGATATGGGCGAGGACCAGCAATTTATTGGGCGGAATGAACCGGAAGGTGTTCCGTTTTTACATTCTGACTTTGATTTCAATCTGCTAAGTTCGGGGTTATCTGAACAAATGGTTCCTAAAGCTTCATTATCCTCTGTTTCCAAGGAATTAATTGCGAAACTCGCATTCCTTTATTCGCTGACGCCGCTTGATATGCAAAAAGTCATCATGATGGCGCTCGATGAAGATCTGAAGTTGCCGGTAGACAGATTGCGAAAGTCAGCAGCGGAGTTTTATAAAATGAATGTTTCAAAAGAAGCACCAGTCTTGCATAAAGTATATACGAAAGAATTACCTAAGCCCGAAATAGGGGTATTGACGCGGGATGAAGAATTGGTGCATTACCTTGAAAATACGGCGCCACTTGAAATGTTGCGAGAGATTAACGGGAAAGAGCCACTTTCAGTAGACGTGAAGCTTGCCGAAAAGCTGGTCAATACACATGGATTGTCCGTCGGTGTCGTCAATGTCTTGCTGCAATACGTTCATTTACGCAATGACGGGAAAATAACGAACAGTTATGTTGAGCGGATTGCTTCGCATTGGATGAACAAAAATGTGGATACGGTGAAAACTGCACTTGAAATGTCACGCAACGAGCATGACCAGTATGTTAAATGGAAAAACGAAGGGCAGAGTACAGGATCAAAATCAGGGCCTAGACGAAAATCTGCACGGGAAGAGAAAGTACCAGAATGGTTTTATAAAAAAGATGAAAAGAAAGCAAAAACAGATAAACCTGTTAAATCTTCTTCCGCTATTGATGAAGAGCGTCGTAAATTACTTTTGGAATTAGGTGTAACAGGGGATGGGACGGTGAAGTGAAATGGAACATATTGGCGATACGCTGAAACGGGTTGTGAAATCACCGGCATTTGCCGCAAGGTACGATGAATTACGAAAAGAAGTGATGGAAAGTTCCGGGGTGCAACAATTTCTGGCGGATCATTCCACTGAAGTTGATGGAGACGTTTTCGAACGAAGTCTCGGGAAATTATATGAGTATGCCACGGCTTCCCATAGTTGCGGAAAATGTCCTGACCTTGCAGGGTGTGTGAATTTCCTGAAGGGCTTCGAGCCGAAATTGCTACTATCCCGCGGTCTCATCGATGTGGAATATACAAAATGTCCCAACAAACTTATGGACGACGATCAACGTACCATTAAGAAGATGATCGACAGTATGCATATGCCGAAAGATGTCATGGAAGCGAAATTACAAAATATTGATATGTTTTTTGACGATAGCAGAGTGCCAGCTGTACGTGCTGCGAAAGATTTCCTAAACGTTTTCGATAAAACAGGAAAACTTCCAGAACGTGGTATGTACATTTATGGTCCATTTGGAATTGGTAAATCGTTCGTGCTTGGAGCCTTGGCGAACGAATTAGCTAATCGTCGAATACGTACAGTTGCTGTATATGTTCCAGAATTCCTAAGGGAAATGAAACAATCTATTCAAGATCAGACATTAAATGAGAAAATTGATTTTGTGAAAAATGCACAAGTACTTATGCTTGATGATATTGGTGCAGAAACAATGTCGGCTTGGACGCGTGATGAAGTGCTTGGCACCATTTTGCAATACAGGATGGCAGAAAAACTACCGACTTTTTTCACATCTAATCTTAGTTACGCCGAACTTGAAGATCATTTGACATACACGCAGCGCGGTGAAAAAGAAGCTGTAAAAGCGTCGAGGATTATGGAAAGGGTGCAAATGATTAGCACTCCTATACGGCTCGATGGTGAAAATAGACGCGATAAATAAAAGGAAGACGTAAAAATGACAGAAGCATAATGCTTCTGTCATTTTTCATATCTTATTTGTTATCTTTTTTCAAAACGGTTTGTGCGTTGCTCTTTTTGCTTTTGAGTATCATTTTTTTGTTCGTTCAACTTATCAATATCAAATGTAGTTCCAAACTCTTCACGCATATCATTTGGATTTTGATTTTTGTTGCGGTCTTGATTTTGTTTTTGCTCACGGTTTGGATTTCTATTATCATTATTCGGCAAGATCAATCACCTCCACAATCGTATCATGTGTCTAATATTGCTTTTCGATACTTGGGAATTAATTCTGCAAAGTAAATGCGATGTCTTATTCTCTACTTTATGGAGGATGCAGCAATATTTTGTGTGATTAAACTTCAATTACTTTAATTGTCGAAAATAGTTCTTTTTCAGGGGAAAGACTATTCCACTCAGTTGGAAAGTACCCGAGCGGGTTGCATATTATTTCAATCCCTTTATAGGTTTCTTAGTAATCCATTTACACCGGTATATAATGAGGAAACAGCTAAACAATCATTAAATGTTATGATTAGCTTCTTGTTGAAACAAACATCTTCCTAAGTCTCTTTGTTTCCTAATCCACCAATCTTACTGGAATCGTTAATCGACTTTCATTGTTGATTAATTTTAAGATAATTTCAATCGTCATAGTTAAATCAATATAGTTTCCACAGGAGATGAAAATGGGTTTTAGATCTGTATGGGTACGCAAAGCTCTTCCGTATATTTCGTTTTCCACAATTATATCTTTATATGAACCTGTTACATTTTCTGGCATCTTGAAATAGACACCATCTATTTTAAAGTAACTTTTAGCAATGCCGATTGTGGGTTTATTCAAAAAGAAAGAGGCGTGTGTGGCAATTCCCATACGCCTCGGATGCAGAATTCCATTTCCGTCAAATATAAATAAATCTGGTGTTATCGTGAGTTTCTTGGCGGCTTCAATTACAAGTGGCAGCTCTCTGAAAGCCAGATACCCAGGTCTATATGGTATATGGATTTCACCCTTACTGACTGCTTTTTCGACAATCGTTCGCGATTCATAATCGATAACGATAATACTACAGACTCCCCATACAACCCCTGTTTCTTCCCAGTATGCAACATCCACACCAGCACAGAATTTAATGTTTTGGTCTTTCGGGCTAGTTTCCAGTTTAACTTTTTTGCGAAGGTAGGCCTGAATAATTTCAAATTTATCAATTTCAATATCAAGCGGATGAATGTCCTCGATTTTCATTTGATCTCCCTTATAATTCGCTATAGGGTTTCATTGCTAATGAGACTGATTTTAGTCGTCAATTCGTTTTTCGCTCATTAAGTCACTTACAGTACCCAGCTGGTAACATTTCCCTTTAATTTCGATTATCATAGTCTCCAGTCCTTCAAAAACGGCTTTTGTGGGGTGCATTAGAACCATTGAACCGTTACTAACTCCAGCGACAACACGCGCAACCATTTCGGAAATTGCTGGCTTTTTCCAGTCAACTGTATCGACCGTCCAGAGAATGGTTTTCATGCCAAGCTCATTGGCAACAAGAATTGTTTCCTGATTAAAACTGCCGCTTGGCGGTGCAAACCATATCGGTTTTATACCTAGCGTCTCCTCAATTACATCATTTGTTTTGTTCAATTCATTCACTGTTTCAGCCCGGGAGCGCAGCTTAAGATTGGGATGGCTATAAGCGTGGTTGCCAATTTCGTGACCCTCAAGACTAATCATCGTAGCCAGGTCGGGATTATTTTTAACCCAACTGCCATCAAAAAAGAATGTTGCCTTTACTTGGGAGTCTTTTAGTGTTTTAAGGATACCTGGAATGTACTCATTTCCCCATGCCACATTTATTAGTAGGACTACCATAGGTTTTTCTGGATTCCCCCTATAAATTGGTGAGGGTTCTAAATCGTTCAGATGGATTTTTGGAGATGTTTCATTGAATATGATTTTATTTGTATCAAGATCAGCGCTAGGTTTCATATTTTTATAACTGGCTTCAATATCTACCTTCAAGCCATTATATCCTGGTATTGCTTTCCAAACTCTGTCTAATTTCGCATCTATTGGCTCAATACCATGTTGGTCATTGTAGGCCGAAATCTGTTTAATCAGGTCATCTTTATCGGATTCTGAGAAAGTGGTGATGGCGTTTTCGGCGTCAGAATTTGAAGATATAGCTATAAATGACTTCGTGTAAATGCTGGGAATTGAGATTAGTGCAATCAAAATCAGAGTCGCGGAAATGATTTTTCTCATACTCTTTTTCCTTGTGTAAAACAGTTAACTAAATAGAGATATTCCGGTAAAATTACCGCAGCTTTATCACTTTGTATCATGGGAAGTCCTCCATTCGATATCTTGATACTAGTAGCCTTCCCGTTCATCGTTGGGTCATACTTTTCATTATCCCGCATTAACGGGCAGTAAGACCTCCACTTCAAGTCTTTAAGGACACGAGAAGAATGAGTGGGGGATAAAGAAAACCCTATCTGATTGAAGATTGAATTTATCTTACAAGTATTACAAACTAAACAAATAGAACATCAGCATAAGGAAATGGGCACTCAAATCAAACGCCCAGCATAGCATAGGGAGCAGTTACTAAACAGGAAGAGGTGGAGGATTGCCTTATACAGACAATTATCAAAGGGATACCTACGGAGTCATCGATTTTTGGGTGCGCAATAACTTTGAGCATGGGGAATTTTTCGACAGGGAAATAAGTCACCATGAAATGGAATTGGCACGTGCAAATCAGGCTATGACTCAACGAATGGGTAAAATCTTCGAAAGAACGGAATCGAAGACGGGTGATATCGGCCTGATACTTGCTGAGGCAAAAAGCTCCACACACGAATTTCACGAATTGCTCGTCCATACGATGGATAAAGCGTTACATTGTGAAGTAATAATATCCACACCAACCTCACTTCTTGATCACATGATTCGGGAAGCAGAAGAGGCTCAAAAAGTTTTTAAATTAATAGAAACGAATGCATATGTAAAACCAGCGGATGCAACGATACATGAAAGTAATTTTTGGTTGAGGCAAATGGTGGATCATCTCATCTTTATAAGCCATTATGTAGATGCATCCAATTACGAACTTCACGATCAGGTTAGGGCGATGACCAGGAAATTTGAAAACCTGTTACTTCAAGCAATTTCACTAAAGACAATGATACGTCGACCGCGTAATGAGGTGTCGCCAATTTTAAACAACTTCAACCAAATGGTTATTAAGGAAACGAAGGCACTTGAAGCATTTAAATTAGAATTGAGTGAGCTTATCAAAAACTGTGCGGCTGTCACAACCGCGCCACCGGACTTATTAGAGCATATTGCTAGGGAAGCGCATCACTTATGGAGGAACCTAGAAGATCAGGTTGTATTGTAATTGTAAATCGCACTTATAAATGAGTCATGTCGTGAGAGTAGAATAAGTTTGGGCCATTGATAAACCTAGGTATCGATTGTTTCTACATCGGTGCAAGTCAACTCGGTTTATCTTTGGCTTTTTATTATTCGCCAATTGCGTTTCATTGATACGTCAGTTTAAGGAGTTGGTTGAATACCTACATAGGCTTTATGTTGACTTCCACCCAATCTCATTATATATTACTTATGGGATTGAGAATCATTTTCAATCAAAAAACGAATGTTTGGAGATGGAAGTATAATGAAAAAGAGTTTGATCTTACTAGTTGTTGCGATGATGCTTGTACTTGCAGCATGTGGAAGCACAGCTAAAAAGGAAAATGGCACTGAGAAAGATGCAGTTGCTAAGAAACCCGAGAAATCGGAAGTGAATTTGTATACAAGCCGTCATTATGACGTTGATAATGAATTATATAAGAAGTTTGAACAAGAAACAGGCATTAAAGTTAACGTCATTAAAGACGAAGCAGACGTACTAATCGAACGCATTAAACGTGAAGGAACTGCAACGAAAGCGGATTTATTGCTAACAGCTGATGTTGGCAGACTGTACCGTGCGAATGAAGAAGGACTTCTTCAAACCGTGTCAAGTGACATCTTAGCGAAACAAATACCAGAAAACTTGCGTGATGTTGACGATATGTGGGTCGGTTTGACGAAACGTGCGAGAATTCTCGTGTATAATAAAGATAAGGTCAAACCTGAAGAGCTTTCTACATACGAAGCACTTACAGCTGACCAATGGAAAAACCGTGTACTTGTGCGTTCATCTGAGAGTGTCTATAATCAATCACTTCTTGCGTCATTCATCGAGATAAATGGTGAAGAAAAAGCAACAGAATGGGCACAAGGTATCGTCAATAACTTAGCTCAAAATCCTGAAGGCGGAGATCGTGACCAAGCGAAAGCAATCGCTGCGGGTATCGGCGACGTCGCAATTATGAACTCATACTATTTCGGTCAAATGCTTAATTCGGAAGAACCCGAAGAAGTGAAAGTGGCAGAAAGCCTTGGTGTATTCTTCCCGAACCAAGAAACGACGGGTACACATGTGAATATTAGTGGAGCTGGAGTTGTCAAAGGTTCGAAAAATGCGGATAACGCACTTAAATTACTTGAATTCCTTACCGGGGAAGAAGCGCAAAGCGAATTTGCCTCAGCGAATTATGAATTCCCTGTGAATCAAAATGTAGAACCTTCAGAGCTCCTTAAATCTTGGGGAGACTTTAAAGAACAAGATATACCATTATCGGCTTTAGGAGAAAATAACGCGAAAGCGATTATGATTTTTAACGAAGTCGGCTGGAAATAAAAGTCGAGCCCCCTACCGTATTTTCGGCTAGGGGGTTATTGCTTAAAAGGTAGAGGATGGGTTAAGTCATGAACAAGCATTTAGCTAATGTGAACGGGTGGACGATAGGTGCAGTACTTATCATCATCTTGCTATTTTTACCGAATGTGTCGATTGTAACCGGTGTTTTTTCACCAGTAAGTGAAAATTGGGCGCATATAAAAGAATTCATGTTATTTAACTACATAAAGTCGTCGCTCACACTCGTTTTCTTTACTGCGCTGTTCACGATTATAATCGGGCTTAGTCTGGCTTGGCTCATTGCCCAATATGATTTTCCACTCAGAAATTTTATGAAGTGGGCACTAATTCTTCCTTTATCGATTCCACCTTTCATTGGTGCCTATACGTATCACGGCATCATTAATTACACGGGAGTCATACAAAAGACTCTTCGCAACCATTTCGATGTCACACCGAATCCTGCCTATTTTGATATTATGAATGTCCCAGGCGCGATTTTTATTTATACACTGTTTCTTTATCCGTATGTTTATATGATTACAAGAATTTTTCTTTCACACCAATCTGCATCTTTAATTGAAAGTGCGCGCACGCTAGGGAAGGGCCCTTTAGAAATTTTCTTTAAAGTTGTGCTCCCGATTTCTCGTGTATCCATAATCGGTGGGGCAAGTCTAGTTGTATTGGAAGTTTTGAACGATTATGGGGTAGTGAAATATTTCGGAATCCAAACGTTTAGTACAGCTATTTTTCAAACGTGGTTTGGGCTTGGTGATTTGGATGCAGCTATCAAGCTAGCTGCATCTTTAATGGGAATTGTTATTTTCATCTTAGTCATCGAACGTTTACTACGGGGAGGCAAGCAGTTTAGTTATTCCACTACAAAAGTAAGACCACTTCCTCTTGTAAGATTAAAAGGGAGAAAAGCCGTATTTGCGACTTTATACACAGTTGTTATTTTTAGTGTTGCGTTTCTCATTCCGATTCTCCAGTTGATTGACTGGGTTATTCTTACATACGGTAAAGTGCCGATGCAGGATGTACTATTCTATACCAAAAACTCCGTTATTGTGGCTGGCCTCGGTGCTTTCCTAGTTATTGTATTTTCATTGGTTGTCGGTAATTTTAGTCGAGTGGTCAATCATAAGTTTGCGAAAATATTGCCGAAATTGACGGTTCTTGGTTATTCGATACCCGGTGTGGTTGTAGCTGTGGCCGTCATAACAACGTTCATTGCGCTTGATCGATTCCTGGCGCCTGTTTATCAATACCTAGGCATGGATTCAGAACTCGTCTTGAGTGTTAGTCTTTTCATGCTTATCAGCGCATATGTCATCCGGTTTTTTGCCATTGGTTACAATTCAATTGAAACAGGTTTCGATAAAATCGGTACGGATTTCCGTGATGCATCGCGTATGCTCGGAGCTAATAGCCTACGAACGTTTTTTAAGATAGATGTTCCAATGATGAAGGGTGCTATTATTAGTGGATTTATCCTTGTGTTTGTGGATATACTGAAAGAAATTCCGTTAACGCTTATCTTACGGCCATTTAATTACGACACACTCGCCACGAAGGCGTTCCAATATGCAAGTGATGAAAAGATTATGGAGGCATCGCAAGCTTCATTATTAATTGTCGGAGTGAGCACAATTGCGATCTTCGTTTTCCATAAGTTACTCAGAGAGGAGCCAAAATAATATGTTTATGGATATTAAAAATTTGCAGTTCTCATATCCAAAATCACCTTTGAATACGGTTGATAATTTTTCATTCACAGTGGAAAAAGGAGAAGTTATTTCAATACTTGGACGCAGTGGAAGTGGAAAGAGTACACTTTTACGCTTAATTGCAGGACTAGAAATGCCAGCAGGAGGTGCGTTTACTCTGAACGGCAAGAAGATGTTTTGCGACAAAACTTTTCTGCAACCGGAAAAACGCGGAATTGGTATGGTTTTTCAGGACTACGCACTTTTTCCACATATGAGTGTTGAAGAAAATATACTATTCGGGCTCCCGAAAATGAGTAGGAAAGACAAGAAGAAACGAGCGCAAGAAGTGCTAGAACTTGTTGAATTAATAGGGTTTGAGAAACGCTACCCGCATCAATTAAGTGGGGGTCAACAGCAACGTGTTGCACTTGCACGGGCACTTGCTCCAGAACCGGAGCTCCTTCTCCTTGATGAGCCGTTCAGTAACTTGGATACAGATCTACAAGTGAAAATTCGTGGAGATCTTCGACGAATTTTGAAAAAGGCAAAAACGACTGCTATTTTTGTTACGCATAATCAAAATGACGCTCATGCACTTGCAGATCGAATTGTGAAGATTAAAGACGGCAAGATTGAGAAAATTGGTCGACCTTGCGATCTATTGGGCGTTTCACCTACGGAAATTCCTGGTATGGTTGAAATTACTTACGAAGAACTTATCGGTGTTTGATAAAGCGAAACTTCAATCAGTGGGGGCTTCATTCCCGCTGATTGTTAGTTGGACCAATCGGACTTTTACGGGCAGTTGATCTCCAACCTATGCCTCTCGATTCAACTTAATCTTGTGCCTGGGATCGTACTGCCCGTAAATGCGGGATAAAGTAAACTTGCAATTAATTCGTAATCGACGTATACTCAGTTTTAATTAATAATCTGAAATGCATGGAAGAGGACAACAATTATTTCGTCTACCTAAAGAGAACGGGGCCAATGGCTGAAAGCCCTGAAGGATAGAAGGATGATTTACCACCTTGGAGCAGCATCGGTGAACTTATTATAGTAACCGATGACGGAATCCGGTCCGTTACCCGACGTCAAGCTTCATCTTTTTGCTACGTTTGTCTAGCTTCAGTGGTCGAAACAGATCACTTACGCTTTTCAGTGTACTGAATTGAAGGAAGAAGGGTGGAACCGCGAGCTAAAGCTTCGTCCCTTTCCAGGGATGGGGCTTTTTTTGTTTTCCAATTATAATAATAGAGGAGTGCTTAACAATGACAACTATGATTAATTTGAAATTTCCAGATGGTGCAGTGAAAGAATTCCCACAAGGTACAACTACAGAAGATATTGCAGGTTCAATTAGTCCGGGACTACGAAAAAGTGCGTTGGCAGGTAAAGTTGGAGACACGTTAATAGACTTAAAATCATCGATTACTGAGGACGGCGATATCGCGATTATTACACCTCAATCACCAGAAGCGCTAGAAATATTACGCCACAGTACAGCGCATCTACTTGCGCAAGCTGTAAAACGTAAGTTCCCTAATGCGAAACTAGGTATTGGACCAGTTATTCAAAGCGGATTTTATTATGATATTGATTCGCCTGAACCGATTACAGCAGAAGATTTACCTGAACTTGAAAAAGAGATGAGAAGAATTATTGCTGAAAACGTGGAAGTAATCCGTCATGACGTATCCCGTGAAGAGGCGAAAAGACGTTTTGAAGAAATCGATGATGAATATAAATTAGAGCTTCTCGAAGCGATTCCAGAGGGCGAGCAAGTGTCTATCTATGAACAAGGCGACTTCATCGACTTGTGCCGCGGTGTTCACGTTCCATCTACAGGGAAGCTAAAGGAGTTCAAACTTCTTAGCATCGCAGGGGCTTACTGGCGCGGCGATTCGAACAACAAAATGCTACAACGGATTTACGGTACAGCGTTCTTCAAAAAAGAAGAACTAAAAGAACATCTTCGTCTCTTGGAAGAAGCTAAAGAGCGAGATCACCGTAAAATAGGGAAAGAGCTTAATCTGTTCATGAACTCTCAAAAAGTGGGTCAAGGCTTGCCGATGTGGTTACCTAAGGGTGCAACAATTCGTCGAATCATCGAGAGATACATCGTTGATAAGGAACAGAAGCTTGGTTATGACCACGTTTATACTCCAGTTCTCGGCAGCGTGGAATTGTATAAGACATCAGGTCACTGGGATCACTATCAAGATAGCATGTTCCCTGTAATGAGCATGGACAACGAAGATCTTGTCTTGCGCCCAATGAACTGTCCACACCATATGATGATTTATAAAAATGGAATTCATTCATACAGAAACCTACCACTTCGTATTGCAGAACTTGGTACAATGCACCGTTATGAAATGTCCGGTGCACTATCAGGCTTGCAGCGCGTTCGTGGCATGACTTTGAATGATGCGCATATCTTTGTTCGTCCGGATCAGATTAAAGATGAATTCAAACGTGTTGTACAACTAGTTATTGATGTTTATAAAGATTTCAATATTGAAGATTATTCTTTCCGTGTCTCTTACCGGGATCCGGCGGATAAAGAAAAATACTTTGACGACGATGCAATGTGGAATCGCGCACAAACAATGCTGAAAGAAGCGATGGATGAACTGGGTCTTGACTATGTTGAAGCAGAAGGGGAAGCTGCCTTCTACGGACCTAAACTTGACGTCCAAGTGAAAACAGCAATTGGTATGGAGGAAACATTATCAACAGTTCAACTTGACTTCCTGCTTCCTGAACGTTTTGACCTGACGTACGTGGGAGAGGATGGAAAACAACATCGTCCGGTTGTTATTCACCGCGGTGTAGTTTCGACTATGGAACGTTTTGTTGCATTCTTGATTGAAGAGTACAAAGGGGCATTCCCAACTTGGTTAGCGCCAGTACAAGTTGAAGTAATTCCAGTATCACCGGATGCACATTTTAACTATGCAGATGACGTTCGTGAAAAATTAGTTGCTGCTGGATTCCGCGTTAATATTGATAGCCGTGATGAGAAAATTGGCTATAAGATTCGGGAAGCCCAGATGCAAAAAGTACCTTATATGCTCGTTCTTGGCGACAAGGAAGTTGAGTCAGGCGAAGTGAACGTCCGTAAATATGGCGAACAGCAATCTGAAAGCTTGCCATTCGACGAATTCCTTGCTAGACTAAAAGAAGAAGTTACGAGTATTTAACTTTATACAGCAGTGGTCAGACCTCAGCTGTGAAAATCTAGGCGCAATTGTTGTCCACGACGAAAGCAAAGCGGCAGTCGTGAATACGCCAAGGCGCATTTGTTTAAATTAGGTTGACAAGTTTATTGTCACATGTTAAAGTGATTAAGGTTAGTAATGACTGAATACAGTTTGTGGTATAAGAAGAGGCTACCCGCTTCTCACCTGTTCGACGCTAAAACGTTGTTGACGGGTTAAAACATGAGTGAAGTGCCGTGCATCTGCACGTACACATACGCGGGTAGACAAATCCAATTTGTCTACCTTTTTTTATTGGATGGACCTGTGGGACCGTCCCGAACCGGGCGGTATACCCAAACCATGTATTCGAGAAATATCCGGAGGTGGATTACTATTAGCAAAGACATGTACGTAAATGAGGGCATCCGTGCCCGCGAGCTACGCATCATTGATCACAACGGCGATCAGCTCGGAATCAAAACACGCACTGAGGCACTAGAAATTGCCGCTCTTGCGAATTTGGATCTTGTCCTTGTAGCACCAACAGCGAAACCCCCAGTGGCTCGTATCATGGACCACGGAAAGTTCAAATTCGAACAGCAGAAAAAGGATCGCGAAGTCCGTAAGAATCAGAAAATCATTTTGCTTAAAGAAGTTCGGTTAAGTCCGACAATCGATGAGCATGATTTCCAGACAAAACTACGGAACGCTATCAAGTTCCTTGAAAAAGGCGATAAAGTTAAGGCTTCAATCCGTTTTCGTGGACGTGCGATTACGCACAAGGAAATCGGACAGCGTGTCCTTGACCGTTTCGCAGAAGCGTGCAAAGATGTATCTACGGTTGAACAACGACCGAAGATGGAAGGCCGCAGCATGTTCCTAGTGCTTGCACCAACTGCTGAAAAAGAGTAACAATGAATGATTTAGGAGGAACAGAACATGCCAAAAATGAAAACTCACCGCGGCTCAGCGAAACGTTTCAAAAAAACCGGTTCTGGTAAATTGAAACGCGGCCGTGCTTACACAAGTCACTTGTTTGCAAACAAACCGACAAAAGCGAAACGTCACCTGCGTAAAGCTTCACTAGTTTCTTCAGGCGATTTCAAACGCATTCGTCAAATGATCACTTACATGAAATAATTTAAAACACAATCGGACAGAAAAGCAGGAGGTAATGAACTATGCCACGCGTAAAAGGTGGAACAGTGACGCGCAAGCGTCGTAATCGAGTATTGAAATTAGCAAAAGGTTACTTTGGTTCAAAACATAGACTTTACAAGGTAGCAA
This sequence comes from Sporosarcina sp. E16_8, assembly GCF_017347095.1. Classification (GTDB taxonomy): domain Bacteria; phylum Bacillota; class Bacilli; order Bacillales_A; family Planococcaceae; genus Sporosarcina. Next base: position 63,521 of record NZ_JADPRZ010000002.1, on the reverse strand, counting down.
ACCAACAGGTAATGAAATCATTCAACTATGCATACCGTGACCGTCGTCAGAAGAAACGTGAATTCCGTAAACTTTGGATTACTCGTATCAATGCGGCTGCACGTATCAACGGTCTTTCTTACAGCACTCTAATGCACGGCTTGAAAGTAGCTGGCATTGATGTTAACCGTAAAATGCTTGCTGATCTTGCAGTGACTGACGCGCAAGCGTTCACACAACTTGCAGATGCAGCGAAAAAATCAATCGCAAAATAAGAACGTCATATAGAAGCCGCCAAACGACCCAGAGTTAATCTGGGTACGAGGTGGCTTTTTTTAGTTGGTTTTTTGAGGATGTGCAGCTTTCTTGTCGTAGAGATCTGAGAGTCTGTCGTGGATTTTCGGACAACTGTCGTACAGTAATTCAGTGCTGTCGTATAGTAATGCGGATTGGTCGTACAGTTTTGAGTCTGTCGCATAGTTTCGGATATCTGTCGTACAGTTCGGCAGTGCTGTCGTAGAGTAATGCGAATTGGTCGTACAGTTTTGATTCTGTCGTATGGTTTCGAGAATCTGTCGTACAGTTCGGCAGTGCTGTCGTAGAGTAATGCAGATTGGTCGTACAGTTTTGAGTTTGTCGTATAGTTTTGAGAATCTGTCGTATAGTTTGATCTAAAGGTGGTAGAATCATTTCGGTTTCATCGTTCAATTCACCTTTGAGATAAAACTGGACGATAGATAAAAAGAATCCTTTTAGATGCGAAAGGATTCTTTCGTATTGGTAATTTAAACTCTCTTCATTCCAGCAATATAAAACGTCGCCGAAGATTCTCCTTTTTTTATAAGGGGTGATTTCTTTAAAGCATAATATGCGGCGTGCTTATCTTTTAATCTCAAAAAATTTCTACATTCTTCATTGTTAATCGAACTTTTAACGAGCATTAGCCAATCTTGAATTCCCTCGTTGATAGGGTCAATAGAATCTTTACTACAGCCCGGGCAAAGCCAGGTTTCTCGATTTTTTCGCAGGAGCTTTTCATTACAATTATGACATAATAGGCCTGTCCGTAAATCAGTTGAGGAAATATGATAGTATGAACACAGTGGAAATGGATTGAATTGCTGTTGCTCGGAATATATTTTCCTTGTTATGTCTTGAATTTGGGCAATCGAAAGAACAGTTTCAATAGGTTGTAAATTTTGCAGATAGTAAGGGAGTTGTTTCTTGTAAATTATAGGAAAGTCGTGGGGGACATCTTTCACTTTGGTGTTCGGATTAGCAAGAACAAATAGGCTTATTGTCTTCAGGGGTATGCCGCGCTGCTGAAACCACTCATTAAGATTTGATTTGTTCGTCTCAATCTGAAAGATAGGGCAATCGATAATTACTTCATTGCCAGATTCGAGTTCTTGCACAAGATGTGGGGGATTTTGTACAAATCGGACTGTATCCTTGAGGTTTTTCACTTCGATAATTAGGGCAAATCGTTCCGTGATTATCAACGTATCAATCTGAAACGTGAAGCTTGAAGAAATACGCAAATGCACATCAGAGAAAACTTTTGTTAAATGGGGGAAATTGGTACGTCCGATATATGAATCGACGTTACACTCTCCCGAGTAGCCGGCCCCAATTCGGTAGAGATGGTCCTTTAGAATCTGAATTTTCCGGTGGTCTGGATTAAGACGAGCAATTAAACGCGGTATTGCTTTGAGTAAAACAGGTTGGTTTCTTTGAATGGTCAAATATATTGGATTCAACCCCTTTATTGAAACTGATAATTCAACTTAATTATACAGTATTGTTTAAAAGTTGCAATAACTCCGCAGTTAATTTTGATTCTGTCGTATAGCTTCGTGAATCTATCGTACAGTTTCGACGATTGGTCGTACAGTTTCGATTCTGTCGTATAGTTATGAGAATCTATCGTACAGTTTCGACGATTGGTCGTACAGTTTCGACGATTGGTCGTACAGTTTTGATTCTGTCGTATAGTTATGAGAATCTGTCGTACAGTTTCGACGATTGGTCGTACAGTTTTGATTCTGTCGTATAGTTATGAGAATCTGTCGTACAGTTTCGACGATACGTCGTATTAATATTCCTTTTCAGCCGTTAAACCGTGTAAAATAGAGAAAGAAAGGGGGAATTGCACTTGCAAACGACAATTTTAGGATGGATTGCAATTATGTCCGTTTGGGCATTTATTATGATGGGGTATGATAAGCGTCAGGCAAAAAGAAAAGGACAACGTATACCTGAAAAGAATTTATGGACGCTTGCACTGCTCGGTGGAGGCGTTGGTGCATACTTTGGGATGCAAACATTCCGTCATAAGACGAGGCATACATCTTTCCGGATCGGCTTTCTTATATTAGCAATCGCCTATGGAATAGGTATACTCTATCTTCTAGGTATCACGCTGCCAGGAATGGTGGAGGCGTAAAAAGCCCGCTATTCAACGGACTTGTACTATTGTTTCATTAGTCGTTCGATAGGGTTTTTCCAACTGATAGCGGCTTTGGGGTAGTTGGATAAGATTTTGGATGAGAGAAAATCAAAATCAGCTTTTGTGAAACCTTGAAGTTTTGTTTCATCTTTCACCCAAACGAAAATGGAGATGACGTCAATGGAATCATCTGCTGTATCTAAATACTTTTCACCTTCAAACATAGCGCCTTTATACGATAGGAAGAAATTTTTCTGCACATTTTTCACTTCATCATAGAAATAATACTTGTCCTCCGCATATGCACCATCAAGCTTTCGTTTTGGATCCGTCAAATAACGGATCCCGCGGTAGAATAAATAAACGATAAAGGCAATAATGATAAAGCGGATAAGCAATCCCATAACGGATCCCCCTTACGAATTTATAGATACTATCTTATACGGATGAAAATCTTAAAAGTTTCAATATATATAAGTTGAACAAATGAACACCTATATAAACTGAGCGAAGGCGTCTTACAAAGGGTAGTCGAAGCCTTAAGACTGGCGGACTTAAGGTGGGAGGTCATCACCAAGTGACTTAGCAGTGTTGGAAAATCAATCTATTTGTTAAGTGCCGACTATATAGTTAAAAAAAACGGAGGTATTTTTATGCAATTGTCAAAACTATTTTCCATGCAACGTGAACTCGATTTATTTATCCAAAATAACAGGGAGAAACAAACAGATGTTTTTCAAGAAAAAGGACTTGCACTCCTAATTGAACTCGCGGAACTTGCGAATGAAACGCGTTGTTTCAAATTTTGGAGCACAAAAGGTCCTTCAGATGATGCTGTGATTCTTGAAGAATATGTAGATTCAATTCATTTCCTTCTTTCCCTGGGTATTGAAAAGGACTTACATACACTTACAAACTGGCCGGAAGGAGAAGTTGAAGGAGAGCTAACACAATTATTCCTAGAGACCACGGCTACGATTCACTGCTTCCTGAATGAACTTACCATGACCGCTTATGAAAAAGTTTGGATTCATTATGGAGCAATTGCCAAAAAACTTGGTTTCACAAATGAAGATATTATTAGTGCTTACTTAGCAAAGAATGAAGAAAATTATAACCGTCAAAAAACAGGTTATTAATTGTTTTATAGAAAAATCAAAAAATAGATTGACAGAAGCCTCTAGATAAAAAATAATAGAGTTGTATATAAAATTTTTAGGGGGCGTAAATGTGAACGATTGGAACAAAGAGGATTTTGGTATAAGGTTAAAAAAATTGCGTGAAGAGCGCGGACTATCAATGATGGCATTCGGAGCAGCTATCGGCACTTCAGCAAGTCGTATTAAAGATTGGGAAAAAGGGAAGAATGCTCCATCGGCGGCTTGGGTGGCGAAAATATCTGAACGGTTTAATGTTTCAACTGATGAGCTGATTCTGGGGAATTCAAAGACATCAAAACCATTTAAAAGCACAGGGGCTGCAAATGTAGATATGCTTTATGACAAACTGAGGGAAAATGTTGTCAGTGATATAGAAACGCAAGAACATGAACTAGAACAAGTTCTGCACACAGACGAACTGTATGCAGAACTTGATGCTATACACAAAGAAACATATAGAAGTGGAAAAGGCAGAAAACGTGCAGAGATTGAAATGCTTGCGATAATGACAGAACTGCCTAAAAAAGAGGTCCTTGAACTTTTAGAGCTTGCAAGGTTGAAAAAACGCTGGTTGTAATGAAAACAACTGCGAATATAACGAAAAAAAAGATGACTTTACGGCGTAAACGGTTTTTCATCTTATTCATTATTGTCCTTCTAAGTTTTTTCGTATATATAGGAAATATGACAGTCGGGATAACGCGTTATGAAATTATGTCTGACAAAATCCCTGATAATTACGACAAATACACTATCGTCCAGATTTCTGATTTACACGATGCCGAATTCGGTGAAAACCATTCGGATGTTGTTAATAGGGTGAAAATGATTATGCCACAAGCGATATTCATCACGGGTGATTTTATCGACAGTAACCGCTACGACCTTGAAAAAAGCCTGATTCTTATTGAAGAGCTTCAATTTGTCGCTCCAATCTATTACGTAACTGGAAATCATGAAATAGCTACGCAGGATTTGGACCGTATTCGGGGAGCTCTCGAAGACCTGGGGGTTCGTGTCTTATCGAATGAAGCGGATGTAATTACATTGTTTCCTGATAGTTCTATAGCAATAGGTGGAATTGAAGATCCACTGGTAAGTGAGCTTGAAGATGATGAAGCCGTTAAGGTATCGATTGAACAAGCATTTGAAAATATCCCTGATGAGATGTTTAAAGTGCTATTGTCACATAGACCGGAACAATTTGATGTATATGCTGAAGCGGGGGTAGATGTGACGTTTAGCGGCCATGCTCATGGCGGACAGTTTCGAATACCAGGTTTAGGCGGCCTCGTTTCACCGGGGCAAGGCTGGTTTCCTAGCTATTCATCGGGCATCCATGAGAAGAATGGCAACCACTTGGTAGTCAGTCGCGGCCTTGGCAATAGCATAATTCCTGTACGGCTGTTCAATCAACCGGAAATAGTTGTTGTCACATTACGCAAAATAGAATAGTCATAGCCTCCTTTGGATTATAGAAGGAGGTTTTTTGTTGAAAATAGTAACGGAATCTATCACGTCTGTTGATTAACCATTTATTTGCATAAAAAATGGTGAGAGAGGCTTGGAACACACCGTTTTCACTGAAGCATTTCGGCTCGCTTACGGCTAACAATTCATGACAGATTTACTGAGGGATCCTTGTGTGGCTGATTCTTCTTTTAAAAAACAATACATGGAGATAGATTCAGCCGCCAAAATTGTATCTTTGGCGGCTTTTATCCAGATAAGAAGGCAACTATTCTGTCGTCTAAAAAAGCTCTATCACTTCGAGTACTTATGTCTTTGGAGTGCGACGGATGAACGATAGCCATACGATTACCGATAGGTTTAGATATCTAGGTATTGGTATTGGAGTCGTTCAATCGAAAGCGATATAGAGGCAACTCTACTGAAAGCGCCTAGTGTTTGATTAAGTTGTTTGCTGTTTAATCAACAGAGATGAGAATCTATTGTGAAACCCCATTAAATAACTGCTATTCACATTTGTCGAAATAGGCTATAATATGTACTTAATGTGAAAATATCCGTAGTAAGGATAAAAGGCATTTTTGACATTTGTATTGATAATCACACTGCGAATGTTAACGATGGAACAGGGGGAAACAAGAAATGATTGAAAGCGCTTTAAATTGGATTGTAACAACGGGGAATAACCTGTTATGGTCGTATATCCTTATCGGTTTACTAATTGGTTTAGGTATTTATTTTACGATTCGAACGAAATTTGTACAGTTCCGCCTGTTTGGTGAAATGTTTAAGCTTATTGTTGAAAAGCCGGACGAGAAGGGGGGAATATCGTCTTTTCAGGCGTTTACAATTAGTGCGGCATCACGAGTTGGAACAGGGAATATCACTGGTGTTGCCCTTGCGATTGGCATTGGGGGGCCTGGCGCTATCTTCTGGATGTGGGTCATTGCGATTATCGGAATGGCGACTGCGTTTATCGAAAGTACGCTCGCGCAAGTGTATAAAGTGAGGGACGGTGATACGTTCCGCGGAGGGCCTGCTTATTATATGCAAAGTGCTCTTGGCAATCGGAAGCTTGGTGTACTATTCGCCATATTGCTGACTCTTTGTTTCGGTTTCATTTTTAATGCTGTACAGTCAAATACAATTAGTGCATCTTTCAATAGTGTGTTTCATATTGAAAAATCGGTGATTGGTATAGTTCTTATTATAATAACGGCTCTTGTTATTTTCGGAGGCGTAAAACGGATTGCTCATGTTACACAAATTTTCGTTCCGGTTATGGCTATTCTTTACATTGTCGTTGCATTATATATCGTTATTATGAATATTAGTGAGGTTCCTGCAGTATTTAAACTTATTTTCACGAGCGCATTTGGAATGAACGAAGCGGTCGGTGGAGCTGTAGGTGCGGCAATTATGCAAGGGGTAAGACGTGGACTTTTCTCAAACGAAGCGGGAATGGGGAGTGTGCCGAACGCTGCGGCAGTAGCAAGTACATCGCATCCGGCAAAACAGGGCCTTGTGCAAAGTCTTGGTGTGTTTTTTGATACAATCATCATCTGTTCAGCAACGGCGTTCATTATTATTCTTGCGGATCTTTATAATACGGGTGAAGTGGATGGAATTCTTTTGACTCAGACATCCCTAGGCGTCCATGTTGGGGAATGGGCACCTTATTTTTTAGCAATTGCCATTCTATTTTTTGCTTTCAGTTCGATTATTGGTAACTACTATTATGGCGAGACGAATATTGAATTTATCAACGCGAATAAAATATGGTTAACTCTTTACCGTTTTGGCGTGCTCGCGATGGTTATGTTTGGAACGCTTGCAAAAGTAGATCTTGTTTGGAACATGGCAGACCTCTTCATGGGGATGATGGCAGTCATTAACCTTATTGTCATCTTCCTTCTGGGGAAAGTTGCATTTAAGACACTAGACGATTATACAGAACAACGAAAAAATGGACTCAATCCTAAATTCAAAGCAAGTACGATTCCAGGGCTAAAAGGCACGGAATGTTGGGGAGATGAAAAGGTAAACGACCCCAACTGAAAAATTAATTTAATGAAAAAGAAGGCAAGAAACCTATTAAAAGTCTAATTGGTTTCTCGCCTTCTTTTACTTTGTTCGCAATTTTGAAGAGTGTGAAAAGTGTTGGCTATTAAGGTATGATAGAGGTAGTGTGCACTTAAGAAAGGATGATCAAGATGAAAGCATTTATCCATGAATACGGGCAGTTGAAAATAGCCAACATGAAAGAACCAGTTGCAGCAAGCGGTGAAGTCATCGTTGCAATTCGGGCGGCCGGGTTGAACCGCCGAGACTTATACATACCTGGACGTAGGGGGGATGAGGCACAAGCGTTGACGCTAGGATCTGACGGCGCGGGAGTTATCGAGTCAATAGGTGCAGGGGTAACGGCGTTTGCGGTAGGGGATGAAGTGATGATTAATCCTTCGCTACGTTGGTTTGAAAATAGTGATGCGCCACCGGTAGATTTTGATATTTTAGGAATGCCTGATAATGGGACATTTGCAGAGAAGATTGCTATTTCGGTTGAACAGATTGAAAGGAAACCTGCTCACTTGACATGGGTTGAGGCAGCAGTCCTTTCGTTAGCAGGGTTAACAGGCTATCGCGCACTATTTACTAAAGGGGGATTGAAAGCGGGCGATACAGTTTTCATTCCAGGTGCCGGCGGTGGAGTAGCTACGTATCTTATTTCATTCGCCAAAAATGTTGGGGCACGTGTGATTGTCACTTCGCGCAGTGAAACTAAGCGCAAACAGGCCCTTGAACTTGGCGCAGACATCGCTCTAGATACGAATAGCGATTGGAATAAGGAGCTAGAAGGAGAGACGATTGACCTCGTTATCGAAAGTGTAGGTCGGGCGACGTTTAATCGTTCGCTTAGTTTATTGAAAAAAGGTGGGCGTATTGTCGTGTTTGGTGCAACGACTGACGATACAGTCGACTTGGATTTACGTGCGTTTTTCTATGGACAGTACCAACTTTTCGGATCTACGTTAGGGAGTAGAGAAGAGCTGCGAGACATGATTAGGCATGTCGAAAAATATGGGACACACCCAATTGTTGATAAAGTGTTCAAATTGGACGAAGCGGCAGAGGCATTTGACTATATTGAAGAGGGTAAGCAGTTTGGAAAAGTAGTACTGCAAGTAACGAACTGACGTAGCACTTCAGTTGTTTAATGATGTCATACAAAACTCATTGAGATATCCCTGCCATTGGATAAATCTGGGGTATACTTAAAATAAAAAAGGTGGGGCAGACATGACAAAAAAAGTATCGCCACTAACTGATTTACAAATAGCATCACAAGCCACGATGAAATCGATTTGGACGATAGCCAAAGAAGCAGGCATACCCGAAGAGGCGGTCGAACCATACGGTAGATTTAAAGCGAAAATTGATGTAACGAAGTTAACTGGGACTAGCAGGGAAGGGAAAGTTGTACTTGTTACGGCAATCAGTCCAACACCGGCGGGGGAAGGAAAGTCAACTGTCACCGTAGGGCTTGCTGACGCCCTTTCAAAGCTCGGAGAGAAAACGATGATTGCATTACGCGAACCATCCCTTGGGCCCGTTATGGGGATGAAGGGTGGGGCTACAGGTGGTGGTTATGCTCAGGTGCTGCCAATGGAAGAAATTAATTTGCATTTTAATGGTGATATTCATGCAATCACGACTGCGAATAATGCGCTTAGTGCACTGATAGATAACCATCTTCATCACGGAAACCTACTCGGGATTGACCCGCGGAGAATTACTTGGAAACGTGTCTTAGATATGAATGATCGCGCATTGCGTAACATAACTATTGGGCTCGGCGGTCCTACACAAGGAGTTCCGAGAGAAGATGGTTTCGATATTACGGTCGCATCTGAAATTATGGCGGTTTTCTGTTTGGCGACAAGCCTACAAGACTTGAAAGAAAGACTTGCACGTATCGTTATCGGTTATACGTATGACAAAGAGGCAGTTACGGTACGAGACCTTGGTGTCCAAGGGGCATTGGTACTTCTACTGAAAGAAGCATTCAAACCAAACCTTGTGCAGACAATTGAAGGGACTCCGGCACTTATTCATGGAGGACCCTTTGCAAACATTGCGCACGGCTGTAACTCATTAATTGCAACAAACACTGCACGTAAACTTGCTGATATCGTCGTTACAGAAGCTGGATTCGGTGCAGATTTAGGTGCTGAGAAATTCATGAATATAAAAGCTCGACAAGGTGGATTCTCACCTGATGCGGTTGTCATTGTGGCAACAGTACGTGCGCTTAAAATGCATGGTGGAGTTCCGAAAAATCAGCTTGCAGAGGAGAATGTTCAAGCTGTCACTGACGGAATGGTAAACTTGGCTAAGCATATAGATACCATTCGTGCATTCGGTGTCCAGCCGGTCGTTGCGTTAAACAAGTTTATCACGGACACTGCCGCTGAACTGGAAGTCATTTTTGAATGGTGTGAGGAAAACGACATAAGGATAGCGCTCACAGATGTCTGGGAGCGCGGCGGAGAAGGCGGTGTTGCGTTGGCGCAAGAAGTTTTGGAGCTTCTAGATGAACCGAATAACTTCGCTCCACTCTATGATGTAGAACAATCTGTAAATGATAAAATTACAGCCATTGTTCAAAAAGTTTATGGTGGATTGGGTGTTGTATTTACGGATCAAGCCTTAAAAAATCTTAAAGACATCGAGAACAACGGCTGGAGTATATTACCGATTTGTATGGCTAAAACGCAGTATTCATTTTCAGATGATCCGAAAAAACTTGGGCGCCCTGAAGGATTTACCATTACTGTTAGAAAAATCACTCCGAAACTTGGAGCAGGATTCCTTGTCTGCTTGACAGGGGATATTATGACGATGCCCGGGTTGCCGAAAACGCCTGCAGCCCTTCACATGGATATCGATTCACAAGGAAATGCTGTAGGTTTAATGTGATTCTTAAAATTGTGAATAGGTAAGAAAAAGATCGAGGTAGTCCTAAAGTTTCGGGACAGCCTCGATCTTCGTTGCTCAGGAGATTATAAAAATATTGGCCTGTGGATAACCTGCGAAAGGTGATATTCCACGTCCAGACTCCGGCGTTGTTGTTCTTTTAAAGCGCTTTATCATCAATCGAATCGAGCCATGACTCGATTGTTCCAATGACAGACTCAACGCAGCCGTCTTCAAAAGGTGAGATTAAGTTCGCTTCGGCGACTAGTTTTGTAAATGATTTTGAACCACCGAGTGTGCAAAGATGTAAATAATCTTTCCATGCCGCATCACGGTCTTCAAATGAGCGTTTCCAAAATTGGAACGCACATATTTGTGCAAGTGTATAATCGATATAATAGAATGGGCTCTCATAAATGTGACCCTGACGCTGCCAAATAGCACCCGATTCCAAGTACTCAATGCCATCGTAATCCCGCATAGGTAGATAGATATTCTCGATTTTTTTCCATGCTGCTTTACGTTCTGCAGCTGTCATTTCAGGGTTTTCATAGATGACATGTTGGAATTCATCGACTGCGACTCCATATGGTAAAAAGAGCAAAGCACTGCTTAGGTGTGCGAATTTGTATTTATCCGTTTGTTCTTTGAAGAAGAGTTCCATCCAAGGCCATGTGAAGAATTCCATACTCATTGAGTGGATTTCTGCCCCTTCAGATGTAGGCCACAGATATTCAGGTATACCAATATTTTGGCTAGAGAATACTTGGAATGCGTGCCCGGCTTCATGTGTTAACACATCGATATCACCAGACGTTCCGTTGAAATTAGAAAAGATGAAAGGCGAATCATAATTATCGATGAATGTGCAATAACCGCCCGCTTCTTTTCCAGTCTTCGCCTCGACGTCCAGTAAGTTCTTTTCTGTCATGAATTTGAAAAATACATCCGTTTCAGGTGAAAGTTCAGCATACATCTTTTTTCCGTTTTCAATGATCCAGTCAGGAGGGCCTTGTGGTGTCGCGTTGCCTGTAAGGAAGTCTAAGGATTGATCATAATACTTCAACTCGTCAACGCCTATCCGTTCAGCCTGACGCGTATACAGGCGGCTTGCAAGCGGTACGATATGATCACGCACTTGATCACGGAATTTTTTAACCATATTGGCATCATAGTCGATACGGTCCATTCGTAGGTAACCAAGTTCGACAAAGTTTTTATAACCTAGTGTCGTCGCGATTTCATGACGGAGTTTAACAAGTTTATCATAGATTTCATCGAACTTTTCACCATTATCAGCGTAGAATTTGTATGACGCTTCCATGGCTGATTTACGAACGGAACGGTCCGTTGATTCTGCGTAAGGCCCCATTTGAGCAAGTGTTAGTGTTTTTCCATCAAAATCGATTTGTGAAGATGCGACGAGTTTCGAGTAATCGGAAGTTAGTTTGTTTTCTTTTTGCAACAGACCAACAATTTCTGGAGAAAACGATTTTATGGCGTTATCGGCTAAAGCAAATAGTTGAGTACCCCATTTCTCTTCGAGTTGTGCTCTGAAAGGAGTGGATACAAGTTCTTTGTAATAAGCGGTTTGAAGTTCTTGGTACTCTGGTCCGATTTCATCGAAATAATCGCGTTCTTTCTGATAAAACTCATCGTTTGTATCGATGGAAGCACGGATATAGACAAGGTTGGCCATTGTTGAGTAGTCTTTGCCAATCGTGTTTATCTTCTCAATGACTTCGTTTTGCTGGTCATAAGAACTTGCGGAACGGAATTCCTGTAGCAACGTATCAAAATTTAGTTTTACTTCTGCCATATTAAGCTTTGTGTATTGATATTCTTCAAATTTAATCAAAAAGATTCCTCCCGCTAGTTTACTAGTGAATTACTTCACTCTTTATATTGTTCACGAAGTTCCGGAATATTGCAAAAGAAATGTGCGTATTTCATGCACTTTGTCAAAAAGGCTTGTAAAAGAGTTTTATGCACTAACACATAGAAATAGAAAAAAGGTAAGGTATGTAAGTAGATTTCAACAACCGGACAGATAGGGTGTTGAAAAGGTATACGGAGGGAACTGGAAAATGCAAAATGGAACTAAGCAATTGATGGATACGGATGTGTTAATTGGATTAAGTACAGAGGAAGCGGATAAAAGGCTGAATGAATACGGGGCGAATAAACTTACGGGAAGTAAAAGCCGTTCGTTGTTACAGCGGATTTTTGCGCAAATCAATAATGTGTTAATTTATGTACTAATCGTTGCTGCTGTTATTTCCGGAATACTTGGGGAAGTGGCTGACTCTATTATTATTGGATTGGTCGTAATCATCAATGCCATTGTGGGGGTCGTCCAGGAATCGAAAGCAGAGGAAGCGCTTCAAGCGTTGAAAAATATGGCAGTACCTAAAGCACTTGTAAGAAGGGACGGCGTCCAAAAAGAGATACCATCGGAAGAAGTCGTTCCAGGTGATGTAATTCTTCTTGATGCTGGCAGGTATGTTCCATGTGATTTAAGACTGATTGAATCGGTGAATTTGAAAATTGAAGAGGCGGCATTGACGGGCGAATCCGTTCCTGTTGAAAAGGACGCATATTTTACTGGAGAGCTCTCAATGCCAATTGGAGATCGAAAAGACATGGCCTTCATGTCGACATTGACTACATATGGACGTGCAACAGGAATTGCCATTGCAACAGGCATGAAAACGGAAATAGGGAAAGTAGCTACCATGCTTGACCAAGAAGTGGACGACGAGACACCACTTCAGAAAAGCCTTGCCCAATTAGGTAAATATCTTGGCATTGCGGCTGTTGCCATCTGTGTCGTCATATTTACGATTGGCGTACTTCAAGGGCGTGGCTATTTGGAAATGTTTATGTTAGCGGTCAGCCTTGCTGTCGCAGCAATACCAGAGGGGATGCCTGCAATCGTTTCAATCGTTCTTGCAATCGGCGTTCAACGGATGATAAAGCAAAACGTCATCATCCGTAAACTCCCTGCTGTGGAAGCGCTAGGCTCTGTGGATGTTATCTGTTCTGATAAAACTGGGACATTAACTCAAAATAGGATGACGGTTACAACGTTTTTTGCAGATGGGACTTTAAACGAGTTAAGTAAAGTCAATCTTAAAAATCCTATACAAAAACTGTTGTTTGAGAATATCGCATTGTGTAATGATGCGACGTATTCTAAAACTGGAGAAACAGGAGATCCAACAGAAATTGCCCTTGTCGTAGCAGCGATGGAATCCGGACTGGAAAAAGAGCAATTGGATGTTAACTATCCTAGAATCACGGAGTTACCATTCGATTCAAACCGGAAACGAATGACTACAGTACATCGATCTGCAGATGTAATTTATTCACATACGAAAGGAGCTATTGACGGCATCCTACAGAAGTGTACATATATTGAAGTGGCTGATGGGCCAAGAATACTTGATGAAAGCGACCGTCAATCAATCTTGGAAGCGGCAATGACGATGTCTTCTGTAGCGTTACGTGTATTAGGCTCCGCTTATAAGATTGTAGAAGAAGCCAAAGCCATGGAACTAGACCAAGCTGAAGAAGGATTGACATTCCTAGGACTTATCGGAATGATTGATCCACCGCGTGAAGAAGTGAAAGACGCGATTAAAGTTACGAAAGAAGCTGGGATTCGAACGGTCATGATTACCGGCGATCATCAGGACACGGCATTTGCAATAGCGAAAGAACTAGGAATTGCGACTCATAAATCCGAAGTAATTGAGGGGAAAACAATTGATTCGATGACAGGGGATCAATTGATAGAAAAAACCGGAGATATTAATGTCTATGCCCGTGTTTCACCAGAGCATAAGGTGAAGATTGTACAAGCACTTAAAGCAAAAGATCATACAGTGTCGATGACAGGGGATGGGGTCAACGATGCACCATCATTAAAAGCGGCAGATATTGGCGTGGCGATGGGGATTACGGGAACGGATGTTGCAAAAGGTGCAGCAGACATGATTTTGACAGATGATAATTTTTCGTCAATCGTGAAAGCTGTCGAAGAGGGACGCACGATTTACCGCAATATTAAAAAGTCCATCATATTCCTATTGTCCTGTAATCTTGGTGAAATTATTGCGCTTTTTGCTGCCATTTTGCTAGGCTGGCCGTTACTGTTGCGTCCAATTCATATTCTGTGGATAAATCTTGTTACAGATACATTTCCAGCGCTATCACTCGGCGTGGATCCTGAAGAGCCTGGAGTAATGAAAGAAAAACCACGACACCGGCATGAGAGTATATTCAGAGGATCCATTCCATTTTTAATTTTTAATGGAATTTTGATTGGTGCGATTACACTCGTCGCTTTCATGATTGGAGTGTATATGTCAGGTGAGTATGCAGGCAGTTTCCTAGCCCTGTTTTCATCTGATATTCCAGAAAGTGCACTTGTTCATGGCCAGACAATGGCTTTCATCGCTCTGAGCTTCTCCCAACTTGTTCACTCCCTCAACTTCAGATCGATGGACAAGTCTGTATTTACAGCGGGAATTTTTAAAAACAAATTCTTAATTTACTCAATTTTACTTGGAATCATTTTGCAGGTGGTCATTGTGTCAGTTGGTCCAATCGCAAAAGTCTTCAGTGTGCAGTCATTAGGATTTTTAGAGTGGGTAGTTATTGCCATTATGAGTCTGTTGCCTCTTGTCCTAAATGAGTTCATTAAATTTATTAAAAAGTAAGGTGTGCACCAAAGTTTCCCCTTTTGGTGTTGAATGATGTATTATGATGAATGGTAGCTTTATTGTTGAGGAATCCAAAATTGTAAGTGAGAGGTTGGTACTACTATGAATATTACTGAGCACATTATTAAAAAAATTAACGATCCTACAGGGATCATTGCTGGAGAACGTTATGAATACCGATTGTATATTGATCTTGATGAAGAAGATGAGCTTTATTCTGAAGGTGGAACTGGTCTTCGAGTAATCTTTGCAATTGACGAGGATGAAGGCCGTATTGCATCTTATCACTTCTTTGAGCGTTCAAGTGAGAAAGTTCTTGATTTTGAATTAGAAGATGACGAGAAAGCAATTGCTCTTGAGTATTGCAGAACGCATCGTGAATAGTAAGAAGTAAAAAGCCTGTACACATATCGAATATGTGTACAGGCTTTTTGTTGCGTACCTTTAATTCAAAATCAGTAGAATTGTTCTGTATAAATCAGATTATGTGTATTTTATTGTATTTTGTTAGATAATGTGTAGAGTGGGTAGAGAAGAAAACTTTTATCCGATACTAATCTAATTGGAGTGTTTGCATATGAATAACGAAATCGTTGATATTACAATTATCGGTGGGGGACCAACAGGACTCTTCGCTTCGTTCTATGCTGGAATGCGGGAAATGTCGGTGAAAATCATCGATAGCTTGCCACAACTTGGCGGTCAGCTGATCGAACTGTATCCCGATAAAGATATATATGATGTGGGCGGGTTCCCGAAAATCCTTGCGAAAGATTTCGTGGCGAATCTAGTAACGCAAGCTCATTATGCGAAACCGGAAATCCTTCTTGGAGAAACGGCTTTGTCGGCAACGCGTGATGGAGATCACTTCATTCTCAAAACGGATAAAGGGGTTCATTTGACACGTACCATACTTTTGACAGCTGGGATCGGTGCATTCCAACCACGTAAGATTGGTCTTCCTGAAGAAGTACAATTTGAAGGGAACACGCTTCATTACAGCATTAAGGATCTAACCATTTTTAAAGATAAAAATGTTCTCGTTTGTGGTGGTGGGGACTCAGCAGTTGACTGGTCACTTATGCTGGAGGATATCGCTTCAACTGTGACATTGGTTCACCGTCGTGAACGCTTTACTGCACATGAGACGAGCGTTAATCAACTGCTGGAATCGAAAGTGGAAGTGAAAACTTCCCGTGCTGTTAAAGTGATCGAAGGAGAAGATGGCAAGGTCAGTGGAATTGTCTTGGCAGAAAAAGACGGAACTGAAGAACGTCTTGACGTCGATCACTTAATTGTAAACTACGGTAATATATCTTCTCTTGGGCCTCTGAAAGATTGGGGACTAGAAATGGATCGTAACTCGATTATGGTTAACACGCGTATGGAGACAAACATCGAAGGCATCTACGCAGCTGGGGACGTTACGAATTATGAGGGCAAAGTAAAGTTAATTGCTGTTGGACTTGGTGAAGCGCCGATCGCAGTGAATCACGCGAAGGCTTATGTTGATCCAAAAGCAAGATTGCAGCCACTTCATAGTACAAGTATCTTTGGTTGATTATAGTTTAAGGTAAATTGAAAAACCGCCATGTGCGGTTTTTTTGTTGCTTGAAATATGAGGGGATTTTCACAGTAAATCATGTGTATATCACTAATTAATGAAATGTTCAGGCTAATACGAGCATAGTAGTAGTAGAGGAATCACTTTCAAGTAACGGAGTATAGACGAATGATAATTTGAGAGCCAAGACTTTCATACGGAGAGGGAGCTGTCAAGATGATTTTGTATATAATTCTTGTAATCGTTCTATTACTTTTCGCGTTAGCTTGGCTAATAGATTGGAGAAGAAAGAAAAATATTAATTATCCCCATACCCCTACTAATCCAAACGCTAAGCCAGGGGATAGTAGGAACTATATGATGGGAGACAACAAATATACAAACGGCGGAGAATAATTGTTTTAAGTTAAACTATAGGGGATCGTTGTATAAAATGTGGAATTAATTATGAGGAAAAGAGGTTAATCACGATAATGAACGTCAAACGAATGAAACTCACTTGATTCATCTTGATTTAAACTCTACTATTTTCAATTGTGTTTGTACTGTGCGATCCATTGACACCTATTTTTATCCGCCGCCAGTCCATCCGACCTATTGTACGAGTTAAACAAGAAACAAAAAACAACCTACCACTTGGAGTCTGTTTACAATTCTCAAACGCAGGGGATTTATTAAACCATAAGCATCCAAATGTGTTGATTGACCAAAGTTAATCAGTAAATCACTGCAAATTTTTGTGATAAAACACCAGATGCACTATGTACAGGTGTTTTCGGATCGCTTGGACTGAACGACTACTCTATCATTAACGGGATTTTTTGCTGCTTACTCCTTCTCTATAGCATTTCTTTTTTAAATTTAAGGTAGTGTCACTTTCTCTATACCGTCACACTGTTACTTGTATGATCTTTGCTAAATTAAGAAAAGATGGCTTTATTAAAAGTGGTGAAGTGCCCGAAATTTCATCTTCCGGTACTTGCCACCTCTCTAGAGAGGAAGTTATTCTTATATTTTCCAAAGTAGTTGCATTTTTCACTAGAACATTGTAGGTACGCGGGAGACAGATAGTCGCAACAGGATGACCGAAAAAATATGGGTGGAAATGACAAAGTCATTTCCACCCATATTTAACGTGCGGTAAAGGTGTGGTGATCATTTCGTGCAAAGTGAGCCGGAAATGTACATGTGCAAATGTAGACTTTTATGCTTTTCTTATGGCTACTTTATGTGAGAACGTAGTTAATAAACAGACGTGATAAGCAAAAACACTCTATATAGCCCAAAACGTTTTTTCTGAAATATGCTGCTTTTAAACTATAAAAAGAAAGAAATAGCTAGGATGAGTAGCAGTGGACCAAACAGGATAATGTAACCGATCGGATTAGCAAAGTTGATTGTCCAGCCTACACCAAATCGTTTCTCAACAAAAATGGAAGAATCGTCTTTATTCACATAAAAGACCCCGGCTTTCCAGTACTTATCGTCATCCACGTCAGTGATACCAGTAATAGAATCATATTCAATCTCGACATTGATCCGTGAGCCACTCTGACCGACTTTGAAAGCATATACAGCTGTCGCGACTAGGATAATTAGTGAAAATCCTAGCGGCAACGCGAGCATGAGCGCCGCATTTCCAAGTCCTTCATGGATTGTTGTAAGCTGTAGGAATCCGAAAAGGACGGTCATTAGTACGCTTGTCATAAATAGTAACCAACTTGTGTATTTACGGAACGACAATTGTTGAACTTGAGATGTTTTTCGTTTTGCGGCATTTAACTTGATGCCGGATTTTTTTATGAATGCATTGATTCCTAGCATCATTCCTTGCATAATCAACAGAATGAGCAGAAGGGCAATTACAGAAAAGGGTGTTTTCGGGCTAAAGGCATCAGCTTGGCCACTTGGCCCCCAATGCGTTGGAATCATACTAGGCATACTAGCGTATTGGGTTGCGGTATAGGCGATAAGGCCAATAGTAATAATCATTGGTATTGCATAGACAAACGAAGGAAGCATTTCATTTTTTGTTCGGATTGCTAAATCAGCAATTCGGACTTGTTTCAAATGTAAACCCCATTCATTGATTTGTTTCAGATGTGTTGTTTTTGCGTGAAAGTAAAAATAGAGTCCCATACTCAAAAAGAGGATACCAAACTGAATCGCTAATCCAGTTAAGATGATTTTGCCTTCCGTCAGGCTGCTTATGTTGGCCCAGGTAAAATAAGCAATTAGTGAAATGAGACCGGTAATGAAAATAGTTGCAGCATATATTTTCTTGAATGATGCAATTGTAGGGTCGTCTGTATGACCTTCTGGAATCGTTACACCGAACGCAATTGTTCGTCTCAATAAAAATGGGATGGCAGATTGCAGTACAAAGATAAAACCTATCATGACTAAAAAAATAGTAATCCCCATTCTTTACTCCTCCTTAATAGATAAAATAATAGATGAAATAAGTTTATTAATAGCTTCGGGGTTCATCCCGAGTACGATTGCTTCGATGATGATTGGTTTGATTTCTATGGAGATTCTTTCAAGATGGTCCACACGAATCTTATCTTTTGAAAGAGGATTGACGATAGCCCCTGATTTTGGAACGATCCGAATGATTTCTTTTCTTTCAAGTTCATGGTAAGCCTTATTGACGGTATGCATATTCATGCCAAGGTCTGCTGCTAATGATCGAACGGATGGTAGCGCATCTCCACTTACCAGTTTCCCGCGAGCAATCGCTTCGATTAGTTGCGAGGCCAATTGTGCGTAAATTGGAATATCCGATTCCGGTTCGATTTGGATGAACATTTAATTACCTCCTAACTGTTCTAATACTATTATAACAGAAGTGTTCTATTGTGTATAGAGCAAGCGTTAGTTTATAGCAATCAATTTCGCTGAAAACACCCCTGAACATCAAGTCCAGGGGTGTAAAGTAATTGCTTATTTTAACTCTGAAACTTTGACGAATGTATAGCCTTCACTTTGCAAGTAAGCTAGGACTGCATCGAGACCGTCTGCTGTTGATTTGTGAATATCGTGCATAAGAACAATGCTGCCATCTTTTGTTGCACCTTTTACATGTTCAAGAAGTTGGTTTGGATCACGATGTTTCCAGTCAAGCGTATCAACATCCCATAGAACGACTGGTAAGTTTGTTTGGCTACGAACAGCCTTGTTTACTGCACCATAAGGGGGCCTGAATACAGTTACTTTCTGACCCGTGACATTTTCAATAATGGAAGAGGTCTCGTTAATTTCAGTGCGAACCTTTTCCATTCCCGCTTTTGTTAAATCGGGGTGGTTCCAGGTATGATTCCCAAGCTCGTGACCAGCTTCTTGCACTTTTTTTGCGATTTCAGGGTAGTATTCAACCCGGCTACCAAGCATGAAAAATGTTGCTTTTGCATTGTATTTATTCAAAGTCTCAAGAATTTGAGTGGTTACTTTAGGATCGGGTCCGTCGTCGAATGTAAGGGCAATTTGTTTGATGCTATTATCGACTTCATCTTTGGATCCTTCCGTTCCATCTTCTGTAGTATCACTATTACTATTACCTTGATTGTTCGAGGACTCTATATCCTTAGGAGGGGTAGCTGTATTTTCCTCCTTTACCGGATCTTTGGTAATCCCAGACTCATCAGTGTCTTCAATTACTAATTGGAGTTTATCGGAAAGTAAGCTATTTAAATCACTTAATGGAATTGCGATAATTGGTGGACCGACTGCTCCCGCTGCTAGCTCATATTCATTGAAATAAAGAATAAGAGATTCATCTGTGATTGCGAAATTATCGAAGTTCGCCCAGATTGGTTCCGTCTGGATATGCACTTCTTCTGGGAAAAGATGATCAGCTAGTAAAGGATCGTTGTATATTGCTTCACGTACTAAAGTAGAAAGTGTTGCAAGATTTTTCGGATTCCGTCCGAAGACATCTGCAATTGTAAAGTTTTCTCCTGTTTCAGGATTCAAATGAAATGATCGAATTTCAGTTGTACCGTTTGCCCCTCCTGTTGAACTACTATTAACAAGAACAAAAGAATAGTTCCCGGAATGATGGGAAAGGGTTTCAAAAGAAATGTTTAGTTCGCCAGTGAATTTACTACCACGTTTTTTGTTTTCTTCCATTGTTGTTAAATAGTTTTGTTTTGCTGTTATTATGTATTTGGAAATAGCTTCATTGAATGGATTATGTAAACTTTGTGGATATTGGATGGCGAATGGTATATATGTATCATTTGAAGTTTCCGTAATGATTTTAATACCTGGATAGTGGGAGTCAATCGTATCGATAACGACCGAAGCCGTAGCTTGTTCCTTTTTAGGAAACGAAGAAGCCTCATTTTTAGTAGTTTGTGAAATTAAATAGATGGCTGATACCGTTAATGCGATGATAGCAATAGAAAATGTAACGTCTATCCAAGATGAACGGCGTTTTCGGTGCGTATTTTTCATGTTAAAGGCTCCTTTACTGTTTATAAAATGTTAGACGGGTGAGTCTCGTTAATAGTTTCAAAAAGTTATATATATATGTCGAAATCTATCATTAAACATACTTTTATAGTATACATGAAAAAATAGAATGTACCAAGTATTGACATAAAATTAGAGGGTAGAGATTCATCTTAGTGACTAGAAGGGTAATTTGGTTATATTTTTACTGTAAATATTTTTTTTGCCAACGTTGCTAAAGAAGCTTTTTACGTCCAGACTCCAACACCTAGAGTCCCTGGTCATAAGTCAGTCCTGCTAGGAAGGATTAAAATTGCATCCTTCCCGGGTGGAAAACACAGCTTCGCTAGTCCGCCTTATGCTTGCCGCGGGCCTACAGGACGTAGCTCATGCAGTCTTTGCCAAATGACGCGGTGACTTTAGATTGCATTTATTTGTACATGCGCTTGCGCTTTTGTCTGTTTGTGCTATAATATCAGCGTCCCGGATCTTGCAAATACGGGTTTGCTTTTGTATATTTACAATTATTTGTGAATAATCCGAGCCGATTGTTGCTATAACATGCAATTATAAAAACAAGGTGGTTGGAATGAATGGAAAAAAACGCATACCAGGTTCTTCTCTATTACAAATATGTATCGATTGAAGATCCTGAAACGTTAGCTGTTGAACATTTGGCGGCATGTAATGAAATTGGTTTAAAAGGTCGTATTATCTTAGGTACTGAAGGCATCAATGGTACATGTTCGGGAACTGTTGAACAAACGGAAGCGTACATGAACATGATGAGAAACGATGATCGATTCAAAGATGTCGTTTACAAAATCGACGAAGTAGATGGACATACATTCAAAAAAATGCATGTGCGAGCTCGTGAAGAAATCGTTAACTTGAGTTTGCCTGATGATATTAATCCAAATGAATTAACGGGCAATTACTTAAGCCCTGAAGAGTTCTACAAGCAGATGCAAGATGAAGATACAGTTGTCATCGATGCACGTAATGACTATGAGTTCGATCTTGGACACTTCCGTGGTGCAGTTCGTCCAGAGATTGAAAACTTCCGCGATTTGCCTGAATGGATTCGCGACAATAAAGAACAGTTCGAAGGGAAGAAAATCCTGACGTATTGCACTGGTGGAATTCGTTGTGAAAAATTCTCAGGTTGGCTTGTACGTGAAGGTTTCGAAGATGTTGGTCAATTGCACGGAGGAATCGTCACGTACGGAAAAGATCCTGTTGCCAAAGGCCAGCTTTGGGACGGACAATGTTATGTATTTGACGAGCGAATCGCAGTTCCAATCAATCAAGTGGAGCATGTAATCGTTGGCCGTGATCATTTTGATGGCACTCCATGTGAGCGCTATGTGAACTGTGCGAATCCTATATGTAACGCAAAAATCATTTGTTCTGAAGAAAACGAGTATTTGTATATGCGTAGCTGTACGGACGAATGCCGTACACACCCACGAAACCGTTACTTCGTTGAGCATAACTTAACAGTAGAGCAATATGATGAGCGTCTTGAAGAAATTGAACGTCGTAAAAATAAAACACACGCGGTTTAAATGGAAAACGCCTAAACAGATGAACCTGTTTAGGCGTTTTTGTGTTTGGACTGAAAGTGTATCGTCAGGTACTTATTGTAAATAATGATGGCGATAGGAAAAGTAATACGTGATCAAACCGGTAATCGGGATGGATGCAGCAGTAAGTATAGTCAACATAATTGGGAACTTCCCTTCGAAAGTTAGCATTAATGCCATTGTCGCTAGGGCGATAGGCGTGAGAATAAGTATGGCTAAAAGAGCATTTTTTGCCGCTTTTCCAGTTATTATTGCTTCCCGTTCATCATTCGAATTAAATTCAGGCAAAATCATTTCCTTCATAACAAATCGGCCGTCAGGGCTGTTCTTTATATATCTATACTGTTGAAAATGAATGAGCCCTAGGACAATCAAAAAGGAAAGCATGATATATAGTCTTGAGCTACTGTTTGAGCTACTGAGTGAAGTAGGTGAATCATAATTAAAAATGCTGAATGCATAAAGACTAAATGTGATAGTTACCAAAACTCTAAGAGATATAGCTATTGTTAAGCTTCTCATCTGAAATCCCCTACCTTTTATTTATGTTGTAGTACTTTAAATGAAATCAAATACGTCAGCAATCCAACTATAGGAATAGAGGCCGTTGTAAAGAGTGGATACCAAATGTAGTCAACAAAATAATTTGGGATGAACATGTAAGAACCAATTATGAAAAATGAGTAAACTAAAATAAAGACGAATGCATTACTGACTGCCTTATGTGTAATTTGAACAGCTCGTTCATCTGAAACATCATATTCTGCTGCTAAGAATGCATTCAAGATAGAATGTTTGTTTCTACGGACGAGAATAAATTGTACGATATTTATGATGACAAATAAAATGGCAATTATTATAAAAATAACCCCTGGCCACCTTGTAATAAAGACTTCAAACCCATCAATATAGCCCCGGTCCATTTGAATAAATAGCTGCTCAACCCTTAAAAAATCAAAAACCATTACCGAGAAAGATAGCAGTAGCATAATCCTTAGAAACACTGTAATGTACATACTCATTTCTTCTTCTCCTCCTTCGAAAAAATCCTCTCAATCGGCATATCAAACACCTCCGCTATATTCATAGCTAGCAACAGGGAAGGGGTGTAGCTGCCCTTTTCTAGCGAGACGATTGTTTGTCTTGTTACCCCGACATTTTCGGCAAGTCCACTTTGTGTCAAATTGAAACGCGCTCTTAATTCCTTCACGCGGTTTGTAAGCAAATAGATTCCTCCTTACTGCATGTTAGATAGATTGTATAGTAAGTTATTCCTTTTGTAAAGTTAACTATACAATAAGGATGCTTAGCTTTACATGTCGTTGCCCTAAATTGTCATTTCTCCCCCTTACCCGTAGACCCGTTAAAGTGTTATACTTATACCATTCAATTGAAATTGGAGGAACTATAGTTATGCAATGGAGAAATTTATATCGCGGATTCTTTATGGGGATAAGCGATCTTATTCCTGGCGTGAGCGGAGGAACAATTGCGTTCATTTTGGGGATTTATGATGAATTATTAGCAGCGATTAGCGGATTTTTCAGCCGCAATTGGAAAAAACACATCGGATTTTTACTGCCACTAGGGATTGGAATTGGTGCTACACTTCTACTGTTCAGTAGGGTAATCGAATACTTGCTTAAAAATCATCCTGCACCTACTCAGTTTTTCTTTATGGGGCTTGTCATTGGTGTGCTACCTTTCATTACAAAGCAAGCGGGTGTGAAGAGGAATTTTACATGGAAACATTTCATAGTTATTCTGTTGGTTGGAGCAGCACTCGCTTCGCTGGCATTCATTAAACCACAAGATACCGCTGTTATTACATCCTTGACGGCCTCCAACGCGATTGGGCTCTTTTTCGCTGGATGGGCG
The DNA here is from genome assembly GCF_017347095.1 of Sporosarcina sp. E16_8. Lineage (GTDB taxonomy): Bacteria > Bacillota > Bacilli > Bacillales_A > Planococcaceae > Sporosarcina. The sequence goes on along the minus strand of NZ_JADPRZ010000002.1, from coordinate 39,276 downwards.
GGAAGCATGGCCATGCTATTGCCAGGCATTAGCGGTTCATTTATTTTGCTGATATTGGGCGTCTACTCGACGGCAATTGGTGCATTATCGAACTTTAATTTACCCATAATAGCCGTTATCGGTGCGGGAGTCATTGTCGGGTTCATCGTCAGCAGCAAAGCAATCAGTTATTTGCTTAAGCATTTTATGTACATCACATTTGCTGTGATTATCGGACTTATTGTCGGTTCGTTATTCGTCATCTATCCAGGGATTCCCGAAAGTGGAACGCCATTTGTTATGAGTGTCATTGCTTTCTTTACAGGTATCGTCGTCGCGAATATGTTCAGTTCACCCAACAAAGCATCAATCGTTAATAATTAGTGAAAAGTGCCGCATTCAGAAACGGATTGAACCGTTTCTGGATGTGGCACTTTTCATATTGACCGTCATTATAACTTCTCCCCTCGCATACTATGGATAAAACATGCCCTGACTGGAGGGAAATTGATGGATATATTAAACAAAGTGAGAAACTTCCGAGAAGAAGAAAACAGACTTAAGTGGGAAGGCACGTTTGCTGAGTACCTAACCATAGTTAAGGACAGAAAAGAAGTCGCACAAACTGCACATTCACGTGTTTATAATATGATTAAAAGCTCTGGGTTAGTGGAGAAAGACGGTAACAGGCTCTATCAATTTTTTGGAGAAGAGATTTTTGGACTGGAAGAGTCAATCGAAAGACTTGTAGAAGAATACTTTCATCCTGCAGCTAAAAGACTAGAGGTTCGTAAACGGATTCTGTTATTGATGGGTCCCGTGAGTGGTGGTAAATCTACGATCGTGACGTTATTGAAACGTGGGCTTGAGAACTATTCCAAAACAGACGAGGGTGCGGTTTACGCCATCAAAGGCTGTCCAATGCATGAAGATCCACTGCATTTAATCCCGCAGAACTTGCGCAAAGATTTTTTAGAGGGGTATGGTATTCGTATTGAAGGCAGCTTGTCGCCGTTGAATTCAATGCGGCTGGAACAAGAATACGACGGAGAAATTGAAAATGTACTGGTAGAACGAATCTTTTTCTCAGAAGACAAACGTGTAGGCATTGGAACATTTACACCTTCCGATCCAAAATCACAGGATATTGCAGATTTAACGGGTAGTATCGACTTTTCCACAATTGCCGAATTTGGTTCCGAATCGGATCCGCGTGCTTATCGCTTTGACGGTGAATTGAATAAAGCAAACAGAGGTATGATGGAATTTCAGGAAATGCTTAAGCTGGATGAGAAGTTTTTATGGCACTTATTATCGCTCACCCAGGAAGGTAACTTTAAGGCAGGCAGGTTCGCCTTGATTAGCGCAGATGAACTAATTGTCGCGCATACCAACGAAACAGAGTACCGGTCATTTATTTCCAATAAAAAGAACGAGGCCCTTCACTCCAGAATTATTGTGATGCCGATTCCTTATAATCTAAAAGTTAGTCAGGAAGAATGTATTTACGAAAAAATGATTAAAGAAAGTGATATGACACATGTTCATATTGCTCCACATGCTTTAAAGGTAGCGGCGATATTTTCAGTGTTGACACGATTGGAAGACTCCAAGAAACAAGGAGTTGATACTGTAAAGAAAATGCGTCTCTATGACGGGGAGAATGTAGAAGGATTTAATCAAATGGATGTGGAGGAATTGAAGAAGGAATTTCCGAATGAAGGAATGAATGGTATTGATCCGCGTTATGTCATTAACCGTATTTCCTCAGCTATCATACGGAAAGAAGTTTCTTCAATCAATGCACTTGATGTCTTACGTTCATTGAAAGACGGGCTAGACCAGCATGCCTCTATTTCGCAGGCAGACCGTGATAAATATATGAACTATATTGCAATCGCAAGAAAAGAATTTGATGAAATTGCCAAGAAAGAAGTGCAAAAAGCATTTGTATATTCCTATGAAGAATCTGCTATTTCGCTGATGGATAACTACCTTGATAACGTAGAGGCCTATTGCAATAAAAATAAATTGAGGGATTTATTAACAGGAGAAGAAATGAATCCGGATGAAAAACTCATGAGATCCATCGAGGAACAAATCGGCATTTCGGAAAATGCGAAAAAAGCGTTTAGAGAGGAAATCCTCATTCGGCTTTCTGCCTATGCGAGAAGCGGGAAACGTTTTGACTACAATTCTCATGAACGTTTGCGGGAAGCCATTCAAAAGAAACTGTTTGCTGATCTAAAAGACGTCGTCAAAATCACCACTTCATCAAAAACACCGGATGAATCGCATCTTAAAAAAGTGAACGAAGTGATTGCAAGGCTCATTGATGAGCATGGTTATAATTCTATATCTGCAAATGAATTACTACGCTATGTCGGTAGTTTGTTAAATCGATAATACCAGGAAGAGATGAGAACAAGACTGATGCAGCATTAGTCTTGTTCTTTTCTAAAATCAGCGGCAAACATTGGATAAAAGATGGGTGTGGATGATGATGAATGAAAAAGACAATGAACATTTTGCTATCTCGCAAGAAAACTGGTCTCTCCACCGAAAAGGACATCAAGATCAGAAACGTCATTTAGATAAAGTAAAAGAAGCAATCCACAATAATTTACCGGATTTAATCAGTGAGGAAAGTATTATCTTGTCAAAAGGTAAGGATGTTATTAAAATCCCCATAAGATCGCTTGATGAATATAAAATTCGGTACAATCACGACAAATCAAAGCATGTTGGGCAAGGAAATGGCGATAGTCAGGTAGGTGATGTGGTTGCGAAAGATGGATCACAGGGGAAAAGTGGCCCCGGTACAGGAAAACAAGCAGGGGACCAAGCGGGGCAAGATTATTATGAGGCGGAAGTTTCGATTGCTGAAATAGAAGATGCCTTGTTTAAAGAAATGGAATTACCGGATTTGGAACAAAAAGAGCAAGCTGAAAACACAGCTGAAAAAATCGAGTTTAATGATATCCGTAAAAAAGGGCTTATCGGAAATATCGATAAAAAACGAACGATTTTAACAGCTATTAAAAGGAATGCAATAAAAGGTAAAGCTGAAATTGCTCCATTCAACAATGACGATTTACGATTTAAAACATGGGATGATGTAAAAAAGCCAGAATCTAAAGCAGTTGTTCTTGCAATGATGGATACAAGTGCATCAATGGGTAATTTTGAAAAAATGATGGCAAGAAGTTTCTTCTTTTGGATGGCAAACTTTTTACGAACGAAATATGAAACAGTTGAGTTTGAATTTATTGCGCATCATACAGAAGCGAAAGTGGTGACGGAAGAAGACTTTTTCTCAAAAGGAGAAAGTGGGGGTACCATTTGTTCGTCGGCCTATTTAAAGGCACTAGAGTTGATTGAGATGAAATACAATCCGGCACGTTATAATATTTATCCGTTTCACTTTTCTGATGGCGAGAATATGTCGTCTGATAACGACAAATGCATAAAGCTTGTTCAAGAAATTATGGCTGTTTCCAATATGTTTGGTTACGGTGAAGTTAATGCCTATAACCGTTTTTCAACAATGATGTCCTCATTTAAAAAAATCGATGACCCGAAATTCCGTCATTATGTATTGAAAGAAAAACGAGATGTCTACTATGCGCTTAAAAGCTTTTTTCATAAAAACTCGGAGGGATTCGATTGACGGAAATAAAAGCGCTTCATCGTGCGATTGATGAAATTACAGAAATCGCAACTGGATTTGGTCTCGACTATTATCCGATGCGGTATGAAATTTGCCCTGCCGATATTATTTACACGTTCGGGGCGTATGGGATGCCAACCCGTTTTACTCATTGGAGTTTTGGAAAGCAGTTTCATAAAATGAAGCTTCAGTATGATCTTGGTTTGAGTCAAATCTATGAATTAGTTATTAATTCTAATCCTTGTTATGCGTTTTTACTGGATACGAACAGCCTTATTCAAAACAAACTTATTGTTGCCCATGTTCTTGCCCACTGTGATTTTTTCAAAAATAATGTCCGATTCTCTAATACAAGAAAAGACATGGTAGAGAGTATGACTGCGACGGCTGAACGCATTGCGAATTATGAAATGATTCATGGTAAAGAAGAGGTCGAACATTTTTTAGATGCCGTATTAGCCATTCAGGAACATATAGATCCTTCTATCCTAAGGCATCAACGGCCAGCCGATGACTTGAATGAGGAAAGTGTTGAGGAAGAAATTATACGGAAAACGCCTTATGATGATTTATGGAATTTGGATAGAAAAGCGGCAGCGAAGATAGTAACAACTCCAAAGGGAAAGAAAGTACCTCCAAACCAGGAAAAAGACATTTTACTTTTTATTTTAGAATATAGTCGTGAACTGGAAGAATGGCAACGTGATATATTAACGATGATGCGTGAGGAAATGCTCTACTTTTGGCCGCAGCTTGAAACGAAAATTATGAATGAGGGTTGGGCATCTTTTTGGCATCAACGCATTTTGAGGGAAATGGATTTAACGTCAGATGAAACAATTGAATTTGCTACATTGAATGCAAATGTTATCCAGCCTTCAAAAACCTCCATCAATCCCTATTATCTGGGATTGAAAATCTACGAAGATATTGAAAAGAGATATAATAGTCCAACGGAGAAAATGAGAAGATTAGGGGTACAGCCTAATACAGGTATAGAAAAAATTTTTGAAGTGAGAGAAATTGAATCGGATATATCCTTTATCCGCAACTATGTCACCAAAGAGTTGGTTCAGCAGGAAGATTTATATCTATTTGAAAAAAAGGGCGGCAACTATCAAATTACCACTAAAGATTATGAAGACGTAAGAAATCAATTAGTCTCTATGCGCGTAAACGGTGGTTTTCCATATATAGTAGTTGAAAATGGGGATTACTTGCGTAATGGAGAACTGTATTTGGTGCATAAATACGAAGGTACCGAACTGGACCTTAAGTATTTAGAAAGTGTGCTACCTTATATTTATCAATTATGGGGACGAATTGTACATTTAGAAACGTATGTAGAGAATTTACAAGTCGTCTATTCGTATGATCGCAACAAGGTATATCGACGGTATGTGTAGGCGATTGTACGCTAACCAATAGCCAAACAGCGATATTTACGAAATTCTAAAGAGATTTGTTGCGCAGGCGTCATAGATTTGTTAATAGGTATCGTACTATCCCACGATTGGATTTTCGGTCGTGGGATATTTTATGAAGAATTAGGAAAAAGGTTACCCGCAGATCTTGCAGTAATCATATGGATGAATGAAAAACAGAATATGATTATTTTTTAATATGAAAAATACCATTTTAGATTATTGCGACATCCATGAAAAGTATGTTAAAATAATAGCTAGAATACTATTTGCTTCGACAAAAGGGAGGGATATAGATGCCGAATTCTTATGTATTGCATGAAGATAAGGGTCTTAATACTGGAAGTGCATATGTTGAAAAAGTTATTTTCAGTTTGACTGAAAGTGGAGTGATTCTGAATGCGAATAAAGATTTTTGTACTATTTCCGAGAAAAAAATCCCTTCTATAATTGGTACATCTATCTATGAATTTGTTCATGAGGATGATCGGTTGTTATTCATCGAGCGAATCCTTGGATGTTATGACAAGAATTTAATCCCATTTACTTGCAGATTCACTGGAAGTATAGGTAATGGCTTGCCGTTTTATGTAAATGTATGTAGGTGGATTTCTCAGAATGAAGTACTTATACATGCAATCCCGATTGTAGATACGTTCGCCTATACGTCAGTTGAACGCGCGTTAATCGATAAAGAAATTACGATATTTGACATTACGGATAGCGCAGCTATCAATACTGATTTTGACGGGACTGTTGTTGGCGTTAATGACGCCTATATTGAACTCTTTGGATGGACACGCGAAGAGCTAAAAGGGAAGAAAGCCTCATTGGTTCCTGATTTTCTTATGTACGAACTTATAGAAATTAAGGGGCGGCTAGTGAATGGGGAAAAAGTAGTCCAATTGAATACTGTGCGAATAACGAAAAATGGACTTATGCTTCCTGTTAATATCGTATTCTTGCCAGATTTTGATAACGACGGAATGATTCAAGGCGTTTTTACGCTTTCAAGAAAGCTTGAAGAAACGCTAGAGATGAAAACGTTTGTTGAAAAGCAGTTGGCAAATATTTTGCAACAGGAAGTATTAATAAAGGATATTACGAGAAATTTGGAATTTGGAGTATGCCAGTATGATGTTAAAAAGGGGATGTATCTTTACGTAAGTCCTGGTATAGAACGACTTATCGGTATATCTGTTTTAGAATTAATGAAAGATCCTGCACTTTTTGTCTCAACATGTTATCCAGAAGATAAAATCGAATTGTCTCGTTTTTATGAGGAGTTATCTAACGAAATGACCGAAGTCGAGTATCGCGTGCTAAATAAGGATGAAAAAGTGTGCTGGCTTCGAACAAAGATTACCCCTGTTATTGATGGAGTGGGAGAAGTTGTGAGGTATGTTTCAATTACACAGGATATATCTAAACTAAAAATGCAAGATGAGCTTCTTAGAAAGTGGGACATGCTTAATATTGTTGGGCAATTATCTGCAAGCTTTGCTCATCAAGTTAGAAATCCATTAACAACTATAAAAGGGTTTATTCAATTACTTTCAATGGGACCGGAAAATACGTTTGGTGCCATTATGGCAGAAGAGCTTATTAAAATTGAAATGATTATAGAAGAATTTCTTCAACTTGCAAAACCGAGTAGCGGAACGGGTTTCACGACTGCATCCATTTATAATGAAATAAACCGAACTATTTTATTGATGGAAAAAGAAGCAATGCTACATAGTATTTCATTCAATATGAAACTTGATGATGAAGATCAATTCATTCAATGTGAACCGATGCAAATTCAACAAGTGCTCATTAATGTCATGAAAAATTCGATAGATGCAATGCCAAACGGCGGAGAAATAACAATAAGGACAGAGGTCGAAGAAGGACAAGTCGTCAAAATAACACTTACTGATACGGGTATTGGAATTCCCTCAGAACGTCTCAATAAGCTTGGAGAACCATTCTATTCACTGAAGGAGAAAGGAACGGGTCTAGGCCTTATGGTTAGTTATAAAATTATTGAAAACCATCATGGATCTATTCAATTCAAGAGTACAGAGGGTTATGGAACGACTGTAGAAATCAAACTTCCGATAAGTGCCTCTGCCAGTTGAAAATCCTTATTAAGATTGACGGACTTTCATTCCATTATGTCGCTTAATCTGATATTCTTATAGAAGATGCTCGTGGCAATGAGGAATGCATATATTTTGAAAAATAATACTACTTTAAGCGCCATTAACCGGTGCTTTTTTCTTTGATATATAGTTAGGAGATGATCCAAATCGAAAAAGCTTTATCGATATTGACAACATATTTTGGGTATCCTTCTTTCAGAACTGGCCAGGAGCAAGTTATCCGAGGCGTTATGAACGATCAGGATACGCTTTGCGTCATGCCGACTGGGGGTGGGAAGTCTGTTTGTTATCAGGTACCTGCACTTGTGATGGATGGCACAGTACTTGTAATATCACCCCTTATTTCATTGATGAAAGACCAAGTCGATGCGCTCCATCAGGCAGGAATTCCGGCGGCATACATTAACAGTTCAATGTCATCTGAGGAATATTTCGAAACGATGGAAAGAGCCGTTCTGGGTGAATACCAACTCCTATACGTGGCACCCGAGCGTCTTGATTCATCAGCATTTAAAAACCAGTTGCGCCGGATGACAATTCCGATGGTTGCAATCGACGAGGCCCATTGTATTTCGCAATGGGGTCATGATTTCCGTCCAAGTTACCGTAATATAAGCAGTATCGTTTCATTGTTTGATAAAAAACCAGTTCTACTCGCGCTCACAGCTACCGCTACACCTGCTGTTCGAGAAGATATTTGCCGGCAGCTTGGGATTAGTGAAAATAATACGGTGATGACTGGTTTCGAACGGGCAAATCTTACTTTTTCTGTGGTTAAAGGACAGGACCGTGAGAAATTCGTCAAAGAATATGTCCGGAAAAATGAAGGAGAAGCGGGCATCATTTACGCTGCGACACGAAAAGCGGTTGATCATGTGCATGATATCCTTCAGAAAAGTGGCGTGTCAGTTGCGAAATACCATGCAGGACTTGGAGATATTGAACGCCAGTCTGGGCAAGACCGCTTTTTGAATGACGAGGCTTCCGTAATGGTTGCGACGAATGCATTTGGTATGGGGATTGATAAATCCAATATCCGTTATGTGATTCATTACCAGATGCCAAAAAACATGGAGAGCTATTATCAAGAGGCAGGGCGTGCAGGAAGGGACGGGCTTGACAGTGCTTGTACTGTGCTTTTTTCATCACAGGATGTCCAGACGCAGCGTTTCCTAATTGATCAATCACAAGACCCAAGCAGAATCCCGGCAGAGCTTGAAAAATTGCAGTCGATGATTGACTACTGCCATACGGAAACATGCCTTCAGAAATTCATTATTTTGTATTTCGGAGAGACAGATGTGAAGAACTGCGGTCGCTGTGCAAATTGTACGGACACACGTGAAAGTACAGATGTGACTGAAGATGTTCAAAAAGTATTGTCATGTGTTATCCGAATGGGACAACGGTTCGGCAAGGCCATGATTGCACAAGTATTAACAGGATCTCGGAATAAGAAAGTCATTGAATTCGGTTTCGATAAATTAACGACATATGGTTTGATGAAAGGGCGTAGCGCAAAAGATATTTCTGATTTCATCGAGTTCATCATTTCGGAAAGTTATCTAGGCGTAGAGAATGGGCAATTTCCAACCATTTATGTTAGTGAACAAGGGAAAGATGTGCTGACTGGAAAGGTAACTGTTAATCGCAAAGTGACTGTTATTACAACGCAAGTTGCGAATGATGATCCGCTATTCGACCAGCTCCGCGCACTTCGTATGAAACTGGCTCAAGAAGCCGGTGTACCGCCGTTCGTCGTCTTTTCAGATAAATCATTACGTGATATGGCAGCAAGAATGCCAATTACAAATGATGATTTTCTTGAAGTAAACGGTGTTGGGCTTGCGAAATTGGAAAGATACGGAGAAGCTTTTATGGAAGAAATCAAGACTTTTCAAATGCAAAACGTTTAACTCTAGTGTGATTAAAAGGGGCAGGTACTATCTCAATTCGAGATGGTACCTGCCCCTTATTTATTCAGAATAATGGAATGTCGCTTTAATTGTGTGCGGTTATCGTATTCGTTTTATCGATTTGTTCCGTTCTTCTGCATAACGCAACAAGTGCGTAAACAATAGGCGTGTCTAGGATTGCGACAATAAACTTGAAGATGTATTGACTGAAAATCATTCCAATTAAAACGCCTAGTGGCATTGTACCGTAAAAAGCAATCGAAATAAAAATAGCCGTATCGACAAGCTGGCTTACCATTGTGGATGCGTTATTGCGGACCCACAATTTCTTTGTGCCATGTCGTTTTTTTAGTTTGTCAAAGATCGCAACGTCGAGGTTCTGGCTTATAAGGTAAGCAACCAAACTCGCGATTGTCACACGGAAGCCCGCGCTGAAAATCGTTTCGAACGATTCCTGGTGTTCATAGAAGGGGGCTGCAGGTAACTTAATGGCAATCCAGATGAAAAAAATTGCAAATAGCTGTGCAATAAACCCTGTCAAAACGGTTCGTCTAGCAGCCTCTTTTCCATATGCCTCCGTTATGACATCCAGGAGCGGATAGGTACAAACGTAAATGAGAGCAGCCGCCGGCAACACAATCCATTCACCGATACTGAATAATTTTACAGCTAAAATATTGGACAAAATCAATAATCCGACGAAAAGTCCATTCAAATAATAGAGCATATTTTTTGCACCTCTTCTTATCGGTTATCGATTTTTTCCGGATACATATCGTGATTCATCATCCGATGGTCCGCCATCTGTTCATATTTCGTCTCGGGTTTCCCATAGTTGCAGTAAGGATCGATTGACAAGCCGCCACGCGGAGTGAATTTTCCCCACACTTCGATATAACGCGGTTCAATCAGTTTGATTAAATCATTCATAATAATATTGACGCAGTCTTCATGGAAATCACCGTGATTTCGGAAACTGAATAGATATAACTTGAGTGCTTTGCTCTCCACAAGTTTTTTATCCGGTACAAAACTGATATACATCGTCGCGAAATCGGGTTGCCCTGTCATCGGACAAAGTGATGTAAACTCCGGACAGTTGAATTTCACGAAGTAATCGCGATTGACATGCATATTGTCAACTGCCTCTAAGATATCGGGATTGTACTCAAACAAGTATTTCGTGTTTTGATTGCCGAGCAAAGTTAAGTCGGTCAGTGTTGCTTCATCTCTTCCAGCCAATTAAAAAAACCTCCCGTATAATTTGTCAGGGAGGTCCATAGGTGCCGGGAAAAAGAACCACATCGAATGCACATGGTGTCAATTCCGTCATCCATAGTTTTTTATAGAGGGTCGCTATGAACCTCTCCCGAACAGGGTATTCATTTCGTATCTGACATTATAGGACGTGCGACGATTTGTCAATAGAACTTTCGTTCTTCAATCCGATCAAGGCATATAAAGCAACTGCAAGCAGGATGAATCCTGTCAGCATGAAAGCGGCTCGGTATTCCAAGTCCAAGAATCCAATCACGCTTGAACCAGCAACGACACCAATCGAGAAGAACGCGTAAAAATAACCATATGCTTTCCCACGAAATTCAGGAGATGATGAATCGATTAACAGTGAGTTAATGGATGGGAAGAGGAAAGCGAATCCAGCCCCGTAAATACACATCGCGAAATATAAGTAGTTCAATTCCTCAACTTGACTCAAGAACAACATGCTTAATCCCATAAGTGTTATTCCGAATGCGAGTGTCACAACTGGTCGCACGCGGTCAAAAACTCGATTGATTGGCAATAGAAAGATAAGAATAGCTACGACACCGAATGTGCTTAGTAACAAACCAGTGGTTTTCGTATCAAATCCAAGTGATTCAACTTTTAAAGGCAACACAAGAGCGAGTACACCTTGTGAGAACATTAAAAAGAATGCCCCGGCAAATGCCCTGACCATCCCAGGATGTTGGAAAAGGTCTTTTACACGGAAATTGTCAGCTCCTTTTGAGGGCAGTTTTCGTACATATGTAAACGATCGGAGAACAAAAAAAGCAAGTATTGCCAGTAGCATCATTATGCCTCCGTTGACCGCCATAATGAAAGGTGTGCTCGTTTTAGCAGCTACAATGCCGCCATACGCTGGACCAATAATTGCTGCCAATCCAACGAAGGCACCCGAAATCGCGACACTTTTACCTCGTTTAGATTCTTCTGCACGGTTTGCCAAGAAGGTGAACGCAGCCGGGACAATCAGTCCTTCCATGAAACCGTGAACAAAGCGGACACCGAGCAATGACACGGGTCCATCAATAAATGCGTAGAGGAAGAGAGAGAGTGCCGAAGCGAAAAGTCCAAGTACAAGTATAAGGAAGGGTCCTCTTTTGTCAGTCATGAAACCGGAAATGATATTCCCGATGGTATTTGAAAATGAATAGATACCAACCGCAAGTCCAACCAAAAATGGCGTAGCGCCAAGAGATAATGCAAATGGGCTCATGACGGGCAGTTGCGAAAATAAATCAAAAAACGAGAAGAAAACGATGAGGTAAACAAAACCACGCATAATGAAGCCTCTTTTCAATTGATAGATATCATCCTACCCTATACTTTAGCATTATTTAGACCTAAGGGGAAAAGGATAGATTGTGAACAATATATATTCTTTGGCAATTAATAGAGGATAACGATAAGATTAATGAAATATATGAATGAGTAAAGGGGGAAATGGGTAGTGGGCTTTCTTGAAAAATTATTTAAAAAACAAGATGATAGCCAAATTGTAAATGAAATCGAAAAGCAATATATTTTCGTTCAGCTAGAATTGGAGCATTATTACGAACCGTTTTATGCGAGGGATTTAGTAGACATGCCCACCCCAAATTTGAAACAACCTGAATATATGGGCGTTCATAAATCATTTGCTGCAGGAGTGTCACTAATACCGCATATTAAAACAGATACATCTATTGAATTGTTCTTTCTAACGGATCATTTCGATGTGGAGGAAATCATCAAAGCGGGTATTGCAGTAAAGCACGCGCAATCATCCATTGATAGGATAGTGATGGAAGCAATTATTTGGAAGAGTGAAGGTCAGTTGGATACAATTCCATTTATGCTAAATATCCGTTTTGATGACGAGAAATCCAGGTTGGCTGCAGCATTAATCAGTGTTCAAAAGGAGATTCCATTCTATTTTGGGCGGGTTGTGAATGAAGTGTTCACAATAGATAGGCAACTGATTGTAAATATGCCGGCAACGATCCAAGAAGATATGCAAATCACCTTCGCAGAGTTGTATAGTGATGAACCCAGGAAATCTGGACCATTCATAGGGCTGGAAAGCGTAACAGATCGTGAAATGACGACTGCGGGATGGGTCATTCATTTTGATAATGAGAAGCTGAAGGAAGAGGAATCAGACTTGTCTTTCATTAAAATTAAAATTTTAAGCTCAGCATTTGATAAGATTAGTCGTCTAGGTGTCAAAGGCAGGTTTACTGGGTGGATTGCAGAAAATGTGGCTGATTCTAGCGGAACGGGTTCATACGGTGAGACGACGACGTTTATCTTTACATCATCTGAACCAATGCATGGTAATGAAAAATTGCATCGTGAAATTATGAAATATATGAACTCGTTAAAAGGGTTTATTCGCGAGGACGGCGGCTATCCCTTAAAGTACGAGGGCCTTCCTGTGCTGAGACAAAATGGCGATGACTATGGGTTCGTTGCTATTGATGAAGATTTTTTTATGAAAGCGGACGAGTTATATAGAAAAATGACCAACAAAGAGATAAACTTATACTATAAATTGCTGAAATTGAATGCAACAGATTGAAAGGGGAAATACGACGATGACAATTAGAGTTGGAATTGCAGGTTACGGAAATTTGGGACGCGGTGTTGAATCTGCAATCAGTCAAAACAAAGATATGGAACTTGTCGGTGTGTTTACAAGAAGGAATCCGGAAGACGTGAAATTGCTAAATGGCAATGTACCTGTTCATATGATGGATGCCATTCATAAATTTACAGACGCAATCGATGTCCTAATTCTTTGTGGCGGCTCGAAAAACGATTTGCCAGAACAAGGACCAGCTCTAGCAGCTCTATTCAACACGGTGGATAGCTTCGATACGCATGCGAAAATCCCGGGGTACTTTGAAGCAGTCGATGCTTCTGCGAAACCGAATGGTAAGACAGCCATTATATCTGTCGGCTGGGATCCGGGTTTATTCTCCATTAATCGTTTATACGGCGAAGCGGTTTTAACTGAAGGTGCTACATACACGTTTTGGGGGAAAGGGTTGAGCCAAGGCCATTCGGATGCGCTTAGAAGAATAGAAGGCGTAAAAGGTGCTGTCCAATATACAATTCCTGTACCTGAAGCTGTAGAGAAGGTACGCAGCGGTTCGTTACCTGAACTAACTACGCGTGAAAAACATACCCGTGAATGTTATGTTGTCTTAAATGAAGGCGTTGACGCTGATAAAGTGAAAGAAACGATTGTCACAATGCCTGACTATTTCACTGACTACGATACTACAGTGACTTTCATTACTGATGAAGAATTAAAACGGGACCACTCGGCGATGCCACATGGCGGTTTCGTGATTCGCAGCGGCAAGACAGGGGAAGGCAGTGCACAAGTGATGGAGTACTCCTTGAAACTCGATAGCAACCCTGAATTCACATCGAGCGTACTCGTGGCCTATGCTCGCGCAGCTTATAGATTGCATCAAAACGGTGAGACGGGTGCGAAAACAGTTTTCGACATTGCGCCTGGATTGCTATCTCCGAAAAGTGCTGCTGATTTGCGGAAAGAATTGCTGTAAGTTCAGTTGGGAAGAGAATGGCCTATTACTTATGAATAAACAACGGCAGCGTTACCTTTATAGTTGAGGTAACGCTGTTTTTATGGAGAGGTTTTGTTCATTACTAGAGGTAATCATAAATTCTCCGTTATAGAGGATTTGTACCATTTATTTGTATGTAGAAGTACTTGAGGAAGTAAAGAAAAAAATGATGAACAAGCAATCAGGAATCTTGGATTCGTTACTAGTTGAACCAGCAAGTCATTTTTCGTTTATTTGATTCTCAATCCTAAATGTTTTGATAATGATACACTTTTCGCATATACTACACATATACAAACTATTTAGGAGGTCGAAGTAATTGACGAAATTAGATGAAACGTTAGTGATGCTGAAGGAACTTACAGACGCAAAAGGAATACCTGGTAATGAACGTGAACCTCGCGAAGTAATGAAAAAGTACATAGAGCCATTTGCAGATGAAATTGAACAGGATGGTCTTGGTTCATTAATCGCCAAGAAAACAGGCGAGGAAAACGGCCCGAAAATTATGTTGGCAGGACATCTCGATGAAGTCGGATTTATGATTTCTAAAATTGACGATAAAGGTTTCCTATCATTTCAAACAGTAGGCGGCTGGTGGTCACAAGTAATGCTTGCACAGCGCGTGACAATCGTTACTCGCAAAGGGGATACAGTAACAGGTGTTATTGGATCTAAACCACCACATATCTTATCGCCGGAAGCGCGTAAAAAACCAGTTGATAGTAAAGATATGTTCATTGACATTGGTGCAACTTCCAAAGAAGAAGCAATGGAGTGGGGCATTCTACCTGGAGATATGGTTGTACCGTATTTCGAATTCACAGTGATGAATAATGAAAAATACCTTCTTGCAAAAGCGTGGGACAACCGTATTGGCTGTGCAATAGCAATCGATGTAATGAAAGCGCTTAAAGATGAACAACATCCAAACATCGTTTTCGGAGTAGGGGCTGCACAAGAAGAAATCGGTCTTCGAGGTGCGCGAACAGCAGCAACGAAAATTCAGCCGGACATCGGATTTGCAGTTGACGTAGGAATCGCTGGCGACACGCCGGGCGTTACGTCTAAAGAAGCTACTGGTAAAATGGGCGATGGTCCACAAATTCTATTGTTTGATGCTTCAATGGTATCGCATAAAGGATTGCGTGAACTTGTTGTTGATACAGCTGAAGAAAATGGCATTCCTTATCAGTTCGAAACAATTCCAGGTGGGGGAACGGATGCAGGTTCAATTCACCTATCGGGTAATGGCGTTCCGTCACTTGCAATTTGTATTCCAACGCGCTATATACATTCGCATGCAGGTATTCTGCATCGTGACGATTATGAAAATACGGTTAAACTGATTGTCGCAGTCATTAAGAAATTAGATCGTGACACAGTGAATAAGATTACATTTGAATAATTGAACCATTATACTGCTCAGTCCAATTAAATGGCTTGGGCAGTTTTTTTATTCGAATAAATCTATAAAGATACACTTGACTTTATAATTATGCATACCTATAATCAGAGATACCAATTGAAATAAACGATAGGGGATGAGGGAATGGTTATGGTTGAAATGGATAACGCGAAAATAGTAGAAGGATTGAAAGGGAAAGACCTACTTACACTTCTTGATTATACACATGAAGAGGTATCGTATTTATTGTATAAAGCAGATGCCATGAAAAAGGATATGGCTGCTGGCAAGATGCCGAATTTATTGGCTGGAAAAACACTGGGGATGATTTTTGAGAAGCATTCAACGCGTACACGTATTTCATTTGAAGTGGGTATGATTCAGCTAGGCGGGCATGCAATGTTCATGAATGCACGTGACTTGCAAATCGGCCGTGGGGAGTCCGTGTATGACACAGGTCATGTATTGTCTGAGTACTTGGACGGCGTCATGATCCGTGCGAATTCACATGAAATGGTGAAGGAACTGGCGCTACACACTTCAGTTCCAATCATCAATGGCTTGACGGATATTTTCCATCCGTGTCAGGCACTTGCGGACTTGCTGACAGTTTTGGAGGTAAAAGGTTCACTAGCTGGAATGAAGTTAGCGTATGTAGGTGACGGCAATAATGTAGCGCATTCACTTGTCATTGCAGCAGCACATATGGGTATGCACGTAGCTGTCGCAACGCCAAAAGGGTTTGAATACAATCCGAACCTCTTAGTGAAAGCGAAAGCCATTGCTGTTAAAAATGGCGGCAGTGTCTTTGAAACAACGGATCCAGTGGAGGCTGTTGCTGGGGCTGATGTCGTTTATACAGATGTTTGGACGAGTATGGGCCAGGAAGAAGAAGCGGCTGCACGCCTAGAAGCATTCAAAGCGTTTCAAATTAACGACGGATTGGTCGCTCATGCGAAAAAAGATTATATGTTCTTGCACTGCTTACCTGCACACCGTGAAGAAGAAGTTGCGACGTCTGTTATTGATGGCCCGAATTCGTATGTTTTCCAGCAAGCGGGCAATCGACTGCATGCGCAAAAAGCAGTACTTGCTTCATTGTTACAATAAAATAGGTTAACGAGTTCGGTTTTTGTGTGAGTAGCATGTGCCGGTCATAATATGGCTCATGGCGGTCATAAGGGCCTCCATGGCGAGCATAACAGGCTTCGTGCCGGTCATAAGTAAGCTCATGGCGAGCATAACAAGCTCCATGCCGGTCATAACATAATCGAAAGTCGTTACTGCACCAAAAATGTAAGTGTAAGTACTTTCATAGGTTAACGAGTCCAGGTTTTGATACCTGGGCTTTTTTGTACATTAAACTTAACCGAATGTTAATACCGTATTCTATGTTAAGTTTAGGATACATCTAAAAACTATGTATCGGAGGATGACTAATGTTGGAATATTTTTTAGTGTTTCTAGGTGCAGCTATTCCGTGGTTAGAAATCGCACTTGTCATCCCGCTTGGCATCGTTAGCGGGCTGTCCCCAGTTTGGGTCATGATCCTCGCATTTGTGGGAAACATGCTTACAGTACTCTTGCTCATTATTGCCTTCCAAATAGTGAAGGCATGGATGGAGTCGCGGAAAAAGAAGGACGGCAAAGGAGATTCGAAGCGGGCAGAACGGGGCAAACGGGTTTGGAATAAATACGGTATGCCAGGACTTGCGCTACTCGGTCCAATTTTAATAGGAACGCATATTGCGGCGTTTATCGGGTTGTTGTTTGGAGCAAGCAAAGTGAACACAACAATCTGGATGATGATCAGTATTGCATTATGGACGCTCGTATTTGGCATCGCGACGGCTATGGGCTTTGATTTCTTTGTGAAAAATGCATAATCCTAAAAATATAAAAGCCGCTCAACAAAAGAGCGGCTTTACCTTAACACTGTAATAGGTGAATAAACACGAAAGATTCAGCTGGCCGCAAATACTTGCGCTAATTCACCAGCCATTTTAGATTTTTCTTGTTCTCCTGAATGGTTCCACAGCTTTTCGAAAAACACCCCAAGTCCAGGTAACAGGTGCTCTTCACCTCGCTTAATGGCATCTTCCACAACGTTACGGATATCTTCCGCTGTATTATTCGTCATGTTTGCTGAAATTGCATCTCTTATTTGAAAATCCATTTTATCAACCTCCCACTTTCATTTTGGACACAAATATCGCCAACTATACCGTCATTTGATACACTGAAAAGAAAAAGGCGGTATCGTACATATGAAACGCATTGAATCATCACAAAATGCACTCGTGAAACATTGGAAAAAGCTTGTCACAACACGAAAAGAACGCGATCAGTCGAAAGAATTCCTTGTCGAAGGCTTTCATCTCGTTGAAGAAGCATTAAAAAGTAATGGGACAATTCTCGCGTTGATCACCCGTGACGGTGTAGAAATACCTCAAGGATGGTCTATTGAGGGTGTAAAACGAGTTGAGATAACAGAGGCAATTGCGAAAGAAATTTCAGAGACGGAGCAGTCGCAAGGTATTTATGCACATTGCCGTCAGCCAGAGCACGCTGAAGAAGATTATTCTTCGTGGAAAAAACTTTTATTAATTGACGCAGTCCAAGATCCCGGTAATGTCGGTACGATGATTCGAACGGCAGATGCTGCAGGAATGGATGCAGTTATTCTTGGGGTGGGGACCGCCGATTCATATAACCCGAAAACAGTACGATCTGCACAAGGCTCTCATTTCAATATCCCAATCGTCAAAGGTGATCTAATTGAATGGACGGCTAAGGCGAAAGAAGCAGGCATTCAAGTTTTGGGAACGGGATTGAAAAATGCTGTGAATCATTCCGATATCTGGCCACAAGCTGAATTTGCATTGATTGTCGGAAATGAAGGCAGCGGCGTCAATCCGGAATTGCTTGCGATGGCGGACAATACGGTCAAGATTCCAATGCACGGTAAAGCGGAATCGCTTAACGTTGCGGTTGCAACGGGGATTCTATTATATACGTATTCCAAAGTGTGAAAAACAGCATGTTGTTGATGAACAAATCATAATCGGGTATACTAGTCATTATGAACAGAAATGAAAAGCAATGATCGGGAAAAGTAAACAATACATGAGCCGAAAGGGAGTCCGCGCCTTGACTGAAAGCGCAGATGGGTAAATGGTTGTTGAAGTTCACCCCGTGAGCTGCCACCGGGACCAGCTTAAGCTGTAAAGGTGTGCCGGTGCCGGACCGTTATTCCGATTTGAGTGATCATATTTTCGGGTATGATAATCAGGGTGGTACCGCGAAATCGTCCTCGTCCCTTTTATAAGGGGCGGGGTTTTTATTGTCTAGGCGTCTAATCAGGCGTCCAGCACTTTTGTTTATTTTGAAAGGAGAATTGACATGGAAGCACAATTAGAACTGTTGAAAGTAGAGGCCCTTGCAAAAATTGAAGCAGCTTCAGATGTAAAATCATTAAACGATGTCCGTATTGCCTATTTAGGAAAAAAGGGGCCAATTACTGATCTGCTGAAAGGTATGGGGAAACTTCCTGCTGAAGAACGACCTAAGATGGGAGCACTTGTCAATGTCATCCGTGAATCGGTAACAGAGGTTCTGGAAGACCGTATGGCAAAACTTGAGGAATTGGCCATCAACGAGCAGCTTGAAAAAGAATCGATTGATGTGACGTTGCCTGGACGTCCGGCACGTACAGGTAATCATCATCCGCTAACGCGTGTTGTTGAGGAAATCGAAGACTTCTTCATCAGCATGGGCTATGAAGTTGCTGAGGGTCCTGAAGTTGAGAAAGACTATTACAACTTTGAAGCGTTGAACTTACCAAAAGGCCATCCAGCACGTGATATGCAAGATTCGTTCTACATATCCGAAGATATTCTTCTTCGTACACATACGTCACCAGTTCAAGCACGGACGATGGAAGCGAAAGGCGGCGCGCCGATTAAGATTATCTGCCCTGGTAAAGTGTACCGTCGTGATAGTGACGATGCGACGCATTCTCATCAGTTCACGCAAATTGAAGGGCTTGTTATTGGTGAAGATATCCGTATGAGCGACTTGAAAGGGACACTTTCTTTATTCGCCAAAAAAATGTTTGGCGATGAGCGTGAAATTCGTCTGCGTCCAAGTTTCTTCCCATTCACGGAACCGTCTGTTGAAATGGATATTTCATGCTTCAAATGTGGCGGAGACGGCTGTAACGTTTGTAAAAAAACGGGCTGGATTGAAATTTTGGGTGCCGGTATGGTACACCCGAACGTGCTGAAAATGGCTGGCTATGATCCAGCTATCGTATCAGGTTTTGCTTTCGGTATGGGGCCTGAACGTATTGCAATGTTGAAATATGGTGTGGAAGATATCCGTCATTTCTATACAAATGATGTGCGGTTTGTATCACAATTCCACCGGACGGAAGCTTGAGGAGGAGACAATATGTTAGTATCTACGAAATGGTTAAGTGAATATGTAAATATAGAGGGTATTGCTGTTTCAGACCTTGCGGAGAAAATTACGCGTTCGGGCATTGAAGTCGATTCCATCATCGACCGTTCTCATGGCATGACGAATGTAGTTGTGGGTTATGTGTTGGAATGTGTGAAACACCCGGAAGCGGATAAGTTGAATATTTGTCAAGTGGATGTTGGAGAAGAAACAACACAAATTATTTGTGGTGCGTCAAACGTCGCAAAAGGACAAAAAGTCATTGTTGCACGTCCCGGTGCAGTACTACCAGGCGGCATGAAGATTAAAAAAGCAAAACTTCGCGGTGAGGAATCGAACGGAATGATCTGTTCGCTTCAAGAGCTTGCAATTGAAGGCAAGCTCGTACCAAAAGTATATGCAGAAGGAATCTATGTGCTTCCTGAATCAGCTGTACCTGGCGAATCAGCACTTCCATTGCTTGGTCTAGATGATCAAGTGCTTGAATTCGATTTAACGCCAAATCGTTCAGACGCACTCAGCATGATAGGGGTTGCGTATGAAGTTGGTGCGATTTTATCACAAGGCATTCAACTCCCTGAAATTAACTATACGGCTTCAAATGAAAAAGCAGAAGATATGCTGAAACTGCGCATCGATGCGAAAGAAGACAATCCGATGTATGTAGCGAAAGTCGTGAAAAACGTTAAAGTTGAAGCTTCACCGTTATGGCTTCAGAACCGCTTGATGGCTGCTGGCGTTCGTCCACATAATAACGTTGTCGATATCACAAACTTTGTCTTGATGGAATACGGTCAGCCACTTCATGCATTTGACTATGACCGTCTTGGAACAGGTGAAATCGCTGTTCGTCTTGCGGAACAAGGTGAAAAAATCACGACATTGGATGATACTGAACGAACATTGGAAGCACATCAACTTGTTATTACGAACGGTAAAGAACCAGTAGCGATTGCAGGTGTAATGGGCGGATTAAATACGGAAGTACATGATGGAACGACGACGGTTATCATCGAATCAGCTTACTTCGCACCAGGATCTGTTCGCCGCACGTCGAGAGAGCTTGGACTTCGTAGTGATGCGAGTACTCGTTTTGAAAAAGGAGTCGATCCTAATCGGGTTGAAGCAGCAGCAGAACGTGCCGCACAGCTTATGGCTGAAATCGCGGGTGGCGAAGTGCTTGCTGGATCTGTAATCTTTGATGAACTCGATAAAACGCCTGTACGCATTACTGTTTCACCGGATTATATCAACAACCGCCTTGGTATGAAGATCCCTCTTGAAGAAATGCTAACTATTTTAGACGGATTGCAAATCCCTACAGAAGCAGTGAACGGAAAACTTATCATAGACGCACCGACACGCAGGCAGGATCTTCGAATTCAAGAAGATATTATAGAAGAGATTGCACGGATGTACGGCTACGATTTAATCCCAATGACACTTCCAATAACGGAATCGACGCCGGGTGGATTGTCGCCGTATCAAGCGAAACGTCGTACAGTTAGGGCATTCCTTGAAGGCGCTGGACTCTTCCAGGCCCTGACGTATTCATTAACATCTAAGGAACAAGCTCAAAGCTACGCGCTTGAAACAGCACCTGTTACAGAGCTTCTAATGCCGATGAGTGAAGACCGCAGTATCCTTCGTCAAAGTCTTATCCCGCATCTCCTTGAGGCTGCAACATACAACGTTGCTCGCCGTATGGATTCGGTGGCGCTTTATGAAACAGGATCGGTATTCCTTGGTGAAGAGGAAGATGGACTGCCACAAGAAGTTGAACATGTCGCAGCTGTTATTACTGGGAAATGGGTTGACCATGCATGGCAAGCCGAAACAAAATCGGTCGACTTCTATGTCCTTAAAGGGATTATCGAAGGCATGTTGGATAGTCTCGGTCTCTCTGAAGGTCTGTCATTCGAACAAACTGTTCTTGACGGGATGCATCCTGGACGTACAGCGAACATTTTCCATAATGGCGAACGGATTGGTTTGATTGGACAAATTCACCCGACAGAACAGAAAAAACGTAATTTGAAAAACACATATGTAATGGAAATGAACCTTGCTAAAATTTTGGCAGTTGAAACGGAAGAACTTTTATATACCCAGGTTCCACGTTTCCCATCGAGTTCAAGGGACATCGCGCTTGTCGTTTCGAGCGATACATCGGCAGGTATGCTTGAGGGTGTTATTCGAAACGCGGGCGGCAAATTGTTAAAAGACGTCAGATTGTTTGACTTGTATGAAGGCGACAATGTTGAGGATGGCAAGAAATCACTTGCATTCTCACTGACATATTCAGATTCTGAGCGCACATTGACAGATGAAGAAGTCGTCAAAGCGCATGACAAAGTATTGAACGCGTTAACGGTAGAAGCAGGAGCTTTGCTTCGCGGATAAATAAATCAAGAGGCACACAGAATTCTATTCTGTGTGCCTCTTTTTGGGGAAATGCAATTAGAAAAGAAAAGTTGCAATTACGATTGAAAAGTTGCAATTAGAATCTTAGAGTTGCAATTAAAACCTTGGAGTTGCAATTAGAACTCTGAAGTTGCAATTACAGAAAATACCTAGGCACACTTTGCGTAGATTGTCACAAAAACGAATAGTTGTGATTAGAATCTCGAAGTTGACATTAGGATTTAAAAGTTGGTTTTAGAATTAGAAAGTTAAAATTACACCTAAAAAAATCACCCTCTTTTCCGCGCCGCAAGATTCTTAGCTTTCCCCGCATTTGCAAAGTGCCACTTCGTCAACGACTTCAATTTTTCTTCACCGCTTTTCAACAAAATCCTGGCGGCCACCTCATCCACTTTGGGTCCCGCGCCTTTCGGCAGTGTGATACCTGCTAACTCACTCAACTTATCCATTGCTTCTAAAAACGCAACACGCGCAATAATTGACGCAGCTGCAACAGACATATGAAGCCCTTCCGCTTTCGTCGAAAATAGCACATTCTCTCGTACAATTTCAGACTCCGCTTTGATGTGATTATAATAAATGCCGCGTTCTGCAAATTGGTCAATCAAAATATAATCGGGTTTTTCTCCGTCTATTTTCCTGAGTACATGCTTAAGTGCTTGATTATGAAGGAGGGCTTTAATCTTTCCTTGAGACCAGCCGCTCGCTTGTACTTCATTGTATTTCTCATTTTCAAGCGTCAGCACACTATAAATGAGCGCTTCCTGTAAGTCGGGTGCGATTTTTCGCATGAGGTCATCTGTTAGCATTTTTGAATCTTTCACACCAAGTTCGCGAACAAGTTCTACTTGATCGGCACGGACAAAACAAGCTGCAACAGTGACAGGACCGAAGAAATCACCCGTTCCAGTTTCATCTGACCCTAGAACGGATAGTTGTGCTAACCCGTCAGGTAGCACATCCCCTTTTGCTTTCACTGCAACCGACCCTGCTTTAACTTCCGCTGTACCCCAACGCGCGGCTTCCCGTTCAGATCCTGCGCCCTGGAACAGCACTTTTCCGGACTTGTAGGCTGTGATTGAGGTATCAGGCAGTTTCGCCGCAAAGACGACTCCAGGGGCATTGCGTACGACTTTTGAAGGCGTGTAATGATTTATCACTTTTTTCATATCTTGATTGTTTACAATAATAACTTGATTACTCAATTTATAACTTCCTTTCGTCGACTTAATTCACAACTAAAACCATTTCGTGGTATGATTAATAACAGAGTTTTTATGTGGGAGGTCGTATCATTGGCAGACGAACAGAAGACACGCATAGCAGTTGACATATACGGGCAGACCTATAAAATGGTCGGTACCGAAACAAGCACTCATATGCGGCTGGTCGCCTCGATGGTCGATGAAAGGATGAGGGAAATCAGTGCCCATAACCCTTACCTCGACAGTACAAAAATCGCTGTGCTTACCGCTGTTAATAGTGTACATGATTATCTTAAATTAAAAAAACAAGTTGAACAACTGGAAGAAGAATTGAATAAGCTGAAGGGTTGACGGTATTACATGCTTGATTTACTAATTATTTTCCTCCTATTCGGAGGACTCGTAACGGGATTCAGACGGGGACTCATTGTCCAAATTATACATATGACAGGATTCATCATCGCACTTGTTGTCGCTTATTCGTTCTATAAGCAACTAGCAGAATCATTTGTTCTTTGGGTTCCTTACCCAGGTGTTACAGCAGGTTCGAAATTATCCATGACAGTGGAACAACTGGATCTAGATGGGACGTTCTATCAACTACTGGCGTTTGTTTTGATATTTCTTGTCGTCAAATTCGGATTGCAGCTCATTGCATCTATGTTTGATTTCCTGAAGTATTTGCCCGTCCTCGGTTTCATAGCACGCATCACGGGGGCTTTGTTCGGATTTATCGAATTCTATATACTTATGTTCCTTGTTCTCTATCTGCTGGCTATGCTACCAATAGAGTTTATCCAAGACAAGATAAGTCATTCATTGTTGGCTAAGTCGATGTTTGAACATACGCCGGTGTTGTCAGAAACTGTTAAAAAATGGTGGTTCATCTATACAAACTGACGGCTTCCCCCCTTTTGGAGGGAGGCTTTTTTCTAGAATTGTCAAACTGCGGCGGCTGAAAGTAAAATGCCGCTTCCGTATTTCAGAACAGGAGGGCTATTAGTGAATAAAAAGACAATCATTCGCACGTTTGAAAAAATCGCTTTATACATGGAGTTACTTGGGGAAAACCATTTCAAAGTAGCTGCATTTAGAAAAGCTGCCAACGTACTTGAACTAGATCCACGAAGTTTAGCTGAGATGGATGATATTTTAAAGCTGAAAGGGATTGGCAAAGGCACTGGTGCTGTCATTACTGACTTGCTAGAAAAAGGAGAGTCTGATCTTCTAAAAGAATTGGAAGAAGCTGTGCCAAAAGGGCTTGTACCATTGTTGAAAATCCCGGGTCTTGGCGGCAAAAAAATCGCCAAACTGCGTGAGGCGATCGGCATCGATTCGGTGGAATCACTCCATGCGGCCTGCCTTGCAGGGGAAGTGAGTAAAGTCGCCGGTTTTGGCAAGAAAACGGAAGACAATATTTTGAGTGAAATAGAAATTTTAGGAACTCGGCAAGGGAAATTCCCATATTGGCAAATGGAAAAAGTCGTCACATTTGTTGAGCAGGAACTACGTCTGATTACGGAAATTAACCATTTTTCTGTCGCTGGAAGTTATCGGCGAACGGAAGAGGAAAGCAGTGATGTCGATTTCATCATTGTGACGGACGAGCCCGCAGTCGTTCGAGAAAAACTACTTGCGACTTTGCCGCTTGTCGCAACGATTGCGGCGGGGGATGCCAAACTGTCTGTAACGCTCGACTTGGAGGAGGCAATTGACGCCGATTTCCGTTTCGTGAAAGCAGAACAATTTGCAAGTGCCATCCATCATTTCACTGGCTCGAAAGACCATAACGTCAAGATGCGCCAGCTTGCGAAATCTAGAGGAATGAAAATAAGTGAATATGGAGTGGAGAATGAAGATGGTTCCGTTAAGACATTCGATTCGGAAGAACAATTTTTCGCACACTTCGGTTTGCCATTCATCCCGCCTGCGGTGCGAAGAAATGGCAGTGAAATCGATCGTGTCGATGAACTCGCCGGCTTGATAGCGCTCGAAGACATCCGTTCAGATCTTCATATGCATACAACATGGTCAGACGGAGCGTACACAATCCGTGAAATGGTTGAGGCCTGCCGTGCTAAAGGCTATTCCTATATGGTTATCACAGACCATACGCAGTATCTCAAAGTTGCGAACGGACTTACGCCTGAGCGTTTACGTGAACAAATCGCGGAAATCCGTACGTTAAATAAAGAATATGACGACATCGAAATCTTTTGCGGAACAGAAATGGACATTCTTCCTGACGCGACACTCGATTTTGATGATGAACTACTCAGCGAGCTAGATTTTGTCATCGCGTCTATTCACTCTAATTTTAGTCAATCACAGGAATTGATTATGGAAAGGCTTCATACGGCCATTAAAAATCCGCATGTCAATATGATTGCGCACCCAACAGGCCGCATAGTTGGTCAACGGGAAGGCTATAACCCTGATGTGCCTCAACTCATCCAATGGGCGAAGGAATATGGTAAAATACTTGAGTTGAATGCGAATCCATACCGGCTCGACCTTGCGACTGATCATCTTATCATGGCGCAAGAAGCTGGAGTTACAATTGCCATCAATACAGATGCACATGCAATCGATCAACTAAATTATATGACTACTGGTGTAAACTACGGTAAAAAAGCGTGGTTGAAAAAAGAGACGGTCGTTAATACGTGGCCGCTCGATAAATTTATCCGTGATATTGTGCGGAAGTGAGAGGAAGTGTAAGACATTGGAAAACCGTGTCTTAAAAACACTTGAGTTCGATAAAATCCGGGATATGGCAGCAACTCATTGCACATCATTCGCCGGTCGATCTTATATGGAGAAATTAGTACCTGTCAGCGATTTTGACGAAGTTGTAAAACTGCTTGAAGAAACGGACGAAGGGTTATCAATACTTCGCGTCCGTGGAAATGTGCCAATGGGCGGGATCAGTGATATTAGACCCCATGCTAAACGAGCACAAATGGGTGGCATGCTAAGTGCATATGAACTGATGGAAACGGCTAACACAATCCGTGCAAGTCGGAATCTACGTCAATTCATCGAAGCAATTGTGGCAGATGAAGATATTGAAATCCCACATTTCATTGCGAAAAAAGATGGCATCCCGATTTTGACGGGCTTGGAACACGAAATAAATGCATGCATCGATGACAACGCGCATGTTGTAGACAGCGCATCAGGGTCGCTGCGAACAATTCGGCAAGGAATGCGAATGCAGGAAGGCCGTGTTCGAGAGAAGCTGGAAAGTTATACACGTGGGAAAAACGCCGCAACAATGTTGTCCGACGCGATTGTTACTATCCGGAATGACCGTTATGTGATTCCTGTAAAGTCAGAGTACCGTTCGCATTACCGTGGTGTTATTCACGATATGTCATCGTCTGGTCAAACGCTTTTCATCGAGCCGGATGCAGTTGTTCAAGCGAATAATGAAATTAGAAGATTAAAACTGCAGGAACAGGAAGAAATCGAGAAAATCCTTATCGACCTATCTTCAAAAGTGCAGGAAGTCGCACATGATCTATTCACACTTGTTGCGATATTATCTGAAATTGACGTTATCCTTGCTAAAGCGAAATTTGGGAAAGCACATAAATGTACGAAACCGGAAGTGAACAATAAAGGATATATTCGTCTATCGAAAGCAAGACATCCCTTGCTATCGATGGAAGAAGCAGTTGCGAATACAATTGAATTCGGTAAAGATATTACAACAATCGTTATTACTGGACCCAAT
Organism: Sporosarcina sp. E16_8; assembly: GCF_017347095.1. Classification (GTDB taxonomy): domain Bacteria; phylum Bacillota; class Bacilli; order Bacillales_A; family Planococcaceae; genus Sporosarcina. The sequence continues at coordinate 12,041 of NZ_JADPRZ010000002.1, read as the reverse complement.
ACGGGTGGGAAGACGGTCACGTTGAAAACGGTAGGGCTATGCACGCTGATGGCGCAGGCAGGGCTTCCTATTCCAGCACTCGATGGTTCTGAAGTTGCAGTGTTCGATTCGGTCTATGCAGATATCGGGGACGAGCAGTCAATTGAGCAAAGTCTTAGTACATTTTCCTCACATATGGTGAACATCGTCGATATTTTAGAAAAATATGATGACCGTTCTCTTATTATATTCGATGAGCTCGGTTCAGGTACAGATCCACAAGAAGGGGCGGCACTTGCCATTTCAATTCTGGATGAAGTGCATGGACGTGGTGCAAGAGTTATGGCAACAACCCATTATCCAGAGTTGAAAGCATATGGCTATAATCGTCCGGGCGTTGCCAATGCCAGCGTTGAATTTGATGTTGACACGCTAAGCCCGACATACCGTTTGTTAATAGGCGTTCCAGGGCGCAGTAATGCGTTTGAAATTTCAAAGCGTCTAGGATTGCAGGACAGGGTCATTAATCGAGCTAAAAAATTCACTGGCACAGATCGCGGTGAAGTCGATTCAATGATCCTGTCTCTCGAGACAAGTCGTGTTCAATCAGAAAAAGATGCAGAAGAAACGCATGACATCTTACTGGAAACAGATCGATTGAAACGTGAATTGGAAGCAAAGCTTGCCGAGTTCGAGAACAAGAAAGAACGTATGGAAGAAAAAGCGAAAGAAAAAGCGAGGAAAATCATCGAAGATGCGAAGCGTGAATCGGAAACTATCATTTCAGATTTACGTGCAATGCGCCTGAATGTGGGTGCTAACGTAAAAGAGCACGAATTGATTGAAGCTCGTAAACGTCTTGAAGGTGCTGCCCCTGCTGAAGAGAAGAAGAAGGCAGTTAAAGCGAAGGCAGCGCCAAGGGCCCTTCAAATAGGTGACGAAGTGAAAGTGCTTAGTTACGGTCAAAAAGGGACGCTCATTGATAAAGTTTCAGATAATGAATGGATTGTCCAAATTGGTATCTTGAAGATGAAGCTTGATCAATCAGGACTGGAATTTGTTAAACCAGAAAAAGAGAAAAAACAGTATATATCAACTTCAGTAGCGGGACGGGATACAAACATCAAAATGGAACTCGACCTGCGTGGAGAGCGCTATGAAGATGCAATCTTCCGCACAGAGAAATATTTGGACGATGCGCTTCTATCGAATTATCACCAAGTGTCAATTATTCACGGCAAAGGTACCGGAGCATTAAGGCAAGGTATCCAGCAATTTTTGAAAAATCACAGCCGCGTGAAAACGTACCGATTCGGTGAAGCTGGTGAAGGCGGACACGGCGTTACTGTTGTCGAATTGAAATAGTTCAACTGTATAGTAGGCCCTTAACAAATAGAATGTTCTTCCAACACCGCTTAGTCGCTTGGTGCTGGCCTTACGCAATAAGCACGTCAGAAGATCACTGGAGAGGGATTGAACTGCATCCCTCCTAGGTCTTATTGCTTCGGCATCCGCAGGATGCGGGTGTGCAGCCTTTGCCGCAGGACGCGGCGATATTGGGCTGCCTTTCATTAGTGTCGCTCCTTCGCTAGATTTGTTCGTTATACAGGTTAGGTATACCACCTAGTTAATTCTAAATAAGTAGTGCTGAATATATAGTTTAAGTTAAACAAATGTATACCTATAAAAACCCAGCGTAGGCGCATTACAGGGGTAGCCGAAGCCCTAAGACCGGTGGCGCAGCTACCTGGCTTAGGGCGGGAGGCATCCCCTAGCGCCGAAGAGGATTGAAAGGAATCTTTATTTCAACTTACGGGGTGGAAAAGATTCTCTCGAAGTTTCATGCAATGATAAAAAAGTATATACCCATTTTTGAAACCTTTTACGTACTCATCCGTATAGGTAGGAATGACCAAACGTAAAAGGAGTCGAATGCTATGAGTCAAACCGGGTTTTGGAACCATCCATTAGTAGAATCAGCAGGTTACTTTAGCGTAGTCGTACTTTGTCTTATCGTTTCGATGGTACTTTTTGAGCTCGTAACGAAATATAAGAACTGGGAAGAAATCCGAAAAGGAAATTTTTCGGTCGCACTGGCGACAGGTGGGAAAATATTCGGGGTAGCAAACATTTTTCGATACTCAATCGAGCAGCATAATTCATTGCCTCAAATGATCGGCTGGGGTTTGTTCGGATTTATCCTGCTTATTTTCGCCTATCTGTTGTTTGAATTCCTTACGCCTAAATTCAATATTGATAAGGAAATTGAAGCAGATAATCGCGCTGTCGGTTTCATATCTTTGACGATATCAGTGGGGCTTTCATTCGTAATAGGAGCAAGTATTTCATAAGGGTTGTGAAGTTATGGAGAAATTAGCTAAGATATTACTCGTTGTCTGCGTAGTTTTTATCGCAGTAGGTATTTATTGGATGATAGCAAATACACCTTAACCAGTTTATTCTGGTTAAGGTTTTTTTAGGTAAATTAAAATTCTATTTGAAACCTGCATCACTTACCTCTATAATTAAGATTAGGAATATTCAAAGAATTAAAGAGGGGAAAGAGGGGGGCTTTTTATGACAATGAAACCTTGGCTGGACTTGTATCCCGCTGAAATTTCAAAGACACTTGACTATGAACACATTCCTATTCAGGAATTCCTGACAAGATCCAGCAAGAAATATCCTGACAAGACCGCTATGCATTTTCTGGGAAAAGACATCTCGTTTAAAGAGTTTCATGAATCATCTTTAAAATTCGCAAACTATTTGACATCAATCGGAATTGTAAAAGGTGACCGGGTTGCAATAATGCTTCCAAACTGTCCACAAGGGGCAATTGCCTACTATGGAACTTTGTATGTTGGCGCAATCGTCGTTCAAACGAATCCTCTTTATACGGAGCGTGAAGTGGCTTATCAAATGGTCGATTCTGGGGCGAAAGCAATCATTTCACTCGACATTCTATTTCCGCGAATCTCGAAGATCGTTAAAGACACGAAACTAGAGCATGTAATAATAACAGGAATAAAAGACTATCTGCCGTTTCCTAAGAATCTTATCTATCCATTCATTCAGAAAAAAGAACACGGGATTACAGTAAAAGTTGAGCACCGCGGGATGAATCATTTATTTACTGAAATTATGAAAATCGCAAAATCAGATCCGGTTAGTTATGATTTTGATTACGATGAAGATATTGCGTTGCTGCAATATACTGGTGGCACAACGGGTTCTCCAAAAGGGGTCATGTTGACGCACGCGAATCTAATTTCTAACGTTAAAATGTGTGGCGAATGGTTGTATAAGTGTAAAGAAGGCGAAGAAACAGTCATGGGTATTTTGCCATTCTTCCATGTATATGGAATGACTACGGTATTAATTCTTTCTGTCATGCAGGGGAACAGAATGGTACTTATCCCTAAGTTTGATTTTGGAACGGCTTTGAAGGCAATTGACAAACAAAAGCCAACCTTATTCCCAGGAGCACCTACTATCTATATTGGACTATTAAATCATCCTGATTTGAAGAAATATGATCTATCATCCATAAAAGCATGTATTAGTGGTTCTGCCGCATTACCGGTCGAAGTGCAAGAGAAATTCGAGAGAGTCACTGGTGGGAAACTCGTCGAAGGATACGGACTTACGGAAACGTCTCCAGTTACCCATTCAAACTTCGTGTGGGCAGACAAACGAGTTAAAGGATCAATTGGTGTTCCATGGCCAGATACTGATTCTTGCATACTTGGTCCTGAGTCATCGGAACCGCTGGCGAATGGAGAAATCGGTGAAATTGCGGTGAAAGGCCCTCAAGTGATGAAGGGTTATTGGAATAGACCTGAAGATACAGAACAGACTTTACGCGATGGCTGGTTTTTAACCGGGGATCTCGGATATATGGACGACGAGGGTTATTTCTATGTGGTTGATCGGAAAAAAGATATAATTATTGCAAGCGGTTTCAATATTTATCCGCGGGAGATTGAAGAGGTTCTTTATGAACACGAAGCGATACAGGAATGTATTATTGCGGGTATCCCAGATCCGTACAGAGGGGAAACTGTTAAAGCCTATATTGTCTTAAAACAAGGAGCTACTGTAACGGAAGCTGAGCTTGATAAGTATTGTAGAGAGAACTTAGCATCGTTTAAAGTGCCTCGACTTTATGAATTCCGTAAAGAGTTGCCGAAAACAGCTGTCGGTAAAATTTTACGCCGTGCATTGATTGATGAAGAAAAAAAGAAAGCCGAAAAGGAATTACTTCCACTGTGATGTAATGCTTGACATAGCGGCCGTTAACAACTAATATGAAAATATGAATGAATCATCATTCATATTTTCTTTTTTGGTGGTGATATATAGATATGAAACGAGATAGACCAAAATATAAGCAAATAGTCGATGCAGCAGTCATTGTCATTGCTGAGAACGGATACCATCAGGCCCAGGTTTCGAAGATCGCAAAAGAAGCGGGCGTTGCTGACGGGACAATCTATCTTTACTTCAAAAATAAAGAAGATATCCTGATATCTGTTTTTAGAGAAAAAATGGCGATTTTCGTCAATAACGTCGAAATTATATTGAAACAGGATATTGATACATCTGAAAAACTGTTCAGACTAATTGACAGTCATTTCCGCATTTTGCATGAAGATCGTCACTTGGCAATCGTTACGCAACTCGAACTGCGTCAATCGAATAAAGAATTACGTCTTCGAATTAACGAAGTATTAAAAGAATATTTAACGCTCCTGGATGCAATTCTGAAAGAGGGAATCGTGAATGGGGCGCTAGACGAAGGCCTTGATATCCGACTTGCTAGACAAATGGTATTTGGCACAATTGACGAAACAATCACTTCATGGGTGATGAATGATCAAAAATATGATTTAATGAAACTATCACCCGAAGTACATAGGCTGATTATGAATGGAATGAAAGCTTAACTTGAAGAGTAAGAACGAATAAGTTTTTCAACCTGGAGCAGTGTCTAGACACCAGGCGCCAATCACTCGGGTCATAAGTCATTTTGCTGTGGGGGCTGAAGTACGCCTCCTCGTGCCTACAGGAAGTAGGTATGCAGTCGTTGCGACAGGACGTCGCGCACTTAGACTGCCTTCCTTTTCACTTATGCCTGTCGGGGCTTGACGGCGCCTTGCACTTTTCTTAATTCAAGTTAAACAGCCTCCGACGGATGTCACAATTCAAAATTTGGACGCAAATACGCCAAGGCGTATTTGATAGAAAGTGGGGATGGGGAGAAATGGAGTTTCTTACAGTAGCAATTGACGATGGGGTAGCTGTTGCGACAATTAACAGGCCTCCCGCGAATGCGCTTTCACGCGCACTCATACTGGAAGTGGATGCATTACTTGATCAAGTGGAGAACGACGATTCTGTTCGGGTCATTGTCTTTCACGGGCAAGGCAAATTTTTCTCGGCTGGAGCAGATATTAAAGAATTTACATCTGTCACTTCAGGCGAGGAATTTTCGAAACTTTCCGCAAGCGGACAAGAAGTTTTTGAACGTCTTGAACGTTTCTCTAAACCGGTTATTGCCGCAATTCATGGCGCGGCACTGGGCGGTGGGCTTGAACTAGCGATGGCTTGTCATATGCGGATTGTAACTGAAAACGCGAAACTTGGATTGCCGGAATTGCAATTAGGTCTAATCCCTGGTTTTGCTGGGTCACAGCGTCTTCCGCGATACGTCGGGATGCCGAAAGCAGCGGAGATGTTATTAACCAGTGATCCAATCAGTGGAGTAGAAGCAGCCCGTCTAGGACTTGCCAATCATGCTTACACAGATGAAGAACTCCTGCCTAAAACAATGGAGCTCGCTAAGAAAATTGCTAAGAAGGGTCCTGTCGCAGTGAAAGCTGCACTAGAGATGCTGCAATATACCAAACACCCTTCTTATTATGAAGGCGTGAAAGCGGAAGCTGATTCATTTGGTGAAGTTTTCGTCTCTGAGGATGCAAAAGAAGGAATCCAAGCATTCCTTGAAAAGCGTGTACCTGTATTTAAAGGGAAATAATTAAAAAGTTGGGGAGGTCTGCAATATGAATATTTATGTACTAGTAAAACGGACATTTGATACAGAGGAAAAGATCACGGTTTCTAACGGTAAAATTTCTGAGGATGGTGCGGAATTCATCATCAATCCTTATGACGAATATGCAATTGAAGAAGCTATTCAGGTACGCGACGCAAATGATGGTGAAGTAACTGTTATTACAATCGGTGGAGAAGATGCGGAAAAACAACTACGCACAGCGCTTGCAATGGGTGCGGACAAAGCAGTTCTTATCGATACTGAAGATGACCTTGATGAAATGGATGAATTCACATCCGCTAAAATTATCGCTGAGTATTTGAAAGATAAAGAAGTAGATTTGATTCTTGCGGGCAACGTTGCAATTGATGGTGGTTCTGGACAAGTTGGTCCGCGTGTGGCTGAACTTCTAGGCATTAACTACGTAACGACAATTACGAACCTTGAAATCAGCGGTACATCCGTCAAAATCATTCGTGACGTTGAGGGAGATTCTGAAACAATCGAAACGTCACTGCCGTTACTAGTGACTGCTCAGCAAGGCCTTAACGAACCACGCTACCCATCACTTCCAGGCATCATGAAAGCGAAGAAAAAACCGCTTGAAAAGCTTGAACTGGATGATCTTGACCTAGAAGAAGATGACGTAGAAGCGAAAACACAAACAATCGAAATTTACCTACCGCCGCAAAAAGCTGCCGGACGTATTCTTGAAGGCGATATTGCTAATCAAGTGAATGAACTTGTAAATCTGCTTAAAAATGAAGCTAAAGTAATCTAATCAGACTTTTAATTGTAATGGAGGGACTATAGATGTCTAAAAAAGTAGTAGTACTTGGAGAAGCACGAGAAGGGGCATTGCGTAACGTTTCATTCGAAGCGATTGCAGCTGCTAAAAAGATTTCGGGAGGCGGAGAGGTTGTCGGCGTATTGCTCGGCGATGCTGTTCAGTCACTTGCAGAAGAAATGATTCATTACGGAGCAGACCGTGTCGTTACTGTGGAACATCCACATTTGAAACTATATACATCTGATGCATTCAGCCAAGCGTTCATGGCCGTTTACGAACAGGAAAAACCGGAAGCTATTGTGTTCGGTCACACAGCTTTAGGGAAAGATCTGTCACCTAAGATTGCTAGTAAACTAGCATCAGGTTTAATCTCTGATGTAACTGCTATTGAAGGCGAAGGGGATGCTGCGGTATTCATCCGTCCAATCTTCTCTGGTAAAGCCTTCGAAAAAGTGAAGAACAAAGACGGACTTCTATTCATTACAGTACGTCCGAATAACATTGCACCTTTAGAGCACGACGCAGGTCGAACAGGAGAAGTAGCTGCACTATCTGTTGATGTTACAAATCTTCGTACAATCATCTCGGAAGTTATTCGAAAATCGACAGAGGGTGTCGATCTATCAGAAGCGAAAGTTGTTGTTGCAGGGGGCCGCGGCGTGAAAAGCGCGGAAGGCTTCGAACCATTGCAAGAACTGGCGACACTTTTAGGTGGAGCAATCGGTGCGTCTCGTGGAGCATGTGACGCGGATTACTGTGACTATTCTCTACAAATCGGACAAACTGGTAAAGTTGTTACACCGGACTTGTACATTGCTGCAGGTATCTCGGGTGCAATCCAGCACATGGCAGGAATGTCCAATTCGAAAGTAATCGTGGCAATTAATAAAGATTCAGAAGCGAATATTTTCAAAGTAGCAGATTACGGAATTGTTGGTGACCTATTCGAGGTTATTCCGATGATGATTGAAGAAATTAAAAAAATCAAGACGAACTAATTCAAATTGGAGCTCCCTTAACAGTGGGGAGCTTCTTTCAATAACTAAGCATATATTTAGCCCGTAATATAGCTGCATGCTATAATACAGACATAGGTTATCTATTAAGAGGAGGAAAAATTATTATGGCTATTATTCACGCGACTGATCAGAACTTTGACGAAAACATTAAAGAAGGACTTGTCCTTGTTGACTTTTGGGCACCTTGGTGTGGACCTTGTAAAATGATCGCTCCAGTTCTTGAAGAACTAGACGGCGAAATCGAAGGTAAAGCAAACATTGTTAAAGTTGACGTTGATGACAACCAGGAAACAGCTGGTAAATACGGTATCATGTCAATCCCTACTTTGGTTCTTTTCAAAGATGGAGAAATTGTTGACAAAGTTGTCGGTTTCAAACCGAAAGAAGCACTTGCTGAATTGATTGCAAAACACGCTTAATTATTTGAAAGAATAACCGGGTCCCTTCATTGGTACCCGGTTTTTTGGTAGGTGAATTATGTGAATGAGTTAATCGTAGAGAAGTTGGCTATATTACCGGAGTTGCCGGGTTGTTACTTGATGAAAGACAGGCAAGGGACAATCATTTATGTGGGAAAAGCGAAAGTGTTGAAAAATCGGGTTCGTAGTTATTTTACGGGTAGCCATGATGCTAAAACACAGCGGCTTGTTGGAGAAATCGTCGACTTTGAATACATTGTCACGTCATCCAATCTGGAAGCGCTTGTCCTCGAGTTGAATCTAATCAAACAGTATGATCCGAAATATAACATCATGCTAAAAGATGATAAGACCTACCCTTATTTAAAGTTAACGGCAGAGCGTCATCCGAAACTGATCATTACGAGACAGGTGAAAAAAGACAAAGGGAAGTACTTTGGTCCATATCCTCATGCTTTTGCCGCCAATGAAACGAAAAAATTGCTTGACCGGCTCTATCCTTATCGAAAATGTCATACAATGCCGGATCGGGTCTGCTTGTATTACCATCTTGGCCAGTGCCTCGCCCCTTGTGTCAATGAAGTGGAGTTGGAAACGTACAGGGAAATGGTTGATGATATTACCCGCTTTTTGAATGGCGGTTATAAAAGTGTGAAAAGAGAATTGACGGGAAAAATGTCTGCGGCCGCGGAAAACTTGGAGTTTGAGCGAGCGAAAGAATACCGTGATCAGATTGTTAATATTGAAGCGGTTATGGAAAAACAGGCGATGACGATGAATGATTTCACTGATCGTGATGTCTTCGGATTTGCTGTAGACAATGGCTGGATGTGTGTTCAAGTCTTTTTTGTCCGTCAAGGAAAATTAATTGAACGGGATGTATCGCTATTCCCTGTTTATCAAGAACCGGAAGAAGAACTGCTGACGTTCATCGGACAGTTTTACGGCAAGTCTCAACATCTAATCCCTAAAGAAATCCTGTTACCTCAAGGGATTGACAGTGAAATCGTCCGTCAACTTCTGGATGTACCTGTATTCATTCCGCAGCGCGGTAAAAAGAAAGATCTTGTCCATCTTGCCATCAAGAATGCCGAGATTTCATTGAAAGAAAAGTTTCAACTAATTGAACGACAAGAACTCCGTACAATTGGTGCGTGTGAAGAACTTGGTAAGGCGATGAATATCACCATACCGTTCCGAATTGAAGCATTTGATAACTCGCATATGTATGGTTCAGATGCCGTCTCTGCGATGGTGTCATTCCTTGACGGGAAACCGAACCGTAAAGACTATCGAAAGTATAAGACGATGACTGCAGCAGCGCATGACGACTACGCGGCAATGCGAGAAGTTGTAAGGCGTCGTTATATCCGTGTGCTCAGAGATGACTTGCCATTACCTGACCTTATCGTTATTGATGGCGGCAAAGGGCATATGGAAGCGGCTAGGGAAATCATTGAAGATGAGCTAAACTTGTCGATTCCAATTGCTGGACTTGCGAAAGACGATAAACACCAGACGGCGCAACTCCTTTATGGCAATCCGATTGAAATGATCCCATTAAAGAGAACGAGTGAAGCGTTTTACTTGTTACAGCGAATTCAAGACGAAGTGCACAGGTTTGCAATCACATTCCATAGACAACGGCGAGAAACGAATTCATTGACGTCAGCACTTGATGGATTACCAGGCGTTGGACCGAAGCGGAAAACGTTGTTGCTTAGACATTTTGAGTCTATGAAAAAGATTCGTGAAGCTTCTGTTGAAGAGTTGCAACAAGCGGGCTTACCGTTGGCGATTGCGCAATCAGTGGAAACATATTTCCGTGAGGAGACATTGCGAGAAGAGAAGTAATGTGATAAAGTGAACGCACTGCGTTATTTTTCACTAAAAAATTATATAAGTAGTGAAGATAGAGGTGCGGATATCAATAGTAAATCTCCGGAAGGCGGCAGCCTGATGAACGAGATTGAAAGGAGTATTCGCCGAAGCGGACCAATCGGCTGTCACGATTGTCCTGCTGGATTTCCATTGAATAAATGGGAGTCTGTCAGGTATAAAAATACCTGGAGAGCTATCTGAACGGGGCGTCTCTTCAGCGAGCGCTCCAATCAGACCGGCTCTCATACTTATGAGGGCCGTTTTTGCGTTCAGGGGGAAATTGGAGGGAAAATCATGGTACGAATTGTAATGAAATTCGGCGGCACATCAGTTGCGAACCCCGAAAGGATTGCACGCGCCGCAAAGCTTGTTCAAGGTGAAGTAAATCGGGGGAATCAAGTGGCGGTTATCGTCTCTGCAATGGGGAAAACAACGGACGATCTACTAAAGCTCGCCGTGGAAGTTAATCCGAAAGCGGGGCGCCGTGAACTTGATATGCTGCTTGCGACAGGCGAGCAAGTAACAGCTTCCCTTCTAGCGATGGCAATTGCAGCAGAAGGCTTAGAAGCTCGCTCATACACGGGGTGGCAAGCGGGTGTCACGACAGAATCAGTTCACGGCAATGCGCGAATCGAGCAAGTCCATGCAGATAAAATTGTGACGACGCTTGAATCGGGTGCTGTTGCAGTGATTACCGGCTTTCAAGGTGCTGACAGCTCGGGTGAGTTGACGACGCTAGGTCGTGGGGGATCTGATACAAGTGCTGTCGCAATTGCAATTGCAATTGATGCGGCAATCTGTGATATTTACACAGATGTTGAAGGGGTATTTACGACGGATCCAAGATTAATTCGACAAGCGAAGATGCTTAAGGAAATATCATATGATGAAATGCTTGAAATCGCGAATTTGGGCGCAGGGGTACTTCACCCAAGAGCGGTTGAGTTTGCCAAGAACCATCAAATGCCGCTTCGGGTCAGACCTGCGCATATGGAAGGTGAAGGAACGATTATCAAGGAGGAAATTGATTTGGAAAATAATTTAATTGTGCGGGGCATCGCCTTTGAAAGGGATATCATTCGGATTACAGTTATGTATGATGTTCCATACAATGGCTCGCTTGCGAATATATTCACTGCACTTGCGAATCACCATGTTAACGTCGATATTATCGTCCAGACAATTATGGAAGGCGTACAGCCGTCTGTTTCATTTTCTATCAAGAAAGAAGATTTCGCAGAAGCGATTAACGTTTTGGAAACAGAAAAAGAAGCCCTTGGATACAGTAGAGCTGATTTTGAAGTGGGTCTTGCGAAAGTTTCAATCGTTGGAAGTGGAATGGTATCCAACCCAGGAGTTGCTGCGCAAATGTTTGAGATACTTCGTGGCGCATCGGTTCCTGTGAAAATGGTCAGTACGTCTGAAATCAAGGTATCCGTTGTAATTCCTGAATCGGATATGGAAATAGCGGTAGCGGCGCTTCATAAACAATTCGGATTAGATGCAAATTGAAATGATTTATAGAGAAAGAAGATGCACCCAATTAGGGATTGCATCTTCTTTTTCTAAAGATAAGAAAGTATAAGTTATTGACCTTGACGGTGTCTAGACTCCAGCGCCTAGCCCCTGGGCCCACACGAAGTGGGTCATGCAGCGGAGAGGGATTGAACTCCATCCCTCTTTGTTGCGACAGGACGTCGCGATCTTAGGCTGCCTTCCTCTGTCGCTTCAGTCCTTAAGTTAAAGGCAAAGTGCGCCTTTCTCTTAAGGCCTCCCAGCGCTTGTCGGGTCTACCAAGGCGCTTCCGCTTTTCTTTATTGTCTAGACTCCAGCGCCTAGCCCCTCGAGTCGCTTCAGTCCTTAAGTTAAAGGCAAAGTGCGCCTTTCTCTTAAGG
>NZ_JADPRZ010000001.1 GCF_017347095.1 Sporosarcina sp. E16_8 | reverse complement strand
TACAGTTCGGGCAATCTGTCGTATAGTCTCGCGACTGTCGTACAGTTTGAGCAGTCTGTCGTAGAGTTCCAAGTCGCTGTCGTACAGTTCGGGCAATCTGTCGTATAGTCTCGCGGCTGTCGTACAGTTCCAAGTCGCTATCGCACAGCCCCGTACCATCATCCAGTTCCTAATTTCACAATATCGACCTATTTCATTGGGAAGGGTAAGGTTTTTGGCGTAAACAATGGCGACAAGTGGCGGCGTTTGGTAAAATGACGGATGACAGCTCGTATTGAGGAGGCAATTTTGTGAAAGCGAATAAATGGTTTGGACTTATCGCAACTTTTCTATTACTGGTATCTACCCTATCTCCAGCAGGGGTTTTTGCAGAAACGGAAAGAACAATAGAAGATGAAAGTATATATGATTTGCTGGTGGACCGGTTTAATAATGCGGACGGCAAGAACGACTTTGACGTGAATACGCAAGATTTGAATTCGTTTAGCGGAGGCGACTTTACAGGAGTCGGTACGAAACTTGAGCATATTGTACGAATGGGCTTCACCCTTGTTTCACTAGGACCCGTTTTTGAAACGGAAACGTATGATGGAAGTAAAGTACTTGATTATGCGAAGCTTGAACCTCATTTCGGGACTTCAGAAGAATTTAACAAGATGATTAAAGCAATTCATAAACAGGATATGTCCGTGATTGCTGACTTTCCACTTGCAGGAGTGAGTGCGAATCATGTTTGGGCAAAAGAGGGAACTGTCAAAGCGCTTCCTGCTGCTGAAGGAACAATCGATTGGGATACTTCAGACGCCGCAACACAAAAAGCATTGAAGGAAGCCGTCGTTGATTTCATGGAAACGTATAAGTTGGACGGAATCAGATTAACGAAGATTGATAAAATCGATACGGCATTTTTGGATGAAATCATTCAGGCTGTAAAAACGGTTAATCCAAAAGCATATGTACTGACGAATGAAGAAAGTGACGCTGACTTCGATTCCGCTCCGAATAACGAAAAGATGAACGCGATGAGAAATTCATTTGTTAACTATGACGCGGATTCTTCACCATTATCGATATTTTCAAATGCGACTGAAAAGGAATTAGTCCAGTTCGATGAATTAACAGGACCGCGTTTTACATACGACATCGTAGAAGCGAGAATGTTCCCGCCGACAAGGTGGAAGCTTGCAATTACGGCACTATTTTCAATGCCAGGCGTACCGATTATGCCTTATGGTACTGAAATTGCTGTGAATGGCCAATCGGCACCTGAAAGTCATCAGCTTTTGAATTTCAAGATTGATGAGGAGTTAATTGAACATATCGGTGACCTTAACCAGTTGCGTAACCAATCAGAAGCTTTCCGTAACGGAGACTTTGAAATGTTGCACAATGACAACGGATTTACAGTATATAAAATTTCAAATGATGAAGAGACATGGATTGTCGCGCTTAATAATACTACTGGGACAGCCAATTTAGAAATTCCAAAAGAAGTAATCGGAGACAATAAAAAATTGCGTGGTTTACTCGGTGCTGATTTGGTACGAGAAGGTAAAGATGGTATTTACCGTGTTGTATTAGAACGTGAAGTTGCAGAGATTTATATCGCTGATGAAGACAAAGGGTTTAATACACCTTATCTAATCGCCTCGATTTTAATCTATGTCTTTTTCTTTGGATTCTTGTTCTTTGCCTTTAGAAAAGCCCGAAAAGCCCGAAAAGGAAGACAAGGCAAGAAAAGTGAAACGGTAGCGAAGTAAAACAGAAAACACCAGAATTGGCAAGTTGCCGATCTGGTGTTTTTCTATTACTTGGAAAGTCTCCTATTGTGGATGATTTAGATCATAGAGAATTCACGTTTAAACTCCAGCGCCTATGAACAGGCGCTTCCACTATTGTTATTTTGCTTTATAACCAATCATATTAACGGGATCTTTCGGTGATGAATAGGGTGGGGAATAGGCGAGTTCAAGGGCAGCAAGATCATCGACAGTCATTTTACCCATGATAGCGGTCGCAATGACGTCAATTCGTTTGTCGACACCTATGTCACCGACCGCCTGTGCGCCAAGGATGAGCCGGGACTTTTTATCATAATGAACACGCAGTAAAATACGCCCGTGGTCGGGATAATAACCTGCATTCGTTCGTCCATCATAGACGGCTGTGCCAAATTCGATACCTTCATCTGTTAAGCTTTTCGCCGAATGACCTGTCATAGCTGCCGTCAGAGCAAACAATTTCGTAATCGTCGAGCCAAGGAGCCCATTCATTTCGACTGGATTGCCAGCTAGATGGCGTGCAACGATGAATGATTGCCTATGCGCCGGCCAAGCGAGTTTCACACTTTTCGGTTTCCCGGTGAACCAATCTTTGCATTCTGCCGCGTCGCCAATTGCATAAATGTCAGGATCATTTGTCTGCATATAGCTGTTGACGATGATCCCTTTCGTCGGCCCGATATGTAAATCTGCTTCAATCGCAAGTTGCGTATCAGGATCAATACCTATACTGGCTGCGATAAAGTCAACGTCGAAGTTCACACCATTTTTCATAATCAAGCGCTTGCCTTCAATGCGTTCGATGGCATCTTCAAAGTAGAAGTCGACCTTATTATCCATCATTTCCTTGCCAAGCACTTGTGAAATTTCTGGATCCATTACTTTCATGACGCGCTCATTGCGATCAATAAGTGCTGTTTTTAGTCCTCTGTTGATGAAGTTTTCAATAAGTTCAATCCCGATGAATCCGCCTCCAATAACAGCGCACGACGTCGGTTTTTCACGTTCTAGATAGTCGATGATTACTTCCATATCCCCAAAGCTCTTTAGCGTAAATAATGGTAAATCGCCAAGGCCTTTTAAGTCAGGTGTACGGGCGATTCCACCGGGCGATAAAATTAGTTTGTCGTATGATTCCGTAAAGACATGATCTGTATCCATATTACGTACTTCAATCGTTTTATGTTCCCGATTAATGGAGAGAACATCATGCCCTAGCTTAACGGTTATATCTCGTTTCTCACTAAACTCTTCGGGAGACAATCCGACTAACTGCCATTTATCTTCAATTAATCCACCGATGACATATGGCATACCGCATGTACCATAGCCAAGTACTGGATCACGTCCAACTAATATGATCTCCGATTCTGGAACTGCGCGTCTAATTTGTGCGGCGACAGTGGAACCGCCCGCGATTGCACCGACAATTATAATCTTCATCAATAAATCCTCCTCGAACCAGATTACTGACTAACTTTATTCAAGAAAAAGACGCCTACTGTACCAGGACCCACATGTGCACCAATAACAGATCCAATCATATGGATTTCAAAACCTTTCGGATGGAATTGTTCTTCTATTATGGCTTTCAATTCGAGTGCTATTCCTTCGTCGTCGCTATGGCAAATTGCAATCGTCTGTTCAGCAAGCTGATCGCCGCGCTCTGCCATGAGCTCAGTCATACGGCGCAATACTTTTTTGCGTCCACGGTGCTTTTCAATCGGAACCAGTTTGCCGCCCTCGACGTGTAGAAGTGGCTTAATGTTAAGCAATCCGCCGATGAATGCACTCGTTTTAGATACGCGACCGCCACGTGCCATATAATCAAGGTCTTGCACGGTGAAGAGATGCTCCATATGTGCCGTCATGTAGCGGATTTTCCTCTCAATCGTTCGAACATCGTCTTCTCCCGCATCGCGTAGCCGAACTGCTTCTTTTACAAGAAGTCCGTAACCAAGCGAAGCGCATCTTGAATCAATAATAATTAGATTCATATTCGGATTCGTATCTTTCGCTTGGTCTCCAGTCATGATTGCGGTATTAAATGTTCCGGATAACTCTGAAGAAAAAGCGATGTAAATCCCACTTTCACCTGATGATGCCAGTTCTTTCCACTTACGAAGGAACAGTTCAGGTGATACTTGTGACGTTTTTGGTTGCTTGCCATCGCGTATTGCTTGGTAGACTTCTTTTGAATCAATCGTCATTATATCGTCGTATTCTTGGTCGTCGATAAGGACGCGTAATGGGAAGAGCGTTACATCGTTGTCTTCGAAAAATGATTTTGGTAAATCACTGGCACTGTCCGCAAATATTCTCATGTATTCCCCTCCATTGGATAATTGTAGTTATTCCAAGTGTAACCTTTCGCGGAGCACCCGTGCAATGCCGTCCTCATTATTCGTGTCTGTTACTTCATCTGCAATCGATTTCAGGCGATCAATTCCATTTCCCATTGCAACCCCGACTCCGGCATAGTCAATCATTTCAAGGTCATTATCTTCATCACCAAAAGCGATAATTCGCTCTTTTGGAATATCCATCCATTTCGAGACATGTGCAAGACCGACAGCCTTATTCAAGCCATGCCGAACAATTTCAATGACTTTCCACGGAGCTCCCCATTGACGATGATCAATGACTTCCGCGTGTACATCGCCAAGATGGCGTCGGATTGCATCGACTTTATCGTCAGGTGCATGGATCAGTAAACTCGTAGGATCGACTTGTAAGAAGTTTCGAATGTCTCCTTGCGTTATTTTAGGATCACCAAATCCAAAAATATCGAGCAGTTTTTCATCGTGATGATGCATGTATACATCATCCATCACTTCGGCAACAATATTATGGAATGTAAATTGCTGCATCGCATCAATGACCTCTTTCACTACAGGGAGTGAGATTGTTTCATGAATCGTTTTCCAAGATCGATCATCAGGATGGTGAACGAATGCACCGTTGAAATTGACAATAGGCGTTTTAAGCCCAAGTTGACGGTAATACACTTCACTTGCGCGGTAGGGTCTTCCAGTCGCGATCATAACGTGATGACCTTTTTCTTCTGCCTTTTTCAATGTAAGCTTGGTTTTATCTGATATTACTTTTTCGTCTGTTAGTAATGTCCCGTCAAGATCGAGGACGATTAAATGTGGCTTCAAAAAAACGCCTCCTTCTATAGGTAGTCTATCGTTAATATAGGATTCAAGTCAAAAAATCTCGCCATGAAATCGTCCTTTTTGTTTTTTTAGAAAAACTTTGGTACGCTCAAGTGAAAAGGAAAAGGTGTGATTTAATGAATGTAACTGAAGAGTTATGGGGCAATATTCCCTTATTACATATAGTTGAAGATGAGTTAAAAGACAAACAAGTTCCAGTCGTCATTTTTATTCACGGATTTACGAGTGCCAAAGAACATAATTTGCATTATGCCTACAATATGGCAAAGCAGGGTATCCGAGTTCTCTTGCCTGACGCGCATCTACACGGTGCCCGTGAAGATAATCTGGATGAAGTCCAACTAAGTTTACGATTTTGGGAGATCGTTTTGACGTCAATTGAAGAAGTGAGTTTCATTCGCGAAGAGCTGGTGCAACGCGGACTTCATACAACAGGTAAAATTGGTTTAGGGGGCACATCGATGGGCGGTATTACGACGCTTGGCTGCCTCGCTGTCTATGATTGGGTCGATGCCGCCGCTGTTATGATGGGCGCGCCGGGCTTTGTCCAGTTAGCAAAAGCACAAATGTCTGGGTTCGAACGTCGCGGTTTTAAATTACCCGTCACTGATGAAGAAAAGAAGAAATTATTTTCTACATTATCGACATTCGATTTAACGAAACACCCATCCGCATTAAACAACAGACCAATCTACTTTTGGCATGGCGAGCAGGATACAGTTGTGCCATATGAACCGACGCACAACTTCTATCAGGCAGTCAAAAAGGATTACGCAGCTGCGCCAGAACGATTTGAATTTGTTTCAAATGAAACTGCGGGGCATGCCGTTTCTAGGGCGGGAATGCTTCAAGCCGCAGATTGGCTTGCCTGGCATTTGAAATGAGCAGCCAAACTCTGCTATGATTGAAGTAGTAAAAACACGAAATGAGGGATGAAGATGAGCCAGGATATGAAAGATAGCATGATGGGGGCACTTGAAAACGTAATTGACCCGGAACTTGGAGTCGATATCGTCAACTTAGGTCTAGTTTATGATGTAGAGCTGGACGAAGAAGGCACGTCAAAAGTGACAATGACACTAACATCGATGGGTTGTCCAATGGGACCGCAAATCGTAGCCAACGTTACACAAGAACTAATGGAACTTCCAGAAGTGAAAAACGTAGATGTTAACATCATTTGGAGTCCACCATGGTCAAGAGATAATATGTCTCGTTATGCAAAAATAGCGCTAGGCGTAAGATAATAGAAAATAGTAAAACCGTGCGACTTAGAGATAAGTCGCACGGTTTTTTTGTTTCGCGGGTAAATCTCCACGCCAGATCATAAAGTATTTCCTTTTAGAATATAAAGCAGTGTCACTTTCTATATAGCGTCATACTGTTACTTGTATGATCATTGCTAAAATGAGTGAAAAAGGCTTTATTAATAGCGGTGGAGTGCCCGAAATTTCATCTTCGGGCACTTGTAACCTCTCTAGAAAGGCAGTTATTCTTTCATCTTCCAAAGCGAACCGGAAATGTACAGATGCAAATATAGACTTTTATACTTTTCTTACAAGTGCTTCATGTGAAAAAGTGGTTAATCAACCAACGTGATATTTCACACTTAAAAAGGAATATAGAAATAATGTCGAATGGTATAGATATGTGGGAGAATTCCAAATAAGGGGGAGTGTGTTTAAATGCCGATAAAAACTGCTGATGTATGTGATGACTTTTCAAATGAATTGCAAGTGTGTTCGACGGAGTTTAAATCGTATGGAAAAAACAAGAGATTCTCTGGCCCAATTGCGACTGTGAAAGTATTTGAGGATAACGTTCTTGTGAAAGAAGCACTGCAAACTATTCCGGAAGGCAGTGTTCTTATTGTCGATGGCGGCGGTTCAAAAAGCTGTGCGTTAATGGGTGGCAATTTAGGCGTTATCGCTGAAACCCGTAAACTCGCCGGGGTTATTATCTATGGATGTGTCCGCGATACGTCAGAATTGATTGAACAAAATATTGGCGTGCTGGCACTTGGTAGTCATCCGATGAAGAGTACAAAAGAGGGAAAAGGGGAACTGGATAGTAAACTGCATTTCGGAGATGTAGAGTGGAATCCAAATCACTATGTATATGCGGATGAAGACGGCATAGTTGTAGCTGCTCGTAATTTGTTCAGGTAATGACGAACTATTAAAGGGGAAAAGGCTTCTTTGTGGAGGTCTATTTCCATCATTAATCGCAGTGCAAATCACTTTACTTTCAATCAAATCCGTCCTATAATTTAATTAATCAAAGATAGTCAAAGTCAAACGAAGATATATAGAAAGGTGGATGTATATGCGAATGGATGGACAGCAAGAAGACACGCGTACACCTCTTGAACAATTTGGACGGAATCTTGTCGAAGAAGTTAAAAAAGGGAAAATGGATCCTGTTATCGGACGTGATGAGGAGATTCGCAATGTTATTCGGATTTTATCGAGAAAGACTAAAAATAATCCTGTATTAATCGGTGAACCAGGTGTTGGGAAGACGGCAATCGTTGAAGGACTTGCGCAACGAATTGTGAAAGGTGACGTGCCGGAAGGATTGAAAGATCGCCAAATTTTTGAACTTGATATGAGTTCACTTATCGCGGGTGCAAAATACCGCGGTGAATTTGAGGAACGCTTAAAATCTGTACTGAAACAAGTAAAAGATAGTGATGGAGAGATCATTCTTTTCATTGATGAAATCCATACAATTGTCGGCGCGGGGAAAACAGAAGGCGCAATGGACGCTGGAAACATGCTCAAACCGATGCTTGCACGCGGTGAATTGTACTGTATCGGTGCAACTACGCTTGATGAGTACCGTATGTATATTGAAAAAGATGCAGCCCTTGAACGTCGTTTCCAGCAAGTACTCGTCCGTGAACCGTCCGTCGAGGATACTGTGTCGATTTTACGGGGATTGAAAGAACGCTATGAACTCCACCACGGCGTGCGCATTCATGACCGTGCAATTGTTGCGGCGGCAACATTATCAGACCGCTATTTGACAGAGCGTTTCTTGCCGGATAAAGCAATAGACTTAATTGATGAAGCGAGTGCGATGATCCGTACCGAAATCGACTCAATGCCATCCGAATTGGATGCGGTGACACGACGGATTATGCAGCTTGAGATTGAAGAGCAGGCCTTACGGAAAGAAAAAGACGCAGTCAGTAAAAATCGTCTTGAAGTGCTTCGCGATGAATTGAAAGAGCTGAAAGACTCGTCCGCAGGTATGCGAGAGCAATGGAATTCTGAAAAAGAGACGTTGCGTGGAATTCAGGATAAGCGTGAGAAGCTCGACCGCTACCGACGTGAACTTGGAGAAGCTGAAAATCGTTTTGATTTGAATAAAGCCGCGGAACTCACTTATGGGAAAATCCCGACGCTTGAAAGTGAGTTACATGAACTTGAGGCCGCGCTTGTTGAGGGGCAGGAAAATCGATTACTCCGTGAAGAAGTGTCGGAAGAAGAAATTGCGATGATTGTTGCGCGTTGGACTGGTATTCCAGTGACGAAACTTGTTGAAGGTGAACGTGGAAAATTGCTTCGTCTGCGTGAAACACTTGAAGAGCGTGTAATTGGGCAGGACGACGCCGTACAACTTGTGACAGAAGCCGTGTGGCGCGCGCGTGCGGGCATAAAAGACCCAGACAAACCAATCGGATCATTCCTATTTTTAGGGCCGACCGGCGTTGGGAAGACGGAGCTTGCGAAAACGCTTGCTGCAACATTGTTCGATTCGGAAGATCATTTCATCCGCATCGACATGTCGGAATATATGGAGAAGCATAGTATATCGCGGCTTGTTGGCGCACCTCCGGGCTACATCGGTTACGAAGAAGGTGGCCAATTGACAGAAGCGGTACGACGTAATCCATATTCAGTGGTTCTGTTAGATGAAATCGAGAAAGCGCATCCGGACGTCGCAAATATCTTGTTGCAAGTATTAGACGACGGCCGAATCACAGATAGCCAAGGCAGACTCGTCAACTTTACCAACACTGTTGTCATCATGACCTCGAATATCGGTTCTTCGTACTTGCTTCATGGACTCGATGATACAGAAAATCATGCAGCAGAAGATTTAGTAATGGGCGAATTAAAAAAACATTTCAAACCTGAACTATTAAATCGAATGGATGACATCATTATTTTCCATTCACTTACGGGCAAATCATTCCATAAGATTGCACGTAAAATGATTGAAGACCTCGTCAAACGATTACGCGGGCAAGAAATCGTTATGGAGTATAGTGAAGACGTGCTTGATTGGATTGTCAATGAAGGAACAGATGCGGATTTCGGCGCGCGTCCATTGAAACGTTTTATCCAACGGCATGTTGAAACGCTGGTCGCAAAAGAAATCATTAAAGGTGAACGTAAGTTAACTGATAAGCTCATTCTAGCTATGGAAGACGGGAAATTAGTGATTCAAACAGATTAAAATAGAGAAGCCGCAGGAAGTTTGGACTTCCTGCGGCTTCTTACCTGGAGAAAAGCCGCCAAAGATGCAATTTTGGCGGCTGAAACTTTCTCTATAGTTTTTTTCTTATTAAAGAAGTGTCACTTTCTATTAGGCATCACATGATTAGATGCATACTCTTTGTTAAAAGTAAGTAAGAAACACATTATACAACGTGCAATAGTGCCCGAAATTGTATCTTCGGGCACTTACAATCTCTATAGAAAGTCATCTACTCTTTTCTTCCAAAACAACTGCATTTTTCACTTGAACAGTGTAGGGGCGCGACGGGCAACTATTCACAACAGGATGACTGAAAACAGAGTGTCTAGAAGTGACCGAGTCACTTCTAGACACTCTTGGACCCTCAGTAAACCTGTCCTGAATAGTTAGCCGTAAGCGGGCCGGAAATAGTCCAGTGAAAATGAAGGATATCAAGCCCTTCTCACCAGTATTTTATGCAAATAAATGGTTAATGAACAGACATGAATGCATCCAATATAAAAACCATCTCCAGCGAGGGAGATGGTTTTTTGTTGATTAATGATCTGCAATTTCGCCCTCTGGGAAAGATTCAGCCAAAACGATAACTATTACGGCAAAGATAGCCGAAACGATTGTTCCTGTCATGAAGTCAAAAACAGGTACGTTAGCGATTGCTCCAGAAACATAGTTCAACATTGTAACTAAACAGAAAGACCAGAAAAATGTCATTACGTATTTCATTGAATTCACCTCTACATTACTATTTCATATTTCATCATATCACAGAGGGTACATTGGAGAAACTAATTTCCATGCAAAGCGAACTTTATTTGGCGAAAAAGTGTCAGTAGGTTGAAAAGTGAGCCCGTTTCTTTTATGATTAAGAGCAGGTACTAATAATAGATGATAAAGAACGGGGGATGCGGAATGACTGCTGGATTTATTGGCATGGGTAAATACGTACCATCACACGTTTTGACGAACGCGGACCTTGAAAAACGTTTGGATACATCGGATGAATGGATTCGTACAATGACGGGCATCGAAGAACGACGCATTGCGGACGATTCAACGGACACGTCTCATATGGCATACAACGCTGCTGTGGAAGCTATCAAGGACGCAGGAATCAAACCGGAAGAAATCGGACTCATTCTTGTAGCTACAGTAACACCTGATCGACCTTTTCCGTCAGTGTCCACAATGCTTCAACAACAGCTCGGCGCAACCAATGCAGCTGCAATGGACGTTTCAGCGGCCTGTGCAGGATTTATGTACGGCGTGGTAACAGCGAAACAGTTTATCGAATCGGGCACATATGATTATGTACTCGTTGTCGGCGTTGAAAAACTATCTAAAATTACCAATTGGGAAGACCGCAATACCGCTATTCTTTTCGGAGACGGGGCGGGTGCAGCTATCATAGGTAACGTAAGTGAAGGACGGGGAATCCTGTCATTCGAACTTGGTGCAGACGGCAGCGGTGGCAAACACCTTTATCAGGATGAAAAACTCGTTATGAATGGCCGTGAAGTATTCAAATTTGCAGTCCGTCAAATGGGCGAATCCGCAGAAAGCGTTATTAGAAAAGCGGGTCTAACGAAGGAAGACGTCGATTTCCTTATTCCACACCAAGCAAATATACGAATTATGA
This sequence comes from Sporosarcina sp. E16_8, assembly GCF_017347095.1. Taxonomy (GTDB): domain Bacteria; phylum Bacillota; class Bacilli; order Bacillales_A; family Planococcaceae; genus Sporosarcina. Next base: position 361,049 of record NZ_JADPRZ010000001.1, on the reverse strand, counting down.
ACTCATCTCGTGAGCGACTTGGATTGCCAGTCGAAAAAATGTCGAAGACAATCCATAAATACGGCAATACATCTGCCGCGTCCATTCCAATTTCACTTGTCGATGATTTAGCTGAAGGCAGAGTGAAGGATGATGACGTTATTGTCATGGTTGGATTCGGCGGAGGTCTCACTTGGGGTGCGTTATGTATTAAGTGGGGAAGGTAAAACAACAAACGTTTTTAGTGGTGTATGAAAAGTGACTAGTAGAGTCAGTCTTTATAGAATAGAAGGGAAGTTTTTATAAATGGGAATAAAACGTGTAGTAGTAACAGGTATTGGTGCAGTTTCACCAGTAGGGAATTCGGCGGAGGAATCATGGAAAGCGGTCTTGGAAGGGAAATCTGGAATCGGACCACTAACAAGACTTGATAGTGATAAGTTTCCTGTAAAAGTAGCAGCTGAAGTTAAAGATTTTGATATAGAACACTATATCTCACGAAAAGACGCGCGTAAAATGGATCGATTCACGCATTACGCACTTGCTGCATCGATTATGGCAATGAAAGATGCAAATCTTGAACTTGAAGGCGATTTAGCTCTTCGTACGGGCGTCTGGATTGGATCAGGCATCGGTGGTATGGAAACGCATGAGCAACAGTTCCTGACGTTCCAAGAGAAAGGCTATCGTCGCGTTAGTCCATTTTTCGTTCCAATGATGATTCCAGATATGGCAGCGGGCCAAGTATCAATTCACCATGGTGCAAAAGGCATTAATTCATGTACCGTAACAGCTTGTGCGTCAGGCACGAACTCAATTGGAGATGCATTTGAAGTTATTCGCCGCGGTGATGCTGACGTTATGATTACTGGCGGAGCAGAAGCGCCAATTACAACGATGGCAGTTGCTGGTTTCTGTGCGAATACAGCTTTATCTTTAAACCCGGATCCTGCAACCGCGTCCCGTCCATTTGATAAAGAACGTGACGGTTTTGTTATTGGAGAAGGAGCAGGTATCATAATCCTTGAAGAGTACGAGCATGCAATTGCACGCGGTGCTAAAATCTACGCCGAACTAGTTGGCTATGGTGCAACAGGTGATGCGCATCATATTACGGCTCCAGCTCCTGGGGGCGAAGGTGGCGCACGTGCGATGCAACAGGCGATTGAGCAAAGTGGCATTACGCCAGATAAAATTGATTATATTAATGCCCACGGAACAAGCACGCCATATAACGATCATTTCGAAACAATGGCAGCAAAAACAGTTTTCGGCGAGCACGCCTATAAACTCACGATGAGCTCAACGAAATCAATGACAGGTCATTTACTCGGCGCAGCAGGCGGACTGGAAGCAATCTTCACAGTGAAGGCATTGCAAGAAGGAATCCTGCCACCGACAATGAATTTTGTTAATCCAGATCCTGAATGTGATCTTGACTATGTAACTGAAGGTGCGCGCAAAGCGGACATAACGTATGCAATGAGCAACTCACTCGGTTTCGGCGGACATAACGCATCACTCGTATTCAAAAAAGTATAAGTTTAAGTTTGCAGGGCGTTCCAGTTTACTGGGGCGTCTTTTTGTTATGTTTATGCGGTTTTGGAGGTTGCCAAGTCAGTCCAACGTTTAGCCCCCTTAGTATCGAAGTTCGTCCTCCCGGTTTTGAAATGCTCCAACCCACTCCTACACATTGACAGTATCTCTTATCAAATTTAAAAGCCCCCTTCGTCTAAAAGGGGGCCATGCCGTCATATAATCAAAGAAAATCAAAAGGATGATGCCAATGACACGCATATTCTTATTTCTTATCAGCTACGGACTAATTGTTGTTACAGTTTCACATATGATTTTTTATTTTAATTACAGATCACTCGGTTATGGCTGGCATCAAATCATCTATTTCATTATACATACGGCAGATTTTGCGCTATTCGTCGTATCTACAATCACGCTCATTCTTAGCGTCTACGTCCGAGCCCCATCGCGGCTTCCATCTTCCCGAGAGTGACAGATGCAATCGCATTTGCTTTCACTGCGCCTTCATCCAGAATTTTATCTAGGACAGGCGAATCTAGAAGTTCGTAGTATTTCTCCTGGATAGGTGATAGATGATTGATGACAGCTTCGGCTACGCCAGCTTTAAATGCGCCATACCCAAGTCCTTCATACTTAGCGACCAGATCATCAATGGCAACACCACTAAGTGCGGATTCAATCGTTAATAAATTCGAGACACCAGGTTTGTTTTCGACGTCGAATTTCACGATTCCTTCTGAATCCGTTACTGCACTTTTAATCTTTTTCTCAATTTCTTTAGGCGTATCAAGGAGCGAAATAGTCCCTTTTTTATTAGGATCGGACTTACTCATTTTCTTTAACGGATCCTGAAGTGACTTAATGCGCGCACCATTTTTCGGAATTCTGACTTCTGGTATCGTCAATATATCGCCGAATCTTTTATTGAAACGCTCTGCTAGATCACGCGTCAATTCAAGATGCTGCTTCTGATCATCGCCGACCGGGACGATATCAGTGTTGTATAGAAGGATATCAGCAGCCATAAGTGGCGGATACGTCAGAAGTGCAGAAGAAACGCCCTCTTTCCCATCTGACTTATCTTTGAACTGCGTCATTCGCTCGAGTTCGCCGATATACGAAATACATTGCATCATCCAGCCTGCTTGCGCATGTGCAGGTACTTCCGATTGGATAAATAACACCGCTTTCTCTGGGTCAATTCCACTTGCAATATAGATTGCAGCGAGAGAACGGATTGTTTTTGCCAGCTCTACTGGATCCTGTTGAACGGTAATGGCATGCTGGTCGACTATACAAAACAAGCACTCATAGTCGTTTTGTAACTCTGTAAATTGACGGAAGGCACCGATATAGTTGCCAAGTGTCACTGTTCCTGTTGGCTGAACGCCTGAAAAAATAGTTTTCATCTTAAAAATCTCCTCCTGTTTGATGGATATAATAATTTGTTCAGGCTAGCTTAATGATGCAAAAGCTCCGATGAAAGGCAACCAAAGTTCGCCGATAACGGAAGGTAGTCTAAGAACGCGACGTCCTGTCGCAACTAGGAGGGATGTAGTTCAATCCCTCCCCGCTACATGATCAAAATCCTGCTGACCCCGGCAATGGTTGCACACCTACATCCTGTAGGCGCACATCTACATCTTTGTAGACAAAAAAACATCAGTCGTCCCCGTAAAAAAGGGACGACTGATGTTCGATCAACCGTGGTACCACCCGAATTGCCCGAAGGCCACTCTGATTCCCATAACGCGGGGGACGTGACAAGCTTCTATTGGGTTAATTCAAAAAGTCCACATACGTCGAATTAATTCAAAAGGTTCGCTTATCAAGCTCGGGATCCCATTCTTTCGGTTCAGTCTACCTGTTTGCACCACCCACAGGCTCTCTGAAAGACTGATACAGAAATACTTTTTTCCGTCATTGCCATTCACTCTAAATGTTTCTAATAATTATAAATCCTACACTGGGAAAATGCAATAGGATTGCTCCTTACATATAAAAAATAAGGAGACCGATCCCCATCGAAACAAGGATGAGCGCACCGCTTCCGAGCATTGGACTTACGTTACCTGAAAATATTTCTGAAGGCTTACGCATCGCCATAACATCATCCATCCGACGTTTCGATGTAACTACTTTTCGCATGCTAACAGTAAATACATCGAAAAAACCAGTCGAAAAAACGAAAGAGATTAGACCAAGAAATGTTAGCACTCCTCCAACGATGAAAGATGCGTTTATATAAGAGAGTAAGGTCAGCTCTTTAAAATAGAGGAGAATAAGCAGAATAATTACTACATGTGCAATCAGAAAGTTCCTAATTATTTCCTTCATATTTCCACCCCGTTCCAAAGTAATAGTAAAGTATTGGTAAGGAAAAATCAATATAACAGATGCATATCAAAAAAAAACATGATTAAATTAGTCGCTGTAAGCGTTATCAATACAGGGTTTGTCTGTAAAATGCTGTTCTACTACACTGCTAAATTTCAAAAAGGTATGTACAACTGTGAGAATCATTGTATAATATAAATGTACCTATGTTTTCAGACAATTTAGAGGGGGTCATCGATTTGAAGAACCACAAATTTATGTGGCTAATTAGTATCATGCTTGTACTTAGCGTGTTCCTAGCGGCATGCGGCGACAAAAAAGACGACGCAGGCACTACTGAACCGGTAAAAGACAAAGAAGAGGACAAAGGAACTACAGAAGAACCAGCTAAAGAAGTAGCTCAAGTTCTGAATTTGATTGAAACTGCAGAAATTCCTTCTATTGACTCATCTATTTCAGAAGACGCTGTAAGTTTCATCGTACTAAATAACGTCATGGAAGGACTTTACCGTCTTGACCAAGATAGCCTTCCAGTACCTGCTATGGCAGATGGAGAGCCAGAAATTAGTGAAGATGGCTTGACATATACATTCAAAATCCGTGATGCAGAATGGTCTAATGGTACACCTGTAACTGCTCATGATTTCGTGTATGCTTGGCAGCGCGCAGTCGATCCAGCTACTGGTTCACCTTACGGACCGTATTTGATGGCAGGCATGGTTAAAAACGCAACTGAAATTGGCGAAGGAAAAGCAGAAATTGCGGATCTTGGGATTACAGCTAAAGACGATAAAACACTTGTCGTCCAACTTGAACGCCCTGTTTCGTACTTCCTATCACTTATGTCTTTCGGAACATTCTTACCACTTAACGAAGAATTCGTAACTGCTCAGGGCGATAAATATGCATCTAACGCTGAGGCAATGATTTATAACGGCCCATTCTCTTTATCTGATTGGGATGGAACTGGCAACTGGAAATACCTTAAAAACGACAAGTATTGGGATGCTGATACTGTAAAACTTGATGAAATTGTAGTTGACGTTGTTTTAGAAACTGCAACTGGCGTAAAACTTTATGAACAAGGAAAGAAAGATCGTGTAGTACTATCAGCTGAGTATGCAATGCAGTTCGCTGAAGATCCAGATGTTGTCAATGAACTTGAAATGTCTGTATTCTACTTCAAAATGAACCAAATGCGTGATGGAAAAGCTACACCGCTTGCAAATGCTGACATTCGTAAAGCGATCGCAAAAGGATACAACAAAGAAGAACTTGCAGACGCAGTACTTGCTAATGGTTCTATCGCTGCAAATTACCTAGTACCACAAGAATTCACATTTGATGAAGACGGTAAAGACTTCCGTGATTACAGCAGTGAATTCTCTGCATACAATGTTGAGGAAGCTCAAGCATTATGGACAAAAGGCTTAGAAGCACTTGGAACAGATAAAGTAACGCTTGAAATTCTTGGTGGAGACACTGAAAATGCTAAGAAACAACAAGAATGGTTCAAATCAGAACTTGAAAGAAACCTACCAGGTTTAACAATCAGCCTGAAAGAAGTTCCTTTCGCAGTTCGCCTTGAACTTGATGACACAAGTGATTATGATATTCAATCAGCAGGTTGGGGCGCTGACTTCCAGGATCCAATCTCGTTCATGGAATTGTTTGTAACTGGAAGCCCGCAAAACAAAATGAATTATTCTAACCCTGCGTATGACAAACTTATTGAATCTACAAAAACAACATATGCAAAAGATCCAATCAAACGCTTTGAAGTGTTTGCGGAAGCTGAGAAAATCCTACTTGAAGATGACGCAGCTATCGCACCAAACTATCAACGCGGAAGAATGGCTCTTATGAATCCAGCAGTAAAAGGTCTTGTTACACATCCATTCGGTGGCGACTATAGCTACAAATGGACGTATATGGAATAAGTGGAGAAGTAAGAGTTATGATTTAAAGGCTTAAAATCTAATAGAAAGAGAGTATATGGGCGTAATTGACCATGTACTCTCTTTTTCAATGAAATGGAAATAACTAAAAATTCTTTGTATTATTATGTCGAAAATTGTTGGTTTTTTCATTAAATTCACTTATGAATTACAGGAGGTGCGAAAATGGCAAAGTATATCACTAAACGTGTGATTTATATGTTCCTATCACTATTCTTAATTGCATCGTTTACATTTGTTCTTATGAAACTGCTTCCAGGGTCCCCGTTAGCTTCCGCATCAAAATTATCCGTTGAGCAAAGGGAAGTCGTTTATGAGAAGTATGGATTGAACGATCCGATTCCCGTACAGTATGTCCGTTATATGGGGAACCTTGCAAAAGGTGACTTTGGTGTATCGTTCCAATATAAAAATGCAGATGTCACAACTCTTATCGTGAAAAAATTGAAATACTCGGCGATTTTAGGGGCCCAGGCACTAATATTTGGGACATTAATCGGGATTATTCTTGGAATGATTGCCGCCTTGAAGCAAAACACAGTTTGGGATTATGGAAGTACCATTATCGCAATTCTGGGTATCTCGATACCATCGTTTGTATTTGCTGTATTACTGCAATACGTCTTTGCAGTATGGCTTGAAGTGCTACCAGTCGGTCTCTGGGAAGGTTGGAAGTCCAGTATCTTGCCTTCAATCGCACTTGCAATGGGACCTATTGCTATCGCGGCAAGATTCATCCGTACTGAAATGATAGAAGTATTAAGCTCAGACTATATTTTGCTAGCAAAAGCGAAAGGTGCAAATTGGTTTGAAATCGCTTTTAAACACGCATTCCGTAATGCACTAATTCCGCTAATAACGGTCCTTGGACCAGTTGCAGCAGGACTATTAACAGGATCACTTGTAGTTGAACAGATTTTTGCAATCCCGGGTATAGGTCAACAGTTCGTTAAATCAATTAGCTCGAACGACTTCGCTGTCATCATGGGTACAACAATGTTTTTCTCAGTATTCCTAATTGTGATTATATTAATTGTGGATATTCTTTATGGGGTCATTGATCCACGTATCCGTTTGTCTGGAGGTTCCAAGTAATGACTACTAACATGAAGAAACTACCAAAAGATTCGTTTGAACGGATTACAATCGATAGCTCGCATGCCGAAAAAATCTCGAAACCGAGTTTGAGTTTCTGGCAAGATGCTTGGCTTCGAATCCGTAAAAACAAAGCGGCTATCGTAAGTATGTTCATTCTTGTGTTCATTGTATTTATGGCATTTGTAGGACCTTACATGGTTGAACATGATCCAGAAGACGTAAAAGTTGCTCATGCAAGCTTACCGCCTAAAATTCCAGGACTTGAAAAATTGGGTATTTTTGATGGTGAAGGTAAACTAGGCTCTAAAACAGTAAATCTGTATGAATTAAAGAAAGTAGAAGTTAACTACTGGTTCGGAACGGATAGCCTAGGACGCGATTTGTTTTCACGTCTATGGAAAGGGACTCAAATCTCCCTATTAATCGCATTCGTTGCAGCTGTTATTGACGTTGTAATAGGCGTCATCTACGGTGGGATTTCCGGCTATTATGGAGGTCGCGTCGATGATATCATGCAACGGATTGTCGAAGTACTGATTGGAATACCTACACTGGTCATCGTCATTCTGATGATTATGATCATGAAACCGGGCATATGGTCAATCATTATTGCCTTATCGATAACTGGATGGATAGGCATGTCTCGTATTGTACGTGGACAAGTTCTTAAATATAAAAACCAGGAATTCGTTCTAGCTGCTAAAACGTTAGGCGCAAGTGATACCCGCATTATCGTTAAGCATTTACTGCCGAATATCATGGCGATTATTGTTATAAACATGATGTTCACAATTCCGACGGCTATTTTCTTTGAGGCATTTTTAAGCTTTATCGGAATGGGCCTTCAAGCACCGAAAGCGTCTCTTGGAACGCTCATTAATGATGGTTATAAATTCCTTGAATATCAGCCGCATATTTTATTCTTCCCGGCGGTTATCATAAGTTTACTTATGATTGCTTTCAACTTAATTGGGGATGGACTACGTGATGCACTTGATCCGAAAATGAAAGATTAAAGGAGGAAAGCGAAATGGAGAAAATTGTTGAAGTGAAAAACCTGGAGCTTTCCTTCCATACATTTGCAGGAGAAGTGAAAGCGATTCAGGGCGTTAATTTTGAAGTTTATAAAGGTGAGACGTTGGCTATCGTCGGCGAGTCAGGTTCAGGTAAATCGGTAACAACGAAATCGATTATGCGACTCCTTCCGAAATCTAGTACTGAGTATAAAAACGGTGAGATTTTATTCGGGGGAAAAGACCTACTGAAGATTTCCGAAAAAGAGATGCAAAAAGTAAGAGGAAAAGACATTTCGATGATTTTCCAGGATCCGATGACCTCACTAAATCCGACAATGACTGTCGGTAATCAAATTATGGAGCCATTACTAAAGCATCAGAAACTTAGTAAATCCGAAGCTCGAAAAAAATCTATTGAGTTGTTAACGCTAGTCGGGATGCCAAAGCCAGAAATGCGAATGAAACAATATCCGCACCAATTTTCTGGTGGACAGCGTCAACGTATCGTCATTGCTGTTGCCTTGGCATGTAATCCGAAGCTTTTGATTGCGGATGAGCCGACGACAGCTTTGGATGTTACGATTCAAGCGCAAATCTTAGAGTTAATGAAGGACTTGCAAAAGAAAATCGATACGTCTATTATTTTCATCACACATGATCTCGGGGTCGTAGCTAACGTAGCAGACCGTGTAGCCGTGATGTATGGTGGCCGAATCGTCGAAGTGGGAACGGTTGATGAAGTCTTTTACAACCCGCAGCATCCGTATACGTGGGGACTTCTAAGCTCAATGCCGTCACTGGATGCAACTGAAGAAAAATTATATGCGATTCCAGGCACGCCACCCGATTTATTGGATCCTCCGAAAGGAGATGCATTTGCACTGCGTAGTGAATATGCAATGAAGATTGATATGGAGCAAGTTCCGCCTCTCTTTAAAGTGAGTGAGACACATTATGCGGCGACCTGGCTACTCCATCCGGATGCACCTCAAGTGGATCCTCCGGCAGCGGTCATTGAGCGTATGAAGAGATTCCCTGGTAGCCGATATTATACAGGCAATGCAGGAGGTGTTCGATAATGGCTGAAAAATTACTTGAAATCAAAAACTTGAAACAATATTTCAATGTTGGTACAAAAAATGAAGTGCGTGCTGTTGACGATATAACATTCGACATCTATAAAGGTGAAACGCTTGGTATCGTCGGTGAATCTGGTTGCGGTAAATCAACAACCGGTCGCACAATCATCCGTCTTTACGACGCAACAGGCGGGGAAGTCATCTATGATGGCGTCGACGTCCATGCGAAAAAATCGAAAAAAGAACTGAAAGCTTTCAACCGGAAAATGCAGATGATCTTCCAAGATCCATATGCATCATTAAATCCACGTATGAAAGTGCTTGATATCATTGCTGAGGGTCTCGATATTCATGGTCTTGTGAAGAATACAAAGGAACGAACTGCACGTGTCCATGAGCTTCTTGAGACGGTAGGACTGAATCGTGAACACGCCAACCGTTATCCGCATGAGTTTTCTGGCGGACAGCGTCAACGTCTTGGAATTGCACGTGCGCTTGCTGTTGAACCAGAATTCATTATCGCAGATGAGCCGATTTCAGCTCTGGACGTATCTATTCAAGCGCAAGTCGTCAACTTGCTGAAAGAGCTTCAAGAAGAACGAGGACTAACCTATCTATTCATCGCGCATGACTTGTCGATGGTGAAATATATCTCAGATCGAATTGGTGTTATGCATTTCGGGAAACTTGTCGAAATCGGACCAGCTGCAACGATATATACGGCGCCTTTACATCCTTATACGCAATCGCTACTTTCTGCGATTCCGTTGCCAGATCCAGCTTATGAGCGTAGTCGTGTACGCATAAGTTACGATCCAACGTCACATAAGTATCTTCAGGATGAAGAAGTAATCATGCGTGAAGTGACACCAGGACATTTTGTCCTTTGCTCACAGCGCGAATTTGAAACTTTTGCAAAGTGATTTTAAATAGAAGCAACTGGGCTGGTTTTCGATAAGAAAACCGGTCCTTTTGCGTATTATAATGAAGTAAGTGGCAAGAATACGAAGGAATTCATGGATTCAGGTAATAGGAATTCCCTAAATGTTAATTTCTAGCCGTAAAAGTTGAAGAATTCAGAGGCGATTTTTATGTTTCTGAATTCTTTTTAATTAATTTGAAACCTTTGCCCACATCTAGACGTACTATATAATGTAGACATTAATTTTTTTCAATTAGCAGCTACCCAAATGAGAAAGTTTTTTATTTGACATGGCAGATGTTTAATTTATTCTTGCATCGGGTATAACAGTATAGAGAACATGCACATACTTGTTAAAGTCGCTTATGTTGCGGAACTGTGACAATTGTGGATGGGATAACTAATTTTTCTTGAAAAGTGTATTAATCAGTAATGAAAATGTGTATAATAGGGATTAGAAGCAGACAGTTTAAAATGATTCTAATCTAAATGTAAAAATATAAATCAAAACATTCGAGCCGACTGAAAGGGAGTGTCAGCATATGATGGTCACATTATTTACTTCACCTAGCTGTACATCATGCAGAAAAGCGAAAGCATGGTTAGAGGAACACGAGATTCCGTATACTGAACGTAACATTTTTTCGGAACCATTGAATATTGATGAAATAAAAGAAATACTTCGTATGACTGAAGATGGAACGGATGAAATTATTTCAACTCGTTCAAAAATATTCCAAAAATTAAACGTTGATGTGGAAAGCCTTCCATTACAACGCCTATATGAATTAATTCAAGAACATCCGGGTCTGTTAAGAAGACCGATTATTCTTGATGAGAAAAGACTTCAAGTGGGATACAATGAAGATGAAATTCGTCGATTCCTGCCTAGAAAAGTCAGAGCCTATCAGCTGCTTGAAGCGCGGCGCATGGTTAACTAGTCTGAAAATAGTGTGAAGCTGATAGGGGTTGACATTGCAAAATGCCGTATACCTATCGGCTTTTTCTGTTTCTCTTGCTTTCCGCGTGGATGTTCTCTACAATGCTATTACTATCAAAATTATACGTCCTAAGGCGGAAACCTTTCAAAACGTAGAGGACGGTCATATAGTAAGTATAAGCATTGCAGGATTTTTTCACACATTGAAGGGAACCGGATAAATCCTGTTCCATAGGAAGGGAGAGAAAAGGGATGGAAATAGAGCGTATTAATGAAAATACAGTTAAGTTTTTTCTTTCATATATTGATATCGAAGAGCGTGGCTTTACCCGTGAGGAAGTTTGGTATAATCGCGACAAGAGCGAGGAACTCTTCTGGGAGATGATGGACGAAGTCAGTGACGAGTCTGAGTTTGAAGTCGAGGGGCCATTGTGGATTCAGGTACATGCGATGAGCGGCGGCATTGAAGTTACGGTCACGCGTGCACAAATGTCTGAGGATGGCGAGCCGCTTGAATCACCATTCACTAGTGATGATTCAAGAAAACTGTTTCAGCATGGCAAAATGTATGACCGTGATGAAGATGATGATGATATGCCAGCTATAGGGGATCCAGCATTTGAATGGCTTGACAATATATTTGTCTTTAAAGAATTTGATGATCTTATTCCTCTCGCAGGGAAGACGTTAGACTATGAAGTAAAGACATCTTTATATTCGTTTGAAAATAATTATTATTTACACTTGTTATATGATGACGAAGTAATGGATGATTCTCGCAAGACTGATTTGTTCAGCGTAATTTCGGAATTCGGCGCACCGTCTAACATGACGATTCATCGAATTGAGGAGTATGGCAAACTAATTATGGATGCTGATGTATTCTCGACAATTCATCAATACTTTGGAGCTAAATAAAGGACGGTAGAAACAGCTATCTTAAATGGTAGCTGTTTTTTTTGCTTGCTTTACTGACTGAATATTTGTATTATTAAACAAAGGGGGAGTGAATAGTATTCTTACAGCAAAGACAGAGCAAGGAAAACTTATTATTCTTACGCCAGAATTAGAAAGAGAACGGTTGCGCAAATGGCGGAAGTTACGATTATTTTTTTGCCCTCAATGTAACTTTCCGGTTCAGTTGAAAGTTGGAGACATTATGATCCCACATTTCGCACATTTAAAGGATTCTACCTGTCTGACTTTATTCTCAGAGGGTGAATCACATAGCCATCTCCAAGGAAAGCAACAATTATATGCTTTTTTTCAAAAACATGCCGAGCTTGTCGAACTTGAACCATTCTTGAAAATGGTATCTCAGCGTCCTGATATCCTTATAACGACAAAAACTGAGTCGATACCCATCGAATTTCAGTGCAGTACAATTCCGGTTAGTGACATAGAGTCTAGATCCGCCGGTTATCGTAGTATAGAAATGAAACCCATCTGGATTTTGCATACCCCAGCAAAATTTAGTACATTGCCTGTAGGTGTCGGTACATTCCATTTTTCAAGATTCCACGAAAGCTTCTTGACACATACATCCCCTGAAGGCTATTTATTACTCACATATAACCCCAAAACTGAACGATTCCATTATTTCACCAGTCTTATCCATGTCGCAGGCAAGCGGTATATCGGTATCCATCGTATATTGCCTATGTCGATGCAAGTATTCCCTTTTGCCCGTCCTAAAACTCCATCAGGACTAGAAACCCGTCGCTATGTAGCCCTCTACTTTTCGATGCGCAATCAATTTGTTCAATCCCGTGTTTTATTAAATAAAAGGGGGGTGAACGATCCTTTTTTGAGAATGTGCTATGAACTGCGTGTGATTCCAACGAATCTTCCAAATTGGATTGGATTACCCGTCCTATTCAGTGAGTCATTTCGCGAGCATGATTGTGAATGGCAATTAGCATTCCTCTATTATTTGCGAAGAAAGGGGATCACTTTTAGCGAAATATCCCCTAGTCAGGTTAGAAAATATGTTTCTTGGTTAGAAGAACCATCGGAAGAAAAGGTAAAAGCATGCATAGCATACCGCGATTTACTTATTTCAGCGAGTGTAGATTCTTGTCAAAATGGAACAGTTATTGACGAAGAAAAATTAATTCAACTAATTTCAGAAAGATTGCTTGCAAAGCGTTATGAAAATTGAGAAAATAGTATTGATTCGTTTCCCGAAGTAATGGGAGAAGGGGGATTATTGATGATGGCTGAAACTAAGAACAAAGTATTGACACGTGGTGAAGTAAAGGTAGAAGAGACTTGGCGTCTCGAAGATATCTTCGCAACTGATGAAGTGTGGGAAAAGGAATATGCTGAAGTGGAGGAGTTATCCGGCAAAGCAGATTCGTACAAAGGGACACTTTCGGGCGGTGGAGATGCACTTTACACTGCATTGGCATACCGTGACACGCTATCTGAAAGACTGCGTAGGCTTTACACATATGCGCATTTGAAGACTGATCAGGATACGACAAACAGCTTCTATCAGGCGATGGATAGCCGTGTGAAATCACTGTATGTGAAAGTAGCAACCGCATTATCATTCTTCTTGCCCGAACTGCTGTCTATTGATGAAACAGAATTGGACAAGTTAGTTTCTGAACATGAAGGACTAGCTCTTTATAAGCAAGAATTCGAAGAAGTTAACACGCAGCGACCACATGTACTGCCTGCTGAACAAGAAGCTTTGCTTGCACAACTATCAGAAGTGACGGGTAGCTCTTCAGAAACGTTCAGTATGCTGAATAATGCCGATTTGACTTTCCCGATGGTGAAAGACGAAAAAGGGGAAGAAGTCGAATTATCACATGGCCGCTATGTAGGATTTTTGGAAAGCGATGATTCGCGTGTTCGTGAGGATGCATTTAAAGCGATGTATTCGAAGTACAGCGAATTCCAAAACACATTTGCATCTACACTTTCAGGTAACATAAAAGGCGATAACGTCAACGCACGCATCCGCAATTATTCATCTGCACGCGAGGCGGCGATGGCGAATAATCATATCCCCGAACAGGTTTATGAAAATCTTGTTTCGACTATCAATAAAAATGTTCACCTGTTGCAGCGCTATGTAGCGCTCCGTAAAAAAGTGTTCGGATTAGAAGAACTTCATATGTGGGATATGTATGCACCGCTTGTAAAAGATGCAAACATGGAGATCCCTTATGACGAAGCTGCACAAACGATGCTAGACAGTTTTCACCCACTTGGCGAAGAGTATATATCAATCGTTAAAGATGGCCTTGAAAATCGCTGGGTAGACGTCCGTGAAAACAAAGGGAAACGTTCAGGAGCTTATTCTTCAGGCGCATATGGAACAAATCCATATGTGTTAATGAACTGGCAAGATAACGTCAGTAACTTGTTCACGCTTGCGCACGAATTCGGCCACAGCGTCCATAGTTATTACTCACGTAAAAGCCAACCATTCGTCTACAGCGGATATTCTATTTTCGTAGCTGAAGTCGCATCAACGGTGAATGAGGCGATTTTGAATGATCATCTATTGAAAACAACCGAAGATGAACAGAAGCGTATTTACTTACTGAATTATTGGCTTGATGGCTTCCGTGGTACGGTTTTCCGTCAGACAATGTTTGCAGAGTTCGAACACCTTATTCATCAGCTAGATCAACAAGGTGTCGCGCTGACTGCAGAAAAACTGACAGAAGAATATTATGCACTCAATAAGAAATACTTCGGTGAAGATCTAGTTGTCGACGAGGAAATAGGCTTGGAATGGGCGAGAATTCCACATTTCTACTACAACTATTATGTCTATCAGTATGCGACGGGTTATAGTGCCGCAGTCGCATTGAGCAATCAAATCTTGACAGAAGGAGAGCCGGCTGTTGAACGTTATGTTAATAACTTCTTGAAAGCCGGATCTTCCGATTACCCAATCGAAGTTCTGAAAAAAGCAGGCGTCGATATGACAAGTGCTGCTCCAATAGAGGAAGCATGCCGCGTCTTCGAAGAAAAGTTGAACGAGCTTGAATCACTTCTTTTGAAAAAATAAATCAAATTAACTTAGTGAGAAGCCTTATCCGCCATTTTCATGGCCGCGATAGGGCTTTTTCATATATACATATTGTTATATAAATATAAAGTAAGGCGTATTGGTGAAATCATGATTGTGACAGTCATGTGAAAATCATTGTGAATTCTTGATGCTACTATTATTTTATGATAAGGTAAGGATGTGAAATAAATCACATACCAAACATACACCCCTTTTGTTTGAACGTGAACATTTCTCCCATTCCCTTTGAATAAGAGCATTCCCTCCCCCCCAGGAGCGAATGCTCTTTTCTTTTGTTTTATGGTAGGGGATATCGGGAAAGTAGTCATGGACAATTTGAATAATCATGACGCAATTGACACTTTATGAAGTGTTGTAAAAAAGGATTTACTGTAGACTATTGCCATATCCACCGGCATTCTGTATAATTAATTAGAATTATCAGTTATATAAAGGGGTGAATAAAATACTAATTCCCATTAAAAGGAGTACCCCTGCTCTGCTCAAAGGAATACCGCGCTTGATTGCCCGCATACCCCCAGATCATTGGAAAGTTCAGCATTTAAAAGAACAACTTTACCGGATCAGTGCAGGCTATTCAGGAGAGTGTAACGTCGATTCATACATCGAACGTAGTCGATTTCCTGAAAGTACCCAAGTGTTTACTGATGTTCAATTACGCATTTCCCCCAAGTTCACATTTCAGATAGACACTTTGATTATCACAGAACGGTATGTCTTAATCGTAGAAGTGAAAAATATTAAAGGGACAATTCGATTTGTCCAGAACCCCCCACATCTTGAACAAATACTAGAAACTGGTGATGAAGCAGTTATCGATTGCCCAGTTTATCAAGTTGAATCGAATAAATTGAATTTAGATGAATGGTTCCTCCAGCGGGGAATTAGTCTGAAAACAACAGGTTTAGTTGTTCTGGCAAACCCTAACACGAAAGTGAAAGATGTGCCCGAAGGTTTTCCTATTATCTATAAAAAGCAAATTCCATTCTATTTACAAAATTTTAGACCGTTCGAAAAGGTTCTATCGTCTGCCCAAGTTAAAGAGATTTCAAGGGAAATAGATAAAGAGCAACAGGAGTTTAACCCTTTTCCATTATGTTCTTATTTTCATATTGATCAACAGGATTTGCGGACAGGATTTATATGTCATTATTGTAATCAGTTACTTCAACGAAAAAGTTTGAGGACATGGTGCTGTAGCGGTTGCGAAAAAGATGTCAAAAGTCCATATGAAAAAGGTATTAATGATTGGTTTATGCTAGTGAAGAATTCCATTACGAACGAAGAGTGCCGTAAGTTTCTCGACTTGAAAGATTCCAATGCAGCACGGTATGTATTGTCTTCATCGTTACTTGTGAAAAAGGGGAAGTCTACCGGGACATTTTACATTAAAGGTATTAAGAAAATCCATCATTAATAGGTAGAAAAAAGTCTTTCGCTTTAGGAAGGCTTTTTTCTTATGATGCGCAATATTGCTATGGTGAACAGGGGATGGTCGAAGAAAGTTATGTCTCGCCGGTGATTTCATGGCAATGGGACAGTTAGTCATGGCTCGGTCGAAGATAGTCATGGCTAGGCGACGACTTCATGGCAATGAGTCAGTTAGTCATGGCTCGGCCGAAGATAGTCATGGGCAGGAGTTGACTTCATGGCAAAAAGACAGTTAGTCATGGCTCCCCCGAAGATAGTCATGGCTAGGCGATGACTTCATGGCAATAAGGCAGTTAGTCATGGCTAGGCGTTGACTTCATGGCAATGGGACAGTTAGTCATGGCTCCCCCGAAGATAGTCATGGCTAGGCGTTGACTTCATGGCAATGGGACAGTTAGTCATGGCTCGGCCGAAGATAGTCATGGCTAGGCGTTGACTTCATGGCAAAAAGACAGTTAGTCATGGCCCAGCCGAAGATAGTCATGGCTAGGCGTTGACTTCATGGCAATGGGACAGTTAGTCATGGCTCGGCCGAAGGTAGTCATGGCTAGGCGTTGACTTCATGGCAATGGGACAGTTAGTCATGGCTCCCCCGAAGATAGTCATGGCCCGGCGTTGACTTCATGGCAAAAAGACAGTTAGTCATGGCCCAGCCGAAGATAGTCATGGCTAGGCGATGACTTCATGGCAATGGGACAGTTAGTCATGGCTCCCCCGAAGATAGTCATGGCTCGGCGTTGACTTCATGGCAATGAGTCAGTTAGTCATGGCCCAGCCGAAGATAGTCATGGCCCGGCGATGACTTCATGGCAATGAGTCAGTTAGTCATGGCTCCCCCGAAGATAGTCATGGCCCACCGTTGAGTTCACGGCCCCTTGCCAAAAAAAATCATCAACAGAACAAAAAAAACCTAACAAAAAAACCGTCAAAAAAAGCCACCCATTCCCCGTTATCCCCAGGAAATGAAGCAGCTCTCACTATTCATATTAACTTTTTACGCCACAATGTCATGTCCTGGAAGTGAATCCGTTCGACATGCTGTTGAAGGAGGCGTTTTTTTAGTTCGCGTTCGGCAGACTTTTCAGAGATGTTGTAAATACTAGCAATCTCTGTTGTAGAGAGTGTATCGAAACGTTGGAACAAATCTTCAAGTGGAGGCGGAATGTCAGCTAGAATCGGCCCGCCGACTAATTCCTCTAAAATTTGTTCGTAGACTTCGTAGTCATATAAGCCACTCACTTTTAATCCTTCATCTTCAATGTTTTCATTGAAAAAGACGAAAGTAGGTGCTTTGTCGACTTCCATTTCTTTGGCCATGTACAAATCGACTTGTAAAGAGCGCAAGACGTTTTTGGAAGAAAAGTCTCGGATGAATTCGTCTACGTCAAGATTAAGTTTTTTTGCGATTTCGACGAGTACGGAAAAAGACGATACATTTCTTGACTTTAAAAATGAATATTCAAGCATTTTTGATAAGTATCGAAAGCCGGCACGTTTGCCTTGAAACTCTGCAGTTTTAACAGCAATACTCGGGAAAGCGGGATGTGTTTTTTCGCAAGCCAACTCATCCTCATCTTTATGAAGGTATTGAAGATTCATCTTAGGCAATGAAGTGCGCAATGCAATACGCAGTGTGAAATAGCGATCATATTCAACTTGCAATTTTCGGAGTAAAGGCGGGAGTGACGAACAATCTCCGCATAATGGATCGATGAAAACATATAGCTCGATTGGCCTTATGCATGTGGAAGGACTGACTGGGTTCTCCAGTAATGTTTGTCGATTCACGTTTTCTCCTCCCCAGCCCTGTTCACCATATGATTGGCGGTCAAGACGAGGCGTTTATAATAAATATCACGTATATTACCTTCAAGTTCGACTTCGTCCATTGCTTCTGCCATGCACGCTAGCCATGCTTCCGCTTGAACTGGAGTAATCGGGAATGGCATATGACGAGCTTTCATCATCGGATGACCATGTTCTTCAGTATATAAATTGGGACCACCTAAATATTGTGTTTGGAATTGTTTTTGTTTACGTACTGTTTCTGTCAGATCATCTGGAAAAATCGGGTATAGGTCCGGGTGTACGGCCACTTTAGCGTAAAACAGGTCGATGAGTTCCGACAACTTTGTAGCACCGATCTCCTCATAAGGGATCAAAGGTTTTCGCATCATTATGTCAATCTCCTTTGCTCTGACTGTAATGATATTCTATCAACCCTGCACTCTTTTCACAAATAAAGCGCTCTGTTTATGAAACAGCAGGTTAGATTATCAATCTTATGCATTAAAATAGCCGAGCACTTTTTTTACGTATTGCTGTGTCTCTTTGAAAGGAGGAATCCCATCATGTTTTTTTACGTTTCCAGGACCTGCATTATAGGCAGCAAGGGCAAGTTCGATATTTCCGCCAAACTGATTAAGCATTTGTCTTAAGTATTTTGCACCGCCCATTACGTTTTGGACGGGGTCGAAACTATCTTTGACGCCTAGGAATTTCGCTGTTCCGGGCATCAATTGCATAAGACCTTGTGCACCGGCGTGGCTGACAACGCCATTGTTGAAGTTCGATTCTTGTTTGATAACGGCAGAGATCAGTTTATCGGGCAAGTTATATTTGTTTGCAGCTTGGCTGATAATGTCGCGATAGCTGTCATTCCCAAAAGTTGTGTTTTTCATGGGAACAGGTGAACTTTGTTGCGCCGCGGAAAGGATAGCGTTGAGTGAAGAAGGTTCAAACACACCCTTTATTCCGTCATAGCGCAAGCTATCTATATTATTGACTTCACCGAGTAGTGTAGATGAAACGGAAGAAAGGGAATCTGTTACGGATGTACTACCTAACATCTCCTCCAAAAGTGTGTTAAAGAGTGATGGGGATGTGCTATTCTGGTCAGTTTGCGTCTGAACAGCTCCGAGAGACTGCAGTGTATTTATTTCCATTAATGTACGAATTGTGCGCGTATCCATCATGATCTGTCCCTTCTGACGTTAAGCTGTTGGCTTGCGAAATAATAACTTAACTTTAGTATACCAATTTATGTAGGTAAACGCATTTTCTAGACTGCAAGGCCGTGCAGCATATGATAGAATAAACGTAATGACGCATGAAGGGAAGAAGAAATTGTGAACATTAAAAATCGAATTGATAGTGGGCTTCGAAATGATGAACAAATCCTCTTTATAGTAGCAGAACAAGTAGAGAAGCCTCATGGTATACCATCTGGAAAGATGATTACAGATTCAGACAACTTGTCGTTTGTCTATCTTTTAGAAGCAGAAGAAGGGTACGAGCACCTTCATTTTACACAGGCTGTATGGCCGCTTATGGTCGATGTATTAACAACGAATTTAAATCCTATGATTTCGTGGAAGGATGAATTAATCTCGCTTCCCGGATTCAAAGATGAATTGACAATGCTTATTTATAATATTGAGGGTAATGATAATTATGGGGAAGCATTCTCCTCGGCAGTGGAGAAAGCATTCAGCTCGATACTTCAACAAATGGAATAACAGCTGGGAGGGGTCCGAATGAGGCAGTGGAGTCAATTTCTTGAACCTTATAAACAAGCGGTAGATGAACTGAAAGTAAAATTGAAAGGCTTGCGAGCCCAGTATGAATTGGAAGATGTACATACGCCTGTTGAATTTGTGACAGGCAGGGTTAAGCCGCTCGCCAGTATCTATGACAAGACACTTGAAAAGGGGATTCCATTCGAACCATCGGCTGAACTTGCTGCCGAATTGCCTGATATTGCGGGCCTTCGTCTGATGTGCCAGTTTGTCGATGACATTAGTACTGTCGTAGAAAACTTGCGACAGCGGAAAGACCTCGAAGTGATTGAAGAACGGGATTATATTGCACATAATAAACCAAGTGGATATAGGTCTTACCATTTAATTATAAAATACCCTGTTCAGACGATTCATGGAGAGAAGACAATTTTTGCTGAGATTCAAATCCGTACGTTAGCAATGAATTTCTGGGCGTCAATTGAACACTCATTGAATTATAAATATGATGGCGAAATGCCAGATGAAATCAGGCATCGTCTAGAACGTGCAGCAGAAGCCGCCTTCCAGCTAGATGAAGAAATGTCGCAGATTCGAAATGAAATCCAGGATGCGCAACAATATTTCAGTGCATTTAAAGAAACGGCGACAAGACGCTATGGTGATACGAACGGGAAAGGAGGAGAGAAATGATGAAGTTTGCAATCCAGACAAGAAACGATTCGTTGTCGAACAAGCTTATGGATGAAGCGAAAGAATATTTGACAGATTTCGGGCTTGTTTTCGATGAAGAAGAACCCGATATCGTTTTATCAATTGGCGGAGACGGTACATTACTCCACGCCTTTCATAAATATAAATATCGCTTGCAAGATACCGCATTTGTTGGAATCCATACAGGCCATCTAGGATTCTACGCAGACTGGAAGCCGGCTGAAATTGAGAAGCTAGTCATTTCTATTGCTCGAAAAGAATTCGAAGTTTTCGAATACCCGCTCCTTGATGTGAAGATTAACTACCGAAACGATAAGGATAGCGCTCTGTTTCTTGCACTGAACGAGTCGACGGTGAAATCTCCTGATGTGACGCTCGTCATGGATGTCGAACTTAATGGCAATCATTTTGAACGTTTTCGTGGCGACGGGTTATGTATGTCAACACCTTCGGGGTCTACTGCATACAATAAGGCACTGGGCGGAGCAATTATCCACCCTTCTCTACCGTCAATGCAATTGACAGAAATGGCATCTATTAACAACAGGGTATTCCGTACAGTTGGTGCACCGCTAGTGCTACCAGCGCATCATAAATGTGTGCTAACACCTGTAAAAGGACCAGATTTCATGGTAACGGTCGACCATTTGCAACTTCTTCATAAAGATGTGAAATCGATTGAATACCAAGTTTCAAAGGAGAAAGTGCGTTTTGGCAGGTTCAGGCCGTTTCCATTTTGGAGACGTGTGCATGATTCATTCATCGACAGCGATGTCTAAGGGAAATGAGTTGGATCGTAGATTTCGACTTGTATTTCAGGTGGATGAAGGCGGCATATTGCTACGCGAATTCTTGCATGCAAAAGGAATATCCAAAAGGACATTAACTGCAACTAAATACGATGGCGGAGAAATCAGTGTGAATGGTTTTGAACGCAATGTGCGGCATCCGTTGCAATCGGGTGATGAAGTACTCATTATTTTCCCGTCGGAAGAGCCAAGTGTGGGTTTACTTCCAGAGTCTGGTCATATAACGATTGTTTATGAAGACGAAGCGCTAATCATCGTCGATAAGCCAGCTGGGCAAAGTACAATTCCGTCGCGCGACCACCCCGTTGGAACCATGGCGAATGCCGTTGCTGGAAAGTTCGCTAAGGAACGACTACCGGCAACAGTACATGTCGTCACGCGTCTCGACAAGGATACATCGGGTTTAATTTGTATTGCAAAAAACCGGCATATTCATCATCTGCTCAGTGAACAGATGACAAATTCCGGTTTTCATCGACAGTATGTAGCCCTGGTTGAAGGACATGTTGAAAGGGAACAATTCAGCGTTGTGCAACCAATTGGCAGAAAAGACGGTAGCATTATCGAGCGAATTGTGCGAGGAGATGGCCAATTCGCTCGGACAGATGTAGAGGTACTGGGCCGTTCGGAGATAAAAGGTCATCAGTTAACAAAAATTGCACTAACCCTTTATACAGGAAGGACGCATCAAATACGTGTCCATATGAGGTGGGCAGGTCATCCGCTACATGGTGATGATTTATATGGCGGTTCTCATGGGCTGATTGGACGGCAAGCTTTACACTGTGCGATGATTGAGTTTACACATCCGCTTACAGGTGAAAAAGTTGAGTTTAGATGCGATATTCCACTAGATATGAAGCGTCTAATCAGCACTGAAATCAATCAAACGTAGTAAATTTATCTGGCTCAAATGGCTGAAGAGAGGGCACTGACACAATTTCCATTTCAGGATAGCGAAGGGCTGTAAGTTTACCGCCGAATACGCAACCTGTATCAACATTGGCGGTGTTATTTACAAAGCGTACTTCCTTTACAGGCGTATGACCATATACTATGAAGGGAGCTCCTTTGTAGTGTTTAGCCCAATCACGTCTAAGGGGTCTACCATCGGGTAATTTTTGGCCTGTGATATCTCCATAGAGAACGAATACCCGGATTTTTTCCGAATAGGGTGCACCAATCATTTCTTCACGGATACCTGCGTGTGCAATGATGAGATTCTCCTCATTAAGGGTATGGTATAATGGTAGCGATTCGTAAAACTGACGGTATCTGGTCAAGAAGCGTTTACGCGAATCACCTGATAATGCATCGAGTTCAGCTACTGTCGTTTCAAGCCCATGTGTGGGCTGTACCTGGTTTCCCTTGGCAAATCGATATAATTTATTGCAATGATTTCCCGGGGAATAGTAAAGTGTGTGCTCATCTTGGATGTTGAAAAGTAGATGTAACATCTTAATCGAATGAGGCCCCCTATCCATTGTATCTCCAACGAATACTAGATTTCTGCCATCAGGATGTAGAGGGATACCTGTATCCATCTCATATCCTAATTTGTCAATCAACTGCATGAATTCATCGTAACAACCGTGAATATCACCGACGATATCGAAGTTCATATTTTATCACCCTTTTTTCCAATATGTATTCATATAGGGTACCCTTTATCACTTTAATAATCCACGATAGAAATAGAAAGGAAGGTGTAGCTGTGAACATAAGAGAAGAGCAAAAAGAAGAAATTGTTTTCGATGAAGAGAAGTTGAAAGAGACGCTTGTCCAGCACGACATAAAATCTTTCCGAAATGAGTACCTACGCCTTCATCCGTATGATCGGGCAATTTTTTACGAGAAAATCGGTTCAGATCTCCGTGGCATCATCTATCAATATTTATCACCGAAAGAATTGGCGGAAATATTTGAGACTAGTGAAATCAGCGATGATGAATATAAACAGTTCCTTCAGGAGATGGACACGACGTATGCAGCAGACATGATTTCATTTATGTTTGTGGATAACGCGGTAGATGTCCTGAATGAACTCGACAAATCACAAGTTGTCAGCTATTTGACGCTGATGAATAAAGAAGCCGCAGCCGAGATCAAAGCCTTACTTCATTATGAAGAGTATACGGCAGGGTCAATTATGACAACGGAATATGTTACAATTCCACAGAATTCGACAGTCCGTTCTGCCATGACAATTTTGCGCAATGAAGCACCAAAAGCGGAGACCATTTATTATATATTTATCGTTGACGACAATAATCGCCTGACGGGTGTTATATCGCTACGTGATTTGATCATTGCACATGAAGATACACTCATTAGTTCGATTATGAGCGAAAGAGTCGTAAGCGTTCTCGTTTCAGAAGATCAGGAAGACGTTGCAAAGATGATCAAGGACTATAATTTTCTTGCCGTCCCGGTCGTTGATTTCCAACAGCATATACTTGGAATTATTACAGTCGATGATATTATCGATGTACTTGCTGAAGAAGCATCAGATGACTATTCTAAACTTGCCGGGGTTTCCAATATGGATACATTCGACAAAAACTCATTCTCAGCCATGAAAAAAAGGCTTCCTTGGTTGCTGATTCTACTAGTACTCGGAATGCTTACTGCGAATCTAATAGATTTGTTTACAGAAACCATTTCAAAAGTGGCACTTCTAGCTGCGTTCATTCCTCTTATTGCAGGTACTGCCGGCAATAGTGGAACTCAAGCGCTAGCGGTTGCAGTGCGCGGGATTGCAACAGGTGATGTAGAAGACGAAAGTAAATTCAAGCTGCTTATCCGCGAGGCGGGAACAGGACTTATGACTGGATTCATCTGCGCACTGTTTGTAGTTGGACTTATTTACGTCTGGAAGGATGAATTTGTAATCGGTCTATTAGTAGGCGCGGCGATTTTTGTCTCGATTTTTGTCGCAACGATTTCAGGATCGTTCATTCCATTGCTTATGCATAAATTGAAAATCGACCCCGCAGTTGCGTCTGGTCCTTTCATTACAACACTAAATGACGTTATTAGCGTTATTATTTATCTTGGTCTTGCAACGGTTTTCATCAGTGATCTTTAGATCATTGGTGGGAACCGTTTTTTACAAGATAAGAAAGTATACGTTTTTCAACCTGCAACGGTTTCTAGACTTCAGCGCTTTTCTTACTGGTATGGGTAACGTCCGAAACATGGGCGCATATACTGTGTTAAAAAGGATGTGCTTAACATTTATCAAAATAAACCGTTATTGTTCGTTGACGCGCCACCAATCTTTATTAAAGTTGCGATTATTGTGGAGGAGAGCACGTCAGTATTTATACTGGAAAATGAAGAGCAATCTGTGCTCGAAAATGAGGAACAAGTGAGTGTTACCGAAGCCTTGCCGACGAATCCAGGCATCCAACGTAAAATTATTTATTTAAGCAATTCCTTCCGCCGCCAAGCTTATCAGCCGCTCCAATTTGTGCTAGAGGAAGAAACACTGTCTGGAACGATTGAGAAAATTGAAGAGGAAACAGTGTGGATTGATTTGGAAGGAGCCGAACATAAACTAATAGCTGTGGAAATCGGTAAGATTGAAGAAGTTTTATGGCGTGGTAAGCCGTTTGATGAAACTAAATAAGAATAGCGCTGGAGTCTATACACTGCTCCAAGTGAAAAACGTATACTTTCTTATCGACGTAAAAAGACAGGACGGGAATCTAACCGTCCTGTCTTTTTACGTTGATAAAGAAAAGTTAAAACAACCCAACCGATCTAAATCGGTTGGGTTGTTTGGGCATTGCAGGGTATTAATTAATCTACGTCACAAAAGTCGATAAACGTATCTTTAATGCATTGGATTCCACAGAAACAATTCAAGTCGACTGTGATGCATGAATCTGTCGCACCAAACTTTTCAACTTTACAGAGTTCTTCAAGATCCAATTTACCGTTTTTAATTATGTCCACTGGATTATTGTGACCGTCTAACGGTGCTAGTACTTGCAATGTTGCGCAGCAACCGTCAAAGACGTTTTGGACTCTGAAAAAAGTAGAGAAGCAATTGTGAAGGTAATGCTTTCGGCTTTCCGGACGGAACATTGCTTTGAACGGATCACCGTTCTTCGTCAATAGCATGAATACGCGTGTATTGACACGGTGACGTGCAGGGCTGGATATGCTACCAAGCGGAGCCATGAAACAATCTGTTTCACATTCTACGCACTCATCGTCTGTTCCAGCATCCTGTAAACGCTTGATGAACCTGACAACCTCACATACGCAGTCTTCTTGGTGCTTTCTTTCACTAACTTCATCATTTCTTCCACATCCCATTAATTCCACCTCCTTTTCTCAATTCTTTATACTTTATGCGGGGAATTACGGAGTGTTAGGGCGCACAGGTGGATTATGAATAAAGTTATGAATGAAAAGGCATACTGTATAAAAATGGAGGGGATGCATATCCGGAAACTTAGTCTTGTTGTTTTCGCAGTTGTCTTACTATCCGGTTGTTCAGGAAGCGGATTCCGGATAGACAACAATTCCAGCGAGGATCATGCGAAAGCGGAAGAAGTATTGAGAAATGACAAACGTCTCACATCAGCGGTCACTGTATTTTATGAAAATGACTTGCTAACTGGCGTTACGCTTAAAACTTTTTCCCGCTTCAAAAAAGAAAAGATTGAAAAGGAACTCAAGAAAAAATTAGAAAATAGCTATCCAGAGTTGGACGTTACCGTTTCAGCAGACAGTAAAATATGGATGGAAACAAATAAGCTTATTGAGTTGGATGATAACAAGGATAAGGGAAAAAAGATTGAAAAATTGAAATCGCTTATAAAGGAAGAGACATGATGGACGAAAAAAAATATGCGAAGTTAGAGAAGGAAATTTCCCCTAAAAGACCATTGATGCGGAATATCATTTTTGCGTTTCTGACGGGAGGAACAATTTGTTTAGTTGGCCAATTTGTGTCACTATTTTATATGACATATTTTGATTTTACGCAACAGACAGCCAGTAATCCCACTGTCGCAACGATGATATTTTTTGCGATGCTGTTAACGGGTTTTGGATTGTATAAGAAAATCGCCCAATTTGGAGGGGCGGGGAGTGCCGTTCCAATTACAGGTTTCGGAAATGCTGTCATTTCAGCAGCAATTGAACATAAGACAGAAGGATATGTTCTTGGAGTAGGTGGGAATATGTTCAAACTGGCGGGGTCGGTCATTCTCTTCGGCGTATTTTCTGCATTTATCGTAGCGCTCATTAAGACGATACTTGTAAAGTTTGGTGTTGTATCATGGTAGCGCGCGGTCTCTTGACATTCAAAACGACACCATCCATTGTGGCAACAGGTGTTACAGCGGGTCCGTTAGAAAAGAAAAGTCAGTTCGTCGATAAATTTGATAAAATATACGAGGATGAGCGCTGTGAAGCGAAAACAAATGAGCATGGTCACGCAAAAATGATGGAAGATGCGTGCATGATTGCGTTAAGCAAAGTGGATTCTGTACCAAGCGACGCAGATTTCATGTTAATTGGTGACCTTATTAACCAGATGACACCCTCAAATTTTGCGGCTGCAACGGTGGGAATTCCGTACATTGGCCTGTTTTCAGCTTGTGCAACATCAGTATCTTCGCTTTTAATGGCGGCGTTGCTGACAGAAACGGGCATGTCGAAATGCGCTATTGCGGGGGCATCTAGTCAGCATAATGCAGTTGAACGACAATTTCGTTATCCTAACGAGTACGGTGCTCAGAAACCTGAGACTGCTCAATGGACCGTAACAGCAGCAGGGGTAGCAGCTGTTACACCTTATAAAAAAGGATTTCCTTCTATAGAATGCGGAACAATCGGATGTGTAATAGATCTGGGAATGACCGATCCGCTAAATATGGGGGCAGCGATGGCACCGGCAGCGGCAGATACGCTTACCCGCCATCTTACAGGTCACAATAAAGATGTGAAAGACTATGATGTGATCATGACAGGAGACCTTGGGAAAACTGGTTTTGAGTTATATAAAAAACTTGCAGGCAATCAAGGCATTGACGTGACTAAAAACTTCCGGGATGCAGGCAAAGAATTTTACGGTGCAGATCCGTCCTTTTTATCGGGGGCAAGTGGTGCAGGTTGTTCTGCCGCCATTTTCTTAACGGAAGTAATTGATAAAATGAGGGCGGGTGACTATAAACGGGTCCTTCTAATTGCGACGGGCGCGCTATTATCACCGTTATCATTTCAACAAGGTGATACGATTCCGTGCATTGCGCATGCAATCGAATTAACAATGAAATGAGTGTGGATTATGGTTTCGATATTCATTACAGCATTTATTGTAGGGGGACTCATTTGCGTTGTGGGACAGCTGTTGTTTGACGTGGCAAAACTGACCCCGGCACATACATTGTGTATCTTGGTCGTCGCGGGTTCGGTGTTAGACGGCTTAGGTCTTTATGAACCGCTCATCGATTTTGCTGGAGCGGGAGCAACGATACCAATTACATCTTTCGGCAATGCCTTGACGCATGGTGCAATGGCAGAAGCTGAAAAACACGGTCTCATTGGTGTTGTGACGGGTATGTTTGAAGTAACAAGTTCAGGAATTAGTTCAGCAATTCTATTTGGATTCATTGCATCTGTTATTTTTAAATCGAAAGGAAAGGTTTAATAGTCATGCGCCCTCTTCATTCTTCATGTGTCCGCATAGGATACGAAGAAAGGAAGGGGGTATTATTATGTTTGGAGGATGTAATTCTTACGGTGGAGGATACGGCGGCGGTTGTGGCGGTTGTGAAAATGAAAGAGGCAGCGGTTCGACATTTTGCCTGATTGTGGTTCTATTCATCTTGCTTATCATTGTGGGCCGCACTTTTTGTGTATAAAAAGGGGGGGATAATAGATGAATGATTCATTTTTCCGGAAAATCGAATCAAAAACAGGGGTCCCGATGGAAGAGGTTTTTGCGCTTGCGAATGCAATCCAATATGCGGATTTCAATGATGAACGGCAAGTGAGGAAAATTATTCGAAAAGTCGGGAAGCTTGCGAAAAAAGAAGTACCTCAGCAGACAGAAGATGAGCTTGTTAATTCTATCGTGAAAAATGGCAAAGCAGTTAATATTAAAGATATTCAAGATATGCTTGGCCGTCAATAAAAAAAAATCGCGAAAAAATAGAATAATAGGTTTAATAATACCAACTTGTGGATATAGTAATAGTACTAGTGAAAATGGAGGTGTTTACAATGGGTTATATATTACCAATTCAACCAATTCAATCTCAAATATATGCGAATCGATTAAGTATGGAAGCTTATAATTTTGCATATATCGAACGAGTGAACAAAATTAAATTAAATTCAGACTTTTTGGATGAATTTAAAGAGTCCTCGCATCAAGAGCGAGAAAAGGACGAAGAGGAAGGTAAGCCTATTGTATCAGCTCCTTTGGAATATCAAGGGTTTATCCATCCCAATCCAGTTAATCTATCACCGCTAATTGCCAAGGTAGTAGGGAAAGGCATCGCGATAAATGCCTATGTATAACTGATTATAAAAAAAAAGTTCGCATTGCTTATCTAAGCAATGCGAACTTTTTTAACTAAAAATATAAGATAGTATAAGTTTTGTCTACTAGGGTCGTTGTCTAGACTCCAGCGCTTTTCGGGTCTAATCATGGCGCTTGCGCTTGTTGGTGCCTTACGCTTTTCTCGCCATAACTTTTTCCATTGCACGATGCGGGATGTCCGCATCCATGAATTCAGGCGAAGTAATGACATAGCCTAACTTCTCATAAAAAGGAACTGCATATGATTGGGCATTCAAAATAATTTTATTCATGTCAGTTTTTTCAGCATGCTCTTCAAGTGCATGCATGACAAGGTTTCCTAAATGTTTTCCCCGATACTCGGCTAAAATACAGACACGTTCAACTTTCCCGATTCCATCGTTGATTTCCCTAATACGGCCTGCGCCGATTGGAGATTCTGATGAATAGACAACGAAGTGTGCTGCAGTTTTATCGAAATGATCTAGTTCAAGGTTGAGTGGTACGCCTTGTTCTTCCACGAACACTTTCCTTCTGACAGAAAAAGCATCTTCTTGTTCAAGGTCAGAAGTCGCGAATCTTACTTCAAACAATGTTCAGTTATCCTCGTCAAGGCGGAATGTTTCATAAACCGTCCATGAGCCGTCTTCAAGCTGATAAGTAAGGTGCAAACGATCAATTGTTTCAGAGTGATCGACACCAACCATTTTCAGTTGACCAATAATATCATCGTGTTCGCCAGAAGAAAGTTTTTGTGCAATCGTCACGTGGGGAACGAATGTAAACTCAGGTTTATCACCGAAGAAATCGTTGTTCAGGTCTTTATGCAAAGCAGCTAATTCATCATTAAGAATAGCCTTAAAATAAATTGTATTTGTGATAGGAGCGAATGTTCCCACTTTTGAAACGTTCAATTCAAAAGGACCGTGTTTTTTTGTTACTTCTTTAATTGCCTTTGCAACTTCTTCAATCTCTTGATCATTGGCTTCGAATACACCTTTAACAGTCAAATGCGGTGTGATTTGTGCATAATGCGGATCATATCTTTTTCTGTAAGCATTTGCCAAGTCCTGTAGTTTCTTTGATGGGAATGCAACGACGCCGTATTTCATAATGAAAACCTCCTAGAATAATTGTTTTTACTTTATAAATTTGATTATAGCAGAATAACTGAAAATATGTCCGTTTTGTCTGAATTAATGCCCAAAAACCATTTGAATGGCGCGGCGGACATCGGGTTGCCAATGTTTCCAGGTATGGTCTCCATTGAATTCATCATAGAAATAAGGGAAGCCTTTTCTTTCAATTAATTCGTTTAATGACCGGTTAGGCGTAAGGAAGTCTTGAACGCCATCAACTTGCGTGTTTACGTGGGTTTCTTCCTTCCCAATCACATGATAAATCGAGAAACGGGAAGGGTCTTCCGAAGCTTCCACCTTTTCAAGCACTAAATCATTGACGTAAGGGGAATGCATGATTACTTTCCCGAATATATTGGGATACTTGGATGCAGTAAGAAGAGATATCGTTGCTGCCAAGGAATCACCGATAAGAGCCCTGCCTGCACCAATTTGATAAGTTGGATAATTGTCGTCAATGAACGGTACAAGTTCATGAGCCAGGAAGCGGGTATAGGCAACGCGTCTGTCACCATCCGGATGATACATGCGCCTGCGTTCTTTGACACTCTTATAAGGAACACCTACTACAATAACATTTTCAATTTCTTCGGCGTCAATCAATTCGTCAACGACCCGTCCTATACGTCCAAACTGGAAATAATCTTTACCATCAGATGCGATCAGCACTGAATATTTATAGAGAGGAGAAAAGTTGTTGGGCAAATGAATGAGCAACTGCATTTCCTCGTCTAGTGCTTTACTGTAAATTGTTATATCTTCTATTTTTCCGTATTTCACTCTGGTTGCCTCCTCAAATTGCGTGTATATTGAAATTGTATCATAACGTCAAGGTCAGGTATAATAGTTGTGTTCTGTTTATATACTAACTATAAAAGGGGTTGGACGGGAATGCATGATGATACAAAAATTGTACATTCAAAAGTTGTGACTGAAGCGACGAAAGCGGCTTTGAAACGGCGCGGTGTGACACTGGAAGCCATTGCTGAAATCGTCTATGATCTGCAATACCCGTATAACGAAGGTCTTACAATGGCCCACTGTATTGAATCTATTGAAGGTGTGCTGCGAAAACGGGAACTTCAGCATGCGATTCTTGTGGGAATTGAATTAGACGAGTTGGCAGAACAAGGAAAATTGTCAGCGCCATTACAACAAATTGTTGAATCGGACGAAGGTTTGTTTGGGGTTGATGAAACAATCGCACTAGGTGCCGTGTTTACATATGGTTCTATTGCGGTAACGACATTTGGTCATCTCGATAAAAATAAAATGGGTATCATTAACGAGCTAGACACGAAAAAAGGTCAAGCTATCCATACGTTTCTAGATGACCTGGTTGCTAGTGTTGCCGCTTGTGCAGCTTCAAGAATCGCACATAGAACACGCGATCTTCAAGAAGCGGGCGAAACATTTGAAGACATTCTACCTGAGGAAACGATGCCTGAAACGAAAGTGAAGGGTGCAAAAATATAGTGACTAATTGCACACACCCGAGGGGATCTTCCTTTCGGGTGTTTTTTGAATTTGACGAAGAGTGTATGTAGAAAGACTTGTAAACGCTTGCAGAAATCTGATTAATTTTTAAATTTTATTGACAAAATAGAGAGACTTCATGGTAAGATGTATTTTAGGTTAATAGAGAATTATCACACTTAAGGGGATGAAATTGAATGAAGAAAAAGCAATTGCGATTGTTTGCATTTATTATGATGATTGCATTACTAGTACTATCAGCATGTAACTCAGGCGATACAGGGACTACTGAGAAAGAAGCCGACGCTGGTAAAGATAAAAAAGATTACAAGTTTCTTAGTGTTTTAACTGGGGGAACAACAGGAACATATTATCCGCTTGGTGGGTCATTTGCTGACTATATTACAGAAGCAACAGGCGTTAAAACAACTGCTGAAGTTTCACAAGCATCTGCTGCGAATATGACAGCACTTCAAGATGGTAAAGGCGATATTGCATTTGTTCAAACGGATATCGCTTACTATGCCTCAAAAGGTGAGTTGATGTTTGAGGGAGAAAAGATTGACAATGTTTCGGCAATTGGTGCATTGTACCCTGAAACTGTTCAATTGGTAACACTTGAAAAAAGCGGAATCAAAACATACGCTGATTTAAAAGGAAAAAATGTATCCGTAGGTGCGCCAGGTTCTGGTACTTACGCAAATGCAGAACAGTTACTGGAAATCCATGGACTAACAATGGATGATATCAAGGCACAAAGTCTTGACTTTGGTGAATCTACAGAAAGTTTACAAGCGGGTCAAATTGACGCTGCTTTCATAACAGCAGGAACGCCAACAGGGGCGGTTGAAGGCCTAAATGCCGTTGCGTCTGTATATGTTGTTCCGGTTGAAGATGCAAAAGCAGATGAATTGATCAAAAAGTATCCTTACTATGCTAAAGAAATAATTCCTTCAGGCACATACGGAATGGCAGCTGAAACGCCAGCAGTTTCAGTTGGTGCTATGTTGGTTATTCAAAATGAGATACCTGAAGACTTGGCTTATGAAATTACAAAAGCAATTTACGATAACGCTTCTAAACTTCAACATGCAAAAGGGAAATTAATCAAAGCTGAAAATGGTCTTAATGGTATCGGAATAACGGTTCACCCAGGGGCTCAGAAATACTTTGATGAACTGAAGTAATAATTAATGTTTTTTAGCGGGGTGGCGAGGCTTTATGCTTCAGCCGCCCATTCTTTTATATAATCAGAAAGGAAGAGGCGGGTGAACAAAAAAAAAGTTGTACCGCTAATTCTTTGTTTTATATTACTAGTTTTTCTAGTTTTATTTATTCCGATAAAAACAGCATTTACATTTACTGAACATCGTGTGGAGAATCCAAAAGTATTTTATGTACCTTTAGAAAGTGACAATGAATTTCAAATTAGATATGTCCATTCCATACATTTGTCTAACGTCATAGAATCATATGAAGCGACTATGGATAATGAAATTCGGCTCTTGTCAATGCAATATGAAGATTTTGCTATCGGGCTACCGGGTAACGAGGAAGATGGAGAAACCTTCACGATGAAAGATGGTTTGTACACGCTTACATACGATGACAATGTTATAGATTCATTTGTCATGTTAATTGGCGATGTAGATGCAGAATTAGCTTTTCGATACTTAGGCAATGAACTAAATTTAAAGAAACAGTTGGTGAGGGGAAAATCCTACACATTTCGTGTTGCGAAACTCTCTCTTTATCAAATGCTTAAAGGAGTTAATATGAATGGAAAAACAACCAAAACGGAACGATGAACTAGAGCTAGAAACGCAAACAGAAGAGTTTAAAATGCTGTCAGAAGAAGAACAACTTGAAATTCTTCAAAAGTTTGACCCAGAATCGAATACACGTGATGTTACAGGAATATTTAAGAAAATCGTATTTTTTGGTTTACTGGCATTTTCCATATTTCAATTGTACACAGCGATTGGGACTCCTTTTACGGCGTACATTCAACGTTCAATTCACTTAGGATTTGCATTATCTTTAATCTTTATCCTGTTTCCAGCTAAGAAAAAAATTAAGAGCGAGCGAAATAAGGTACCATTTTACGATATGATTTTGGCGCTATTGGCAATAGGAGTCGGACTTTATTGGCCGCTACTCATCGGTGATCTGGTGTTACGTGTTGGTCGTGTATCGACACTTGATATAGTCGTCGGGGTACTAGCTATCCTTTTGACCATGGAGGCCGCAAGAAGAGCGGTTGGAATGCCGATTACAATTATCTCAGCTGTATTTTTAGTCTATGCATTTTTTGGACCTTATTTCCCAGGATTCCTTGCACACCGTGGACAAGATCTAAAAAGTGTCGTTCAATTAATGTTTTTCACGACAGATGGAATTTTAGGTACGCCAATTAGTGTATCTTCTACATTCATCTTCGTGTTCCTGTTATTTGGAGCATTCCTTGTCAAAACAGGGGTTGGAGCTTATTTCAACGATCTTGCGGTTGTGTTGGCAGGTCGTTTAGTAGGTGGACCGGCTAAAGTTGCCATCTTCTCAAGTGCTTTACAAGGTACGATTTCAGGAAGTTCGGTTGCAAACGTTGTCGGATCAGGTTCATATACAATTCCGATGATGAAAAAACTCGGTTATAAAAAGGAATTTGCTGGCGGTGTTGAAGCAGCAGCGTCGACGGGTGGGCAAATTATGCCTCCGATTATGGGAGCAGCCGCTTTCCTTATGGTTGAATTCATAGGCGGCGTTACCTACTGGCAAATTGCAAAAGCAGCAGCGATTCCAGCACTCCTTTATTTCACAGGAGTTTGGATTATGACACACTTTGAAGCGAAGCGTGTAGGTCTGAAAGGAATGACTGAAGACCAAATTCCTGACCGTAAAAAGACATTAAAGAAAATATATTTACTCCTACCGATTATCGGTATTATCGTGTTTTTATTAATTGGTATCCCTACGATGAAAGCAGCGTTGCTCGGAATCGTCTTAACGATTATCGTCAGCTCATTCGATAAGTCAACGCGTCTTGGATTTAAAGACATGATCGATGCACTGGTAGATGGAGCGCGTACAGCGCTTGGTGTCGCGGCAGCAACAGCTTGTGCCGGTATTATCGTTGGTGTTGTTGTGAAGACAGGTTTAGGCTTAAGCCTTGCTACTGGATTGATTTCGGCGGCAGGTGGGAACGTCTTCCTGACTCTGTTCTTTACAATGATTGCTGCAATCGTTTTGGGCATGGGTTCACCGACAACAGCGAACTATGTCATAACGTCAACAATCGCCGCTCCTGCGATTATCACGCTTCTTATGCTTGATAACCCTGGAGCAACTGTTCCAATCGTTGTGGCTGTGTCCGCACATCTATTTGTATTCTATTTTGGTATTATTGCAGACATTACACCACCTGTTGCACTTGCAGCATTCGCAGCAGCAGGTATTTCTGGCGGGGATCCAATTAAAACAGGCGTCACCTCTGCGAAGCTCGCTATCGCAGCATTTATCATTCCGTACATGTTCGTATTCAATCCTGCGATGCTCATGATGGGGGCCCCTGTTACAGAGATTTTATGGGTCGTTTTCACCGCCATTATTGGGATGATTGCGATCGGTGCAGGAATGATTGGCTTCTGGTATCGAAAATGTAATTGGATTGAGCGCCTGTTCGCTTTAGCGACAGGAATGCTTCTTATTTTCCCAGAAACTATTACAGACATTATCGGGATTGTATTGTTCGTGGTAATGGTCGCACTCCAGTGGATGACACGGGAGAAAGATGACGATAGTAAGAAGGTCTCTGTAGCTTAATAGAACGTGAAAATCCCTTCGCTGTGAGTTTTATCAGGCGAAGGGATTTTTAGTTTAAGGAATTGGCGAACGACTGAGCACATGGGTTTTGCCACCGATCATATAACGTGGTGACCAAGCATATAAGTTTGCTACCGATCATATAACGTGGTGACCGAGAATATAAGTTTGCCACCGATCATATAACGTGGTGACCGAGCATATAAGTTTGCTACCGATCATATTACGTGGTGAACGAGCATATAAGTTTGCTACCGATCATATAACGTGGTGACCAAGCATATAAGTTTGCCACCGAGCATATAACGTGGTGACCGAGCATATAAGTTTGCCACCGATCATATAACGTGGTGACCGAGCATATAACGTGGTGACCGAGCATATAAGCTTGCCACCGAGCATATATCGCGGCAGACCGAGCATATAACATCTGAACCGATTTAAAATCACTTCTCCATTCCTTACTCAATGTTCGACTATCTTTCAATATGCCATCCGCAAAAACTGATACTCCTACGAGTATAAAAAGTGGAGATGTCGATGTTAAGACTGAAATGAAGAATGTGGATGTTAGGGCTAAGGGTATGTTATTAATCCAGAATTCATGGGTCCTATTGAATAACAAGAAACTCAGTTTTAGTTAAGACGAGTGAATAATGAGTAACTTATAATCTAGGCTGGAAGATATACTTCCTTACAACTTTTTATATCTTTCATCCCTTTATATATTGTAATTGAGTTAGTCCTGAACATAAAAAAACACCACCTCCGAAGAGATGATGTTTTCTCGGAAAAACCTTTGTTCCTAAAGGTTTTCTGTGGGTTTGGCACCCAATGGTCCCGACTGGGCTCGAACCAGCGACCCCTACCTTGTCGAGGTAGTGCTCTCCCAGCTGAGCTACGGAACCGGGAATTAAATTGTGTTTCTGCTTACTGCACATTTTCTATTATAGCGGTTCTGTAATAGAAGTCAACACCTTTAGGGAAAGTTTTTTAAAAACGAGTATAATAGGTTCTAGAACGATGTATAAAGGGGTGTTTCTAATCGACGTTCAATTTTCATTGCCCTATGTCTATGACTTCGATCGGGCAATTGTTCGGTTGGCGGGGGACCCGGTCAATTCAGTGGATTTGCAAGGCCGTTCAGTTCGCATTCCTATGGAAGAAGGGAATAGTGTCATGCTACAAAGTATAGGCACGAAACAACTACCTTCATTTATAGTGGGAAATGCAATTGATGACATTCAAATTGAAGCAGTTAAATCGATCTTTCATTTTGATAAACCGTTAGATGCAATCGGGCTGCATTTTGCGGGAACAGATCTTGGGCCGCTATTTCTTGAATATGAAGGAACTCCGCTTATTAAAAGTTTTTCATTATATGGAACGCTCATGAAAAGTATCATTCACCAGCAACTTAATTTGTCATTCTCACATACGCTGACGAAACGTTTTGTAGAATCATTTGGAGAGAGGGTGGATGATGTCTGGCGTTATCCATCCCCTGAGCGTATCGCATCGCTTGACGTCCTAGCGCTTCGAGATCTGCAGTTTAGCACACGAAAGGCTGAATATGTCATTGGTTTGTCGCAATCGATAGCAGATGGGACGCTTGACCTTGAGCGATTCAGGCAAATGGATGACGATGAAGTAACTTCAAAACTTGTTGCTTATCGTGGTGTGGGACCTTGGACTGCACAGGGGTTTCTTATGTCTGGGCTCGGACGTCCGAATTTGTTCCCACTTGCGGATATTGGTTTGCAAAACGCATTGAAAAAGGTATGGAATATGGATCGTAAGCCAACGCAAGATGAAATGCTTGCCCGCTTTCCAGAGTGGTCACCGTACTTAAGTTATGCAGCGCTTTATCTATGGCACAGTATTGAGTAACGTTTTATGGGAAAGTAAACAACATAAGCAGAAAACTAACCAGCGTATCAACGAAACTAAACTACAAAAGCCAGAAACTAAACAACGCAATGCACCACCAAAAAAACACAACTCACCATTCTTACACATGAAAAAAAACAGCTTTCCCATTTTAAATTCAAGGAAAAGCTGTTTTTAGGGTCCATTGGAAATGGGTGTCGTTGTCATGTTAGTTACACTAATTATCAGTGTGCAGGCACCTGCAGTTGCTGCTCTTCATCAAAATAAAGGAAATTTTCTTCTTCAAGTTCAACAAGACGCTCTTTATTAATTCCCAATGAAAGATTTCCTTCAAAGATCGTTTCCCACCAAGTATCAGTTGTTGTCATGTCCATTTCCTCCTTTAAATTCTTTGTTAGTTGAATATTCTATTCCCATCGATGCTATAATACAAAACGTCAAAGGTTGAAAAGGAATCGTTCGACCTATCCTTACGCCTTTACTAAACTATCCATAAAAAGGGGTTGTATCAGTGAAAAAAACAACATTTGCTCTAGTCGGTACAGGTATTGTTGGCGAGCGAATCATCAATCAATTACGTAACAACGAATCTGCAACAATTATTGCCTTGTATGATGAAAATGATGAACGTCTTACTGAAATGGCGGATACATACGGACTATATGCGGCATCCTCTTATGAAGAGGTTTTGGCGATGAAACCCGACTGGATCTATATTGGAACTCCACCTGTATCGCATGCTGAACTTAGTACGGCCGCGATTTCAAAAGGCTTGAATGTGCTTTGTGAAAAACCACTTGCACACGACGCCTCAGATGGACTAGTGATGGCTACAGCTGCAGAGAACAATGAAATTCAAACCGCGATGCATTTTCCACTCATGTATAGCTCGTCTGTTCGGCATATGATGAAACTTATTAATGAGGGTGAAATTGGTCAAATCGTTCGAATTGAACTCCAAACTTATTTCCCGCATTGGCCACGTGTATGGCAACAAAACCCTTGGATTGCAACGCGAAAACAAGGTGGCTTTACACGAGAAGTATTCCCGCATTATCTTCAACTTATGTACAGGATGTTTGGTCAACTTGCGATTACTTCCCACCAAACCGTTTATCCTGAAGATGAAACGCTTGCGGAAACGAGTGTTCTTGCTATCGGAAAAACTATGGATGACATTCCGGTCTTCTTGAACGGAGTTTCGGGAATTGGTCAACAAGAAGAACTGTCTTATACAGTATATGGAGATGAAGGTGTTCTGAAACTGCGCAATTGGTCGGAACTTAGCATGGCACAAAAAGACAGTCCTTTTGAGATATTGACTTCCTTCGATACAGTGAAAACGCTTACGGATGAGTGCATAGCTGCGGCTAACGGTGAAACTGCGCTGCTCGTGTCATTTGATGAAGGACTTGAAATACAAAAGTTGATTGATCTTCTATTGACTTGACAGTGGGATAAAGTGCTAACTTTTGCATCCTGCAACAATTCTAACTATGATTGAAGGTACAAAGAAATGGAGGGAATAAATTGAACTTTACTGCACAAGACGTAGAAACGATGATTGCTTCCCAACATGCATACTACTTTTCAGGCCAAACAAGGAGTTTTGCATTCCGCAAAGAAATGCTTTTAAAATTGAAAGAAGCGATTGTCGCTAATGAAGTGGAAATTACGGAAGCATTACATAAAGATCTTCGTAAAAGTCCTTTCGAGTCTTATGTAACGGAAATAGGTTTCGTTCTTTCAAGTATTTCACATATGATTAAACACCTTGAAGATTGGATGAAAGATGAAACGGTGAAAACGCCTGTTCATTTGAAACCAGCGAAAAGCTTCATTGTTCGTGAACCATACGGATCCGTGCTAATCATTGGTCCATTTAACTATCCGTTTCAACTTGTCATGGAACCGCTTGTCGGGGCGATTGCGGGCGGTAATTGCTCAATTGTCAAACCATCCGAGATTGCTGTTCACACGGCTCGTATTGTTGAAAAGATATTGACGGAAACATTTTCGTCTGATTATATACGCGTTGTAGAAGGCGAGCGCGAGGAGACGTCTGCGCTCATCCATGCCTCATTCGATTATATGTTCTTCACAGGCAGTGTAGCTGTAGGGAAAGTTGTCATGAAGGCGGCGGCTGAACGATTGACTCCGATTACGCTTGAACTCGGTGGGAAAAGTCCTGCGCTTGTTGATCAGACAGCGGATTTACAAAAAGCCGCTGAACGAATTGTCTGGGGGAAATTCGTTAATACCGGACAGACATGCGTCGCACCGGACTATATCCTCGTGCATCATTCCGTCAAAGAGGAACTTATTAAAAAAATGAATGTTGCGGTTCGGAAATTTTACGGGAAAGAGGCTTCACAAAGTCCGGATTATGGCAGAATCGTTAGTACTAAACATTTCGATCGTCTAGTGGGAATTATTGAGAACGACCGTGTGCATTTGATTAGTGGTGGTTATTCAGACCGTTCTGACTTATTCATTGAACCTACACTGCTTGATAATGTTTCATGGAACAGTGCTTCAATGGAGGATGAGATTTTTGGTCCAATCTTACCGATTTTGACATATGATAATCTCGGTGAAGCGGTTCAGAGAATTCGTCAATTGCCGAAACCACTTGCAGCATATATGTTTACTGAAAACGGTCAGGCGGCAGATTATTTCATTGAAAACTTGCCCTTCGGTGGAGGGTGCATCAATGATACGATTGCCCACGTTGGCAACGTGAATTTACCATTTGGAGGGGTCGGTTCATCAGGTATGAGTGCGTACCACGGAAAAGCGAGTTTCGATACGTTCACGCATGCAAAATCCATGATGAAAAAAAGCACGTCCATTCCAATGACACTAGCATTTCCGCCATATGGCAATAAATTAAAAATAGTAAAACCGCTCATCCGATAATGGATGGCGGTTTTTTTCATTTATTTAGCGGGAGTATAATCGTTGTTTCGGTTCCATGATTTATTTTGCTGTTGACGGTTATCGTTCCACCTTGATCGACGATGATTTTTTTTGTAATAAGCATTCCGAGGCCAGTACCTTCTGTTTTCGTCGTGTAAAATGGTTCAAATAGATTATCAATTGTTTCAGGATCCATTCCGGGGCCGTCATCGCTAATGAAAATGGAAACCGTGTCGTCTTGGAATGTGACAACGACAGTGATTACGCCGTTTTTCACAAGTGCTTCACAAGCATTTTTGAGAATGTTTATGAAAACTTGTTTCATACCGTCTTCATTACCCTTAATGATTGCATTATTCTTTGGAATCCGAACATCACAAAAAATAGAACGAGTAATAAATTCCGTTTCAAAAATCGATAGTACATCTAGAAGTGACTTTTCTATGTAGAACTCGGTGCATTTTTTTAAATTTGGTTTTGCTAGAGCGAGAAACTCACTGACTATCAAATCAACACGGTTTATTTCGTTATACATAATTTCGGTGTATGCTCGATATTGATTAGCGGGATCGTTGTTCATCATCTGTACGAATCCTGAAATTGCCGTCATAGGGTTACGTACTTCATGGGCGACGCTTGCAGCAATCTCACCGATTGCTTTTAGTTTTTCTGTATCGATTTGGAATTGTTCTGCTTGTAACTTAAGCGTGATGTCGCGTGCGATGAAGGATGTAGCGACCAACTTTTTATCGACATCATAGATGGGCGCTAATGTCAGTTCGGCATTAAATATAGTACCATCTTTCCTCATTTCTTTCGTTCGCAGAAAATGAAAGCTTTTTCCATCCAATAAGTTCTGAGTCCTCTCGGCTATTATTGAATCTTCGGATGAAGGGAAGAGTCGCGGCGCACGCCCCATGCATTCCTCACGCTTCCAGCCATACATTTTTTCAAACGCGGGATTCATTGCGACGATGTTCTGATCTAGGTCGAACATGACAATTGCATCTTCTGAATGCTCAATAAAAAGGTCGAGATAGCATTCTTTAGATGTAAGTAAAACATTCATCTTCTTGTTTTCCTTGAAGATAGTGTTCCAAAAAGGCGTGATTCTGAACGTATACAGTAGGCATAGGACTACCGCCATGCTAAAAATGAAAGCTATATTTGGGAGAAGTTGAGCTTCATCCACTGATCTATAAATCGGACTGAATAAGTAGAATAAAACAAAAACTTCTATACCTGTGATGAGCGTAATCAGTACGTTTAACCAAGTGATATTGTAGACTGCCACTAAGGCGACAGGGAAGATAAGATAAAATAATTGCACTAAATCAGGATTTAGTAAGTTTGTAATAAATATATATAGAATGTACCCAATTATTAGGGGGATTCGAAAAGTAAGAGAATTCATCCCCGATTTATAAAAGACAAACAGCACAGTAACGATAAACAATCCAAAAAGGGCTGCAATCATTTCACTAGAAAAACCTAAATAATAGGACATGAAAAGGTGTACGATGACGCTAGGGACAAAAAAAAGTATAATAAACATATTGCGTGAATGGACCACAGTCGAATTTTTCATTTGGCACCCCATAAACTATCTTTATACTTATCATACATGATTCCATATGGGGATAGAATAACCTATTTCGACGCGTAAGGGAAAGGGGAAATAGAAATGACAACAGGATTTGATGAAAAACGTATTGTTGACCTACTTAAAAGACTTGTGGAGACACCGAGTCCATCAGGTTATACGGAGAAAGTGATGAAACTGATAGCGAAGGAACTCAATGAAATCGGGGTAACGCATAAGCAAACAAACAAAGGAGCAATTATTGCAACGATTGAAGGAACAGATTCAACGCGCCATCGTCTGCTTACGGCGCATACGGACACGCTCGGCGCGATGGTGAAAGAAGTTAAAAGCGATGGTCGCCTGAAGTTGACAATGATTGGTGGCTTTAATTGGAACGCGGTTGAAGGGGAATACTGCCTCATCCATACAGCATCAGGGAAAGAAGTACGTGGAACAATCCTTATGCACCAAACAACTGTCCATGTCTACAAAAACGCTGGAACGGCAGAACGAAGCGCGGAAAATATCGAAGTGCGTATTGACGAGAAAGTAACGGATGCAGCTGGAACACGAGCACTGGGTATTGAAGTGGGCGATTTTGTATCATTCGATCCGCGTTTTGAAGTGACGGATAGCGGTTTCATTAAGTCACGTCACCTTGATGATAAAACGAGTACAGCCCTTTTACTGGGATTAATTCGTTCATTAAAGGAAGAAAAGGTTACACTTCCACATACGACGCATTTCTATATTTCTAACAATGAAGAAATCGGTTATGGGGGTAACTCTAATATTCCAGTAGAGACTGTTGAGTATATCGCGGTTGATATGGGAGCGATTGGTGATGGCCAAACTTCGGACGAATATACAGTATCGATTTGTGCTAAAGATTCAAGCGGGCCATACCATTATGCGTTGACACAACATTTGACGGGTCTTTGCAAAGAAGGTAACATTCCATTTAAACTTGATATTTACCCGTTTTACGGTTCAGACGCATCTGCTGCAATCCGAGCGGGCTTTGACGTGAAACATGCTTTATTTGGTCCAGGCATCGAATCTTCACATGCATTGGAACGGACACATATCGATTCGCTAAAAGCATCAGCACAGTTGCTTCACGGATACGTAACTTCAGCAATGATGGACTGAACGGAGGGTTTTAATGGAAACAGAAAAATTGCTTTCAATGTTGCCGGTTAAACAGGTACTGGGAGTTGTTCCGCGGACTGTGACGGATATTGCGATTGATTCACGCGCGGTGAATGCAGGGGGAATTTTCGTTTGTATCGAAGGATTTACGGTGGATGGCCATAATTACGTTGGAAAAGCGGTGGAGAATGGAGCAAGGGTTATCGTTGCTTCGAAGCAAGTCGATGTCGATTTGGATAAAGTCGCGGTTGTTATGGTTGAAAATACGTCAAGGGCTATCAGCTTGTTGGCGTCCCGTTTTTACGATTATCCATCGAAGCGAATGACGATGATTGGAGTGACGGGCACGAATGGCAAGACGAGTGTCAGTGGCATCATCCAAGCAATTCTTCAGCGGGCGGGTGAGAAATCTGCCGTTACCGGAACAATCGGTTTCGATTTGGATGGAACTCTTTATGGGACTGAGAACACGACGGCAGATGTACTGACTACACAAGGGATGATTGCTCGAGCGGCGGAAGAGGGATGTACAACGATGACGATGGAGGTATCTTCACATGGTCTAGTGGAAGGTCGTCTAGCTGGTACGGAATTCGATATCGCTGTTTTTACAAATCTAACGCATGATCATCTCGATTTCCATGGCACGATGGACAATTATGGACAAGCGAAAGGACTGTTGTTCTCACAGCTTGGACAAGACTTAGAGAAGCGTAAGTTTGCTGTCGTCAATGCAGATGATGAGTGGAGCAATAAGTTGTTGGAGATGACGTCTTACCCAGTTTTCACATACGGCATCCGAAATAAAGCAGTCTTTCGTGGATCACAGATTGAGTTACGGGCAAATGGTACGACATTCAGGCTTACCGCACCCGATGGTGAATTCCGGGTTGACATGAGCCTCATTGGTGAA
This sequence comes from Sporosarcina sp. E16_8, assembly GCF_017347095.1. Taxonomy (GTDB): domain Bacteria; phylum Bacillota; class Bacilli; order Bacillales_A; family Planococcaceae; genus Sporosarcina. The sequence goes on along the minus strand of NZ_JADPRZ010000001.1, from coordinate 317,213 downwards.
TTCAGTGTCTATAATGCGCTCGCGGTCATCGCTACTTTGTATGCCAAAGGAATGATGTCTGAAGATATTATTAACTATCTAGGGAAGATTTCAGCCGTCAAAGGGCGAATGGAACAAGTACCGACAGAATTGCCGATCACAATGTATGTCGATTATGCACATTCACCTGATGCCATTGAAAAAGCGATTGATGCAGTCCTTCCTTATAAGAAGGAAGGAAGTCGGCTAATCTTCGTCATTGGTACTGGCGGCAACCGTGATCGGATAAAACGTCCAATTATGGCAGATAAAGCATCTATCGCAGATTATGTAATCTTAACGACGGACGATCCGCGGGACGAGCCATATGAATCCATACTTTCAGAATTAGAAGCGGGTATGAAGCATGATCAATATGCTTGTATAGGTGATCGGACGGAAGCAGTGCGCCATGCGATAGCGGTTGCAAATCCTGAAGACATCATCATATTTGCAGGGAAAGGCCATGAAGATTATCAAATTATTGGCTCTGTGAAATATCCGCATTCGGACGCAGAAATCGCATTGGAAGAGGCGGAAAAGAAATTTGGTACTGGGTTAGTTGAAAAATGATTGAAGAGAGCTGTCCTGATTTTTGGATAGCTCTTTTTGATGGAATGGAAATCGTTGCGGTTCTGCTGTTATCGTAGGGTTTCGGGAATCCGTCCTTCAGTTTTACCTGCGCTTCGCTAATTCCGATAAAAAATTGTTGAAATCATTCTCTAATGTGTCTATGCTAAGAAAAGCAGAACAGAAGGAGACAATATATAATGGACAAACCAATACATGAAGAAATTGCATCCCGCCGGACGTTTGCAATTATTTCTCACCCGGATGCCGGGAAAACAACAATCACCGAAAAACTACTCTATTTTGGCGGTGCAATCCGTGATGCCGGAACAGTAAAAGGTAAGAAATCAGGGAAGTTTGCAACTTCGGACTGGATGGAAATTGAGAAACAACGTGGGATTTCGGTAACATCATCCGTCATGCAGTTCGATTACGATGGCAAGCGCGTAAACATCCTGGATACACCTGGACACGAAGATTTCAGTGAAGACACATACCGTACACTTATGGCCGTTGATGCGGCTGTCATGATGGTCGACTCAGCAAAAGGAATCGAGCCTCAGACAATTAAATTATTCAAAGTATGCCGTATGCGTGGGATTCCAATCTTTACGTTCATTAATAAAATGGACCGCCAAGGGAAAGAACCGCTTGACCTAATGGAAGAATTGGAAGAAGTGCTTGGCATCCAGTCTTACGCGATGAACTGGCCGATTGGAATGGGCAAGGAGTTCGTTGGTATTTACGATCGTTTTAACAAACGTGTTGAACAAGTAAGAGTCGATGATGACAAACGTTTTCTTGCGATAAATGAAGACGGAGGGCTTGCAGAACCCCATCCGATGATGGAAACATCCTATTATAAGCAAGCACTTGAAGACGTTCTACTTCTTAATGAAGCAGGCAATGATTTTGATGAAGAGAAAATAGCGATAGGTGAACTGACACCTGTATTTTTCGGTAGTGCGTTGACGAACTTTGGTGTGCAGACATTTTTGGAGACATTCTTACAGTTTTCACCGCCACCACAACCACGAATTACAAAAGATAAAACAGAAATTGATCCGTATTCGGAAGAGTTTTCAGGATTTATCTTTAAAATTCAAGCAAATATGAACCCAATGCACCGTGACCGTATTGCATTCGTCCGTATTGTTTCTGGTAAGTTCGAACGAGGGATGACTGTAACCGTTCCGCGTATTTCTAGGACATTCAAACTGACACAGACAACGCAATTTCTTGCGGATGATCGTGAAATAGTGGAGGAAGCAGTTGCGGGCGATATTATTGGTCTTCACGATACAGGTAACTACCAAATCGGTGATACGGTAATCGGTGGTAAATCAAACTTCCTATTCGATGCGTTACCACAGTTTACACCGGAACTCTTTGTTCGAGTAACAGCAAAAAACGTTATGAAGTCTAAGCATTTCCATAAAGGGATTCTTCAGCTTGTGCAAGAGGGAGCGATTCAGTATTACAGGACGCTCCATACTGAGGAAGTACTTCTAGGTGCAGTTGGTCAACTTCAATTCGAAGTATTCGAGCACCGCATGAAGAATGAGTATAACGTTGAAGTGCGCATGGAGCATGTCGGTTCAAAGGTTGCGCGCTGGATTGTCAACGAAAACGACGTTAATGAATCAATGGCAGGGCAACGTGCAATGCTTGTTAAAGATCGCCACGACAAACGTGTATTCCTATTTGAAAACGATTTTGCGATGCGTTGGTTCCATGACAAGTATCCTGAAATCGAGTTATATAGCCTATTATAATACTCAAACCCGACAAGACGGTTCATCCATCCTGTCGGGTTTTCTTATCTAGTAGACGTTCTTATTTGTAGTCGCCACCATCTTTCATTATGATTAATGAAATGAGACTTTTATGAAAGATAAGAAATTATACGTTTTTTCTACTAGGGTTGTTGTCTAGACTCCAGGCGCCGCCCCCTGGGAGGCTCACAGTATGTGAGTTACGCGGTGTATTTAGTCTGGGTTCCTTGAAAGTCGTTTTGCGGTGGGGGCTAGACGGCGCCTTCCGCTTTTCCAAATAAGAAAGGAATGTGTTCATGAAAATCAGTGATTTTTCTATAAAAAGGCCCGTATTTACGATTGTCATTATGTTTCTTATTATCATTCTCGGAGCAGTGTCATTTTTCCGTATTCCAGTGACGCTCATTCCGGAATTGAACCCGCCGATTGCTGTCGTTGTGACAAGTTATCCAGGCGCCTCTCCGGCTGAAGTGAGTGAGAAACTAACAAAACCGCTCGAAGCGAGTCTTTCGACTGCACCTGGATTGAAATCGATGCAATCCACCTCGCAGGAAGGTGCCAATTTCATCTTACTCATGTTTGACTGGTCGACTAAAATCGATGATGTCCAGCTCGATATTATGCAAAGAGTTGATCAGATCCCGGTCCCGGAAGGTGCGACTAAACCGCGTTTCATGAAATTTGATCCGTCCCAGTTCCCTGTTATTCAATTATCACTGCGTGCCACAGCGGAAGATACTGATATCCGCAAAGTTGCGGATCAGTTGGAGACTGAATTACGCCGGACGAAAGGCGTAGCAAGTGTTTCTGTTTCGGGTCAATTGATAGAAGAAGTACAAATCATTGTCGATCAGAAAAAACTGGTAGCGAATGGCCTTGAACAAGCTGATATCGTTAAGATGGTTCAAGCAAATAATGTGTCTATGCCTGGTGAACCAGTTAAAACGACAGCTGGCAAGCAACTCACAACCCGTATAATCAGTACATTAACGACTATATCCGATATTCGTAGTATCACAATTGGTGCGAATCCGTTGAATGGCGCTACAGTAACAATCGGCGATGTGGCGGATGTAGCACTTGTTGAAGCAGAGTCTGCCACAGAAACGCGTGCAAATGACCAGCAGGCTGTTCTGATGTCCGTGTTGCAAGAATCTGGTGCAAATACAGCGGATGTCTCAACCGCCTTCAAAGAGGCTCTAGACAACCTACTGGAAAAAGAAGAATTCAAAGGTGTCGAGTCAGATATTTTATTTGACCAGGGGGATTATGTAAAACTCGCCATCGGAAATATTGGCCAATCGTTACTTCTGGGCGGTATTTTTGCCATGCTGGTGTTGTTCTTTTTCCTGCGTGGCATAAAAAGCCCAATCATTATTGGTATTGCAATTCCATATTCGGTAATTGTGACATTTGTTCTTATGTACTTTGCTGATTTCTCGCTTAATATTATGACTCTTGGTGCGCTTGCACTTGGTATAGGGATGCTAGTCGATAACTCGATTGTTGTTATTGAAAATATTGAAAGACATCTCGCAATGGGGAAGGATCCGAAGGTTGCAGCTTCTGATGGTTCGAAGGAAATTGGTGGCGCTATTATTGCGTCAACGTTAACGACGCTAGCCGTCTTTGTCCCCGTTATTTTCATCAGCGGACTAATCGGACAGATCTTCACAGAATTTGCTTTGACGATTTCCTTTAGCTTATTTGCTTCTCTTGTCGTTGCTTTGACGGTTGTCCCTATGTTGGCAAGCCGTATGTTAAAAAAACCAACGAAAAATGTAGCAGCTCGGAGACGGCGCTCAAAAGGACTGAATAACTTTGAAAGATCGGTGAAATGGGCACTGAAACATCGTTCTGTCGTCCTGTTAGCTACACTAATCGTGCTGGTGTTAAGTAGTTTTGCTTTAACCAAGGTCGGGACAGAATTCTTGCCTGCGACTGATGAGGGATTTGTCAGCATTACCGTGAAGTTGCCGAATGGTTCATCTTCAACTGCGACAAATGAAGTAGTAAAACAAATCGAAGCGCAATTGAAAGAAGAAAGTGATGTGGAAGTATACGTAAGTCTTGTTGGTGGAACACAACAGGATATCGCGCAAGGTACATCTAAAGCTAATATTGCAGAAATATCCGTGAAACTTGTACCACTTGCGGATAGGGAACGTTCGATTTTTAAGTTCGTAGATGATGTGCAACCCGAAGTATTGAAAACTATCGGGGACGCTGCGGAAATTGGCTTCGTTATGCAGACAGCTGCGGGCTCAAGTCCGAATACGTTGACGTTCTCATTGAAAGATACTAACGAAGAACGTCTGAATGAAGCAGTTACTAAATTGAACAGTGAACTGGTCGAACTTGATTCCGTAACGGAAATGACAAATAATCTTCAAGATACTGTTCAAGAGATTCAAATCGAAGTGGACCGTCAAAAAGCATCTGACAAAGGATTGGTACCTTATCAAATTGCACAGACAGTAAACAGTGTCACACGCGGTTCATTAGCCACGCAGATTATTGGGAAAAATGATGAAGTGTTTGCTGTGTACGTGAAATACGATAAGAAATTCCGTAACAGTATGGATCAGTTGAAAAAATTGGAACTCCGTACTCCATCAGGCGCATTTGTGACACTTGGAGAAGTTGCGAAGATTGATATTGCGGAAGGACCCGTTTCTATCCAACGAGTCGATCAAGCACACTCGGTTACATTTAATATGAAATATGAATCGTCTAAGTCGCTTGGTGAGATGACGGCTAAAGTGAATGATACAATTGACAAACTTAAGTTGCCGGAAGAAATTGAGCTTACATTTGGCGGCGACAGAGAATTATTCGAAAGTGCGATAGATGACATGGTCATGGCGCTATTACTAGCCGTTGTCCTTGTTTACATTGTCATGGCTGCGCAGTTCGAATCATTTAAATATCCATTTGTAATTATGTTCTCTGTGCCACTTATGATCATCGGGGTAGCGATAGGCCTATTCCTGACAAGCACGCCAATCAGTGTTACAGCGATAATCGGGGTTCTCGTCCTCGTTGGTATCGTGGTCAACAACGGGATTGTCCTAGTTGACTATATTAATCAACGAAAAGAGGCGGGGCTAAGCTCTTATGACGCTATTATTGCCTCTACTAGGGATCGGTTGCGTCCAATCCTTATGACAGCACTGACAACTATTCTCGGCTTGCTACCTCTTGCGCTGGGTATTGGCGAGGGTACAGAGATGAACCAACCGATGGGAATTGCAGTTATCGGTGGGTTACTTAGCTCGACCTTGTTGACGCTGTATATTGTCCCAATCATTTATAGTTTATTTGATCGACAAACGAGAAAACGCGCAGTCGAAACTAAATAACCGTAGAGCCTCCCCTTTCTTGGGAGGTTTTTTTTACATTGAATCCGGTGTCATGAACTGGCACTGTGTTACGTATTAACTAGTAAACGAAATATTCTTTCAACCGATTTATTTCGATGCTATACTACTAAAATAAGGGGGGGATTATATGCGAACTCATTTTTTTACCGGCTTTCCTGGATTTATAGCTACGCAATTGATAAAAGAATTGGTACGTGTTGGAGAAGTGGAGAAGGTTTATGCAATAGTTCAATCTAGTCAAGTAGATCTAGCAAAGGAAAAGGCTAAATCAATTATGAAAGAGATGAATGTGGCATTCCCGTTTGAAATTTTGGTCGGGGATATTACGCAACCAGGGCTTGGGATGCCGCAGAAGATAAGTAATGATTTACATGAGGAAAGGCTAACTGTCTGGCATCTAGCCGCCGTATATGATCTTGCGGTAAAGGCTGAAATTGCTTGGCAAGTAAATGTTGAAGGGACGAGACAAGTGATTGAATTCGTCCGGAATCATCCTTCTATCGAACGCTTCATGTATTTTAGTACAGCGTATGTTGCAGGTAAACGGGACGGCAAGTTGCTTGAAACTGAGCTGATTCGTCCGTCTTCATTTAAAAATCATTATGAAGAAACCAAATTTGAAGCAGAACTACTTGTAGAAGAACTGAAGAAGGATGTGGCTGTGACAATTATCCGCCCTGGAATTGTACGTGGTCACTCCAAAACAGGGGAAACGATTAAGTTTGACGGTCCATACTTTTTTATGAATATGATTGACAAATTACGTTGGATGCCAATTATTCCTTATGTGGGTAAAACGAAGGCATGCATAAATGTTGTGCCGGTTGATTATATAATCGACGCTTCAGTGTATTTATCTAATCACATAGGAGCTGCTGGTAAAACAGTCCACTTAACGGATCCATCACCGCACCCAATTGAAGAGATTTACAGCGCAATGGTCGTTGAATTGACTGGGAAAAAGCCTAAAGGTAGATTGCCGCGGCTCTTTGCTGAAAAAGGCCTTGCTTCGATCCGTTTGCAGCGCAGATTGGGTGTTGAGGCGGAGACATTGGCTTACATGATGTGGGATGCCACATTCGATACGACAGTTGCAGAGGCGCTACTGATAGGAAGCGGCATACAGTGTGCTGATTTTTTGGCGTCAATTCCATCCATGACTGCTTTTTATGAAGAAAATAAGAAAAATAGTAATTATCATATAAAAATCGGGTAATTCCCCATTTACTTTTTGACCAACTATGGTATAATCAAACAAAAGAACCCGAACTTAATAACTTTTGACTTTATGTCAAGGGGGAGTAGCTATAGGGAAACCTATTTCATAGTCGTCAATACATGGCTTTTGCCATCGGTTATGATAGCTGGATTTTTGCAAAACAAAAATTCCGACTTAGCGAGACCTTTGCCTTTTATTAGGTGAGGGTCTCTTTTGTTTTGCAAAAATAGGAGGAATTGATTTGGAAGCAATATTATTGGAATATGCATGGGTACTCGTTGTACTCATCGTACTAGAAGGATTACTGGCAGCAGATAACGCTGTTGTTATGGCGGTAATGGTCAAGCATTTACCGCGTGAACAACAGCGGAAAGCACTTTTTTACGGATTGATGGGAGCGTTTGTCTTCCGTTTTGCAGCATTGTTCATGATCACGATTCTCGTGAACATTTGGCAAATCCAAGCAATTGGAGCAATATACCTATTATTCATTTCCATTAAGAGCATTATAGATCAGCGAAAAAGTGAGGAATCACATCCGGACGCTAAAAAACGGAAACAGTCCGGTTTCTGGATGACAGTTGTAAAAGTAGAACTTGCGGACATTGCATTTGCGCTCGATTCAATGCTGGCGGCGGTAGCGCTTGCTGTAACGTTACCAAAGCTTGGTAACTTCGACATAGGTGGCATTAACGGCGGACAGTTCATGGTCATGCTTTTAGGCGGTATTATTGGCTTAGTCATCATGCGTTTTGCTGCACGTCAATTCGTTGGTCTTTTGCAAAAGTTTCCCTCTTTGGAAACGGCAGCATTTCTTATTGTAGGTTGGGTCGGTGTCAAATTGGCTGTTCTTACACTGTCACACCCTGGCTTGGGAATCCTTGATGAAAGCTTCCCACATTCAACTTTATGGCAAGTGACATTCTGGATAGTTCTAGTTGGTATTGCACTAAGTGGTTATTTGGTTGGGGTTCGAAATAACAAGAAAAAAGAATAACTTGACAAGCGGCCGTGTAATTGCACGGCTGTTTTCAATTTTTATCAAGTTCTTCCTTTCCTTTTTCATTGGACTTCTCTAAAATAGGTACGACACCCTATCAGTGGTGAAAGGAACGGTGAATTCGATGAAATTCAATCGCGAGAATTTACGCAGGTTCACCCCTGCTCAAGTTATTGTGTTTTATTATTTTTTGGCTATTGCTTTTTCGTTTTTACTGTTGAATCTGCCGGGGGTTTATTTACCTGGTGTAAAGGTCAGCTTTATTGACAGTTTGTTTACAGCGGTCAGTGCCGTCAGCGTTACGGGACTAACGCCGATTAGTATTGGGAGTACCTATTCGGTTTTTGGTATTTGCATGCTTATGCTTGTGTTGCAAATTGGTGGAATCGGAATCATGTCAATCGGTACGTTTTTTTGGCTGCTCGTCAAAAAGCGAATTGGTTTACGAGAAAGACAATTAATCATGGTCGATCATAATCAGTACAGTCTCGCCGGGGTTGTTCATCTAATTCGGGAAATCGTTAAAATTATATTTTTAATCGAAATTATTGGCGGCTTACTATTTACACTATATATTATGCGATTTTATGATTCATTTAGTGAAGCACTTCTTAATGGGATGTTCATGTCCGTTTCTGCGACAACTAACGCAGGCTTTGATATTACTGGAACCTCACTCACACAGTATTTCAATGATTACTTCGTTCAGACGTTGACAATGATTTTAGTCATACTCGGTGCCATCGGTTTTCCTGTTCTTATCGAAGTGAAAAGTTACTTTTCGAAAAAAGTACCTCATTTCCGTTTTTCATTATTCACCAAAATAACGACAGCGACGTTCGGCTTTCTGCTCGTTTTCGGTGCGGTCATGATCTTTGTTTTGGAATCAATGAATTCTTTTAAAGGAATGGTATGGCATGAGAAGCTATTCACTGCTTTATTTCATTCAGTGTCATCTAGGTCGGCAGGTTTAACAACGCATGATGTGACGAAATTTAGCGAAGCGACAGATATTTTCATCAGTTCACTAATGTTTATAGGCGCATCACCAAGTTCTGTAGGTGGTGGAATTCGTACGACGACATTTGCAATTGCGGTTCTATTTCTAATAAACTTTGCACGCGGTAATCAAGTCATTAATGTGTTTAAACGACAAATAAAGCTGATAGATGTGTTTCGCTCTTATGCTGTGATCATTCTGGCACTGCTGATGGTTATGACCGCACTTATCATTATGCTCATTACTGAACCCGGCGTGCCAGTCGTTGCACTGCTGTTTGAAATAACATCCGCATTTGGAACGTGCGGTATGTCGCTTGGTATCACATCGGATCTTTCAGTGGCAGGGAAAGTGATTATCATGTTACTAATGTTCATAGGCAGGGTCGGGCTTATTTCGTTCCTCTTTACATTAGGAGGGAGAACAAATAAATTGAAATATCATTACCCGAAAGAAAGGGTTATTATCGGTTAATAAAAGGCTGTCCCAAGTTAAACTTGGGACAGCCTTATTTCAATAGTTTTAGGAAGTATACTTTTCGACTTAGAATAGTGTCTAGCTTCAGGCGCCAGCCGCGTTTCCTAATTGTTCAAGGAACATAAAGAACGGTGTATCATCATGTCTGAAGACGGTGACAAGATAGCCAGCATCCTTTTGTACAATGCCGAATTCCACATCTTCAGGTTGGACAGCAATCGGTGTGATGAACGTCTGCTTACGAATATTTCGGTTAGTTAAACCTAAAGAACTGAATCGTTCCCCCAATAATGCAGGATTTGAAAGCAGCATCTGCTCGATAGCTGAGCGTTCTTCAACCTGCATATCCTCGGCCCACCAAACTTTGCGCGGTTGGAACTTGTGGTGTGCAAGATAATCGATTTTCAGAAGGCTACGTGCAATATCCATATCAGCACGACCATCTTCCGTCAAAAAATCATTCAAGCGTGTAAAGAGGTCTTCAAGTTGATGTCCGATTCTGGACCAACCACGACTCTCCCAATAGGAGCCGAATTGTTGGAAGAAATCGAATGGAGTTTCGAAGACTTCTGATACAAGGTATTCCACCGTTCGCGGTAAACGGTTGTCGTTCCAATATTTTTCTAGAACGTCCTCGGTCTGTTTAATGCGCAGGATATCATCAAACGTTAATACGTTATTTGAAAATATTTCATAAGGCGCTTCGTCTATAAACTGATAACCGTATTTTTCTGCTTGAATACGCAAGCCAGTTCCACGCAATAACTTAAGGAACCCTAGCTGCATCTCTTCAGGCCTCATTGCGAAAACCTCATTGAATGTTTTCCGGAAAGAATTATAATCTTCTTCAGGTAGCCCTGCAATCAAGTCCAGATGCTGGTCAATCTTTCCGCCTTCTTTCACCATCATTACGGTACGGGAAAGTTTTTCGAAGTTCTGGCGGCGCTGTACTAATTCATTTGTTAAATCGTTTGTGGATTGAACTCCGATTTCAAATCTGAATAGCCCAGCTGGTGCATTGTCATTGAGAAATTGGATGACTTCTGGGCGCATAATGTCTCCCGTTATTTCAAACTGGAAAACGGTACCTGGTACATGTTCATCAATCAAAAATTGGAACATTTCCATCGCATAGCTTCTGCTGATATTGAATGTGCGATCCACAAACTTGATTGTTTTTGCACCATTGGCCATTAAATATCGAATATCCTCCTTAATGGCTTCGCGGTTGAAATAGCGGACGCCTACTTCGATAGAGGATAGACAGAATTGACATGAAAAAGGACAGCCGCGGCTTGTTTCAATATACGTCACTCTTTTGCCAAGCTCAGGTATGTCCTCGGCAAATTGGAAAGGGGAGGGAAGTTCACGTAAATCCAATTTGGGCCCGGGCGCCGTAATCTTCAGTTTTTCACTTTCTCTATAGGCAATCCCTTGGACAGCGGTTATGTTTTCTTTCCCTGCATAGACGTCAAGTAGATGTTTAAACGTTCTTTCTCCTTCTCCGATCACGATGACATCAATTTCGGGTACACGTTCTAACCAATAATCATAATCGTATGTTACTTCTGGTCCACCTGCGACGATTTTTACATCGGGTTTCACCTTTTTTAACATACGCATCACCTTTATCGTTTCTTCAATATTCCAAATATACAAACTGAAACCGACGACATTTGGCATTTTTTGATATAAATCTGATACAATATTCATGGTTGGATCTTTAATTGTGTACTCTGCAATGACTGGGCTATACTCAGGCATTGCATATGTTTTTAAACAGCGAATGGCTAGATTTGTATGAATATATTTTGCGTTTAATGTTGATAGTACTATGTTCATCGCTCTTCCTCTTTTCTATCTAACGTTTTAGTATACCGAGTATTCATTTTATTCGGGCAGAAAGGACCATTCCTATCACACCGTTAATATGGAATAATTTGAGTAAGCTTATTATTGTATGATTTTGACCTTTCTGCATGAATCAGTGCTATTTTTCATATTGTTTAAAAATGGGATGTGGAGGAATACACTTGAAATATAAAACTATAAACGTAATGAAGCATATCACTTTTCTATTGGATGATACAATCAGACCCGGTGCCGTTTTTAATCTTGAAGGTGGGCTTTTACATGTAAATAACTCATTTTGCGAAAAATTTGTCACTAATGGAAAAGAAAACATCAAAGATTTTTTCATTAATCCGATTATTAATCTTTGGGACGATGCCATTAGTAATATAAAAAGATCAGAGAATAAAACGTTTGAAGTGAACATTCGATTAGTCGGAAATAGGGTAGATGTCGTTAAAATGCACCTTGCGTATTTTGAAGATGTTCAACAGGTGATTGCACTATTTGATGTACCACAAAGTATTGTTGATAAAGCGGAAAAAACCTATATACACGCTTTTCGTAATTCAGATAGTTTCATGGTTGTTATTGATCGGGATGGGACAATCTACGATGTCAATGATCTGCATACTTCGTATTTCAACTTGCCAAAAGACTATTTTGTGGGCAAAACAGTGGGAGCAATTGTTAAATTATTTCCGAATGACACCGAATTAATAGTAAATTATTTTAAAGAAGTAAATCTGTATGGTTTTGCTGAAATAACAACCAAGTATATAAGAAATGTGAATGATGTGAGTTATTATCAAATAACAACATTATACGATTGCGAGTCACAAACATACTTGATAAGAATGAATGATCGAACAGAAGAAATGGCCATGGAAAAGCGTTTGGCTCATTCAAACTCATTATCGACGATTGGTGAACTGGCAGCAAGTATAGCGCATGAAATCAGAAACCCGATGACGACTTTGAAAGGGTTTGTTCAATTACTTAAGATTTCCGCGACAGCGGATACGATGAAATACCTATCCGTTATCGATGAAGAAATCGATAGAATGGAGTCTATATTAAGCGAAATGCTTATCCTATCTAAGCCCGGATTGAATGAAAAAACGACATTTTCCTTGGGGGTACTGGTTGCAGATATGATTCAGGTCGTCTACCCGAAAGCGTTGATGGATGGAATTACAATTACACAAAAAGATAATATACTTAAAGATTCATTGATTGTCGGTGATTCTGATAAAATTAAACAAGTTCTTTTAAATCTGTTTAAAAATGCAATTGAAGCGATGACACCTGGAGGGAATCTTTCAATTTTTGTGAATCTGGACAGCCCCGGAAAAGTTATTTTGGGGGTTTCGGATACTGGTAAAGGAATGGATAAATATCAAGTAAAGAAAGTCTTTATTCCATTCTTTACCACCAAGTCAGATGGGTCAGGACTCGGATTGCCATTTGTTTTGAAAAACATCGAAGAACATGGTGGAACGGTTACAGTTGAGAGTAAAGTCGACATTGGCACAACCTTCATTGTAACATTTCCATCGGCAATGGGATGTACCTCGGTGACAGATACAGCTGAAAAAAGAGTGCTCTCTTTGTAATTAAAGTTGCGAAACGCCTTCATGGTCTTTTGACACGAAGACATGTTTACCGTTATAATGAGGGCGACTATTGAGCGGAATTATAGAAGGGGCACTGAATTATGACAAAAGATACAGAACGTGCACTGAAATTATTTATTGTTCTTTCAAGGGCAAGTAAGGTGGTTTTGGAGGAAGCGCATAAACCGAGTGAAAAACATGGGCTTAATCCGACTGAATTCGCCGTCCTTGAATTGCTTCATCACAGGGGGAGACAGCCCATCCAGAAGATTGGGCAGAAAATCTTACTTCGAAGTGGTTCGATGACTTACGTTGTCGATAAGCTTGAAAAAAGAGGGTTATTGGAACGCGTCTTTTGCGAAGAAGATAAGCGGGTGACATATATGTCGATTACCCAGGATGGAGTTAACTTGATGACATCTATCTTCCCGGAGCATGCGAATAATATTAAAACCATCATGTCCTCTCTTACTGCTGAAGAACAAGACCAGGCAATTGAATTGGTACGGAAATTGGGTCTTTCGATAAAGAGTTTATCGTAAAACGCAGCAACTCGTCTAACGAGTGCAGCGTTTTTTTATGCATAGGAAATTCTGTAATTCTTGGCCAATGAATCACCTTGAAAGGTGGTATATCCTGCTTAGACTACAGCGCTCTTGTTAGTGTTAAAAAAAGCCAAATGGATGGTTATCCATTTGGCTTTTTTTATGTTCTATTATTTAGTAACAATCGTTTCAGCCATACGAAGAAATTGCTCGAAATATTCTTCTTTTGGAGAGTCGTAGATTGTAAGTCTAACAACCATATTGTCGCGTTCGAAAACAATTCCCGTAATAGATGCGGTTTCAGCTTTTATGGCAAGAACTTTTGCATTTTCAATGCCCTCAGCTGCAGGGATTGACTTCTCATTTAGTACTTCAATTGGGGCGCTGCCGTCCCCAGATGCTTCAAGTACAGCAATCATGTTTTCAGCTAAGTAGTCATATGTGCTGTCTTCCTTAGCAACAGTCTCAATGCGCATAAACACTTCTTCATTGTTTGCTGAAATAAGGCTGTCCTTACCAGGTTCTTCGCTAATTAATGAATAGTCAGGAAGTACTGAAATAGCATAACTTTGTTCATCACTTTCTATAGGGTTCGCATCTTTCATTATGTTCTCTTGACTTTCAACAATTTCTGTTTCCGGTTCCTTGTCTTCAGTGACTGTACCTTTGTCTGCATTTTCAACAACATCCGCTGAACCATCTATACTTTCTTGGTCTTTGTTGGTACTTGTACCACAAGCGGTAAGTAATAAAGTGGTCGCAATTGCTGCGAATAAGAGACTCCATCTGTTTTTCATCGTAAACCCCTCCTTGGTTAAATTTGACGTTTGAGACGCCGTAATGTTTCATTATATATAAGTTGAATAAATGAATACCTATATAAGCTGAGCGAAGGCAACTTTCAACGGGATTCTCTAATTCAACATATATATAGACCTTAGTTTATTGAATCTTTTATAGTGTGCCTTAAAAGTAGTATAACGTAAAGTCGTTTCTATTGCTGACCATTTCGAGTTGTCGGAATATGTCGCGAATTAAACTACTTATTATGAGATTATTCCTGTATAATATAAAGTTAGCTATTTGTTATTCCATGGAGGGATTATCTTGGAGTGGAATTTAGAAGAAAAAATTGAATTATTACGCGAAGAGATGATGAACGTAGCGTCTAAAAACGGACTGACTGATGTTGAAACGATAGAATTCAGCAGGAAACTTGATAATCTCATGGATCAATACGAAGGGTTAAAAAAAGGCCGATAATTGGTTAATAAGGTGTGGCTACTATTGCGTGCCTATGAAGAGGGTAACCACTTTATAGAAGAAATCGCTAAAACCTAAAAATATTTAGTGAACAATGTTTAATAATCAAGAAAAGCGGGGAAATTAAGGTAGAACACAGCAACATTCTCATTTCCCCCTTTTGAGGACGGATCCCTATTACAGGGTTCCGTCCTCCTTTTTTCGGGAAAATAAGTTTTTGACCTAGTATAGTGTCTAGTTCCAAGTGTCTTGCACTCTTCCTATTGAAAGTAGAAATCAATGATGGAAAAATACAAATTCTTTGGTACGATAAAAGGTAAAGGCTCCGGCGGACGTCACAGTTTTTGAATAGAGTTAATTGAGCAAGCTCTGGCCTCCATGATGCGGGTCAGTTCTTAGGCTAATTTCTATATTTAATCTGGACGAAAATATGCCGAGGCACAGTTGATATAGGGGGAATTGAAATGGAAGTCAAAAAGATCGCATTTATCGGGACAGGAGTTATGGGCGCTAGCGTCGTTAAGCACCTCTTAGGCAGTAATTATGAAGTGGCCATATATACACGTACAAAAGGAAAGGCTGGGTCTCTAATTGAAGCAGGTGCTGTTTGGGCGGACACAGTCGCTGGGGCGGTGAAGGATGCAGAATTAATATTCACGATGGTTGGGTATCCGGTAGATGTCGAAGAAATTTACTTTGGAGATGGTGGTATTTTTTCATCTGGTAAGGCGGGTCAGATTCTTATTGATATGACGACTTCTAGCCCAGCACTGGCTATACGGATTGCGAAGGCAGGTGCTACGTTGCAGATGGCAGCAATTGACGCACCCGTTTCAGGGGGAGACATTGGCGCGAAGAATGGGACGTTGTCAATTATGTGTGGCGGCGAAGTAGATGTATTCAATGCCATTTCACCGATTTTGTCGGTATTTGGAAAACAAATTGTTTATCAGGGGCTGGCAGGGTCTGGGCAGCACGCGAAAATGTGCAATCAAATTGCCATTGCAACCAATATGATCGGTGTTTGCGAAGCGCTAATATATGCTGAAAAAGCGGGACTCGATGCTGAAACTGTGCTGAAGTCTATATCGACAGGAGCGGCGGGCTCATGGTCATTGTCAAATTTGGCTCCACGGATGTTAGATGGAGATTTTGAACCAGGATTTTATGTTAAGCATTTTTTGAAAGATATAAACATTGCTCTGACAGAAGCTGAAGCAATGCAGCTATCACTTCCCGGCCTAGAGCTTGCACGTGAAATGTATGAGAAGCTTGTTGAAAAGGGATTTGGAGAGAAAGGGACACAAGTCCTTTACAAAAATTATTAATAAACCTAAATAATTATAAAAATAAGCCGAAAATAGATATAAGTGTTCAATTAATTTAATTAGTGCTATGTATGTTGACCAGATGAATACCTAAATAAACTGAGCGAAGGCGTCCTACAAGGGGTAGCTGAAGCCGTAACATTGGGAGCGAAGCTTATGGCGGGAGGCATCCCCTAGCGCCGAAGCGGATTCAATGGGATACCTATATAATAATATTATTAAAACGTAGGAGCTGAATAAGTGGATACAAGAAAATCCGATGCAGTAACATATGAAGTCTTTGAATTTGTAGAGTTTCAAGTAGGTAAAAGTAATTTTGGAATTGGTATTCAGCATGTACGTGAAATTATTCAACCCGTTCCAGTTACTGTATTGCCACATGCGCATCCGTATATTGAAGGGATTATTCAATTACGAGGAGAAGTACTTCCTGTCATTGATTTGAAGAAAGTAACAGGAGTTACAGATATCAATGAAAGTGACGAATCAAAATATATCGTTGCGGAATTCGACGGGACAACAGTTGTCTTAGATGTGACGGCCGTTACCCAAATCCAGCGTATCAATTTTTCGGAAATTGAACCTGCTTCTGATATGTATACCGGTAATAAAGTACCTGTTTCGGGAGTTATCAAGCGTGACAACGGAATGATCCTTCTCGTTGACTTCGAAAAAGTAATCGCGGAGCAAATCAAATAATAGAAGAAAAAACGGGCTATTCCCGCTGGTAGCCAGCAGGGGTAGCCCGTTTATATAAGATAAGTTAGTATAAGTTTATCGCCTGAAGCAGTGTCTAGCTACTGCGCCTTGCCCCTCGAGTCGCTTCAGTCCTTAAGTTAAAGGCAAAGGGCGCATTTCTCTTAAGGCCCTCCAGCGCTTTTCGGAGCAGAGCAGGCGCTTCCGCTTTTCTTAGTGTCTAGACTCCAGCGCTTTTCGGGTCTACCAAGGCGCTTGCGCTTTTCTTATTTACCATCTAAATAAGATGAACGGAAATTTTGTGTACCCTGAATACTGTGGATAGACTTTTTTGGTACTGTTTTTTTCTTCTCAGGTATTATCTGTTGGATGGGTCCCACATATTTAGAGAGAAGCTCACGCGCTGTTTTCAAGCTCATCCGTTCTTGCGGGTTACGAGAAGTTGGATCTTGTTGTCCGAGGTGTGGAAGTGTATTGAAGTCTTCTTTTTCCGGGATTGTATGAAAGAGGAATTCGTCACATCGGACGAGGACCGTGGAATGCTGCTTGCTGAATTTCGGATTGTCGACAAAATGCAATCCGATTTTTTCGGCAGTGCCCGAACTAAGAAGTTTGTCGATCGCTGTCTTTTTTAAAGCGTAAAGTTGTCTATTGTCAGGCGCTGTTTTTGCATGTCGGTTTACTGTGTAGATGGCAATTGCCAATTGACGGATGGAATGCTTGTTTTTCAAAATGGGCCTCCTTCATTGGAAGATTGAATGATTACATATATTTCATATAATACCAAGAATGAAAGAATTGTACAACTTCTAAACTGAAAATTGGTTAAAAGTACTGATTACTCTGAAGGGTGTTATGTAACTATAGAATTGAGTATATATTTATTTCGATACATACTTTTTCGATATCAGTGCAATCTATTCAAGATCAACTACAAATTGCTGTAAGTAAAGTACTCGGGCAATTAGTGCTCATTTGCCTGGATTACTCGATAAAAATATGGCTAAAAGCACAACAAACGGAGGCACACATGGGAAACTTTAAGATTAAAGAACGCTTAGAAAAAGTTATAGAATCATATATTTTTAACCATTCGTTTAAGATGACCATATTTGTCGAGAAAAACAAGCAAGGGAAATTTGATGTGCTTTATGCCAACTCATTAGCCATGCAATACTTTTCTGCTGATATCGAACAATCAGCTGCTAGTTTTTTTTGTGAATTGTGGATACCAATCAAGCGCAGGATGCGGAAATTACAAAATCAAACTACCTTTACGACTGAAATAGAATCAATGCGAGCAGGGTCAAACGTATTATTCGAACTGGATTTTCAACGCCATACCGAAAAGTATGAACGAGAAATTATCGTCATTGAATTGCGTGAACGGCTAGATACCATAACGGAAAGAAAGTCGCAGACGGAGTTGCAACATAAATATATTTCTGTCATCGAACATAATCTTGACCCCATCATAACCATGGATCAAAACTTTAAAATTATTTACGCGAATCGAGCAGTCCATTTAGGATTCGGCTATCGATCCAAAGAACTTTCCGGACGTTCAATTTTGAATCTTACCGGAGAGGATAAAATGAAAGAATTCAAGCTCTTCCTGTCCGGTGCACTTGCGGGTGAATCAATTGAGATGGAAGATTCGACTTTTTTTCATAAAAAAGGATATTTATTACCCACACACTTGAAGGCAATTCCCGTTTTTGTTGATGGATATGTAGAAGAAGTTCAATTGATTGTACGAGATACATCTATTCATCAGAAAAATAATGAAAAACTTCTTTTCCTGAGTTATCATGATCATTTGACAGGTCTGTGGAATCGTCAGGCTATGAACGAGCACTTCATGGAGGATTCTCTATATGCATTAAAAAGCGAAAATAGGTTGTCTTTCGTCCATTTAGGACTTGATCGATTCAAATTAATAAATGAATCAATTGGCCATAATGGGGCGGACGAAATATTAAAAATGGTTGCGGAACGATTGAAAATAATTTGTCCTGCATCCGCCAGATTATATCGCAATGGCAGCGATGAATTTATCGTTTCATTGCAAAATCATTCAGTGCTGAAGACAGAGAAGTTTGCGCAGCAGTTACTGAATGATTTCGGGAAACCATTTTATCATAATCATCAGGAGTATTTCATTTCCGCATCCATAGGAATTGCTGTTTATCCTGAAGATGGAAAAAAGCTTGAGGACCTACTACGGAAGTCAGAGCAAGCACTTACCTTTGTGAAAGACCGTGGCCGCTCTCATTATCGTTTCTATCAAGAAGCGATGAATTCTAGCTTCCCAGATGAAGCACTGATGGAATCGCATTTACGCAGGGCGGTTGAATTAAATGAATTGACAATCCACTATCAACCGCAAGTCGATTTGAAAACGGGACATATTAGCAGTTTCGAAGCGCTTCTTAGATGGAACAACGGTAAATTCGGGTTTGTATCACCGGTGCAATTCATCCCCATTGCTGAGGAGTCAGGCCTTATACATGGAATTGGTGATTGGGTATTAGACCAGGTATGTAAACAGTTGAAAGAGTGGCAGGACAAGCAGTTCAAAGCTGTCAGGATAGCTGTGAATATATCGCCAAAGCAATTTAGAATGGAGAATTTTGTAGGTAAATTGACAGAGAAAATTTCTTACTATGGCATTGTACCGTCATCACTAGAGGTAGAAATCACAGAAGGGGCATTGACGATAATTGATGAGACGTTAGTGACATTAAATAAATTAAAAGAAATCGGCGTTTTCATCTCTGTAGATGATTTTGGAACGGGTTACTCATCACTTAGTTATTTGAAGCAATATCCAATTGACATCATTAAAATTGACCGTTCATTTATAAAAGATATTGAAATTGATGTGAAAAATAAAGCGATAGCTAAGACAATTATTAGTTTGGCTCATAGTCTTGGGATGGAAGTCATCGCAGAAGGCGTAGAAAAGGAGTTACAAGCAATGATACTACTTGAGGCTAAATGTCAGAAGGCGCAAGGCTTTTTGTACAGTAAGGCGGTTCCAGTAGAGGAGATTGTAGAAAAGTATTTAGGATGTAATCAGTAATGGTGTAAATGGACAGCGGAGAAGATTTGTTGTCCATTTTTCGTTGAGCGCTTACTTTTTTTCTCGTCAGGTACTAAATAACATGTTACAATTATGAGTGAGTATTCATTCATTATACAAAGGGGGAATTGTTGTGTTTGATGGAAAAGTCATAATTGTAACTGGCGGATCGAATGGGATGGGGAAATACATGGCGAAGAAATTTGCCGACGAAGGTGCGCAAGTCGTTATTACGGGTAGAGATTTAGATAGGTTAAAAGCGGCACAAGAAGAAATTGGGGATCGAGCACATCCATTCCAGATGGATGTGCGGAGTGTTGAATCAGTTGCAGCGCTTGTCGCTTTCACGGATGAAAAGTTTGGCAGAATTGATGGATTAGTAAATAATGCGGCAGGAAACTTCATCGTCAAAGCAGAAGATTTATCACCAAACGGCTGGAAGTCTGTTATCGATATTGTACTAAATGGCACATTTTATTGTTCGAGTGCGGTTGGAAAGTACTGGATTGAAAAAGGTCAAAAAGGATCTATTTTGAATATGCTTGCAACATATGCATGGGATGCGGGCGCGGGCGTCATTCATTCCGCGGCAGCCAAAGCAGGTGTCATGTCGTTAACTCGCACTTTGGCAGTTGAATGGGGAAGTCAATATGGCATCCGTGTGAATGGTATTGCACCTGGTCCGATTGAACGTACTGGCGGCGCAGAGAAGTTATGGCAGTCAGATGAAGTAGCTAAGCGTACACTTGAATCGATTCCTTTGGGACGTCTTGGAAAGCCGGAGGAGATTGCCGAACTAGCGGCATTCATCATGTCAGATAAGGCATCTTATATGAATGGAGAAATTGTGACACTCGACGGTGGGCAATGGCTTAACAAATCTCCGTTTTAAGGATAGAATGTAGCTGTTTTGCGCATCCTACTCCCCAAAGGAGAGATATACATTGGATATATGGACCGTTCCACTAATCACCATTGTTTTGATCATTTGTATAATCGGCTTTATCGCTGTGAAGAAATGGAGCAAGGTGCCTGTTGTCGAGGTGCAGGATAATCAGATTCCTGGTCCAATTGAAGAGCATCCATTTACATTAAATCCAATTATTTGGATTGCTCTTGTTGCTGTCTTTTTCATCGGAATTGTCATTTTCTATTATGCGGCCTCTTCTTAACAGAAGGGGTTTTCTTTTTCGTTTTCACGGATAGAAAGTTCTTCTTATGATATGATAGATATGTAGTTTTAAGGTGATTAGCATAGCTAAAGAAGGAGTAGATTTACATGATTTCTATAAAAAATAGGGATTTTCTTTTCACACCGATAGCGGATTTTATCATTTCATCTGAAAAAGTTGCGCATGTTCAGGTTGGAAATAATGCAGAGCACGCCCTCCTTGTTCTAACAAAAACAGGTTATTCAGCTATACCAGTCCTTGATGCGAAATACCGTTTAAAAGGGTTACTCAGTATGGGGATGATTACTGATTCTATTTTAGGCCTTGAACGTATTGAATATGAACGTCTTGCCGAATTAAAAGTTGATGAAATTATGCAAACAGATTTGCCATCCATAAAAACGACGGATCGATTCCAAAAAGGGCTCGATTTATTAATTGACCATACATTTCTTTGTGTGACGGAAGAAGACGGCACATTTGCAGGCATATTAACGCGAAGAGTCATAATGAAACAATTTAAAAGATATATTTACTCAGTCGAATAATCGTTATGGTTAAATTGCGGGCTCCTAATTGGGGCCCTTTTCTGTATTTAGGAAACTATAAAGTTCTCGGACCGTGGATAATCTACGAAGACGATATTCCACGTCCAGACTTCAGCGCCTAGAAGGCTGGTCATACAGTGGAGAGGGATTGAACTGCATCCCTCCTCGTTGCCGTAGGACGCAGCGACTTTAGCTTGCGTTCATTACTAACAAGCGATTTCGCTTTAATAGTTGTCTAGCTCTAGGCGCAAACTCCTCGGGTCATAAGTCAGTTTACTGCGAGGACTGAAGTACGCTCTCTTCGAAAACCGTCTTATGCCTGTCGGAGCTGAGCGCCGCCTTGCGCTTGGGCCTACACGAAGTAGGTCATGCAGTCGTTGCGACAGGACGTCGCGCCTTTAGACTGCGTTCCTTAATTGTCCAGACTCCAGCGCCTAGCCCCTCGAGTCGCTTCAGTCCATAAGTTAAATTCAAAGAGCGCCTTTATCTTAAGGCCCTCCAGCGCTTTTCGGGTCTAACCATGCGCTTGCGCTTTACTTGTTTAAAAGGAGAATGAAAACAGTGGAAAATAATAAAATAACGAATCGCCCGCTTGTGCTTATTTCTGTCATGCTGGCAATGTTTGTCGGTGCGGTTGAAGCGACGATTGTAACTACAGCAATGCCTTCGATTGCTTCAGACCTTGGTGGTTTTTCAAGATATAGTTGGGTTTTTTCTTCGTATTTATTGATGAGTACGGTCACTGTACTCATTTATGGTAAATTGGCGGATTTATTTGGCCGAAAACCGATTTTGTTTATTGGGTTGACGATATTTATTATTGGGTCTATATTATGTGGTTTTGCCGATTCAATGGAGCAGTTAATCGTATTCAGGTTACTTCAAGGCCTTGGTGCGGGGGCGGTCATGCCAATAGCTACGACGATTGTTGGCGATATATATACGACGGAAGAGCGGGCAAAAGTCCAAGGGTACTTATCCAGTGTATGGGGAATTTCGGCTGTATCTGGTCCGGTAATTGGTGGGCTGATTGTCCACTATATGAATTGGCAATTTGTTTTCTGGGTGAATGTGCCGCTTGGAATACTCGCGATGGTAGGTATCTATCTGTTTCTTCATGAACCAAAGCGGGAGAAAAAAGTTTCGATTGATTATAAAGGTGCTTTCTTACTTACGCTATCGTTATCCACTATTATATATTGGCTTGTCGAAGGGGGTCAGGCATTCGGTCACATGTCGTTTTACGGTATCACCTTCATTATTGTAGGACTTGGATCGTTAGCGTTATTTGTTAGGGTCGAACGACAAGCAATTGATCCAGTCATGCCGTTTGCCCTATGGAAAAACCCCGTGATCTTGTATGCGAATCTTGTGTCGTTAACGACAGGTATCATATTGATTGGTGTATCCTCTTATTTGCCGACATTCGTAACAGGTGTGATGGAACAGCCAGCGATTATCGCAGGATTCACCCTGACTGCAATGTCGATTGGTTGGCCGATAGCTTCGTCTATGGCAGGACATTTGTTAATCCGCTACGGTACGTTTCACGTATCTTTTGTGGGGGGGATATCGCTTATTCTTGGAACAACTTTATTTGTCATGATGGATGCTGGATCAGGACCGTGGTGGGCTGCAATGGCGAGCTTTTTTGTAGGCATCGGTATGGGTCTGACAAGTACATCGTTCACCGTCACAATCCAAGGGGCGGTTCCGAGAGAGACGCGGGGATCCGCGACGGCTGCCAATATGTTCATGCGGAATTTTGGAAATACGGTAGGGGCGGCATTATTCGGCGCGATTTTAAATGGCATGTTAATGGCTCGTTTCAAAAATGATGATTTGAATTATAGTTTAGATGATGTCAATTTACTTTTGACGGATGAAATGAGACAAACTATACCCGCAACAAAAGTACAGCTGTTACAAAATGCGCTTGATGGTTCGTTGCAATGGGTGTATATTACTGTAGCCATTTTTGCTGTTATCAGCTTGCTCCTAATATTGAAAATTCCACGTGGGAAGGGGTATTTGAATGACAACGACAGAACTTGAAATCATTAAAGCATTAGCAGAAGAAGGGAATATGCGAAAGGCTGCAGAGCGACTTTTTTTATCGCAACCGGCACTTTCCCAGCGATTACAGTCAATTGAAAAGGAGTGGGGAACGTTATTGTTCATCCGCTCGCAGAAAGGGCTTGAGCCGACGCCAGCGGGAGAACTGGTCATCGATTATGCACGTGATGCGATTGTAAAACGGGAAGAAACCTTTGAAATGATTGCATCGATGGCGGATAAAGTGCACGGCACATTGAAAATTGCATGTGCGTCAATCGTAGGGCAGACGTGGTTGCCACAAGTATTGAAAGAGTACGTTGAAATGTATCCAGATGCCAAAATCTCGCTCATAACGGGATGGAGTTCAGAAATTGTTAAAGCCTTATATGAAGGAGAAGCTCATGTTGGAATTGTGCGTGGCCAGGTAGATTGGAAGAGTAAAAAAACGTATTTATTCCGTGACCGCCTCTATTTAGTGGACCGTGAAATTACGACAATCGAAGAATTGAAAGATACGACACGTCCATTTATTCAATTTAAGAGTGACTCGAATTACCATATGGAAATTCAGCGTTGGTGGCAGCGACATTTCGACCAAAAACCAGGGCGTCAAATCACAGTCGATCAGATTGAGACTTGTAAGCAACTAGCATTAAACGGCATCGGCTATGCGATATTACCGTCAATTACATTGACAGGTGATGAAGATGTCAATAAAATGCCACTTTTGAATAATGAAGAGGAGTTTGAACTGACGCGAGATACATGGTTAATCGGCTATGAATCTTCATTTGCACTAAAACAAGTGGATGCTTTCACACAAATTGTACAAAGTCATGCCGAAAGATTACAAAAAGATTACAATTATTGAGAATTAAAGGAACTTTAGGTTGTCTCGTTCGTACTAATAGATGAGAACTATAAGTCTACATGACAGGAGGAGAATGGTATGTGGAGAAAGATTTCGATGTTTTTGGTTCTGCTAATCGGATTGATTGTCTTCATTCCGGAAGTCAATGCTCTTGCAGCTCCAGATTTAAAAGTAAGTGTTTCGGCAGGCATCGACGGTAAAGCGAAGGAAGGAAAAGGTGCACCAATAATAATTGTGATCGAAAACAGTGGAACTGCATTTAGCGGGGATCTTGTAATCGATGTACCGAGTTATTTCACGACAGGAAGTGGGGAAGCGATACCTCTTGATGTCGGTGCTGGAGAGACCAAAACGATTTCGCTTGTTATCCCGAATATGACTGATATGAATAATATGTATGGGGGAATGGCGAACACGAAAACGATTTTCCTATATGAAGGTGGATGGGAAAAAGGCAAGGAAATTGTACATAAAGGTGCACAAAAGTTAACAACGACCATGTATTATGATGATTCGAAATTCATCGTAACGTTTACGGATAATCCGGATCGTCTTGGCGCTTTGAAAAATAGCCGAGTTTCGAATGCTTCGACTAGCCAAATCATAAGCGCGTCGAAAATGGGGGAACCCAATTTCCCGGAAGAAGCAGCAGGATGGGGAGCGGCAGATTTTATCATTATCGATGAATATCCCCTTGCTGATTTATCTGAAAAGAAACAGAATGCGTTGGTAGGATGGGTTCGTTCAGGAGGCATCTTAGTAATCGGAGGTTCTGACAACGTGAAAGCGGAGACGGGTATCTTTTCAGACCGGTTGCCCCTGACGTTGAAAGGGAGTTCCGATGCGAATCCTGATGTTTTGAATAAGTGGGCAGGAACAAAAGGATTTGAAGGTACTATCCCTTCTTATTTATCAGAATTAAATCCGGGTGCATTGTCACTACTCGAAGATGAAGGCAATGTCCTAGTTGCCTATTCCGATTTGGGCCAGGGACAGATTGTCCAGACGGCTTTCTCGCTCGGCGATGACCCAATCGCTAAAATGGTTGGAATGCCGGCATTCTGGGGTACATTATTCGATAAGACGGGACATTCAAATCAATTGGGGCAGAATCCTCATGACAATCCGAGTAATGCGATTGTCCAGACGGTAGGCAGTACCAACGAATTGTTTCCTTCATTCAAAGTCTCAGCGCCGTTAATTTTCGGAATAATTATTTTCTATATTGTTCTTATTATACCAGTGCTTTACTTTATTCTTAAACGGAAAGACAAACGAGAATATGCATGGTGGATTATTCCTTCCATTGCGATACTGGCGTCTATTGCCATATTTGCATACGGAGCGAAAGATCGAATTGGAAGAGCACAAATTCAACATACCGCACTATTAAATGTTGAACAGGATGGTAGTTTGACGGGGTTTTATGCGGAGTCTATTCTAACCAATAAATCTGGGAACTTTACATTTTCCGCACCTGCTGAAACAACGCTTGGTGCTTCGTTGCCAAATAATGATCCTTTCACGTCCACTCAAGGGACTATTCATAAGCAGGCAATTGTTGAAAAGGATGCAGCGGGTACAACGATGCACCTTCGCAATATCGGCTATTGGAATGTAGGGACAGTCTATGGGGAAACAAGGGTCGAAAAGCAAGGGAATTACGCTATCCAATTGAATGTCACGGATAAAAAATTGACGGGCTCAGTGACGAATGAATTTCCGTTTGCATTAACAGATGTAGCGATTTGGTCAGGAAAAAAACTGATTCCAATTGGTGATCTTGGGCCGGGGGAAACGGCTCAAGTGGATGAAACGTTGAAAACTTCTACATTGCTTCCAAGAAAATCGATGTTTAATTCGTACATGAATCCTTCACCAGTCAATATGGATGACCTGACGAAGATGAGGAAAGACAGCCTTCTTTCGTTTTCCGGTGATTATATGAACAAGACTTCGAATCCTGTCATAATCGGTTATACGGATACACAGATTGTTCCTATTGAACTACTTAAGGTGAAACCTTCCATATCAGCATTAACGATGCTCATCCAACCGGCAATGGTGGATGTGACGTTGACTGATGCGTTTACAGTTGAACCTGAGATGATGGAGATGTCGATGCTGTCGGAGGATGGACAGTTTCAGCCTGATTCACAGGGATATGGTACAGACGAATATTACTTTAATGAGTCCGTCTACAATCAAACATGGCAATTACCAGAGGGATTAATAGGGAAGAACATAAAATGGACATCGCTAGAACTTTCGAAAATACAAAAACAGCTATATGATGTCAGCCTATTAAATGTGCGGTCTGGCCAATTCGAACAGTCAGAGTCAGGAAAATTGGTGAAGACGGAAAATACAAACGACTATATAACACCTGATGGAAAAGTTGTTGTCCAAATCACTTTTCATGATGAAAAGAATGGCAATCAAGGCCGTGCACCGATGCTGAAGCTGAAAGGGGAGGTGTCGGAATGATAGAAATCAAAGGACTTACAAAAAAGTACGGGCAATTCAAAGCGCTTGATAATTTGAATTTGACGTTGAGTGAAGGAACAGTATTTGGGTTTGTTGGTGCGAACGGAGCTGGGAAATCGACGACATTCCTCATTCTTGCGACCTTATTGCAACCGACAGCAGGGGATGTCTTCATCGACGGGGTTAATATCCGGAAGAATCCGCAGGCAGTGCGTAAAATGATTGGCTATATGCCTGACTTTTTTGGTGTCTATGATCAGCTGAAGGCGGATGAGTACCTAGACTTTTACGGTGCGAGCTACGGAATTCCTGAAGCGGAGCGTCAAAAGCTTATTCCGCAATTGCTGGAACTTGTCAATTTGTCACATAAGCGTCATGCATACGTAGACCTTTTATCGCGGGGGATGAAGCAGCGACTTTGCTTGGCGCGCAGTCTTATCCATGATCCTAAAGTGCTTATTCTTGACGAACCTGCATCTGGACTTGATCCGCGTGCACGTGTTGAGATGAGAGACATTCTAAGAACATTGAAAAAGATGGGGAAAACAATTTTAATTTCGTCGCATATTTTGCCTGAGCTTGCGGAAATGTGTGATGAAATAGGGGTGATTGATAATGGCCGTCTCATCGCGCATGGCTCCGTTGCCGAAATTCAGGATAAACTTCGCGGCGAGAGAGTCATTACGGTCCGTTTGGCTGGGCAGCTTGATAACACGATTGCATTTTTCGAAGAAGATCCGTACGTAACGAATATCGAACAGCTGGATGCTAACGATGGCATCAGTTTTTCATATAAAGGAACAGAAGAAGATCAGGTCATTTTGTTGAAGCGAGCTATCATGAATAATATTCCAATCCTTTCATTCATGGAACATGTGACCAATCTGGAGGATGTGTTCATGGAAATTACGAAAGGAGCCGATTAATATGAAAATGAATTTCAATAATCCGGTCCTCTTTAAAGAATTGAAATTAAGATTTCGATCACCCAAAAGCTTCATAGGTATCCTATTCTACTTGATAGCAATGTGTATTTTTGTTTTTGGTTTCATCTATGCGACAATGACGGTGTCAGGGACGTCTTATTTCAGACCTAGTGAAAGTTTCATCTTGTTTGGGCTGTTGGCATTTATCCAACTAGGACTTGTGTTATTCATCACACCGGGTTTGACAGCTGGAGCAATCAGTTCGGAAAGAGAAAAACAAACATTGTCAATTTTATTGACGACATCACAAAGCTCATTTCAAATCATTTCAGGAAAGTTGTCGTCGTCAATTGCTTTCCTGTTGTTGCTCATTGTGGCGGGATTACCGGTCTATAGTTTAGTGTTCTTATTCGGCGGTATTTCTCCATTGGACTTTGTTAAAGTGTTCTTGTTCTTATTTGTAACGCTTCTTGCGATTGGCAGTGTGGGTGTTATGTTTTCCACGCTCATTCGCCGGACGATTGTTTCGATGATTGCAACGTATGGAACAATGCTGTTCCTATCGGTCGTCACCGGGTTTATATTCTTGATTGTACTGCAAATGACAGCGTTCAATCACACGGGAACAGGTGCGCCGACAACTTCATACCTCGGGCATATTCTCGCGTCAATAAATCCGGCGATTCTTTTCGCTTCATTCCTTTCGCAGGGAATGGGGGATAGTATTTCGGAAATGACGCAAGTGAAATTCCCGATTTGGATTGGCTATCTTATTTTCTATTTGTCACTAACGGTTATTTCACTATTAATTTCAGTAAAAAAACTACGAGTTAATATGAAACGTTCAAAATAATAGGGAGGTGGGCGAATGGAAAGGAAATCATTATTGAAAAAATATATACGGGCTACTTTGTACCGGCTGCGTTTTGAAAAAACAATCTATACGGTGCAAACTGGAATGTTTGCTGCCACCCTTTTCGCGGTCCTTATTGTCGTCGCTTCTCGACTATTTGTCCTTCCTTATTATGGACGTATCGCGCTTGGCGGGGCTATATTGCTACTCATTGCGACAATTGTTTTCATTAACTACAAAAGATACAAGAACGATGAAGCGGTACGGCAGCTTGACGAATTTATGGCAGATAATATTCTTATAACAGCGATGGATGTCAAGGTCAATGAAACACATCTTGCTCCTGCAATCATTGTTGCAGCCGAGTCAAAAGTGGCGGATGCATTTGAGCTGTTTAAAAAAAGGGAGAAACGGTATGTAAATCCAAAAATGCTAGGTGGGTTCATTATTGTATCTGCTTGTCTTGCCCTATTAATATCGTTCCCATCTGAAGCGCAGTTGGAAGCGGGAGCGATTGAAAAGGAAAAAGAGATTATTGAAGAGATGAAAAAAGAAGTGCAAGATCTGATTAAAAAGGAACAACTTCCTAAAGTGAAAAAGGAATTGTTGGAACTCGCTGAAAAGCTTTTGAAAGCGGAAACGTCGGAAGAGGCATTGAAGGAACTTGTTAAGAAACAGAAGGAAT
The DNA here is from genome assembly GCF_017347095.1 of Sporosarcina sp. E16_8. GTDB lineage: Bacteria > Bacillota > Bacilli > Bacillales_A > Planococcaceae > Sporosarcina. Next base: position 287,787 of record NZ_JADPRZ010000001.1, on the reverse strand, counting down.
TACGATTGCAAGAACAGCGTCTAGTAGACAAAAAAGAGTTAGCTAAGACATCTGGTGATCCTGCTGATTCGATAAGCGATGCGGAAGAAAAGGAACTTGGTGAGCTTGGGAAACTTTCGGATATACTTGCGCAAAATGCAGGGGAAGCACATAGCGCGTTGAATGAAATCGGTAAAGCACCCGCACTACCCGCGCTTGCAAGTTCAGGGAATAATTCATCGGCAACAGCGAGTGACACAAAACCGGGGACATCTGAAGGAACTGGCGAAGGCCAAGGCCAGGGCGAAGGCGAAGGTCAAGGTGAAGGCGAAGGCGAAGGTGAAGGCGAAGGCGAAGGTCAAGGTCAAGGTCAAGGCGAAGGTCAAGGTCAAGGTCAAGGTCAAGGTCAAGGTCAAGGTCAAGGTCAAGGTCAAGGCCAAGGCCAAGGCCAAGGCCAAGGAGGATCCGGTGCCGGTCAAGGTTCGGGAGGAAGGAGTCTCCTTTCAATTCCGAATGACCGTGTAGGTAAAAAAGGAGATTCGTCCGTTGTTGGAGGGGAACTTGGTGAAGGGGATTTCATCGAGGAACGCGAAACAGAGGGTCCAGTTGACAAAGGAACAATCCGTCCTTACAAAGAAGTTGTTGGAGATTATAAAGATTCTTACCTGAAGAGTGCGGATAAGATGAAGCTGCCGCCAGATTTGCAGCACATCCTCTCTGATTACTTTTCCTCAATCGAATGAAGACAGAATGGGAGTGTATGTATGCCATTTACACCAGAGCAGTTTGAAGAAATGAGCGGGAAACTAGTTTTAGTTAAGGAGGAAATCGGGAAATTCATCGTTGGCCAGCAGGAAGCGGTCGAGTTTTCTCTCTATTCGATTTTGGCAGATGGGCACGCACTGTTGGAGGGGCTGCCCGGTCTTGGAAAGACAATGCTAATTCGAACGATTTCAGAAGTGCTCGATTTGTCATTTTCACGAATTCAATTCACGCCTGATTTAATGCCGGCTGACATAACGGGGACAAGCATCTTGGAACGCAATGAAGAAGGGATGCAGCGCTTCGCTTTTAAAGAAGGTCCGATTTTTAGCCAGATGGTACTGGCGGATGAAATTAACCGAGCTACGCCGAAAACGCAAAGCGCCTTGCTTGAAGCGATGGGTGAGAAAACAGTAACGGTACTGGGAGAGACACGACAAATGGCACGTCCATTTTTCGTTCTTGCAACGCAGAACCCGATTGAGATGGAAGGAACTTATCCTTTGCCGGAAGCACAGATGGACCGTTTTCTTTGTAAAATAATTTTGCCGTATCCAGCGAAATCAGAACTGAAGGAGATTATTCTGCGTACAACGGGATCGCAACATATCGAAATTCAAAAAGTAATGGATGCAGAAGAAATTGTTATGGCGCAAGAAATGGTCAAAGAAGTCGTTATTGCGGATGAAATGATTAATTACGCGGTCGATCTTGTTTCAGCAACCCACAACAACAGCGGTTCTTCGGATGACTGGGCAAAATATGTCCAGTATGGAAGCGGTCCGCGGGGACTTCAGTCAATTATCAGACTCGCCAAAGCACGTGCGCTTTTGTCAGGTCGCTATCATGTATCCATTGCAGATATTAAGACAGTTGCTAAACCTGCGTTACGTCATCGCATTCTCATCAACTATGAGGGGGAAGCAGAGGGCGTTGACGTAGATGGTTTGATTGTTAAGTTGCTTGAAGAAGTCCGGCAAGGAGCATCGGTGCAATGAATGGTGAACTATTTCCTAACGGGTTAGCGAAGAGGCTTGGCGCATTATCGATTCTATCTCGGTCAGGCCGTCTTGGGCATCATAAAGGGACACATCGCTCAAGAAAGACCGGTTCTTCCCTTGATTTCTCTGATTTCCGGGAATACCATCCGGGTGATGATTTGCGCCATATCGACTGGAATGTCTATGCACGAACGGACAAGCCTTACATTAAGCAGTTTCTTGATGAACAAGAGATGCGCATCCATATTTTACTCGACCCAACGAAGTCCATGGGGGCAGATGGAAAATGGAATTATGCCCGTCAACTGGCAATTGCGCTTGGGCAGTTAGCACTTAAAAGTGGAGATACGCTGTCATTTTCCACGTGGACTGATGGACAGGATTACTTTTTTAGAAAGAAAGGGGCTGCGCATCGGGCTTCAGTGACGAAATTCATTTCGGGGATTGACGCTCCGGGGTCAACAGAAAAATTCACTGACCGAGCACTTGCGTCTATTCCAAAAGCAGTAACGGTGTTGTTCATCCTGACTGATGGACTTGAAGTGGTCGGAAAGTGGGAACATCTTTTCCGTCGTCTTCCTGGGATTTGCAGTGATGTACGTGTTGTAACGATTCATTCGAAAGCGGAAGAAGCACCTAATTACGAAGGAGATATCCGATTTGTAGACATCGAGAGCGGTGACGGAATTGAAGTAACCATGACGAGGCGTGCGGTCCAAGATTACCTGGAAAAGAAATCGGTACATGAAGCACAAATGATAGCGCTTGCCCGCAAATTCGGTATTCAACTTATTCGTGCAGAAGTTGCTGAAGGGGTCATGGAAACCGTAACAAAAAAAATGCGCCACGCAGGATGGGTGCGATAGATGGAGGCGGCTAAGTGGGATTTGATAAGTTAGTGAATGGTTGGACGGTGGTTTTTCCATTGGCCGTCCTACTCTATTACTTTTTCCGGAAACGCTACGAAACGACAACGATATCATCGACATTGTTCTGGGAACAATCGATGCGGGAAACACGAGTGTCTCCTTACTTGAAAAACTTGCAGCGGAATGCCTTGTTTTATCTGCAAATGGCGGCACTTCTACTTTTAGTATTTATTTTAGTAGGACCATATCTTACTAAAGAAGAGGCGGTCGGTGGTCATACTATTCTACTAGTGGACACGTCTGCGACTATGCTTGCTAGCAATGAAGGAACTTCACTATTTGCGCGCAATCAGGAAGCAATGAAGAAACTTGTCGCGGGTCTCCCGGGAGAACCAATTACAATTATGACGACTGGGAAAGAGCCAATTATCGTCATACGAGAGGAAACAGACGGTGAAGCAATCACGACCGCTATCGACAAATTAGCCGTTACATATGAGCATGAATATATGGAACGGGCGATTGAGTTCGCAAAGTCAATCACCGCAACAGGTGGTGCTGCTATCCATATTTATACGGATTCGCTAGATCGAGCCGTTTTTTCTGAAGGCGAAAGCGCCGTCGCGTGGACGATTCATGGTGAAGAAATACCTAAAGTCAATGTATCTATCGATAAATTCGGAGCGGTCAAGACGTCTGAAGGAACGGAAGCCATTATCAGGATTACCAATGATTCCGCTGATGCTCAAACTGGAACCGTACATATTAAGGATCTACTAACCGGTAACTCATTGATAGATGAAACTTTTTCGATTGAAGGTGGGGAAGAAGCACTTTTATCGTTCAAGGAATTACCCGAAAGTAAATCGTTGCGTGCCGAAATCGTTGTAGAGGATGATTATGAAGCTGATAATACGGCATTCGTCTTATTAGGTAATGAGACAGGGGAAGCTGTTGTCGACGGGCAATTGCATGAGTTGGTAAAGCGAGCATTTGAGGCTGCGGGATTAACCGTTACGACCGGTTCTACGACTGAAATGCTTGCAGCTCAGGACAGGTCCATTATCGTGACAAACGATGTATCATTCCTTAAAAAGGGAACTAAGCCGGTGATAATCATTGGAAGGAATGATAAATCCACTGAACCAGTTGCAGGCGCAGTAAGAAATACCTCAGATCCACTGTTTACGATTGCAGATATTAGTGACATATACGTAAGTGCTTTGTATCCGCCATTTAAATCGTATACGACAATCGCAACTGTGGGGGATAAACCGTTCATCCAAAAATCGAAGCGTGGCGACATTGTCGTACTTGCTGATATTGAACTCACCGATTGGCCACTACACCCATCCTACCCGTTATTTGTTTGGAGTTCCGCTGAATTGTTGCGTTCTGAAACCGATTCTTTAGGATTATTTGTGCCGAATGAACGCAAAGCGGTTCTTTCAGGTGGAACAGAGAATGGACTGGAAATCTATACGATAGATGATGAATATGTCACGACAATTGCGGATGGCTCGAGTTTCATCGCGCCAACACGTCCGGGTATTTACAAAGCGTTGGACGGAGGAATCGAAAAGATGTTTGCTGTTCAGCTTGAGCGTTCAGAAAAAGAGTTGGATCAGGGCTCATCCTATAAAATCGGGCACACGGAAAATGGGAAAGGGAATGAAGAGGGGAAAAATAGGATTGGTTGGTTATTCCTCGTGCCACTTTTGTTTCTTCTACTAATTGAATGGGAGGTGCAAAGAAGACGTGGATATCCGAATTGATCAGCCATTATGGCTTTTATTGTTCATTCCAATTGCGCTCTATATGGCGTATACATGGAAATCATCGGGCATGCGGCTTGTTGGAAAAGGGACCATTCTCTTTGTCCTGAGATGTACTGCGATTGCTGCTCTCATCTTTGCACTGGCAACTCCTTTTGTGACGCTGCGTGCAGACAAAGAACAAATTTTATTTGTCGTGGACCGCTCTGTATCTATTGAAAGTGCTGGGAATATGGCGGATAAATGGATTACAGAAAGTTTGAAAGGCCGTCAAGAGAATCAGTCAGTTGGACTGTATTCATTCGCAGAGGCGTTCCGAACAGATTTACAGCTGACGGATGCAGACGTAGCGCTTCCGGTAATTGGACAGATGGAACCAAAAGGTGCAACCGACATTGCGAAAGCGATTGATCTTGCAGCTGCAGTGGCTAAAAAGAATAGTGCGACTCGGATCGTGTTACTATCTGATGGTTTGGAAACGGAGGACAAGGTCGAAGAATTATTGCCTAAATATAATGAAGGTCGTGTTAGCATTGACACTGTATTGCTTGAACGACCAGGCAATGCAGACGCCTCAATTTCTATTTTTGATACGCCACTAACCGCTTATGAAGGCGAGAAGCAGCTGCTACAAGTTGAAGTGGAATCATCTACTCGAACTACTGGTGAACTGCTCATTTATCAAAATGATAAGGAAATTATCAAAGAACCGGTTACACTTGAGCCTGGTAAGAACACTTTTTCATTTCGGACATCGGCAACCGGGAGCGGGCTGCTAAAATACGAAGCCAAACTCCTTGTATCGGATGATAGCTTTTTAGAAAACAACCGAATGCTCTCCGTCACGATGATGGAGCGTTCCCCGCGTGTTCTCGTTGTTCAGACGAGCCGTAATCCATCAGTCATCCCAACACTTCTTGATAAAAACTCAATGACTGTAGATGTTGTCGATGCGGAACAATTACCGGAAACGCTGTCGGGTTATCTAGGCTACGGCGCAATTATTTTTGATAATGTGCCAGGGCATGTCGTTGGTGAAGATAAGATGACGGTCATTGAACAGGTCGTGAAAAACTTTGGTACAGGCTTCATGATGGTCGGAGGAGAAGAAAGTTTCGGGCTTGGCGGTTATTTCAAGTCTCCAATCGAACGGCTTCTTCCAGTTGAGATGGAAGTGAAAGGAAAAGAATCACTTCCTTCGCTCGGCCTAATGATTGTTATGGACAGGTCGGGAAGTATGTCCGGTTCAAAAATCATCTTGGCAAGAGAAGCGGCTGCCCGGTCGGTAGAGCTTCTCCGTGATGATGATACATTTGGATTCACTGCATTTGACGATCAAGTATGGGAAGTCATTCCAATCGGTAAGCTGGAAGATAAGAAGGATGCAGTCGAACAAATCCTCTCCGTTCCAGCGGGTGGGGGGACGGACATCTTTCCTGGCATGCAAAAAGCATATGATGATCTTGCAGATTTAAAGCTACAAAGGAAACATATCATTTTAATGACAGATGGCCAATCACCGATGCCTTCAGATTATGAAGAGGTGATTGAGGAAGGCCGAAAAAATAATATTACGATGTCGACGGTTGCTATCGGTTCAGATGCGGACTGGTCGCTATTAGAAGATCTTGCGGAAAATGGTGGTGGACGGTTTTACGATGTGGTCGATGAGTCGACAGTACCGGCAATACTGGCTAGAGAAACATCGATGATGACGCGGACATATATCGAGGATAATCCGTTTTATATGACGCTGGGTGGAATTCCTGAATGGACGTCTTTGTTTAGCGAAGGGGTTCCGCAAATGAATGCCTATATTGCGACGACTGCGAAGACTACAGCAACGATTGCGGGGCTTAGTCATAAAGATGACCCTGTCATTGCTGAATGGATGTATGGGCTTGGCAGGACAGTTGCATTCACATCTGATTCAACAGGGAAGTGGACGGGGGACTTAGCAAGATGGGGCGGCTACCCAGAGTTTTGGAATACCGCGGTGGCACGATTACTGCCGTCTTATGAGGAAGTCCCTTATATTATCACGCATGAAAGAGGCGGCACCTATACGGTGACAGACAGTTCTCGTAAGGCAGCATTCCTCGACATAGCCGTCGTGGATGAAGCGGGGAAAGAAGTGCCATTTACCTCAGAGCCACTTGCTCCCGGTAAAGTACGTGTAACTGTTGATGCTAAACCGGGTCTTGTATTTTTCGGAGTTTCGGATGATAAAGGCGGATTGTTCGAAGCTGGTCTTTCGGTGCCGTATAGCGATGAATATAAACCGGCAGCTCCGAACGCAGCACTGATGACTAAAATTGCTGAACGAACAGGTGGAAAAGTGTTGGAAGAACCGACAGAAGCATTCCGCGATCATCCTTTTACAAGTGGTGAAAAGATACGGATTTCAGAATGGCTAATTTTAGCCTCGATGATTTTGTTCTTTATCGATATTACATTGCGCCGTTTCGGTATGTTCAAAGGGCTTACGAAGAAACGTGTAGTACGCGAACAAGTAGTCAAGGAGACATCGACAGCAGGGGAGAGTATTTCTGAATTATTGAAGGCGAAGAAGAAGAGATGATTAGAAAGATATCATCTTTATAAGTGGAACGAGAGATTCCACACTTGTGGTGGCTGTATTTGTAAAGGTTTTTACGAGTGGCGGTCATAACAAGCTTCATGGCGGTCATAACTACATCGGTGGCGAGCATAACAAGCTCCATGCCGGTCATAACGACACGGACGGTCACTGTTACATCCGAAAAAGCCCCATCACACTGGAATCTATCTGGTGTGATGGGGCTTTATTAAAAATGTTTATAGACCAGTAAGTAAAGCTCCGTTTCGTTTTGCCCAATAAGATGCAATGACAAAACTGATGAGTAGGATGACTGTGCCGATAATATATGGATAGATGATATTGATATCGAATAATATACCTGCAAGTGCAGGTCCAATCATATTTCCGAGGCTCATGTATGCAGTCATCATGCCCGCTGCAAAACCTTGTTCTTCACCAGCGAGTTTCGAAACGAGTGTATTAACTGCAGGGCGCAGGAGTGATGTGGCAGTGAAGAAAATCGTTGCTACGAATAGAATCATAAAGAAAGAATTGACAAATACGATACCAAGCATTGCAAAAGCTGCAATAATAAGATTTACCTGAATGACGCGCATTTCTCCAAATCGATTGAACAGTTTATTGATGACGAATGTCTGAGCAATCACTCCAACAAATCCTCCAACTGTAATGATGATGGCGATTTGAGCAGGTGTATAGCCGTATTTATGATCTACGTAAAGTGAGATTGTAGATTGAAAGTTAGCCAAACCGAATGAAAAGACAAACATAACAATTAGCATAACAAAGTAAGGAGTTTTCGCAGAGCGTTTCATCTGCTTGAAAAGATTTTCCCTCTTTGTCTCACTTCCAGGTTTGTCTGCGCTACGCGGCGTTGGGTTCGGTAATGCGAAAATGGAGATAACCGCCGCCGTTAGGGCAGCTGCTGTTGCAATATAAAAAGGGAATTGTAAGCTAACCTTTGAAAGGAATCCGCCGATTGCAGGTCCAATCATAAATCCTAGCGACATGGAAGCGCCTAGTAGACCCATTCCTCTTCCTCTGTTTTCGTAAGTTGTAATATCGGCAACGAATGCCATCATAGGCGGTACGATAAATGCAGAGCCAAGACCAGAAAAGAATCGTGAGGCATACAGCATCCATAATTCGGTGGAGAGTCCGAATGCAAGTTGTGATAGACCAAAAATGATTAATCCTATAATAATCAACTTTTTGCGACCATGTTTATCGGATAAATCGCCGGCGATTGGTGAAAAGATAAATTGAGAAAATGAGAACATTGCAATCAGAAAGCCGAGAGCCTGGCCAGCAACGCCAAATGTGCCCAGATATTCAGGCATAATTGGAATGATAAGACCGATGCCTGACATGGCAATGAACATATTGAACATTAAAACGTATAAGGCAAAATTAGTAGATTTGACTGCCATAAGTATCCCAACTTTCCAAACTGTTTCGTGTCACTAAAGTATAGTACCACAATCTGTATGTGGTTACCTTGTTTGCGACTTGTGTACAAAAAAAAAAGACGACTTCCGCATGTGCGAAAGTCGTCTTTATATTCGGCACTATTTATTTATAATTAACTAGGTGGTAAACCTCACTAGTATAACGAACAAATCTAGCGAAGGAGCGACACTAATGAAAGGCAGCCCAATATCGCCGCGTCCTGCGGCAAAGGCTGCACACCCGCATCCTGCAGGCGCCGGAGCAATAAGACCTAGGAGGGATGTAGTTCAATCCCTCCCTAGTGATTTTCTGACGGGCTTATTGCGTAAGGCCATCACCAAGCGACAAAGCGGTGTTGGAAGAGCAGTCTATTTGTTAAGTGCTGATTATATAGATCACATTCTTACTTCATATCCATTTTAAATTCCAGGAACAATTCATTATAATGGCCCAGCATCTCAAGCCCGAGATTTCTATATACTTCAAGGTGATTGCGCGTTTCTTCATCGGGATAGAAACGTTCATCTTCAGTCACTTCAGGATCCATCAGGTCGAGAGCTGCTAAATTCGGTGTGGAATAGCCGACGTAATCGGCATTTTGTGCCGCAACTTCAGCATCGAGCATGAAGTTGATAAAAGCATGAGCACCTTCGATATTTTTTGAAGTGCGTGGAATAACCATATTATCAAACCACAAATTTGAACCTTCTTCAGGAACGATATAATTGATATCCTCGTTTTCATACATCATATCTGCAGCTTGACCAGACCATGTAAGTGAAATGGCAGCCTCTCCGTTAATCATCAGTTGCGTCACTTCATCCCCAATGACGGCTTTGATATTAGGGCTAAGTGTTTTCAACTTATCTGTCGCTTCACGCAATTCGTCCATATCGGTGGAGTTCAATGAATAGCCTAATGAGTTTAGCCCCATTCCGATTGTTTCGCGTGCGCTATCGACTAGAATAACTTGTTGCGTAAGAGTCGGGTTCCATAAATCATCCCATTCTTCAAATGTCTGTCCCTCTAAAAGTGAAGAATTGTATGCAATCCCGACTGTCCCCCAAAAGTAAGGCAGTGAATATTTATTGCCAGGATCAAATGGTAAATCGAGAAAATAAGGATCGATATTTTTGACGTTTGGAATCTTACTGTAGTCGAGTGGTAGCAGTAAATCTTTTTCCTTCATCATTTCAATCATATATTCTGAAGGCATAGAAATGTCGTATGATGTGCCACCTTGTTCAATTTTACCCATCATTCCTTCATTTGAATCGAACGTTTCATACGTGACTTTGATGCCTGTTTCTTGCTCGAACTGTTTGAGTAAATCAGTGTCAATGTATTCACCCCAGTTATATATGGTGATCGAGTTCTTGTTGGCACTTCCTCCGCCTTCATTTAACTTGCTATTTATGAGCAGTAAAATAGCGGAAATAATAATAATCACTATGGCACCACGTAAAATACCTTTCATTTCTTCACCCCCGAAAGCGGTGCTTTGGTTTTACGGCTAATGGTGTAATAGCCAAGAACAAGTATAACTGTTACTAGGAAAATAAGTCCCGACAATGCGTTGATTGTCAACGTAATACCAGCGCGTGCCATTGAATAAATTTCAACAGAAAGCGTGGAGAACCCATTTCCAGTGACGAAGAATGTTACGGCAAAATCATCTAGAGAATACGTCAATGCGAGGAAGAACCCTGCAAGTATTCCCGGCTTAATAAATGGAATTATAACGCGTGTCAAGACGTCGCGTTTTGAAGCCCCAAGATCGAGTGCTGCATCGATTAGCGTTGGACTCATTTCCTGTAGCTTAGGCAGAACCATAATGACAACAATCGGAATACTGAAGGCAATATGCGAAATAAGTACGGAAGCAAATCCAAGCTTGACGCCAATCATTGTAAATAAAATTAGGAAAGATGCTCCAATGATAACGTCCGGGCTAACAATCAAAATGTTGTTGAGTGACAACACGGCATTACGCATCGCTTTATTGCGCATGAAAACAATAGACAATGCACCGAGCACACCGATTGCGGTAGAGATGAGTGCAGACAATAGCGCGACGACAATTGTGTTGATTAAAATAACAATCAGCCGTGTATCTTCAAAAACTGCTGCGTAGTGCTCAAGCGTAAATGACTCGAAATTGGACATATTGCCACCTGAATTGAACGAGTAAAAAATCAAGTAGAAAATCGGAGCATATAAAATAATGAACACGACTACCAAGTAGATTTTTGGAAGCTTACTTAGTTTTTCCATTGATTGTCGTCCCCCTATCGTTACTGCTCGTAATCAACATGATGATAAACATAAATAAAATTAGGAATACGGCGATGGTTGAACCCATTCCCCAGTTTTGCGTGACAAGAAATTGTTGTTCAATCGCGGTTCCAAGTGTAATGACTTTGTTACCTGCAATCAGTCGAGTGATCATGAACAGCGACAGGGCAGGGATGAAAACAACTTGTATGCCAGATTTAACACCGTTTAACGTTAAAGGCCATATGACACGTCTGAATGTCGTCCATGAATTAGCACCGAGATCATGTGACGCGTCGATAAGCGCTGGATTTAGTTTATCAAGTGAATTGAAAATCGGTAAGATCATAAACGGGATGAAAATATAAACGGATACGAAAACGAAACTGAAATCGGTGAATAGAATTTGCTGGCTGCCGATACCAACCGTTTCTAACAATGCATTTATTGGACCATAAAGTCCGAAAAGGCCAATGAACGCGTATGTTTTTAGGAGAAGATTTATCCAAGATGGAATAATAATGAGCAAAAGCCATAGTTGCTTATGCTTCGTTTTTGTCAGAAAATAAGCGGTTGGATAGGCAAACAGCAACGTGAATAACGTAATAAGAAACGCATACCAAAATGAACTGATAGTTAGTTTCAAATAGACAGAAGAGAAAAAGTTTATATAGTTGTCCAAGGTGAAATGGCCCGCTAAGTCAAAAAATGAATAGTAAACGATAAGTGCAATCGGCGCTATGACAAAAAGCAGAATCCATGCTGTATACGGTATTGTGTACAGCGGGCGTAGCGGTTTATTGTTCATTATCCGATACCCCATATGCCTCAAGTCTAGCGTCGAATTCCTCTTCAGATTCGTTTAAGCGCATGACATGAATGTCTTCCGGATCGAAATCGAGTCCGACTGTTACACCGACTTCTGCTTTTTTAGTTGAATGCACAAGCCATTCATTGCCATCGGCATCGTATGTGGATAGCTCGTAGTGAACACCGCGGAATAATTGGGTATCAACTGTCACGTTTAGTTTACCTTTATCGACAGTTGTGAGTTCCAAATCTTCTGGACGGATGACGATATCAACTTTTTCATTTGGATTTAGCCCTTCGTCTACACATTCAAATGTCTTCCCGGTAAATTGAACGACAAAATCTTCAATCATTATGCCTGGAACGATGTTAGACTCGCCAATGAAATCAGCGACAAAACGGTTGATAGGTTCATCATAAATATCGAGTGGAGTTCCTGATTGTTGGATTTCACCTGCATCCAAGACAAAAATTTCATCGGACATTGCAAGTGCCTCTTCCTGATCATGTGTAACGAATACGAACGTTTTACCTAAACGTTGCTGTAATTCTCGAAGTTCGTATTGCATTTCAGAACGCAGTTTCAAATCGAGTGCTGATAGCGGCTCATCCAGTAAAATAACTTCTGGATCATTGATGATTGCACGTGCAATGGCGACGCGTTGACGTTGCCCACCTGACATTTCTGCGATTTCCCGATTTTCATAGCCTTCCAAATTGACGAATTTCAGTGCTTCAATAACACGACGTTTGACTTCGTCTTGTTTCACTTTCTTAATACGCAATCCGAATGCAATATTTTCAAAAACATTCAAATGCGGAAACAGCGCATAATCTTGAAAAACCGTGTTTACTTGTCGTTCATTGGCAGGTACGTTGTTGATTTTTTTACCATTGAAGAAAATAGTCCCGTCTGTGGGTTCGATAAAACCTGCGATGAGACGAAGGATTGTCGTTTTCCCACAACCTGATGGGCCTAGTAATGTGTAAAATTTCCCACGTTCCATTTCAAAGGAAACACTGTTCAATACAGTTGTATCATGATTATATTTCTTTGTAACATTTTCGAATCGAATAATTGGCTGAGTCGTCATGTTGACACTCCTTTTCTTTATAAGTAAGATTCCGTCGCGACGAGCAGTATTTCGCTCGTTCCGTTGAATGCATTTGATAAACAGTGATGCTCGGATGCGTCATAGTAGACTGCATCACCTTTTGAAGCGATGTGCTGAGTCTTGCCAATTACAACAGCGACTTTTCCTTTCAAGACGTATATAAATGTTTCTGCAAGAGATGGCTCGAACTTTTTGAATTCGCCCTGTGCGTGAAATGTGATGTGGACAGGTTCCATTTCATTCTCATTTGATCTGGGCACTAACCATCGGATGCTATATTTCATCTCATCATCCGTATGGATTGTCTGATTATCAGTCGAGTAGACGACTTGTACATTTTTCTTGGGTTCGTCAAAGAAGTCTTTAGGTGTTGTTCCTAACACTTCTAATAATGCGAAAAGCGTTTCAATCGAAGGGGAGTTCAAATTACGTTCCAACTGTGAAATATGCCCTTTCGTTAAATCAGTCCGTTCTCCAAGTTCTTCCTGAGTGAGCCCTTTTTTTAAGCGAAGGCTTTTAATCCTACTTCCAATCTCCACGGACATCCCCCTAACGTAATGGAGTTTAGTAATACTATACTTGAAGTTTACTGAAAACCCTTCTAATTATACAAAATATTAAGCGGAAATCAAGCGTTATTTTAATTTCATTCAGCAGAAGTCTCCCACTTCTATAAATGGCGTGGTTGATAAAAAATAAAAACCGGATTAACCTCTTATTAAAAAAAGAGGAACCGGTCATTTTCACATACGAGACTTTGATTTCTTTCGGCGCAGTTTACTCATCATCATCTTGCCAAATGTAGTAACAACTAAATATGCAGAAAGACCGATACCACTCAGTGCAGTGACAAGTGATATCCACTCAAAAAACGTGTAGGAGGAAAACTCCCGCCAGCCTGAAGGGGATTCCCAGTCTTCAATAACGAGGTTCATGCCATAAATTCCAGAAATGACGGTGAAAATAGTGAGAATGAAAAGAAGCATATTCATCTTGTCGGAAGCATGATTTTCTTGGCTTTTGTACAGTTCGTGCAAAGTTGTATTCACTTCTTTGTAAAGGCAATCGATATTGAATGCTTGTCGGAACATATGCGAGAGTTCTTTGCCTTCTGAACGTGTACTCACTTCCTGTGAATAATAGCCGGCTGAAAATAGCGTGATGAACTTAATCAGTGATTTTACATATTCCTCATCTTTTCCCCATTCGATTTGACTATATTCGAAAGACACTCGCAGTAACATAATCTTATAAAAGTAGTGGAGAATAAAATTATAATAATGAGTACCCGTGTATTGTGAAAGTTCCCTGGACATATCGTTAGGCAAGCAGTTTGTTACTGTTACAAATGCATGTTCAGTTATAACTGTATACCTGTTGGGAGCCCATCTATCGTGAAGTGATTGATTCAGAGAACGTTGGATATAGTCAGGATTATTAGCGGATATGAATAGATGACCATTTGGTAATCTACCGTCCAAAGCACCCATTCGATACAATTGATCATCTGTAATAAGAGAATCTTGCTGGCTGAAAAGGAAAGCAGTAACATACATCCTCTTATCTTCAAAATAAGGTAGAGAGCCAGAATAGCTATTCGACTTATCATCGTGCAAGATGAATTTTTCCAAAAAGGGACAGAGACATTCAAACAGTAGATGTCGAACAGATAAAATACTTCCATTGTCAGGACAGACTATTACCATACCTTGTTCCTCTGCTAATTGAGGTTCTACTGCCCTGAAATGATGCATGAAATCAAGAACATCTGCAAGTTCAGTTCTGGGACAATCTAATTCAACTTTGACAGTTAAAAAAGCAATGTCGAAAGGGCCGAGTATTAGATTGACACTCTGGATAACGAAAGGTATATTCGTATCTCTAAGTTTGTATTCAAAGCGTTTCATGATAGACTTTGTAAACCTGTGAAATCCATTTTCATGTAACGAAGCAGGAAAAAGTTTGTCTTCGATATAGGGGAGAAAATACTGTTTGAGTTCTTTTTCATTAACAGGGATTTCATCTACGTTGACGCTACTTTCAATTAAAGGCTTGTCTATCTGAAAAAAAGAATAGTCATTTGCCTTGAGTGTTAGCGCAAGGTCATCCATTCTCGTACTGTCATATCTTAAAGGAAGAGTAAAAGACATATGCGTTTGTTGAATGTCAAGTTTAGTAATTGGAATAGTTTTCTGCATTTTCGTTCATCCTTCATCAATTGAAATTTTGGCGTTTTATGGTACAATATAGCGAATAAAGGGGGGCTTTGATTGGGAAAAAAGAAAGTTTTTTATTTGGATCCTGATGACCGTAAATGGACAATGGAAGACCTCGGACTTAGTTGGGAATCAATTGGTGATCTGAGGAGAGATAAAAAAGAAATCGAAGGCATCTTTCTTATGAAAAATGGAAAGATCCGTAATTTAGTAGAACTGCCCAATCACTGCAGAATCTGCCTTGATCCATTAGATTATAATGACGAACACGATTCCATATTTTGCCCATCGTGCGATGAATGGCGTGAGAGCTCTTGTAGTGATCCAACCTGTGAATATTGCCTAGCGCGACCAGCGAAACCTTCTAATTGTAAATAACACTTATAACCCTTTTCCCTTAATTGGGAGAAGGGTAAACATAATGACTGTATATACGTCATGGAATTGCCACATATTAAACAGAGCGCTGTTTGGACAAGGCGCTCTGTTTGAAATGAGGCCAATTTTTTGTTAGTCTTGATAAGGATTGTGCAGGGGATGTCCTGGCACAAAAGAATTAGTGGAGGGGTTATTTAATGATTAACCGTATGGTAGGTAAGCAAGCACCAGATTTCACATTGGATGCGGTACTAGCAGATAAATCTTTTGGTAAAGTAAGCCTTCAAGAAAATATGAAAAACGATAAATGGACAGTATTATTCTTTTATCCAATGGACTTTACATTTGTATGTCCAACGGAAATTACAGCAATGTCTGATCGTTATGATGAGTTCGAAGATTTGGATACAGAAATTATCGGTCTATCTACGGATACAATCCATACGCACCTTGCATGGATCAACACAGACCGTAAAAATAACGGCCTAGAGCAGTTGAAATACCCACTGGCAGCTGATACAAACCACCAAGTTTCACGCGACTATGGTGTGTTGATTGAAGAAGAAGGTATCGCACTACGCGGTCTATTCATCATCAACCCTGAAGGTGAACTTCAGTACCAAACAGTATTCCACAACAATATTGGCCGTGATGTAGACGAAACATTGCGCGTGCTTCAAGCTCTTCAAACTGGCGGACTATGCCCGGCTAACTGGAGACCTGGTCAGAAGACACTATAAGTAACAGTTGAAATTATATCAAATGAAGTCCCCGTGCATATATTAGCAGTGGGGATTTTTTTGAAAAATGAAGGAGGAAAAAGCATGAAACTACGTGAACAATTACCGGAACTTGTAGGTGCAACAGCATGGTTGAATGGAGAAAGAACAAGAGAGGAATTGGTTGGTGAAAAACCAACGCTGATCCATTTTTGGTCTGTCAGCTGTCACTTATGTAAGGAAGCAATGCCTGAAGTCAATGAATTTAGAGACAAATATAAAGATGATTTAAACGTCATCGCAGTCCATATGCCACGTTCCGAAGACGATTTAGATCTACTTCAAATCACATCAGTAGCGGCTGAACACGACATTACGCAACCGATATTTGTCGATAGTGAAGCGATACTCACAGATAAATTCGATAACCAATACGTTCCGGCTTATTATGTATTTGATAAAGACGGACAGTTACGTCATTTCCAAGCGGGCGGCGGAGGCATGAAAATGCTTGAAAAGCGTGTTAACCGCGTGCTAGATGAAATGAAAAAAGAGTAGGAAATCAGCCCGATTACGCATTTGCGACATCGGGTATTTTTAATTTCCTAGGAAATTATGAAATCTGGCACTGTGGATAAGTTGTAACGTAGTGATTTTCGTCTAGACTCAAGACGCCAGCCACTCGAGTCGCTTCAGAATTGACGACAAGGGCAAAGTGCGCCATTACCATCCATTTCCCAGCGGGGAGGGATTGCTCTGTCTCCCTCCTACTTGTCCGGGCTAAAACGGCGTCTTGAGCTTTTGCTTACGTCTAGACTACAGCGCCTAGCTCCTGGGCCACACGATGTAGGTCATACAGTGGGGATGGATTGAATTTCATTCCTCCTTATTGCTTAGGAAGTCGCGAACCTAAGCTGACTTTCTCTGTCGGGGCTGTACAGGCGCTTGCGTTTTGTTCTGTGACCTAAGTAATCGGCGAATATTTGAGCGTGCTAATTCAGTATGATACACTAATCGAATCCAGTACTTGGATAGGGGAGGGTGCTCTATGAAAAAGGAATTTGCGGTGATTGGGTTGGGTCGTTTTGGGGGGAGTATCGTAAGAGAGTTAATTGAACTCGATGCTGATGTCATGGCAATCGATATTTCATCAGATAGAGTGGATGAATATGCTCACATTGCCACACAGGCGGTAGCGGCAGATACGACTGATGAGTCTGTTCTCAGATCACTTGGTATCCGAAATTTCGAGCATGTAGTCGTTGCGATCGGCGAAAACATCCAGGCAAGTATTTTGACGACACTTATGTTGAAAGAAATCGGCGTAAAAAAAATCACAGTGAAAGCTCAAAATGATTCCCATGAGAAAGTATTGCGTAAAATCGGAGCTGACCAGGTAGTACACCCCGAACGTGATATGGGAATCAGAATTGCGAACAATATGGTATCGAATAATATACTCGATTATCTAGAATTGTCAGATGAGTATTCTATTGCGGAAATAAAGGCGAATGATAAACTCGTTGGTTCTACATTAATTGATTTGGACATCAGGGCCAAATATGGTGTCAATATTGTTGCCATCAAAAGGGGTAAGCATATTCTTGTATCCCCTCAAGCGATTGAAAAAATCCGACTTGAAGATATCTTGATTGTCATTGGATCGGATGAGGAAATTCATAAGTTTGAAAAGAAAGCTTTACATTAATAAAAATATCCCGTCACGCTGTATTGAGCGCGACGGGATATTTTTTTTGCCCTTATTACACTTCCATAATAACAGGAAGCACCATTGGCTTACGTTTCGTCTTATCATATAAATAAGGTCCGAGAACATCAATGATTTCACTTTTTAGAGCATCGAAATCTGCGGGCGAGCTTGCAAGCTTGCGCTGCATCTGTTTGGATAGCATCTGTTGTGCTTCGTGAATCATTGCACCAGATTCACGCATATAAACGAATCCACGGGAAATGATATCTGGTCCCGATACGACACGATTGCGCTTTAGATCCACTGTTGCCACAACAATTACAAGACCATCTTCAGACAGAATTCTGCGATCACGCAGAACAACGCTGCCGATATCCCCGATTCCGCTTCCGTCAATATAGACATCCCCGGAAGGAATGCGGCCTGCAAGATGCGCTTCATCTTGTGTAAGAGCGAGTACATCACCATTCCCCATGATGAATGTGTTCTCTCGAGGAACATCACATGAGACGGCAAGATCTGTATGGATTTTCAACATTCTATACTCACCGTGAATCGGCATGAAGAATTTAGGCTTGATTAATCTGATCATCAATTTCTGTTCTTCCTGCGAACCATGACCGGAAGTATGGATATTATTTAAAGAACCATGAAGCACATCAGCACCTGCACGGAATAGAGCATTAATGGCTTTATTAATGCTAAGTGTATTGCCTGGAATTGGTGAAGACGAGAAAATCACCGTATCGCCAGGATGGATTTGAACTTGTCTATGCGTACCGTTTGCAATACGTGAAAGTGCAGCCATCGGTTCCCCTTGACTACCTGTGCAAAGAATTAATACTTTGTTGGCTGGTAGCTTATTCAATGATTGTGTATCGACAAATAATTCTTTCGGTGCATCGATGTAACCCAGTTCACGCCCGATTGTAATGGCATTATCCATGCTACGACCGAACACCGCAATTTTACGACCCAATACCTGGGCAGACTCAATCACTTGTTGCAGTCTATGAATATTTGATGCGAATGTTGCAAATATAATACGGCCTTCGACTTTTCTGAAAATCTCATTCAAGCTGTCGCCGACTTTTCGTTCAGACATTGTGAAGTTAGGAATTTCAGCATTTGTACTATCCGATAACAGACAAAGTACTCCTTCGCTACCGATTTTCGCCATCTTCGTTAAGTTTGCTGGTTCCCCAACTGGTGTGAAATCGAATTTGAAGTCACCTGTGTGAACAATATTACCGGAAGGTGTTTTAACTACAACACCGAATGCATCTGGAATACTGTGTGTGGTCCGGAAAAATGATACCGCTGTCTTACGGAACTTGAATACGTCATCTTCCCCAAATGGAATCAACTTCGTAGTCCGTAACAGACCATGCTCTTCCAGTTTATTACGCAAAAGTCCAAGTGCGAGTTTTCCGCCGTATACTGGAACATTAATTTTGCGAAGTAGATAAGGAATACCGCCAATATGATCTTCATGACCGTGTGTAATAAATAGGCCTTTAATCTTGTCCACATTTCGTTCAAGATACGTGTAATCCGGAATGACGTAGTCGATACCGAGTAATGCGTCATCGGGGAATTTAATACCCGCATCAATTAAAATAATTTCATCTTGGAATTGTACACCATATGTGTTTTTGCCGATTTCACCTAGTCCGCCTAAAGCGAAAACGGCTGTTTCATTGTTTTTAATAGATTTCATGTTTAAACCTCTTCAAGCTCGAAATAGGGTGCAGCCTGTTCGTATTCAAGATGAACACCTTCAAGAAGTTGGATATATTCAATGTTAAAAGCACGGTCTTTCAACTTCGCACGGACTGCCCTTTCCGAATCCGCTTCGATGTACATGCTTTTTGTATTTTCACGGACTGGAATTTGAAGCAAGTTATCTTGATAATAAATTTTATAAATCATCGTTTGCTCTCCTTTTTACGTTCGTTTGAACTGATTCTCTTTATATTAGCATGACACTTGTTTAAAATAAAGAAAAGCCCACCAATTTGATGGCGGACTTAACATAATTAAGCGATAGTTTTTTTTCCGAGTATGCCATTTAGCCGTTTCAACCATTTTCGTTTTAGGCGTTTGTACATGGCGACATCACTCCTCGAAATCATTATACTAAAGTCAGAACATTTTGTCAAGAAGGAATTTCGGTATAGCAGAAAGGTCCAAGCAATCACGACACAATGAATAGTCTCTAGGAGCATGTAGGACACAAAGATTCCGTTCAACTCGCTTCGGCGCTTTGTGGATGCCTCCCACGATAAGCCCGTCAGAAAACGACTGCCGGTCTTATCGCTTCGGCTACCACTAGAAAGGCGCCTTCGCTCAAATTCCTTGAATAAAGAAATCTCTAGTAACGTGGAAAAAATGCATTGTACCCGTTACTGACACCATTTGTGCCCTTCAAATTGTGACAGCAGCTAGGTTTAAATATGTACCCCGGTGCCGAGGAACTGGTACTAGCTTCAATCGCGCACAAGGGGAGTAGCACCGGGGATATCCCTAAAAGGTACTTCTTTATCAATATGGTCATAGAACATGACGCCATTCAAGTGATCAAGTTCGTGTTGAAAAGCAATAGCGGCAAGTCCTTTCAATCTTTTTTTGAATTCATTCCCATCGGCATCGTATGCTTTAATTGTAATCCGTGCATAGCGAGGTACATATCCTTCTACGTCGCGATCCACAGACAGGCAGCCTTCACCTGAAGGGAGATAGGTTTTTTCGATAGAGTGACTGACGATTTTTGGGTTAACAGCAATAAAACTAATTGCTTGCTGAACGTCGTCTGTAATATGCAGCGCAAATATTCTTTTTGATTTGTCCAATTGTGGTGCGGCCAGGCCGATTCCGGGGCGGAGGTCGAATTTTTCACTAAGTTCCGGATCTTGGCTATTGATAACATATCCCATCAAATCTTCGCAGAGTTCTCGGTCAACTTGGGATAATGGGAAACTTAATTCTTCGGCTCGTGCGCGGAGAGCGGGGTGCCCGTCCCTGACAATATGTTCCATTAAAATCATCGTGCAATCTTCCTTTCGACTTTACTCTACTCAATAGTATAAACGAATGTGAATAGGGGTGAAAGAAATTGATCGCGAAGTTGAATAGTGAAATGTAAAACGTTATAGTGTAGAGGGAAATTGGAGGTTAGCAATCTTGAAGAAAATTAGTATGGGATTCCTATTATCAGTAACTCTGGTGCTCTCTGGATGTAATTCTGACTCGTCGATTGAAAATCAACTGTCAGTTACTTTAACAAAAATGAATAATGCTGAACACGTGTATCAGGATGCGCTAGCTGAATTGACGGAGCTTGAAAAATCGGAACAGGAAATATTTAATCAGACTATGGAATTGACGCAAAAACAGTTTGATGAACTGGAAATAAAGGTAACTGAACTTGAAGAATTGCTGGTAAAACGACTTACTCTTATAGAAGGAGAAGTAAAGTCTGTAAGAAAAGCAAGTAAATTCGTAGACGAGCTCGATGCAATCATAGAACAAGTCGATGGTAATGTTGGAAAAGATATAGAAGAACTAAAAAAAGCGGTTACTAAACGCTATGAGCTCCATTCAGCTTTCGTTGTTGAATATAAAAAACTTACCAGCCTGCAAAAGGAGTTATACGGAATACTGATTGCTGAAGGCGTTGAACTGGAGGGATTGAAGGATAAAGTCGGAGAAGTGAATGAGCAGAATGAGGTAGTCCAATTTGCGGTTATCTCTTTTAATGATGCAACGGTTAAAGTGAATGTGTTGAAGGACGACACTATTTCCGGTTTACAGCAAGAAAAATAAGCAGTAGCTAGGCAGGAGAGTAAATTCACTGCCTTTTTTTATACTTATAAAGTATTGGAAAATGGTACTCTATTATAATACAGGCGACTTATTGTGCTAATACAGATTGGTGTTAACTATTAATTCTACTAGCTATTAACTGCAGTGAGACCTGCGATTACTATGTTTGACCATTCAGTTCTGATTAGATATACTATGAAGGGAATGGATTGTACCAATCAATACACTAATGGTTCATAATACAGTTATAAAGGAGAGTTGCCGAAATGGCTGCAAAAAAAGACAAGCAGTTCGATCCGGTGGAAATACTTCACGCGATTGAAGAAAAGTTTGAAATGTTCCAGATTTTGAACGAAGAAGGCGAAATCGTCAATAAGGATGCAGATCCGAATTTATCTAATGAAGAACTTATCGAATTAATGACACGCATGGTATATACACGTATTTTGGATCAACGTTCAATTTCATTGAACCGTCAAGGGCGTCTAGGATTCTACGCACCGACAGCAGGACAGGAAGCTTCACAACTAGCTTCTCAGTTCGCATTAGAAAAAGAGGATTTCATCCTCCCTGGTTATCGTGACGTACCACAAATGTTATTCCACGGATTACCATTAGCTACGGCATTTTTATGGTCACGCGGCCACTTCCAAGGGGGCGCTATTCCTGAAGGTGTCAATGTATTCCCACCACAAATTATTATTGGTGCACAATATATTCAAGCAGCAGGTATTGCACTTGGCTTCCAAAAACGCGGAACGAAAGCAGTTGCTCTGACATACACAGGTGACGGCGGAACATCGCAGGGTGACTTCTATGAAGGGATTAACTTTGCAGGAGCATATCGTTCTCCAGCGATTTTCATCATTCAGAATAACCAATTTGCGATTTCGACTCCACGTGAAATGCAAACAGCTGCAAAAACGCTTGCACAAAAAGGTATTGCAGCAGGAATACCAAGTATTCTTGTTGACGGTATGGACCCACTTGCGGTGTATGCGGTTACACGCGATGCACGCGAGCGCGCGATCAATGGCGATGGACCAACACTGATTGAGGCACTTTGCTACCGCTACGGACCACACACGATGGCAGGAGACGATCCTACGCGTTACCGGACTTCAGAAACAGACAGCGAGTGGGAAAAACGTGATCCTCTAATCCGTTTCCGTACATACCTCGAAGCAAAAGGTATCTGGAATGAAGAAGCAGAAAACGCAGTAATTGAACGTGCTAAAGAAGAAATTAAAGAAGCAATCAAAATAGCAGATGCAGCTCCTAAACAAAAAGTGAGCGATTTTATCAACATCATGTACAAAGGCGAGCTACCATACAACTTGCAAGAACAGCTTGCCATTTACACAGAGAAGGAGTCGAAGTAACCGATGGCACAAATGACGATGATTCAAGCAATAACTGATGCTCTACGTACGGAGCTGAAAAATGATGAAAACGTCCTCGTCTTCGGTGAAGACGTTGGAAATAACGGTGGAGTCTTCCGTGCAACTGAAGGTCTACAAAAAGAATTTGGGGAAGTGCGTGTATTCGATACACCGCTTGCAGAATCCGGTATTGGTGGACTAGCAATCGGATTGGCATTTACTGGCTTCCGTCCAGTTATGGAAATCCAGTTCTTTGGTTTCCTTTATGAAGTAATTGACTCAGTTAGTGGTCAACTTGCACGCATGAGTTTCCGTAGCGCAGGTCGATTCAATGCGCCGGTTACAATTCGCTCACCATTCGGTGGTGGCGTAGCAACACCTGAGATGCACGCTGACAGCCTTGAAGGTCTTGTAGCTTCACAGCCGGGTTTGAAAGTTGTTATTCCTTCAACTCCTTATGATGCAAAAGGGCTTTTAATATCTGCAATCCGCGATGATAATCCGGTCATCTTCCTTGAACATATGAAGCTGTACCGTTCATTTAGACAAGAAGTTCCTGAAGAAGAGTACACGATTCCACTTGGAAAAGCAGATGTGAAACGTGAAGGGAAAGATCTTTCAATTATCACATATGGCGCAATGGTTCATGAAAGTTTGAAAGCGGCTGAAGAGCTTGAAAAAGAAGGCTACTCAGTTGAAGTTATCGACTTGCGTACAATTCAGCCGATGGATATCGAAACAATCATTGCATCTGTTGAGAAAACAAACCGTGCAATCGTTGTACAAGAAGCACAGAAACAAGCAGGAATCGCTGCAAATATCGTAGCTGAAATTACAGAGCGTGCAATTCTAAGCCTTGAAGCACCTGTTCTTCGCGTAACTGCACCGGATACAATCTATCCATTTGCACAAGGTGAAAACGCTTGGCTTCCGAATGCGAAAGTTATTATGGAAACAGCTAAAAAAGTATTGACGTTCTAAATAAAGACTGAACTAAGAAAGGGTGAATCGCGTGGCATTTGAATTCCGTTTACCAGATATCGGAGAAGGAATCCATGAAGGTGAAGTCGTAAAATGGTTCGTCGCTAAAGGCGATAAAATCAATGAAGATGACATACTTCTTGAAATCCAGAACGATAAAGCAGTTGTGGAAATTCCATCACCGGTTACGGGTACTGTAGAAGAAATACTCGTTTCCGAAGGAACAGTTTCAGTCGTAGGGGATGTATTAATTCGCTTCGACGCACCTGGTTATGAAAATGTGAGATCTGAAGAGGATGACAACGCTGAAACTGAAGCACAAGTTCAAGCAACAGCTGAAGCAGGTCAACCGATTGGAAAAGAAGAGGCGCCTAAGGACGAACCGGTGGCAACAGTAGCTGCTGCATCTGGAAGTGTGCAAGCACAAACAGACGTCGATCCGAATCGTCGAATTATTGCAATGCCTTCCGTGCGTAAATTTGCGCGTGAGCAGGGTGTCGAAATCCAGCAAGTTGCAGGATCAGGCAAAAACGGCCGCGTCTTGAAAGAAGATATCGAGTCATTCAAGAATGGTGGACAAACACAAGCGGTAGCTCCCGAAGCGGTGGAACAAGATGGTCAAGCTGAGAGCGTTGCACAAGAAACTTCTGCTCCGGCTCCAGTTCATCTTGAAGGCGACTTCCCGGAAACACGCGAAAAAATGTCCGGAATCCGAAAAGCAATTGCGAAAGCGATGGTCAATTCAAAGCATACTGCTCCGCATGTTACGTTGCTTGACGAAGTGGATGTTACAGAACTTGTTGCACATCGCAAAAAGTTCAAAGACATTGCTGCAGAAAAAGATATCAAACTTACGTATTTGCCATATGTTGTAAAAGCACTCGTTTCGACATTGCGTGAATTCCCAGCGTTTAACAGCTCACTCGATGATGCTACGCAAGAAATTGTTCAGAAGCATTATTACAATATTGGTATCGCTGCAGACACTGACCGTGGACTTCTTGTCCCTGTTATCAAGCATGCGGACCGCAAATCGATTTTCGCTATTTCAGATGAAATCAACAGCCTTGCAGTAAAAGCACGCGATGGTAAATTATCACCTGCTGAAATGAAAGGTGCATCTTGTTCAATCACGAATATTGGGTCTGCAGGAGGACAATGGTTTACACCAATCATTAATCATCCAGAGGTTGCAATTCTAGGAATTGGTCGCATTGCAGAAAAACCAGTTGTTAAAAATGGTGAAATTGTAGCTGCACCTATGTTAGCATTGTCATTGGTATTCGATCACCGGATGATCGATGGCGCGACAGCACAACATGCGTTGAATCACCTTAAGAGATTGCTCGCAAATCCGGAACTTTTATTAATGGAGGCGTAAAACAATGGTAGTAGGAGACTTTCCAATCGAAGTAGATACACTTGTTGTAGGTTCTGGACCAGGAGGATATGTCGCAGCAATTCGTGCGGCACAATTGGGCCAAAAAGTAATCGTTGTTGAAAAAGGAGATATTGGTGGCGTGTGCTTGAACGTAGGATGTATTCCTTCCAAAGCACTAATTGCTGTTGGACATCGTTTTGCCAATGCTAAAAATTCTGATTCAATGGGGATTACAGCAACAGAAGTGAAACTAGATTTCACTAAAGCACAAGCGTTCAAAGATAGCGTAGTCAACAAGTTGACTGGTGGAGTTGCAGGACTTCTTAAAGGCAACAAGGTTGATTATGTTCAAGGTGAAGCTTATTTCGTCGATAGCAACACAGTACGTGTGATGGACGAAACTTCTGCACAAACATATAAATTCAAAAATGCAATCATAGCAACGGGTTCACGTCCGATTGAAATCCCGACGTTCAAATTTACAAAACGCGTTATTAATTCTACAGGCGCTTTGGCTCTTACAGAATTACCGGGTAAACTTGTTGTTATTGGTGGCGGTTATATCGGTACTGAGCTAGGATCTTCATATGCGAATCTTGGATCAGAAGTAACGATTATTGAAGGCGGCAATGATATCCTTGCAGGCTTTGAAAAACAAATGACACAAATCGTTAAAAAAGGCTTGAAGAAAAAAGGCGTTGAAGTAGTCGTTAAAGCGTCTGCAAAAGGCGTTGTAGAGACAGCTACTGGCGTTACGGTCACATACGAAGTAGGCGGAGAAGAGAAGAAAGTCGAAGCTGATTACGTACTTGTTACTGTAGGTCGTCGTCCGAATACGGATGAAATCGGAT
Organism: Sporosarcina sp. E16_8; assembly: GCF_017347095.1. Taxonomy (GTDB): domain Bacteria; phylum Bacillota; class Bacilli; order Bacillales_A; family Planococcaceae; genus Sporosarcina. The sequence continues at coordinate 261,728 of NZ_JADPRZ010000001.1, read as the reverse complement.
TAGAAGAGATCGGCATCAAGTTCCTTGAACGCGGTCTTATTGAAGTAGACAAACAATGCCGTACAAGCATTCCAAATATCTATGCAATCGGTGATATCGTTCCAGGACTTCAGCTTGCTCATAAAGCTTCTTATGAAGCTAAAATTGCAGCAGAAGCAATTTCAGGCGAGAAGTCTGAAGTTGATTACTTGGCGATTCCTGCTGTTTGTTTCACTGATCCTGAACTTGCAGCTGTTGGCTTGAGCGAGCAACAAGCAAAAGACGAAGGTTATGAAACGGTAGTAGGGAAATTCCCATTTGCAGCTAATGGACGTGCGCTTGCGCTTGATGCTCCAGAAGGTTTCGTCAAACTTGTATCCCGTAAAGAAGACGGACTTCTGCTTGGAGGGCAAATCGTGGGTGAAAGTGCATCAGATATGATCTCTGAACTTGCTCTTGCTATTGAAGCGGGAATGACACTTGAAGATATCGCAATGACAATTCATGCTCACCCGACATTGAGTGAAATCTCAATGGAAGCGGCGGAAGTTGCTTTGGGTAAACCAATTCATATGATTTCGAAATAAGTATCTAGAGTACGAGATTAAAACCGTCGATGAGGCAGCAAGATATCCTCATCGACGGTTTTTTAGTTTAAATCGGGCTATGAAACTGGTATCTGGATTAGCATGACCCAACTTCTTTTACCTTTTTATGCAGGTTTACTAGATGTGAATGAAGAAGAGAGTCAATGCATTAACGGGGGGGATTCAAATGGAATGGAAAACAAAAGTAACGGAACTGCTTGATATCAATTATCCAATCATCCAGGGCGGGCTCGCGTACTTGGCTTATGCACAACTGGCAGCTGCCGTTTCGGAAGCTGGAGGACTTGGGCAAATTACTGCGATGAGTTTGGATTCTCCAGAAGCGCTACGCGCTGAGATAAAGAAAGTGAAAGTGCTGACTGATAAACCGTTCGGCGTGAACTTTGCGATTGGACAACATGGACGACCATATGCCCATATGGTGGAAGTTGCACTGGAAGAAGGTGTTACAGTAATGTCGGTAACGGGTGGAAATCCCGCGCAGTTTTTTGCTCAACTTGAAAATACAAACGTTAAAAAGCTCGTGCTAGTTGCTGCTAAAAGACAGGCACAGAAAGCAGAATCACTTGGAGCTGATGCAGTAATGGTAGTTGGGCAAGAAGGTGGGGGACATCTTGGGCGTGACGATATCGGAACGATGGTGCTTGTGCCGCAAGTTGTAGATGCTGTTTCAATCCCAGTTATTGCATCTGGTGGCATCGGGGATGGTCGTGGTTGGATGGCTGCTCAGGCACTTGGCGCCGAGGGAATCGAGATGGGAACAAGATTTATTGCGACGAAAGAGTGTGTCCATGCATCTCAAGCTTATTTAAATCTGCTTCTTGCAAGTAGTGAAACCGATACGACTGTCATTAAAAGAAAACTAGGAGCATCTGCCCGAGCGTTGACGGGGAGTTGGACGAAGAAAATAATTGACATGGAAGCCGAAAATGCTGATTATGAAGCGATGAAAGATTTAATCAGCGGTGAAGCGAATCGCCGTTTTATTCATGATGGAGATGCTGATAATGGTTTTGGATGGGCTGGTCAGGTTGCTGGGCTTATCAACGATGTACCATCCGTTGCAGAATTAGTTGAGCGTATGGTGAATGAAGCGAAAACAATCCGTAAAAGATGGAACTAAAGAGAGTAAAGGGAGAGAATTAGCATGGATTATAATTATCCAATTAGGCATGACTGGTCGACCGCAGAAATTATTGCAGTCGCGGCATTTTACGAGGCAGTTGAAAAGGCATATGAATCAGGTATTGCAGGAGAAAAACTGATGGAGACCTATCAGGGATTTAAAAAAGTGGTCCCTTCCATGGCGGAAGAAAAAACGTTGTGCAAGGAATTTGAGGAAGCGAGCGGTTACGTCTGTTACCGTGTAGTTCAAATGGCAAAAGATTCAAATGGCGAAGAAATAATAAAAGGAATGCCCTCGCGCTAAGCGGGAGCATTCCTTTTATTTTTTTGAAAGATAATTAAGTATACGTTTTTCACTTGGAGCAGTGTCTAGACTCCACCGCCTAACCCGTGGGCCCACACGACGTGGGTCATGCAGTGGAGAGGGATTGAACTTGTTGCGACAGGATGTCGCAATCTGAAGCTGCCTTCCTCTGTCGCTTCAGTCAATAATATAAAGGCGAAATGCGCCTTTATATTAAGGCCCTCCGACGTTCAGGACGTACTAGTGCCGACTAAATTCGCCACAGGACGTGGCGAATTTAGTCGGCCAGCGCTTTTCGGGTCTACCAGGTGCTTGCGCTTTTCTTATTAATGACTACATCATAAACAGGTAGCAGTTGGTCAAAAGTCTCTTCTGCAAATGCCATGAATTCTGCAGTAGAAAGTTTAACCGCGTCTTCACGTGGCAAATGACGACCGACTAGGAACTCCGCTTTTTTGACAGTTTGTAGCCGTTCTAAAAGTTGTTCGAGTCCATGGTCTCCTGCCTGTTCAATAGTTGCAGCTTCAGGTTTCATGTGATCGCCAGAAACGATATAAGCGCTAGGAAGGGAAGTTATAACATCCAGTTTTCTATCTAGTCGCTCGGCAATCCCTTTTTTATCTGGATTCTCATAAATTACCGCTAAAATAATGAATAAATGTGTTCCCCATAAGCCAATCTGAAAGTGAGGCAATGCTTTGTATCCTCGTTTTGCAGGCGCGAATGCGACCCAACTATCATTTGGTGGATTTACTGTCCGTCTTGCGTGTTTTGCGACATGTGGAAAAAACTCATCAGTCCCATGTGCTGAAAGGCGATCCGCAAAGTGCGTACCTAGTGTTCCGAACTTGGGCTGGATTCGATTTTGCAATCCTTCCATTCGGTTTTCTAGCCCTTCAATTGAAAATACATTAAAATCATCTATTTCCCAAAAACGACCAACCATATTCATTACCCCCAATTACATTTACACGTTTATCATAACAGAAATAGGGGAACAATCTTTAATAACAAGGCTTATAACTAGAGCGAACTCTGGTCGTAGCATATTTTAATTATAACTAACGGAAAATTTGGACTATATGCTGAAAAAGGGGTGTCAACTATGAAACAAGTCGTCCATGTAATTCGCAAAGCCGATGTAGAGAAGGAGTATGTGAAGCTGCTTAACCTAGAACTCGATTACGAACTTGCAACACTATTCGATGCTGTACAAGAAGATGATGCAAAGCAGAAAATGAAAAGCAAGCATAGACTTATGGAGATTCACCGTGAGCTGGAGATACTAAATGGCTTCGCATGATTCTGACTTGGGCACCAGAAAAGGCATTCATACACATCCTTTGGAAACAGGGATAGTGTAATGGGATGCCTTTTTCGATATAGTGTACTATAGATGGTTGTTTTGGAAGGGGTGGCTTTATGAAGTGGGGAATTATCGATCGTTATGCAAAGTCGTTGATTAAAGAAGCGGGTCATAAAATCCGTGTGTCTTTTTTCAATCAAATCGATATCGATACAAAATCGAATGCTAATGACCTTGTGACAAATATTGATAAAGAAATCGAGCAATTCTTCATCAGCAGGATTAAAAGAGATTTTCCTGACCATAAGATTCTAGGTGAAGAAGGATTTGGCGATATTGTTCAGACGCTTGATGGAATCGTTTGGATGCTTGACCCAATTGACGGTACGATGAATTTCATCCACCAAAAACGGAACTTTGCCATTTCACTCGGAATATATGCAGAAGGCGTCGGTATGCTTGGTTATATTTATGATGTGATGCGCGATGATTTTTATCATGCTGCTAAAGATGAAGGGGCTTATTTCAATGATGAACGGCTACCGCAATTGGAGGTTACGCCACTAGCTGAAGCCGTTATTGGTATTAATGCAAGTTGGGTGGCTCCGAATCGCTACGTTGACAACGAAAAAATTATTGAGTTGATAAAAAAATGCAGAGGGACAAGATCATATGGTTCTGCAGCCCTCGAGCTGGCATATGTCTCGTCAGGCAGGCTGGATGCATATATGTCTATGAGGCTGTCGCCATGGGATGTTGCTGGGGGCATTGTTATAGCGCAGGAGGTCGGTGCTGTCGCAACAAACATGAAAGGGGATTCCCCGCACCTTCTTGGGCAGGATACATTTATAGTCGCGAGGCCTGGATTGCATCAAGAAATAGTGACAGACTATATCCACCTAAAACAATAAAAAAAGGACGTTACAGGCACCGGAAAGTCCGATTAGCCTGAAACGTCACAATTGAAAAGTGTTTTATTAAAGAAGTCCTTGTTCTCTATATTTCTTTTTCGTTTTAAATCCGTTACCCATAATTAGAATCAATGCAACGATTGCTGCGATCCCAATTGTAGGGCTGCTCATACCGACAGCAACGCCGATTGCGCACATTGAAGCAACAGCGGCAATGGCGTAAAAAACGAAAATCCATTTGATGTTTTTCAAAAAAATACCTCCATCTACAATTAAATGTTTTCGAATTATCAATACATGTGCTATAATAACACAGTTAATCAACTGAAAAAAGAATAATGGAGTGAAATCATGACTAAACTTAGAAATGACTTACGTAACATAGCTATTATCGCCCACGTCGACCACGGAAAAACGACGCTTGTCGATCAACTTTTAAAACAATCGGGAATCTTCCGTTCTAACGAACAGGTAGATGATCGTGCAATGGACTCAAATGAAATTGAACGTGAACGCGGAATTACGATTCTTGCAAAGAATACGGCAATTGAATATAAAGATACAAAAATCAACATTTTGGATACACCGGGTCACGCAGATTTCGGCGGAGAAGTGGAACGTATCTTGAAAATGGTAGATGGTGTAATTCTTGTTGTCGATTCATACGAAGGGTGTATGCCACAAACGCGTTTCGTACTGAAAAAAGCGCTTGAGCAGAACTTGAAACCAATCGTTGTCGTTAATAAAATTGACCGTGAATTTGCACGCCCTGAAGAAGTAGTTGATGAAGTTCTTGAATTATTCATCGAACTTGATGCGAACGACGAACAACTTGAATTCCCAGTTATTTATGCATCAGGATTCAACGGTACTGCAAGCCTATCACCAGACGTTTCAACACAAGAAGAAACGTTGCGCGTACTTTATGACGCGATTCTAGAACATATCCCTGCTCCAGTCGATAATCGCGACGAGCCTTTACAGTTCCAAGTATCACTTCTTGACTACAGCGATTATGTTGGTCGTATCGGTATCGGACGGATTTTCCGTGGAACGATGCGAGTCGGACAGTCGGTTGCCGTTATAAAACGTGATGGTACTGTGAAAAACTACCGTGTTACGAAAATGTCTGGATTCCTTGGATTGAAACGTGTTGATATTCAAGAAGCTTTCTCGGGAGATCTTGTTGCGGTATCTGGAATGGAGAACATTGACGTAAGTGAAACAATTTGTCCAGCAGATCATCTGGAAGCACTTCCGGAGTTGTTCATTGACGAACCTACGCTACAAATGACATTCCTTGTAAACAATAGCCCGTTTGCAGGTAAAGAAGGTAAATGGGTAACGTCAAGAAAAATCGACGAACGCCTTCAATCACAATTGCAAACAGATGTATCTCTTCGTGTAGATCCAACTGATTCGCCTGATGCATGGACTGTTTCAGGTCGCGGTGAGCTTCACCTTTCAATTCTAATTGAAAACATGCGTCGTGAAGGATTTGAATTACAAGTTTCGAAACCAACAGTAATCGTAAAAGACGTTGATGGCATTCGTTGTGAGCCAATCGAACGATTACAAATTGATATTCCTGAAGAGCATACAGGCTCTATTATCGAATCAATCGGTGAGCGTAAAGGCGAAATGCTTGATATGATCAACAATGGTAATGGACAAGTACGTCTAATATTCAATGTACCTGCACGTGGATTGATCGGTTATTCAACTGAATTCCTTACATTGACAAGAGGTTACGGAATTATGAACCATACGTTTGATTCTTACCAGCCTATGGCTAAAGGTAAAGTCGGCGGCCGCAGAAACGGTGTCCTTGTTTCAATGGAGAACGGTACAGCTACGCCTTACAGCATAATGCAGCTAGAAGATCGCGGTATTATGTTCATTGGTGCTGGAACTGAAATCTATGCTGGAATGGTTGTTGGTGAAAATACGCGCGAAAGCGATTTGACAATCAACTTAACAAAAGCTAAACAAGCGACAAACGTACGTTCAGCTTCTAAAGACCAAACAGTCACGACTAAAAAACCACGTATTATGTCGCTTGAAGAAGCGTTACAATATCTGGATGATGACGAGTATTGCGAAGTGACGCCAGTATCGATCAGGCTCCGCAAGAAGATACTTGATAAAAACGAACGCGAACGTGTTCAGAAAAAGAAATAATCACTGCTTAAATAAAAGTGTTCTTATAGATGTTGAAAAGCGGAATACCAGAGTAAACTGAGTGAAGGTGGTAGGCATTCCCTAGCGCCGTAGCGAATTCAACGGGATTCTTTATTTCGACTTTTATAGAAAAAGAAAGCATCTCGAGTGTCTTACCACATGCAGATCTAGTCGACTGACAGGTCAGGCACGGCTTTCTGGGACCCTTTGACAGCGCCATGGATCATTTAGTATCCCGGCGAATTAGAAAAGCTTTACAGAAGGGAATGTGTTGAATGAGTGCTAGTGTTGGGGATACAGAGTTCGTATTCGGAAAGATGTCGGGTATTGCACGCTTTATTTACGAAGTGATGCCTTCCTATACGGCTGCCGGTTATGTACTTTTCGCCCTCGTCTTCCTCATGTCGGCAATTGTTTATAAACTGGGATTTGCTAGAAAACTAAGGCCATTACAGACTTTTTTCATCTATGCCTTCCTGTTTATCGGCTGTCTAATTTTGACGTTTCTTGGCTTTTTCCTTCCGATTGTGGAGGCTCTCATTGTGGCGGCTCTTATTTTAATTATCTACCGAGTGCGCAGGATGAATGAGTATAAAGAAACGAAAGAAGACTCCATCATTTGATGGAGTCTTCTTTTTGGATAGTATAAGAAAGTCACGTCTGTTGATTAACTAAAAATAACCAGTAAAAAACTTGATCAATCCCTACACAGTCTTTTCGGTAATCGTATCGTGGTCCTTCATCCGCTCTGCTCCAAATGCATTAGTATACGTAGTGCTGAAACTTTCGCTATAGTATTTTCTTTTATATATTAAATAAGTGCCACCTTCTATTAGGCACCAGGTGATTAGATGCATACTCTTTGTTGAAAGTAAGCAAGAAGCACATTATACAACGTGCAAAAGTGCCCGAAATTGAATCTTCGGGCACTTACACTATCTATGGAATGTCATCTATTCATTTCTTCCAAACAACTGTATTTTTCCCTTGAACATTGCAGGAACGCGACGGGCAACTATTCACACTAGGACCCCTTAGTAAATCTGTCATGAATAGTTAGCCGAAAGTGAGCCGGAAATGGTCCTAGTGAAAATGAAAGCTGTCAACCTCTTCTCACCATTCTCTTTTACAAGAAAATGGTTAATCAACAGAAGTGTTAGCTAGTATACGTTTTTAGACGCGGAACAATGTCTAGGCTACACGCACGTTACTCTTTACTCAGAATTCTTTTTCGATGGAATGTGAACTACGATAAAAAGTAAAGTTACCAGTCTCTATTCGTGCAATCGTTTTTTCTGCAATCCGATCATTGCATTCTTGACACATATACGTATGGATAGGGCGATTCCGAAGTGTTTTGGCTAGTGGTAAATCGTCAGGGAGTTGCCCGATGTTGTCACAGATAACACATTTTACACGCATTGGAAATCCTCCTTCAGTCAACTCGGATCGCAATGACGTTGCGAATCGGATTATCATTGTTCGTACCGTCTTTGAAGATAACGTGAACGGGCCCACCCTCAAGTAGCGGCTTACCTTCGTCGCTGAATTTGAAAATAATATCATCGACTTTCGTCAGTGGGAATGAGTGACTTTCGCCGTCTGATGTTTCAAATGCTAATGTTTGTGCATCCTCGGCTGGCTCTGCGATTTTTAAAAAGTGGCTTAATTGAATGCCGTATGTTCCGGTAAGGACTTTCCGTTTTTCAAACTTCTTTTCTGTTTCCAGGGTAGGTGGGAATGTTGCGCCTTCCATTATTTCACGGGACCAATGTTTCCCCATTTCTCTTTTATATTCTTCTAGTTCATCTTTTTCGATGTGGCTTTCTGTAAAGTACGTTTTCAAATCAACGCGACGATCATCGAAAATCCAGACGGTCGGGTCAAGTGTGATGATATGACGTACATTTCCTTTAATCGGAATTATTGATTCCAAATGAATATCCCCCTACTGAATTAAATTATCTTTTGATTCTAGTATAACGCTTTGATGTCTTCAGGAAAAGCTTTTGCTTCCTGACACACAAAGTCAAAGGGAAAACACTTGCTTTTTCCTGTTTTGAAAGATACAATTTATTGATAATAGCCATTAAGAAATAAAAGTTTGATGGGGGCGTCCTCATGGATATAGAATTGCAGGAAACATATCAGGAAAAGGCGTTGAAACAGCTTCAAGCCGATGCTGATAAGATTGGTCAACTTATAAAAGTACAGATGGACCATTTGACGATGCCGCAGTGCCCACTCTATGAAGAAGTGCTGGATACACAAATGTATGGCTTGTCTCGTGAAATTGACTTTGCTGTAAAGCTTGGTTTGATTGATCGTCCGAAAGGCAATGAAATTCTTTCTTTACTTGAGAAAGAAATGACAGTGTTGCACGAAGTATATACGAGAAAATAAGCCGAAAACTCAAACTGACATAATGGTTTGAGTTTTTTGTTTAATGAAAAAGAGGTAACCCTATGAAAACATATACTAAAAAGCTATTACGCTATTTTGATTTCCCACTGTTTTTTGTCTACCTGTTACTTTGTCTGTTCGGGCTGGTCATGATTTACAGTTCAAGCATGGTTGTTGCGGTAGGTAGGTATGATCTTCCGGCTGATGCTTTTTATCAAAAGCAGTTGTTAAATTTAAAACTTGCCATTCCCGCTTTCTTTTTGGCGGCTTTTTTTCCGTACAAAAATTATAAACGGAAAAATTTGATGATTTTTGCTGTATTGGGCATGTTTGTTCTATTGTTTCTTGTTCATTTCATTGGTGCAGGTGATCATGTCGGAGCGACTAGTTGGATAAAAACGCCATTTGGTAATCTACAACCTTCGGAAGTTGCGAAATTGGTCCTGATTGTCTATTTTTCAGGTGTTTTTGCAAAAAAATACGAGTCTGGTACAATCGACAATATTAACCAATCAATATTACCGCCCGTTGTCATTTTAGTAATAGCAGTCGGTTCTATTATGCTCGAAACAGACATCGGAGGTTCGTTCATTATTATCATCACTGCACTTTCTGTCCTTGCAGCAAGTGGTATTAAAAAAAGAACCTTTATGAAAATTAGCGGAATAATTTCTGTTGGACTGGTCTTTGCTGCTCTTATCCTTTATTTCAAATGGGAAACGATTGTGACCCCAGGTCGAGCAGGTCGTATACTGTCATTTTTGAATCCGTTCGATTATATCCAAGGTTCTGGCTATCAGATTGCGAACGGCTACATTGCCATTGGTTCTGGAGGATTACAAGGACGAGGGCTCGGGAATTCTATTCAAAAAAGGGGCTATTTGCCGGAACCACAAACGGATGTAATTATGGCGGTAATTTCGGAAGAATTAGGCCTTATCGGTGCTATTATCGTAATCGGTGGACTTGGTTTTATCGTTTTGAGGGCTTTATCTATTGCGCTTCAGGCAAAAGATCCCCATGCGCGCATGCTTGCTGCAGGAATTGGCAGTATGATAGGAATTCAAACATTCGTTAATTTGGGCGGCCTAACAGGGTTGTTACCGCTTACAGGGGTTACTTTGCCGTTTATTAGCTATGGCGGTACATCCGTTATTCTGTTATCTTTAGCTTTAGGAATATTAACGAATGTCTCAATGTTCGTAAAATATGAAAAAAACAATTAGAAAAGGAAGTGCCTTGTGATGGAACAGATTAAGAAAATCCTTGTAGCCAACCGTGGAGAAATAGCAATACGAGTTTTTCGCGCTTGTACCGAACTATATATACCGACGGTGGGTATTTATTCAACGGAAGATAGTGGGTCATTCCATCGTTACAAGGCAGATGAGTCGTATCTTGTCGGAGAAGGTAAGAAGCCGATTGATGCTTATCTCGATATTGAGGGGATTATCGCGATAGCGAAAGACTCTGGTGCAAATGCGATTCATCCTGGTTATGGATTTCTTGCCGAAAACAGAGAATTTGCAAGGCGTTTAGAAGAAGAAGGAATCATTTTCATTGGTCCAAGTTCAATGCAACTTGATATGTTTGGAGATAAGGTAAAGGCTCGTGAGCAAGCCGTTAAAGCGGGAATTCCAGTAATCCCAGGCAGTGACGGTCCGGTTTCTACAGTTAGAGAAGTCGCAATGTTTGGCGAATCCAATGGTTATCCAATTATTATTAAAGCATCTCTTGGTGGTGGAGGACGCGGCATGCGGATCGTGAATTCTGCCGAAGAAGTCAACGAAGCATTTGAACGTGCGCGGTCAGAAGCGAAATCTGCATTTGGATCGGATGAAATGTATGTCGAGAAATACATTGATAAACCAAAACATATCGAGGTTCAAATACTTGGAGATACATATGGCAATATCGTCCATTTATTCGAGCGAGATTGCTCAATTCAGCGCCGTCATCAGAAAGTCGTGGAAATAGCACCCTCGATTTCGCTTGAGGATGGATTAAGGGAAGAAATTTGCGAAGCAGCAGTAAAAGTGATGAAGAACGTTAATTATAAAAACGCTGGAACCGTGGAATTTCTTGTATCGGATGGACGATTTTATTTCATCGAAGTAAATCCTAGAATTCAAGTTGAGCATACAATCACAGAAATGGTGACGGGTATTGATATCGTTCACGCGCAAATTCATATTGCAGATGGGAAAAGCCTTCATGATAGTGAAACGGGTATTCCAACACAGGACAAGATCCCGTTATTTGGATTTGCAATTCAATCTCGCGTGACAACAGAGGATCCATTGAACGACTTCATGCCAGATTCTGGAAAACTTTCAGTTTACCGATCGGGCGGGGGATTCGGCGTCCGTCTTGACGCGGGGAACGGGTTTCAAGGGGCTATCATCACGCCGTACTATGATTCATTACTTGTTAAAGTATCTACATGGGGTATGACGTTCAGAGAAGCTGCTTCAAAAATGGACAGGAACTTACAGGAATTCCGGATTCGTGGCATCAAAACGAATATTCCGTTTCTTGAGAATGTCGTAAAGCACAAAAACTTCTTAACAGGTAACTATAATACGAGCTTTATTGATTCAACACCTGAATTATTCCTATTCCCAGCACGCAAAGACCGTGGAACAAAAATGTTGAATTATATTGGTAATGTTACTGTTAATGGATTCCCAGGAATCGGAAAACAATCGAAGCCAGTCCTTCATCCTGTAAGAAAACCAATAGTTGACCTTCTAACACCGCCAAAACCGGGTACAAAACAGATTTTAGATGAACGCGGTGCTGAAGGACTAATCAAATGGATTAAAGAACAAGACGATGTGCTTTTGACGGATACAACATTCCGCGATGCACATCAATCTTTGTTGGCTACACGTGTGCGTACTTCCGATATGACGTCAATTGCGGCTGAATCGGCAAGACTGATGCCAGATCTGTTCTCTTATGAAATGTGGGGAGGCGCGACATTCGATGTTGCTTATAGGTTCCTGAAAGAAGATCCATGGGATAGGTTATTAAAACTGCGAGAACAAATTCCAAATGTACTTTTCCAAATGCTGTTCCGAGGGGCAAATGCTGTAGGTTATACGAATTATCCTGACAATGTTATCCGTGAGTTCGTTAAAAAGTCAGCTGATGCTGGGATTGATGTATTCCGTATTTTCGACAGCTTGAACTGGATTAAAGGCATGGAAGTTGCAATTGACGCAACACGCGAAGCAGGGAAAGTCGCGGAAGCCGCGATTTGTTATACAGGGGATATTCTTGACGATTCTCGAGCGAAATATACGGTTAATTATTATAAAGAGATGGCAAAAGAACTTGAATCGGCTGGAGCCCATATCCTAGCTATTAAAGATATGGCTGGTCTTTTAAAACCGGAGGCGGCCTATCGACTTGTTTCTGAATTGAAAGCAACAGTGGACATCCCAATTCATCTACATTCGCATGATACGAGTGGCAACGGTATTTATATGTATGCCAAAGCGATTGAGGCTGGCGTGGACATCGTTGACACGGCTTTAGGGTCAATGGCAGGTCTAACTTCACAACCGTCGGCAAGTTCGCTACACTACGCGCTGCAAGGCGGTAAACGCAATGTACGTGCAAACGTGAAGTCACTTGAAGATTTATCGTACTACTGGGAAGATGTTCGGAAGTATTATCAGCACTTTGAAAGTGGCATGATGAGTCCACATTCGGAAATCTATGTTCATGAAATGCCTGGTGGCCAGTATTCTAACTTACAGCAACAAGCGAAAGCGGTAGGTCTAGGGGAGCGCTGGGAAGAAGTGAAGGGCATGTATTCTCGGGTTAACCTGTTATTCGGAGATGTTGTGAAGGTGACACCTTCATCGAAGATTGTTGGCGATATGGCCTTATTTATGGTGCAAAACGAACTTGATGAAAAGTCAGTCCTTGTACGCGGAAAGTCCATTGACTTCCCGGAATCAGTAATTGAGTTTTTCGAAGGGTATATCGGACAGCCGTATGGCGGATTCCCAGCTGAACTTCAAAAAATCATTTTAAAAGATCGCCAAGCGATTACTGTACGTCCTGGAGAACTATTGGAAGATGTTAATTTTGAAAAGCTACGGGATGAATTGAATACTAAATTAGAACGTCCAGTTACCATTCATGAAGTACTTTCTTATGCCCTTTATCCGAAAGTTTTCGAAGAATATTCCCAAACCAATAAGCAGTTCGGGGATGTATCTGTTATTGATACGCCTGAATTCCTATATGGAATGCGGCTCGGTGAGGAAATTGAAGTAGAGATAGAAAAAGGGAAAACGTTGATTGTTAAACTAGTGTCGATTAGCGAACCGCAATCAGATGCAACAAGAGTCATCTATTTCGAATTGAACGGGCAACCACGTGAAGTCATTATTGAAGACATGAGTGTTGAGTCTGTCACAGTTAGGAAACAAAAAGCGGATACTTCAAATGCTGCGCATATTGCTGCCACTATGCCGGGAACTGTATTGAAAGTTGCAGTCTCAAAGGGAGCGAAAGTGAAAAGAGGAGAACATTTGCTCATCACAGAAGCTATGAAAATGGAGACAACGATTCAAGCACCTTTCGATGGTATAGTAAAAGAAATATATGTAATTGCTGGAGAATCGATAGCTACAGGTGATCTTCTCATCGAATTGGAGCATTAACATAAAAAAACAAGGGCACTCGAATTATATTCGGGTGCCCTTGTTTTTTATGTTAATAAGTTGGGTAGACAAGTAGAAAGGACTGGCCTAGGGCCAGTCCTTTACATTCATTTGGATAGTTTACTTCTCGAAACAAGTAGGATCATGTACGTTAACAAACCAAATAACAACGTGATAAACAAAGAGTGAAGCAAAGCAATATAAAGGTTTAGTCTTGTCAGAACAACCATCATTCCTGTTGTTGCTTGGAGCGCTACAAGTATAAATGCGATACTCCAGCCCCAATAGATGACACGCTGATTTTTATAATGACGAATTGCATGAATCATGATGACTAATAACCAAATGAAGATAAGTGCTGCGGCAGTACGGTGACCCATCTGAACCCATTCAAACATGTTACGCGGAAGGGTGAATGCACTGTTCTTGCACAGCGGCCAGTCTAGACAGGCGAGACCAGACTCAGTATGACGGACGAGTGCTCCGGTATAAACGACAAAGTATGAGTAAATGGATACACCTATTGTATGCCATTTTAACCGTTTACCTATTTGTAACTTATCTGCATCAAACTTTCGATCCACTTCAAATATGAGAAGGGTTAATAGAAGTACTGATGCAAAGCTTAAAAGTGAAATGCCGAAATGAAGCGCGAGTATGAAATCACCTTGACCCCATAATACTTGAGCGGCACCTATCAATGCCTGTAATATAAGGAAGAACACTGCTGCGATTGCTAGGAATTTTGTTTCCCTTATATGTCCGATTGATCTCCATGACCAGACAGCTAATATGACAATCAAGATTCCGACAGATCCGGTTACAAGCCGATGTGAAAATTCAATAAGTACTTCTGCTGTAATCTCGTCAGGAATAAGTTGCCCATTACATCCAGGCCAATGTCTTCCGCAGCCCATACCGCTATCGGTTTTAGTAACAAGCGCGCCTCCGAGTAAGATTAAAAGCATACCGACAGTTGAAGCGACGGCGAACCATTTTAAATATCTATTAGATTGCAAAAAAATGACACCTACTTTTTTATTGATGACCATTGTATAAAAGGTCCCTGCTTTTTTGATGATAACGAAAAAATAGTAAAAAGACAACGAAGAACGGCTGGAAATGCCTCAGTAATGATCCTTTTCACAAATTGTTCATAAAGAAGACGCTTTAACTTCACAAAAGACCTACCGAAATGATTTACTATAGAGGGGGTTCAGTAATAAATGTGTCGATATTTCAAGGAATTCGGTAGAAATTTTGTATATGTATAGAAATACTACCCGAATTTCGCTATAGTTAGCTATAGCGGTTAACGCTCACCACTTTGGAAGGAGGGGTAACTTGTCAAACGGTCATACAATTTCCACACCTGTCGAATCGAATGTAGTGACAGCGTCTCTTTATAAGGACTTCCTTGCGCTCATTAAAATCGGCATTGTTAATTCGAACATGATCACAACTTTTACGGGACTATTCCTTGCTTTTCAGTTCACTGGTAAAAACTTTCTTCATAATATAGATTTGCTCGTCTTTGCTCTTCTCGGATCAGGATTGATAATTGCTGGATCTGCGGCACTTAACAACTTGATCGACCGTGATATTGATCCTGTCATGACGAGAACGAAGTCCAGACCAACAGTTACCGGACGTTTCAAGGCGCCGGCTGTATTGACACTTGCGCTGACTTTCATCGTAGTAGGCGAAGTGCTTTTGTTTTCTGCTTCTGTAGCAGCTGGTCTTTGGGGACTTGCAGGTATCTTCAGTTATGTTGTACTCTATTCGATGTGGTCGAAACGTAGGCACGTCGCTAATACAGTAGTTGGAAGTATTTCAGGGGCAATACCGCCTTTAATCGGATGGGCTGCGGTTGAACCAGCACTCGGTGCAGGTGCCTTGGCGTTATTCCTGATTATGTTTGTTTGGCAACCGCCGCATTTTTATGCGCTAGCGATGCGTCGGACAGACGAATACCGTGCAGCAAATATTCCAATGCTGCCTGTTGTAAAAGGTTTTGCAAGAACGAAGAAATCGATGTTGGCTTGGATTCTGTTTTTATTTCCATTGCCGTTTCTACTTACTGAACTAGGGGTAGGCTTCTTAGTACTTGCGACCGCGTTGAATATAGGGTGGCTGTTTTTAGCACTTAAAGGATTTAAAGCGAAAGATGATATAAAATGGGCAACGGGTATGTTCATCTATTCATTGAATTATATGACGATCCTTTTTGTTGCCATGATTATCTTCTCGATATTCATCTAACATATTGGAATTCTTTCTTTGCATAGGAATTCACATAAAGAGGTCAGCAGTCCTCGCACCAAGAAAAACATTTTTTTAGAAAGAGAGGTATCATTAAGCGATGATGAAAGGACTCAAAAAGTGGCGTCTTTTTTCTTTATTAGCAGCTCTTACCGTGTTTCTTGCGGGATGTGGTCAGGAGGGACTATCCACACTTCTTCCAGCCGGTCAAGTCGGGAAAGACCAATTCAAATTGCTGATGTTATCATCAGGAATCATGTTACTGGTTATTCTAGTAGTTGTGATTATTTATGTAGTTGCAATTGTTCGTTTTAGACGCTCGAAACTGGGTGAGGACTTTGTTCCTGAAGAAGTTGAAGGAAGCCATACATTAGAACTTGTATGGACGGTTATTCCTGTTCTCCTTGTATTACTTCTAGCTGTCCCTACAGTTTATTACACATATAAACTAAGCGATGTCAGTGCGATGAATGAAGTCAATGAGGATGGAGAGTCAGAAAACCTGGTTGTTGATGTTACGGCGAAATTGTACTGGTGGGAATTTGAATACCCTACACTCGGAATTGTTACAGCACAAGAACTTGTTGTACCAACTGGAGAAAAAGTATATTTCAACCTTCTTGCAGCAGATGTTAAGCACTCCTTCTGGATTCCAGCAGTCGGTGGTAAACTCGATACAAACGTTGAAAACGTAAACAAGTTTTATTTAACGTTTGATAAAGCATCGAAAGACCTGAAAGACGGAGTATTTTACGGCAAGTGTGCAGAGCTTTGTGGTCCATCACACGCACTTATGGATTTCAAAGTAAAATCATTGCCACGTGCTGAATTCAACAAATGGGTTACAGCAATGCAAGCAACAGGCGAAGAAGCGACAGATGTTGCTGCAGCCGGTCAAGGTGAAGAATTGTTCCAACAAAGCTGTATTGCATGTCATGCGACATCTGCAGTCGGTGAAGGCGGAGCAATTGGACCAAACCTAGCGTCATTTGGTGACCGTAATCGCGTTGCAGGATTCATGGATCACACGCAAGAAAAACTAGTTGAGTGGATTTCTGACACTCAAAAACAAAAGCCAGGAAACTTGATGCCGTCATTCGGTGAACAACTTTCTGACGAGGAAATAAATTCAATTGCTGAGTACCTCATGGGACTTTCAGTAGAAAAATAACGATTAACGTGAATTTGAAGAGGAGGTAAACAAATTGAGTTCAGTTGCTCAAAAAAGAGGTTTTGGCGCAACGCTATGGGACTGGCTTACAACAGTCGACCATAAGAAGATTGGTATCCTTTATCTCCTAGGTGGAGGATTCTTCTTCATAGTCGGCGGTATAGAAGCAATGATCATTCGTTTGCAACTTTTAACGCCAAATAACGATCTCGTCAGTGCGGGGATATTTAACCAAATTATTACGATGCACGGAACGACAATGATTTTCCTGGCGGCCATGCCTATATTAATTGGATTTATGAACGCCATTATGCCACTCCAAATTGGAGCGCGTGATGTAGCATTCCCATTTCTTAACTCACTAGGTTTTTGGATGTTCTTCTTCGGTGGGGTATTCCTAAACATATCATGGTTCTTTGGTCAAGTTCCCGATGCAGGTTGGACTTCTTACGCATCGCTAGCAATGGCATCAGAAGGACATGGTGTTGATTTTTATGCAATAGGACTTCAAATTGCCGGTGGTGGTACGTTATTAGGGGGGATTAACTTCCTCGTAACGATTATCAATATGCGTGCTCCAGGGATGACGTACATGCGTATGCCATTATTTACATGGACTACGTTCGTTGCATCGGCTATGATTCTGTTCGCATTCCCACCACTTACAGTAGGACTATTCCTTCTGACATTTGAAAGAATGTTTGGTGCTAACTTCTTTGATCCTACGATGGGTGGAAATACGATTATCTGGGAGCATATATTCTGGATATTTGGTCACCCTGAAGTATATATTCTAATTTTACCGGCATTCGGTATTTTCTCAGAGATCTTCACGATCTTCTCTAGAAAACGACTTTTTGGTTATTCAGCGATGGTATTTGCTACCGTCCTTATTGGGTTCCTAGGCTTCATGGTTTGGGCTCACCATATGTTTACAGTTGGTCTTGGGCCAACAGCAAACGCGATCTTCTCTGTAGCGACAATGGCAATTGCCATACCTACTGGAGTTAAGATATTTAACTGGTTGCTCACCATATGGGGCGGAAGTATAAAAGTAACAACACCGATGCTTTGGGCATTGGCCTTCATCCCAACGTTTGTTATGGGTGGAGTTACGGGTGTTATGCTTGGTACTGCACCACTTGATTACCAATTGCATGACACATACTTTGTTGTTGCTCACTTCCACTATGTAATCGTGGGTGGTACTGTATTCGGTATACTTGCTGGTACTCATCTATATTGGCCGAAAATGTTCGGTACAATGTTAAATGAAACACTCGGTAAAGTGACGTTTTGGTTCTTCTTTTTCGGTTTCCATTTAACGTTCCTAATTCAACACTGGTTAGGTTTCTGGGGAATGCCGCGTCGTGTATTTACATACATGGATGGTCAAGGTTGGAACTCAGCAAACGTAATTAGTTCTGTAGGAGCATTACTTATGGCTATCGGGATTACGGTTATGGTTTATAACATTATCGTAACTTCCATTAAAAATGTACGTGTAGCAAATGACCCTTGGGGTGATGGGCGTACGCTTGAATGGGCGATTGAATCTCCACCGCTATTCTATAACTTCGCGCAGACACCACTAGTACGTGGTCTTGATACAGTGTACATCGAAAAAATGGAGGGTAATCTGTCGGGAATTACTCCGGCTGAACCCGTTCAAGATATCCATATGCCGAACGGTTCTTTCATTCCATTCATGTTGAGTTTAGGTCTGTTCATTGCAGGATTTGGTGCAATGTTCCGTACTGAGGAACCATGGGGAATGGCCGTTCTTGTAATTGGTCTTGTATGGACTTTCGCTGCAATGGCAATGCGTTCATTGAAAGACGATCTTGGCTACTATGTTAAGAAAGAAGACATCTTAAAAGATATGAAACGTAAAGGGGGACAAAAATAATGGATTTGAATAAAAAATTCACCCCTGAGACGTGGCCTGATCATCCGGAAAAAGCAACGTTAGAGGCAAAGAATAAATTTGTTGGATTCTGGCTGTTCCTTGGCGGAGAGACAATCTTGTTCGCAACACTTTTTGCGACCTATCTTGCTTTAAAGAACAAAGGACCAAGTGGATTTAAGTTTTCGACACAAGAACTTTTTGAATTACCGCTTGTCTTCGTCATGACGTTGCTTTTATTAACTTCATCTTTGACGAGTGTATATGCGATGTATCATTTGAAAAACTACAATTTCAAGAAAATGCAGCTATGGCTTGTCATCACTGCATTCCTTGGGCTTGGTTTTCTTGCGCTCGAGGTGTACGAGTTTGTACACTATATTAAATTAGGCTTTACATTTGACAACAGTGCATTCAGTTCTGCATTCTACACGCTTGTTGGTACACACGGTTTCCACGTAGCGATCGGACTTGTCTGGCTTACGTTACTCATCTTCCGTAACTCTAAGCGCGGCCTGAACTTGTATAACGCGCCGAAGTACTACACTTTCTCGTTATACTGGCACTTCATCGACGTTGTTTGGGTATTCATCTTCACTGTAGTCTACTTGATGGGAGTGATAGGTTAACATGTCGGACGTACACGTTTATAAAAAGTCACCAGCTGAATTTAACTTAGGGCAAAGACGCGCACGTAAGTCAATGCGCGGTCAGATTATGATGTTTTCGCTTATGATTTTCTTAACGATTATGTCGTTCTCGATGGTTATGGCTTATCAAGCTGACGTAATTGGATTTTCTAAATACTTGATTATCCCAACGCTGATGCTATTTGCAGCCGTGCAAGTTGGTCTACAATTGTATTACTTCATGCACATGAATGAAAAAGGGCATGGTATTCCACAAATGTTTATGTATACGGGAGTCATTTTTGCATTCGTTGTTGTGTTAACATTTCTAACAATTGTTTGGTGGTAGTATTAATAGATGGGAAAGCCTATGGAAGATTTTATTCTCCATAGGCTTTTTCTTTTTAAAAGATAAGAAAGTATGAGTTTTTCACCATGGAGCAGTGTCTAGCTTAAGGCGCTGGACGGCGCCTTGAGCTTTACTTATCAATTGTCATAGTTCGTACATTGAGTTACAGCGCTTTTAGTTTTATAATAAAGAAAGACTTTAAAAAGGGAGCGATGGCAATGCCTTTAAGTATATTTGGATTTCGAGCTTTGTGGAGTCCGTGGTTCTTACTGATTATCATACTTGGTATGGTCTTATATTTATTACTAACGACTAAAATGCGTCATCGATTTCAAGATACGCATCCCGTTACTAGAAACCAAATAATCTTATTCATGTCCGGGATGGTTCTACTTTACGTTGTTAAAGGTTCACCTGTAGATTTACTTGGTCATATCTTATTTTCAATTCACATGGTACAAATGGCGGTTCTATTGCTTGCGATTGCTCCATTAATCATGATGGGGATTCCTAATTGGATGTGGAAAAAAGTTTTTGATATTAAGATTCTTGACCGCATAATGACATTCTTCACCAAACCAGTTCTCAGCCTATTGTTATTCTGTGGTATGTTTTCCATTTACCATATTCCACTTGTTTTAGATAATGTGAAATTGAGCGCTCCACTGCATACAATTTTTACATTAACATTATTTGTTTCAGCAGTGTTTTTTTGGTGGCCAATCATTAATACGTTGAAGGGGCAGCCAAAGCTTCATGGCTTGAAAAAAATAGGCTATATTATATTAAGCGCAATATTAATCACACCCGCGTGTTCACTTATTATTTTTGTAGATGTACCTGTATATGAGACATATAAATCTGGCGAATCTTGGTTACGGGCAATGGCGCTTTGTGTACCCGCGAGTACACTCTCAGGGTTAGCGGGCTTAGGCATTTCAGGCCCTGAATTATTCACCAATATGCCTACATTAGTTGATCAGCAACTTGGCGGAATTATTATGAAAGTATTCCAAGAAATCATTTATGTTGGTGTCCTTGGCAGTATTTTTATAAAATGGCATAGAGAAGAACAGGACAATGCAGAAGAAATTACTGCTAACGCATTATTGGAACGTCAAAGAATGACGTTGTACAGATAATAGGCTAAATACAGAGACATTTTACCAACAGGGGGAATAATGAATGAATCTGCCAATTCTACCTACAATCAGTACGTTTTTTATTGTTTTGTCAGCTGTGTTAGTTGCAATAGGATGGAACTTAATACGAAAAAAGAAAATAGAAGCGCATAAGAAAACGATGCTGGCAGCCGCGGTATCAGCTATTCTATTTTTAATCATATACGTATCAAGAACTATATTGGTTGGTAATACGTCGTTTGGCGGTCCGGATGATTTGAAAATCTATTATACGGTTTTCCTAATATTTCACATAGTGCTTGCGACAACAGGTGCCGTATTTGGTGCTGTGACGATTAATGCAGGGCTGAAGAATAATTTGGTGAGGCATCGGAAGCTAGGTCCAATCACCAGTGTTATATGGTTCTTCACAGCCATTACAGGTGTTGCTGTTTATTTACTTCTTTACGTTTTTTATAAGGGTGGAGAAGTAACGTCCATGTTTAAAGCAATCCTTGGTTTTTAACGATGAAAAACGCTCTCACATTTGTGAAAGCGTTTTTTTGTGTGTCTGTTGATTAACTAAAAATAACCACTCCACAAACTGGGTGCTACATGACTAGATGCCTAAACTTTGCTAAAAGTAAGCAAGAAGAACATTGTACAACGTGCAAAAGTGCCCGAAATTGTATCTTCGGGCACTTACAATCTCTATAGAAAGTCTTCTATTCGTTTCTTTCAAACATACCTGCATTTTTCACTTGAACAGTGTAGGTACGCGACAGGTAACTATTCGCTACACTTTTCCCTCAAATGAGGAATGAACTGCAATTCCTCGCCAAACGTGTCATGAATATTTTGCTGAAAGTGAGCAGGAACTTTCAGCAAAATGGAGGATATCAAGCCCTATTCACCCGTTTTTTATGCAAGTAACTGGTTAATCAACAGACGTTTTTTTGTTTTATATCCTAAAATTAATTTTGATGATTCCGGCTTCACGTGCTGTTGTAAAGAGAATGACAGCTAATGGCCCAATAAAAAACCCGAGGAAGCCGAATAGCTTCAGTCCTATAAACATGGCGATTAGTGTTGGGAGCGGTGATAAGCCGATTTGAGATCCCATCACTTTAGGTTCTATAGTTCGTCGTATAATCAGCAAGACAGCTGCTAGAATGGCCAATTGTGTCCCGGTCGCTACATCACCACTGATAAACATATAGAGTGACCAAGGCGCTAAAACGATGATTGAACCCAAAATAGGGATAATGTCGATAATCCAAATGACTAGCGACATGACAATTGCATATTTGGGTATGATCAGTAAGAGACCGACAAAAGTGGTTGCTAGAATGATGAAGCTGACAAGCAGTTGTGCTTTCAGGAATCCGAATATTACGGAATTAAGTTTGGTAATCATAAATCGAACTTTTTCTGCTGTCGAGGTAGTCAGATGTCTGAATAGTGTCTTTTTTAATTCAGGCAATTCAAGCATAAATAGAAATAATGCAATTATGAAGACGATAAAACTGACAAGGAAGTTTGGGATCTCTGCCATAAGGGACATAATTTTGGAATAGCTCAGTAAATTAAGGATAGATTCGCGTATTGATTCAAAGACATTTTTAAATTCATTCTGGACGCCAATGACGACCTCTTCGGGCATTCCTGCAGTATATTGTAAAAGTTTACTTTGACTGTCAATCCATATTCCTGAAAGTGAATTAAAATAGCCGGGAGCTGCTATTGTAAGATCAATAATTTTACCAATCAATTGTGTGACTGTGAAATAGAACAAGGACGTAATAATTGCGAGGATGAAAATGAAAACTGAGATAACTGAGACTTTACGATTCCATTTGAATTTCTTTTCAGTCACTCTTACCAAGGGATCAATTATTAGCGCAGTAAGCAGGGCGAAAATGATTGGTAATGAAACGGGCAAGATAAACATACTAACCAAGATGATGACTATTAAAGTAAGTGTTATGATTAAATTACGTTTTGTAAGCCATTTGGACAATGGGCACTCCTCCATATTAATTCGCTGTTTCAATTATAACCAACGGATCGCTGATTGAGTAGTAAAGTATAGAAGATGTTGTCTTACTTCAAAATGGCTATAAAAAAACTGGAGAACATTGAGTTCGCCAGTCTTCAGTGCAAAATTACTTTTTAAGATTATAAGGTTCTAGTGCTGCACTTACTGCTTTCAATGTTGCAACACAGTCTTTAAGTAAGCTTTCAGGGAAATGTTCCCCTTCGCCATATTCAACACCATGTGGATAGTAATGCTTGCCGACAACCGGTTTTTTAAGGATCATAGTCGCTTGGCGTGTGTCAACATCGCCATCAGTTGTATAACTGAATACACGCAAATAATACGTACCTTCTTTGATCATATATTTCTTATCAAATGTTGCCCGTTCGTAGTCCCATTGACCCGCGCGGACTAGGTCGTGTTTTAACATGATTTCATCAAGTATTGATAAGTCGGTAACAATATTTTCGATGCCTGTATCTTCAATATACATAGTTTATATCCTCCTTATATATCGTTGAGCCAATTCCCTATACCTATTTATAATAGAACAAATCACCAATAGTTGCAATGACAACATTGTGTCAAGAAACATATGATTTAATAAATAAGTTAATACTCAACATTTTTAACAGGATGACGAAGTATAATGAAAGAGGACATCGGTTATATATGCTTAATTAAAGATATCCTATTGAATCCGCTGCGGCGCAAGGGGGTGCCTGCCGCCCTATGCTAGATAAGCCTATATAGAATAACCTCTTGGCATTAACTGTATAATTTCTGCGAAGAACGCAGAAATTATACAAACCGAACTCTTCGTTGTTCGGTTGGCTACCCCTGTAAGGTGCCTGCGCTCGTTTTATATAGGTATTCATGTGTTCAATATATAAAGTAGTGTTAACCTTAAAAGAACCGACAAAACTATGTACTCACGAAAGTAGGTCGAAAAATGAAAGTACTTTGGAAAATAATACTTTTGCTTATCATCGTCCTATTGATATTTTATATTATGGATGATCGAGTAAAAGAGAATAAACCACTTGAGTCACCTGTGAAACATGGAACGGCCATTCCAGTACCTGGAAGCGGAGATGGTTTGCCGCTACAGCAAGCTGCGCGGCCTGAAACTGGCCTATCCTTGCTTGTTGGTAAGAGTGTAGACGGTCTATTTGAACAGATAGGTAAACCAGACCGCATTGAGCCGTCGAACTATGGGTACGATTGGTGGATATATGAACAAAAACAGGAGTTAATGGTAGGTGTTTGGGAAGGAAAAGTAAACCAAGTTTATACTGCAGATTTATCCTCCCATATTGAACCTTTTGAGATTGGGCAGGATGTGCAAGACATCCATCGATTTACGATTGTTGAGTCAGAAGTGGCTGTACAAATTGGGGAAAGTATCTATACATTTACATTGAACAGTGAAGATGTGAAAAATAGATTGCTTATTGAATATGAAAATGTCTATGCACAGCTATATATTGACGGTGTGGATGGGGTATTGGAAGCGATTCGTTTTATTGATCCAATTACACTAATTCTACACCAACCCTATGACATGGCTTATATGGGCGAAATCGTCAGTTCTAATCGTCCATCGTCAACAATGCAGATGGAAGTGGATCGGGCAATGGAGCGTCAGATTTTCGATTTAACTAACCTTTATCGAAAAAATCATGGATTTAATGAACTTTTGAGCGATTATGATCTAGCTGTTGTGGCGCGAAAACATAGTGAGGATATGGCGCATGAAAATTACTTTTCCCATGAATCTCCTGTGACCGGTAATCTTGCAGATAGGTTAAAAGAAGTGGGAATTGAACATCGTAAAGCCCGGGAAAATATTGCTTTTGACTATGTGGATGCAATAGAGGCGGTCCATGGTTGGCTTAATTCTCCCGCTCACCGTGAAGTCCTGTTTGAAAAAGAAGTCACGCATCTTGGGACAGGTGCATATGGAAAGTATTTTACACAAGTTATGATTCGTGAGATTGCAGAAGAAAAAAGGCAGCAATGAAATTCATTGCTGCTCACGGAATAATCCATGTTCCCGTCTCCGTACTGGCGACACCTCTTATATAAAGAGGTGTCGCTGTTTTTATTGCATGTAATGCAGCCCGTTTTTGAATGACGGGTCTTTCACAATCTAGAAGTTGAATGAAATCGTCCAACGTCAGCAGGTCAATTTTACGGGGATTCTCTACTTTGCGCGGATCATGAGTCATAACGCCAGGTACATCTTTAAAGAATTCTACATGGGAGGCTTGGAGTGCTGCAGCAAGCGCGATTGCAGATAAGTCACTGCCACCTCTTCCAAGTGTCATGACATGCCCGTTGTTATCAATTCCTTGAAAGCCTGGAATAATGACACAACGGGTTTGTTTAAGGAATTCAAAAATAGTGGCAGGGTCGATGTGGTCAATCGTGGCATCACCAAATTCTCCAGAAGTCATTATACCAGTCTGGATGCCGTGCAGGACCGTGTTTGGGACGCCAGCCCGTGTTAGTTCAGCAGACATAACTGCAGCAGCAATGAGTTCACCACACGACACTGCAAGGTCGCTTGCGGCTGCTGAAGATGAAAAGGCATCCGTGAGCTGAAGAAGGCTGTCCGTCGAATAAGGATCGCCATAGCGACCAATTGCAGATACGACTACGACGACATCGCCAAACTCATTCAGTCCATCTTTTATATGGTTAATGCAATTCAATCTCATTGCTTCATTTTTCATTGCTACCCCACCGAATTTCTGGATGATCATAAGCTCCCAACTTTCTTCGTGACGTTCATTGAGTTCTTTTCATACGATAAAGTATGTTCGCTCTCAATATATTCATTTTCACAGAAAAATGTTCGGGAAGGGGAGAGTGGTGCTGTTTTTAACGGAGCTTATAAAAGACTGGCCTTGTACAGTCAATGGCGGGGAACTCAGGATTGTTGTCACGGGAATAACCGAGGATTCTTCACGGGTAAAGAAAGGATCTGTGTTTGTAGCGAGGAAAGGCAATCAAAGCGATGGTGCGATGTATATTAAAAAAGCGATTGAACAAGGTGCTGCAGCTATTGTTATTGATAGAACGAATTTGTCTGAAATACCTGCTGGTGTTGTTGTCATTACGGTTTCGGATTGCACAAAATTCATGTCCCATGCAAGTGCACAATTAGTTGGTAACCCCTCTAAAAGAATGAAGGTGATCGCTGTGACTGGAACAAATGGAAAAACGACAGTCACACATTTCATCGGTCAGTTACTAAGCAAATTTGGAAATCGGGTGGCTGTTATCGGTACGACGGGCATTTTTATCGATGGCATTAAGATTGACTATGATTGCCCAAAAATGACAACATTACCCGCGGAATATCTTCATCCATTACTAAAAAAATGTGTTGATGAAAATGTTAGTCATATTGTTCTTGAAGCATCTTCACTTGGATTGTCTTCAAATCGTTTAGATCATTGCGACATCGATATAGGGATATTTTTGAATATTGGTACGGATCATTTCGAAGAACATGGTGGAAAAACTGCTTATATTAATGCTAAAAAGCGTTTAATCCAAATGGCGAAAACAATCATTGTTAACAATGATGATCAACAATGTGTGAAAATGGTTAAAAATGCAACTGTTCCACTGGTTTATTTTGGGGTGAATCCGTCGGCTGACGTCCGAGTCCCAGAACTGAAAATGAATCCGGATATACTGGGTCATTATAATCGGATGAATACATTAGCGGCAATTAGTGCACTTCTTGTCCTTGGCTATTACTTAGATGACATTTTAGTGCACTGCGAACTTCTGGTGCTTCCAGAAGGTAGATTGCAGCAATTAGAGCGCGATGGTGTAAAAGTGTACGTAGATTATGCCCATACGCCAGATGCGCTCGAAGCGGTATTGCAGACGCTGTCCAATTCATGTTACGGAAGACTGATTACAGTCTTTGGTTGCGGCGGCCAACGAGATAAAGGAAAAAGAGCTGAGATGGGCGAACTCGCTGTTCTGTATTCTTCAAGTGTCATTGTGACATCAGATAATCCGAGAAATGAAGATCCTAAAGCAATTATTTCGGATATTATGGAGGGCTTCGGAGGAGAGTGTTCGTCGATTGAAGCTGTACTCGATCGGAAATATGCGATTCGGAAAGCGATTTTCTGTGCAGCACCGGGTGATATCGTCCTTATTGCTGGCAAAGGTCATGAAAAATCGCAGCACACTGCTGATGGCCTGATACCATTTTCTGATCTTGATGAAGCAGCACGTGCTCTTTCTGAAAAAACATTTTTGGATATTAAAGAAATAAATATTGAATAGGTGCATGTATACCATCTCTTCTGTTATGATATATGGATGATTGGAGGGGATCATTCTATGATGACAGACGAATGGATCACCATCATTGAAGATGCAGAAGACCTAACGGCAATGCTGCTTTCTTCTGAAGCGGTGGCTGAATACCGTAAAGCCCATGATGATGTTTATTCGGACACGGAACTTGTGAAATCAATTCAAGAGTTCGCGACAATGAAGGAACGTTATGAAGAAGTCCAACGATTCGGAAGATACCATCCGGATCATAATATAGTAATGAAAAGCATCCGAGTTCAAAAACGTGAGCTTGATATGAACGACAGGGTTGCGGCGCTTCGATTGGCTGAGAATGACGTTCAATATATATTTGACGAAATTGGTTCAATCATCGCTAAATCGGTTTCGGATGAAGTAAAAGTTCCAGCTGGCAGTGCATTCTTTTCCGACTCATCTTGTGGTGGAAGTTGCGGCACTGGCGGAGGCTGTTCGTGTTCGGCTTAAAAACAAAAGCGGAAGCGCCTGTTACAAATGAACGCAGCCTAAGTACGCCACTTCCTGTGGCAACAGCTGCATGACCTACATCCTGTAGGCCCGCGGCAGGCATAAGACGGGTAAAGGATAGGCAGTCTAAGTTCGCAACGACTGCATGACCTGCATCCCCAAGCGGCGTTCTTTGCCCGGGAAGGATGCAGTTCAATCCTTCCTAGCCGGACCGACAAATAAAGGAACACAGCCAAAGTACGCCGCGTCCTGGGGCAATGTCTGCGTGACCCACATCCTGTGGGCCTCCGAGCCTCTAGGCGCTGGAGTCTAGACGTGAAATATCGCCTTTCGCAGTTTATCCACAGTACGAGATTTTATGATTTCCAAAGCAAGAACAGGCGCCTGGAGTCTAGACATTAAAAAACAGGTTGCATCCGTGTCGGAAAGTCGACATGGGGTGCAACCTGTTTTCGTTTATTCAGCTATGTTTTCTTGCACGACTTTCATAGCGATAGACGGTCTATCTGTGATGAAACCTGCTGCTCCAACATGTAGAAGTTTAACGAATGACTCTTTATCATTCACGCCTTCAAAATAAACGGGAATATTAATTTGGCTGAGAAACTTGATGAAACTTTCAGTGCCAAGAGAAAATACGCCCAGTTTTTCTGGAATACTGAACAAGTCGGCACGCGGGCTATAGAGATGACCAAACAAACTTGTAAAAGAGGCATATGCTTTTTTTACTTCGTTATCACCCGCACCGGTAGCTACTTTATTTTGTGCATATAAGTTGAATCTATCAGTCTGTTCATCATATGAACTTGTAACAGCGACACAGTCTTCAGCACCCAGCTCTTCAAGAAGTCTCCAGAGTTTGGAAGGTATCAAGCTTCCTTCGTATGTATCAGGAGGATCTTTCAGATTGATAGCAATTAGCATATGCGGAAACTTTTGTATCAGCTCTCGAAGGGAAAGGATTTCTACATTCTTTCCGCGATAAGAATGATTTCCGCCCTCGTCTTCAAACTGATAACCTGCATCAGCCATTTTCAATTCGCTTAGGGTATAGTCGGCAATTCTTCCAGAGAAATCTGTTGTTCGATCTGCAAAATCATCGTGGAAAACGATGATTTCCTCGTCTTTTGTTAACCGGATATCGACCGCAAATCCATGCACGCCAAGCTCGGCTGATTTTGAAAATGCGGCTAATGTATTCTCAGGAGCTTCTGCTAGGCCACCTCGGTGGGCAAGAATGACTGGTTTATCGAAAGCAAGTGCTTTTTTACCTTCACGTGGTACCGGTTTTGCGACAACTTTCGAAGCCGCCCACGCGGCAACGCCTGCCGCACCTACTGTAAGAGCCACATTTGTTTTTCTACCCATTTAGATGCCTCCTTATGAATCAGCTCTATTTCCCCTATTATAGTGCAAAAAATAAAAGTTGTCAGCAATGTTCAGTGTCTAGCTATAGCGCCAGATGCTCGAGTCGCTTGGGCCTATAGGATGTAGGTCATGCAGTCGTTGCCACAGGACGTGGCGTTTTTAGACTGCCTTCCTTCTTGAATATTAAGGCAAAGAGCGCCTTTATCCTGGGGCCCTCCAGCGCTTGTCGGGGCTACACGACGCCTTCCGCTTTTCTTTTTGTCCAGCTTCAGGCGTCAGCCCCTCGAGTCGCTTGGGCCTACAGGATGTAGGTCATGCAGTCGTAGCCACAGGAAGTGGCGTTTTAGACTGCCTTCCTTCTTGAATATAAAGGCAAAGAACGCCTTTTTCCTGGGGCCCTCCAGCGCTTGTCGGGGCTACACGACGCCTTACGCTTTTCTTTTGTTGCAGGGCTTTTCAGTCCTATGGTATTGTATGGGTTAGGAAAAGAGGGGAAATCTATGATCGATCGTCAAGGTATTATTGTCTATCTTCATCATTTGAAACAAGCAAAATCATTTCGAAAATACGGTCATGTCCATTATATATCACGTACTATGAAGTATGTTGTCCTTTATTGCAATATGGAGGATGTCGATACGGTCATGGGAAAAATAGAACGTCTGCCATCTGTAAAAAAGGTTTTGCCATCATACCGCCCATTTGTGAAAACAGAATATGAAAATGCCAAACCGGATAAAGCGAAAGAATATGATTATAAAACCGGATTATAAGAATTATCTTAACGGGGGAAGCAGTTTGTTGATGCGTAGAATACCAATTGTGTATTGAAAGAACAACTCCCGTTCAGCAAATACTGAAGAGTTTTTCAACACGATAACAGCTGGTGTGCTACCAACTCTTTCCGCTGTTTCTTCAAAGAGCAATCTTCTTTTCGATTTGATGGTATCTTGCTGGATGATTCCTTCTCGGCAAATGTAAATAGGCATGAACTTACCGTCATTTGCAGGTTCGAAGGCTGCTGCAAGTGACAGTGCATGACCTGATGGCGTTTCTGAGGATAAGATGAATGTCCTATGCAGGCGGTCGCTATTTGTCTTGATTAATTCACATAGTTCATAAACGTCTCCATATCCTTCGCCGAGCTCTATGAATCGTTGGTTTAATATCATACATAACACTACCTCTCTGAATACGTAAATCTAGACTCATCATACCATTGTGAACGCGAAGGCGCATTCATCAATCCATTCTAAGGGGGGTAGGATTTGAAATTTATCGTAAGGAGTATGATTCTTTTACTGATTGTGAACGGCCTTTTAATTTATATGCATTATTATCAAGCGGTTGGCGCAGATAGCAAAGGGCTTAGTGCTGCAACGTTCACCCAAGAGATTGAAGTAATAAATCGTCCCGATGCCCTTCATGTCCGCCAGCACTTCAGCGGCTTATCTGACGCACGCCATGAGATTGTATGGCCAAAAGCTAGCACCAATCGTACTTGTTATCTTGCGGACGCAACGTCCTGTAATCGATTGGACGAGAATTCGATAGCCTTTCTTGAAGGGGACAATGAACGTCAATCCATTTCGTATGAAATACCCAAAAAGGGCCCTATGAAACAAACAGCTTTATTCAATGAACCGTTCGCTGGTCTACATGGTTCTTCTGCCTCGTACACATTATTCCATATGACTGACGAAACAGGGATTGGTGGGTTATGGGTAAATGGCTTGGAGCGGGTTGGTACTAAAAAAATGACCAACATCAATTATGCGTTATTCCGTGGCAATGGTGAGGTCAAGGATCTTTATTGGCAGCGGAATAATTTACCCATACTCTATGCTGGGGATAGGTTTTCGGTATTTGGAGAAAGCGGCAGTACTGAGCGACTTGGGGAAGTGGATAACGTACTTAAAGCAATTGATGCCAACCATTCAACGATTGTAATTGATGATACACGTCCTGCGGTTAATGCTACGCGGTTTATCGTTTCGAAAAATGTGGATGTGGATAAAGTATCTGTCCGATTACTAAGGGAAAGTATGTATGCACGATTTAAAATACCGGAAAACGAACGCATGACGGCCGAACTGGTAGCTTCGATTTTAGGGGAGACGCCAATAGGACTTGGGAAATCACGTAAAGCTTATCAGGTTCTTACGGAATCAATTACAGTAAAGGAACTTGAAGAATTCAAAGAAATGTTGAATAATATGACAGGGCAAGAGCTTAATGCATCTGTTTTGGACGCGTTAGTCGGAGAGGTAACTGGCTTTAAAACATCGTACTTCATGAAAAATATTCATGATGATACAGCTGCCCATCCGTTTTTCATCGAAGATCCGCGAGAAATCAAGTTTGATGGCACAAGCACTACAGATATTCGAATCCTATTGATAGATGGAAAAACCCTGTATCCTGCGAAGAAGATCTTAAACCTTGCGGGCTATACCATCAAATCGAATGCGCGGTCCATTTACATTGAAAACGGTATTAGGAATTTTAGATTCCCCAAGAAAGAACTTTTTTATGTCTACAATGAACAAAGATACGATGTTGTAACGATGCCATTTGAAGTGCTAGAAGGTGATTTTTATTTTGAAGAGAGCTGGTTTAAACGGTTGTTCCTATTAGGTATCGATAAAACGGCAGATACGATTGATATCGTCAGAATGTCAACACAGGTAGAGGAGGTCGACAAGTGAGAGTTGTTGCAGGAACTAGAAAAGGTATCCCCTTGAAATCTTTACAGGGGACAGATACACGCCCAACATCTGATAAAGTGAAAGAGTCCGTCTTCAATATAATAGGGCCCTACTTTGACGGTGGAGTTGCCGTGGAATTGTTCGGCGGTAGTGGATCTCTGTCCCTCGAAGCTTTATCAAGAGGAATCGATGAGGCTTTCATATTTGAAAAAAGTGCGAAAGCATGTGAGATAATAAAAGCGAACGCGGAAAAATGCCGATTTACGGAAGAATTACATATCCAATGTACGGATGCTAAAAATGCGGTTAACGTTTTGCAGGTGCAAGGGAAGAAAGCAAAGATTCTTTTTATCGATCCTCCGTATGCGGAAACAGCATTTTATGATTTAGCGCTAAAATTTGTAGTGGCGGACCTTCTGACTGAAAACGCTGTCATCGTATGTGAACATGAAAAGCAATTGGAATTACCAGAAGCGTATGGTATTTATAATAAGATAAAAAGTTCAGTGTATGGAAATAGCGCTGTATCTATTTATGAGAAATGAGGTTTCAATAATGTCGAAAATTGCAGTTGTGCCCGGAAGTTTTGACCCGTTGACGAACGGACATCTAGATATTATCAAAAGGGCAGCGAGGGTTTTCGGTGACGTTAGAGTTGCGGTGATGAATAACTCGTCAAAAAACTCATTGTTTACTGTTGAAGAGCGTATGGCGCTTATTGTAGAGGTGACGTCTGTGATTCCGAACGTGAAAGTGGAGTCGTCTTCTGGATTGCTTGTTGATTATGCCAAAAGTGTTGGAGCATCTGCAATTGTTCGCGGATTGCGTGCTGTTTCCGATTTTGAATATGAAATGCAAATTACGTCCATGAACAGATTCCTCGATGAGAGTATCGAGACGTTTTTCATCATGACCAACAATCAGTATTCGTTCCTGAGTTCGAGTATTGTCAAAGAAGTGGCAAAGTACGGCGGTGAAATCTCAGGACTTGTGCCGATGCAAGTTGAAGAAGCATTGAAAAAGAAATACCAAACTCGTTGATTGTTAAATGGTTATGATGAAATTGAATTTTCATCATAACCATTTTTTAATAGATAAGGTAGAAGATTATAGGAACGACAATGACGCTCCAAATTCGACCTATTACGTAAGGGGTCATAGAGATATTGCAGGTCTTTGCGATGACAAAAACTTGCATATGGATACTCATTCCGTTCATTGAAATGATTGCGGCGATAAGAAAAGGGAAAATCGGCAAGCCATAAAAATGATCTGTTGCTGATTGAACACCTGATGTCATTTCGAAAATGGCTAAGGCGATTGTCTTTGAAATTCCCATTTCCACAGTGAATGCCGAAGTAAAGACTGTTGACAGCACGGTTCCGAGAGAAGAAAAGAAAATGACGGTCGTTGCGACAAGAATAATGATTGTCGAACTTTCCTTGATAGCGTCAAGAAGCGGTACCCCTTTTACTTTCTTCGGAAGTTGCGAAAGAGGTATATCTAAATCGCTTTCGCGGTGCAGAAAAGCTACTGCCAGTAAAAAGAATATAATATTTGCGATATGGATGGCTGCAAGCAACTTCCACCCTGAGCCTACATTTCCAAATAGTTCTGTTCCGACGAAGCCAATGATGAACATCGGTCCGGGTGCATGGCATGCAGCTAGAAGTAGACCGCTTTGCTTCTGAGATAATTCACCGTTTTTCATCATTTCGGTTACTGTTACGGCACCGACCGGGAATCCGCCAAAAGATCCGAGTACGTATGCTTTCAAAAAACGCTTCCACTTCGGTGCTTTCCGTGTACGAATTGGCATTTTTAAAAGCCATTGTGTCAATATAATATAGGGCAGCAAATAAGGAAGCAGTGCATGGATAAATAACTGTGCGCCAGCTTCGGCCCCGGCATGTGCGACGCTTGGCTGTAAAATGAACAGAATGATAAGTCCCCAAACGACTGAAAGATTTATCATATGATATAGGCGTGCATGTATTCCGTTGACCACGCACTCGGCTCCTTTCGATTTCCAAGCATGACGAAAAATTAGTTATAAATCTTTTGTCAGTCTTTTTTTGGTGCTACACTTATATATATGTAAAGAAAGTACAGGCTATTAACGGAGGTGTACCTAAAATGAGAAAGAAACAATTCGGTATGATAGGTGTTTTGCTTGTCATCTTAGCCATTTTGTTCATTTACCCGCTCGATTCTTATATATCGCAGCCGGGAGGAGCTTATGACTTGGATCCACTCGTCGAGGTGATAGGCGGAGATGACAACGATCAGGGGACGTTCAGTCTTATGACAATTTCCGTACTAAAAGCAACACCAGCTTCTTATGTTTTATCAAAATTCACCGATAAGAAGAAGCTTCTTCCTGCTGAAAATGTAAGAAGAGATGGAGAAAATGATAAGGAATATAAAATCCGGCAGAAGAAACTCATGACTGGTTCACAGTTTAATGCAATTACAGTTGCTTTTGAAAAAGCGGGTATTCCTGTTGATATTCAGTATGATGGTGTATTTGTCATGATGGTCCTCGAAGGGGGAGCGGCAGATGGTATCTTGGAACTTGGAGACAAGATTCATGTGGTTGACGGCGTGAAACTGAAGGAATCGGGACAATTCTTTACACTTATCGCAGATAAGAAATTGGGAGATGAGGTAAAGATATCGTTGGATAGGGATGGCAAGAAGCTCGATGTAACGCTTGTCTTGAAAGAGATACCCGATAGTGATGGGCGTGCAGGGCTCGGCGTACGTTTTGAAGAGGATCGGACACTCACGACCAAGCCGGAAGTCGAATTCAAAACATCGGATATAGGTGGACCGTCTGCGGGATTGATGTTCACGCTTGAAATTATGAATCAGCTGCTTGATGAAGACCTCACAAAAGGATATAACATTGCTGGAACTGGAGAAATGTTGGAGGATGGAACCGTTGGAAGAATTGGGGGAGCGGATTTTAAAGTTATTGCGGCATCCCGCCAAGACGTGGAAATATTCTTCGCACCAGCAGATGATTTGCCTGATGAAGTAAGGGCGGCAAATCCTGGAATATTGACTAATTACGAAGAAGCTGTAAACATGGCAGAGAAAATCGGCACGAAAATGAAAATCGTGCCGGTGAAAACCGTAGATGATGCACTTGATTATTTGGAGACACTG
This sequence comes from Sporosarcina sp. E16_8, assembly GCF_017347095.1. Classification (GTDB taxonomy): domain Bacteria; phylum Bacillota; class Bacilli; order Bacillales_A; family Planococcaceae; genus Sporosarcina. Next base: position 226,691 of record NZ_JADPRZ010000001.1, on the reverse strand, counting down.
GAAGAGAAGTAAATCTTCATGTCCTTTACGCTCCTAAAGATTGTTTAGTGTGTGCTTTGGTACCTAGTGTGTGGTGCTAACCGCTGCCACAATTTGAAGGTCACAAATGGTGTCAGTAACTGGTACAATGCATTTTTCTTCGTGCTACTGGTGATTGTTTAGTGTGTGCTTTGGTAGCCGGTGTGTGGTACCAGCTGCTGCCACAATTTGAAGGGCACAAATGGTGTCAGTAACTGGTACAATGCATTTTTCTTCGTGCTACTGGTGATTGTTTAGTGTGTGCTTTGGTACCCAGAGTGTGGTACCAGCTGCTTCCACAATTCGAAGTGCATGAGTGGTGTCAGTAACTGGTACAATGCATTTTTCTTCGTGCTCCTAGAGATTGTTTTTATATCTTCACTGAACGATTATGGGATGTGTGGTGTAATCGACTCCAATTCGGGAACTAGAAGTCCCGTTGCCGATCCCAAGTGCGTACATATCCGCTGCGTGGATATCGAAATCAAGTGAAGGATTGGAGAAGGCGGCTGCTTTGCTGACAAGAGGAAGCTTCAGCCTTTTTTTATGTTCATTCAAATATAATCTTCCGGAAGAGGTCATTCCAAGTAAACGTAGATAGGATGGGTTTTTCATACTGCTCCGTATATCGTACGTGAACCCGGTAAATATATGAGTAAGCATGCGCTGGAGTCGAGTCCAAGTGTACCTTTTGGATTTCACATCCTTCATGAAGCCTTCAAAGGTGCCGTTATTTGCTGCAGCGCGGTACAAGAGATTCTCAATTCCTTCCGTGATGTCTGCAATCTCAGCGAGACGTTTAGGCCCTTCACGTAAAATTGTGAAACGGAGCTGGGGATAGAAAGTCGACCAGTTTCCGAATGATTGATTTTCGGCGTGCCAGCCGTGTAGTATGTCGTGTGCTGTATCGGGCATGAAGTCTATTATCGCCCCGAGAGTATCTGATTCAAAAAAGGATTTTCTGATTCCCGTTGCGCTCGCAATTGGGTTACCTGCTACAGCGTCGTCATGGTACTGGGCGACAATGCGCGGAATTGTGACAGCTTTCATTTCGGAGCAAATCTTCTCAGCAGCTTCCATGTAATGAAAACCTAAAATGTTATTCGGTTTTGAGAGGTCGGCTAGCGGTCCTACAATTGTTGAAGAATTGGTAGCCATGATATAAGCCTCATTTAACGCTTTCGGATAACTGATTCCTCGTCTGACAGCATCTTTCACAGTTTGTTCATAATTGTCGCCGGCTTGTTTTAGAAGAAGAAGACTTCTTTCAAAAGATTCTACTTCACCATCCTCGCTGCCAAAGCAGAAGGCACTGCACTGAGCAGCGTCCAGTAGTTGAATAGCGCCTCGGGCAAAGGTTGGGGCATTAGATGTTGCGAATGCGTAAGGAAGCTCCAAAACGATGTCCACGCCGTTTCTCAAGGCCATGTTCGCACGGGCCCATTTATCAACAAAGGCAGGTTCCCCTCGTTGAAGGAAATTACCACTCATGACGGCAATAACAATATCTGCCCCAGTTGTTATTTTCGCTTGAATCGCATGATAAAGATGCCCGTTGTGGAACGGGTTATATTCGACTATAATTCCTGAAGCTTTCAAATTCGACACTCCTTTGCTACAATGAATATTAATTATACCTATGCGGCTGACGAAGTGACAAGAAAATATCTTGACATCCCTTTTCGCCCATTATATAATCAACATTGTTGTCTTGAGGTGATAGACATGAAATGGTCAATCCATCAATTGCAGAGATACAGACAAGGTGCGATGCCGCTTGACGAAGCTGTCGACCTTGAATCCGTGAAAAAACGGAATCCGGAAATCCGGAATATTACGCCTGTCCGAGTGACCGGAAGTTGTACAATCGGCTCCAAGAAATTGATATGCCGATTCCGGCTTGAAGGTACGTTGACATTGCCCTGTTCACGAACATGGGAAGACGTCGAATTACCATTCGTAATCGAAGCTGACGAACAGTTCAGCTGGGATGAAGAGACTCTCGCGGCAGATGATGAAATTCATCCTGTTGTGGGTGAGGTAGTCGATCCGACCCCTGTATTTGAGGAGCTCGTCCTCCTCGAAGTGCCGCTTCAAATTTTCGGCGAAAATGCTGATGATATGCAAGAGGCTGAAGGAAAAGGCTGGTCATATGCGACCGACGAGGTGTACAATGCCAGACTCCGTAAGGAACTGGAAACGAAAGTGGATCCTAGACTTGCTGATTTAGCTAAGTTCTTTGAATCCAAGGACGAATAGGCGAACGTAAGGAGGTGCCCCAGATGGCTGTACCAAAAAGAAGAACATCCAAAACAGTTAAAAACAAGCGCCGTACGCATTATAAATTGCAAGTACCGGGAATGACTACTTGTACTAACTGTGGCGAAATCAAATTGGCTCACCGCATTTGTAAATCATGCGGTCATTACAAAGGAAAAGAAGTTGTAGGCGAATAAGTAAGATTTGCCTATGAAGGCTACCGTGAGACCATGGCTCACGGTGGCCTTTTTTCTATACCCATTTTTTCTAATACCGGGGTGTAGTGTTTGGATAAATGTACAAACTGAGCGTAGGCTTATGGCGGGAGGCATCCCCGAGCGCAGAAGCGGATTTGAAGGGAATCATTATTTCAACATACTATATACAATGGGGGAATCGACATGTCTTACAACATTGCTATCGAAAATGGAATTGCTACATTTACAATCGACCGTCCTGAAATGCGCAACGCCATCAACTATGCTGTCATGGATGGACTCGAACAATTTCTAAATCGTATTGAAAATAATGAAGATGTTGAATACGCCGTCATTACGGGTGCGGGAGATCGGGCATTCTGTTCGGGTGGGGATTTGTCTGAATTCCATTCCTTGCGTACAGCCGATGAGGCCTATCCAATGCTAAGCAAAATGGCGGGCCTATTATATAGGGTTGCCACCCTGCCGATGCCTGTCATTGCGCTCGTCAATGGTGCTGCTGTAGGTGGTGGTTGTGAAATTGCTACGGCTTGTGATTACAGGGTCATGTCATCTGCTGCCAAGGCTGGTTTCATTCAAGGAACACTTGCTATTACAACCGGGTGGGGCGGCGCTACGCTGCTGTTTGAAAAAGATGGCAAGCATGACCGCGTATTACGCCTTCTATCTGAAGCCGGGGTGCATACGGCTGATCAAATGCTTGAAGCGGGTTGGGCAACAGAAATTTATGAGGGCACTACTCAAGAAGGACTTCAACGATTTCTTGCCAAAATGTCTGCTCATCATCCAGCTGTCCACCGGGCGTATAAAACGATTGCTATCCGAAAGTGGACGGCTGATTTTATTCGTGACCGAATGATTGAAGAATCAAGACAATGCTCAATTCTTTGGGGAAGTGATGCACACCATGAAGCGGTGGCGCAGTTTTTATCGAAAAAATAAAATACTACATAAAAATCGCTGTACATGTCTTACGCATGTATGGCGGTTTTTATGTAGTATTGCTAAACGACTTTGGACTAGTCGAAATGGCATGAAAAGATGTTTTTTTCAGACAAAGGTTGAAATCGCTTTCATTCATCGTATAAACTAGAGGGGGATGGAGAAATACACATCAAATTGTTTGGGGGATTAATATGGATAAAATACTGATTGCGAATCGTGGGGAAATCGCTCTTAGAATCATAAAGACTTGTAAGCGTCTAGGCATAGCCACTGTAGCTGTCTATTCGGAAGCGGATGCGGACATGCCGTTCGTGAAAGAAGCGGACGAGGCGTTCTTGCTAGGACCTGCACAAGTGCAACAATCTTATTTAAAAGCGGATGATATAATCGAAATTGCAGTTCGTGCGGGAGTGGATGGTATTCATCCGGGGTATGGACTTCTCTCTGAGAATGCGGAATTTGTACGTAAAGTACAAGCTGTGGGCATCCAATTCATCGGACCAGATGCGAACACGATTGATAAGATGGGTGACAAAATCGGTTCACGTATAACGATGAAAGCGGCAGGGGTGCCGGTCGTGCCTGGAACTGATGAGGGAATTGCAACTTTGGAAGACGCCGTGCGTGCTGCAGCTGAAATTGGTTATCCGATTATGCTAAAAGCAAGTGCTGGCGGCGGTGGAATCGGTATGGTTCGTTGTGAAGATGAGCAAGCGCTCAGTCAACAATTTCAATCCGTAAAGGCTCGCGCTAAAGCCTATTTTGGGGATGATGTTGTTTTCCTTGAAAAATTTGTAGCGAATGCACGTCATATAGAGGTGCAGATTTTCGGAGACAACTTCGGAAATGTTGTTCATTTGTTTGAACGTAATTGTTCAGTACAGCGACGTAACCAAAAAGTGATTGAGGAATCACCTTCACCACACTTGCCGGAAGAGGCGCGCCATCGTCTTTATAAAGCGGCAGTTGATGCGGCAAAAGCAGTTTCTTATAAAAATGCAGGAACGGTCGAATTCATTGTCGATGAAAATAACGAACACTACTTTTTAGAAATGAATACTAGACTACAAGTCGAACATCCGGTGACTGAAGAAGTGACTGGGTTTGACCTCGTCGAATGGCAGCTTGAAATTGCGAAAGGCCATAAGCTTCCTGTGATTAATCAAACGAACATCAAGTCGACGGGCCATGCCATCGAATTCCGTATTTATGCTGAAGATCCGATCAAATTCATGCCGTCACCAGGAACGATACAGAAGCTGGACTGGGGAGATACTATAGGTATCCGTATTGACTCAGGATATGTCGAGGGTGGAAAAGTGACGCCTTTCTATGATCCACTTATCTCAAAAGTAATCGTCCACGCAGCAACACGGGAAGAAGCCATTCAAAAATCGGAGGACTTTCTTTCGAAAGTAGAAATTGAAGGTTTGAAAACGAATATACCGTTCTTTAATAGCTTTCTAAAATCTGAGGAATTCCTTACAGGTGACTATTCGACATCTGTTTTAACGACTTGGAGCGCAAAACAAAAGGAGGAAATAATAAAATGACAGCATTAAAAGCAACGATGGCAGGTACAGTATTTACAGTAAACGCAGCGGTAGGGGAAGAAGTAACAGCCGGCCAAGTTATCATCGTACTCGAATCGATGAAAATGGAGATTCCGATTGAAGCAGAAACCGCTGGAAAAGTTACAGCGATTAATGTACAAGTCGGCGATTTCGTTAACGAAGAAGACGTTCTAGCTACAATCGAAGCATAGAAAAGCGGAGGCGCCTTGGTAGACCCGAAAAGCGCTGGCCAACTAAATTCGCCACGTCCTGTGGCAACGTCGGCACTAGTACGTCCTGTACGTCGGAGGGCCTTAAGAGAAAGGCGCTTTTTGCCTTTAACTTTAGGACTAAAGCGACAGGGGAAGGCAGCCTAAAGTTCGCGACGTCCTGTCGCAACAAAGAGGGATGCAGTTCAATCCCTCTCCGCTGCATGACCCACTTCGTGTGGGCCCAGGGGCTAGGCGCTGGAGTCTAGACATAGAAAAGCGGAGGCGCCTGGAGCAGGACATAAGGGAAATGCGTAGAAATGGTTGACGAAAGGGGTTTTGAAAATGACAAAAGTAACACAACAGACGGCTTACAATGAAAAACTTGAAGCAAAACTGCAGGGGATTTTTGCAGGAGGCCATCCAAAATATCATGAGAAGTTGAAAGAACAGAACAAACTTTTCGTGCGTGATCGATTGGAACTTCTTTTCGATGACGGGGAATATACAGAAGACGGCAGGTTTGCCAACTGTGAAGCAGGGGATTTACCAGCGGATGGTGTCGTTACGGCGATGGGGAAAGTGAACGGCCAAACGGTTTGCGTGATGGCGAATGATTCAACGGTGAAGGCAGGGTCGTGGGGAGCCCGTACGGTTGAGAAGATTATTCGTATCCAAGAAATTGCAGAGAAGAACCGTGTACCGATGCTGTATCTTGTTGATTCAGCGGGAGCTCGTATTACAGATCAGCTGGATATGTTCCCGAACCGTCGTGGAGCAGGAAAGATATTCCACAACCAAGTGAGATTATCGGGTTTCATCCCTCAAATTTGTATCCTATTCGGTCCATCCGCTGCAGGAGGCGCGTACATACCCGCATTTTGCGATATCGTAATTATGGTAGAAGGTAATGCTTCGATGTATTTAGGGTCACCGCGCATGGCCGAAAAAGTAATCGGTGAAAAAGTAACATTAGAAGAAATGGGCGGCGCTCGCATGCATTGTTCAGTTAGTGGTTGTGGCGACGTTCTTGCGGTAGATGAGGAAGAAGCTATTGCCGAAGCGCGTCGTTATCTAGCATTTTTCCCTGCAAACTTTACAGAGAAACCTGCTTTAAAAGAAACTGTGGAGGCGAAAGTAGGCCGGACGCTTGAAGCGATCATTCCGGAAAACCAAAACGCGCCATTTGATATGTACGAAGCGATTGATGCATTGATTGATGAAGGCAGTTACTTTGACGTTAAAAAATTGTTTGCAGGCGAAATTATTACAGGTTTAGCTAGAATCGAAGGCCAGCCGGTCGGTATCATTGCCAATCAACCAAAAGTAAAAGGTGGAGTCTTGTTTGTGGATTCTGCAGACAAAGCGACAAAATTCATTAACCTTTGTGATGCATTCTCTATTCCCCTATTGTTCCTTGCTGACGTTCCAGGCTTTATGATTGGGACAAAAGTTGAGCGAGCGGGAATTATCCGCCACGGTGCTAAATTAATTATGGCGATGAGTTCAGCGACTGTGCCGAAAATCTCAGTTATTGTCCGTAAAGCTTATGGAGCTGGTCTATACGCGATGGCTGGTCCAGCGTTTGAACCAGATGTCTGTATCGCGTTACCGACTGCTCAAATTGCGGTTATGGGACCTGAAGCGGCGGTAAACGCAGTCTATTCGAATAAAATCGAAGAGATTGAAGATCCAAAAGAGCGGATTGCATTCGTTCAGGAGAAGCATAAGGAATACAAAGAAGAAATCGATATTTATAAGTTGGCATCTGAACTGATTATTGATGAAATTGTAGCTCCGTCAAGCTTAAGAGGCGTGCTTGCAGATAGATATCGTTTCTACAGTACAAAAGATGTTCCACAACCACCGAGAAAACATCCAGTATATCCTGTATAATCAAACAAAGAACAAAAAAAGGGTCCACTTGAATTCAGGTGGACCTTTTCAATTAATGAAAAACAAGTATAATTCTTTGAAACGGAATAGTGTCTAGCTTCAGGCGCAGGCCGCTTGGGTCATAAGTCGTTTTGCTGTGGTGGCTGAAGTGCGCCTCCTCGTGCATACAGGAAGTAGGTATGCAGTGGGGAGGGATTGAACTACATCCCTCCTTGTTGCGACAGGACGTCGCGTACGTAGACTCCTTCCTTTTCACTTATGCTTGTCGGGGGCCAACAGGATGTAGGTCATGCAGTGGGGAGGGATTGAACTACATCCCTCCTTGTTGCCACAGGAAGTGGCGCACTTAAGCTGCGTTCCTTTTAGGCGCCTTACGCTTTTCACAGTGTCTAGACTTCAGGCGCCAGCCGCTCGGGTCATAAGCAATCCAGCTATGTGGCAAAGAGCGCCACGTCGCTGGATCGACTTATGCCTGTCGCGTCTAGACGGCGCCTTACGCTTTTCTCAGGAAGGAGGTAAATATATGGAGGTAATCATTGCTGGTGCAGGTTCAATAGGACTCCTGCTTGGATCATTTTTGTCTGAAGCTGGAATCGACGTGACGTTCTTCGTAAGAAGAGAAGAGCAAGCGGAACTTATTCGAGCGGAAGGAATTCAACGCATTAATCAAGACACTACTACAGACATATTGCGTGTGCATGCGACGACGGAGATCCGAAATCTATCGGCTACAGCGCTTTGGGTTGTGGCAGTCAAATATGCAGGTCTCCGTGACCTCCTTTCAGAAATGCAGGAAACACATATAATCAATCCTGTCCTGTTCGTTCAGAATGGAATCGGGCATTTGGAACTGGTGAAAAATAGTGGATTCCCGCATGTTGCATTTGCGACTGTCGAGCATGGGGCGCGCCGGGTAGATGACCGAACTGTCTCGCATAATGGGGTTGGAATGGTAACAATCGCAACTGCCCACGGTGACGACAGTCTATACGATTTTATTGGACAGGCACATTCGGACAAATTTCCAGTAAGGCGCCATTCAGATGCGGAACAGATCCTTCTGCGAAAGGTACTGATTAATTGCATGATCAATCCATTGACAGCCATCCTCGAGGTGAAAAATGGAGAGTTACTTACAAACGATTATTGCCTTACACTTTTCAATGGGTTGTATGAAGAGCTGATAAGTGCGTTTCCAGAAATGCGGTTGATACTCTCATACGAAGACGTTGCGGATGTCTGCAGAAAAACCGCACGAAACCGCTCCTCGATGCTAGTGGATCGTTTAGCTGGCCGACCGATGGAAATCGAGACGATTGTTACTGCTGTTATCCGAAAAGCGAATGGACGTAACAAGTCATTACCAATTCTTGCGACATATGAACAAATGCTGTTTGCTGTTGAGTGGAAAGGGGAAAAGCGATGATTGAAGTAATGACTGTGTTTCTAGGAATAATCATTTTGTTTCCGTTCATTGTTACGGTGGCCTTCATGGTTGTTATGCGGAAGATAGGTAAAGCTCCAGCATCCATTCTTGGGCTTGCGGCAGACGTTACGACCCCGTTGTTATTTCTAGCGGTCTATGTCGTATCACAGACGGTATTTGGACAAGGAATATGGGTTTACATAATAGGGATTGCAATCATCATTGCCATTTTCTACGCCTTCATTGAGCGCAGCAAAGTTAAGGAATTCCAAATTGCCCGGCTCTTAAGGAAAACATGGCGATTTTACTTTCTCGTTTTATTGGCCGCCTATGTCATTCTTCTAATCACTGGGATGGTAATGAATATCGTCGAGTATGTAAGATAGGTATCGGAGTTTATTGTGTAGGCGTATATTTTTCAATCCTGTAGCTTGAAATGTTATACTCTGTTCATACCGATAGTTACAAAGGGGCATGAATAATGGAATTAGAATCATTAGCATTACAAGAAAAGAATCAAGTGATGCAATCGTATAATAACGATAAAGAATTTTTACATACTTTTTTTGATTATGGAAATGAAGAAAGCTCTTATCCCGATAGGCTAAATGAACTTGCAGGTCGTACGTTTGAAAGGCGTCAGCTTGCAGAAACAATCCGTTCATTCATGGAGCCCTTTGGAATATCAGCGAATGCTAATACGCATATTGAAGAACTTGCGGAAAATGCAGTTGCCGTAGTTGGAGGACAGCAAGCGGGTATTTTAACGGGACCCTTATACTCTGTTCACAAAGCGATATCAGTTATCCTGCTTGCAAAAAGGCAAAGGGAGAAGCTTGGTGTACCTGTTGTCCCAGTGTTTTGGGTCGCCGGTGAGGATCATGACTTGAATGAAATTAACCATGTCTATACGGAAATGGAAGGCCGCGGGGCGAAGCATCAATACCGTGGAAATTTCGTCCTGAAGCTGATGGCGTCCGATGCGAAGTATGACAAACAAGTGATGGCATCGTTAGTAAAAGACATTTTTGGCAAGTTTGGCGAAACCGCATATACAAAAGACTTGTTGGATGAAGTCCTAGGTGCAGTGGAGCAGGAAGAGTCGTTTACACAGTTTTTTGTAAAACTTATGAACGGTCTTTTCAAAGAAGAAGGTCTATTGTTCATAGATTCAGCATCCAAACAGTTACGGGAGCTCGAAAAACCTTATTTTGTTCATTTAATTGAAGAATCTGAGCTGCTTGCTGAAGTAATTTCAAACAAAGAAGATCTGTTTGCAGAAAAAGGATTTGGTTCTCCAATTGGCGCTGAAGTGGATGCCGCTAATCTCTTCTATATTCATGACACGGGTCGAGTTCTTCTTTCAAGAAAAGATGGCTTTTTCGTCAATGACAGTATAGGCCTCCGGTTTTCAAAAGCCGAGATGCTCAGAATTGCTCAAGAAGAACCTTGGCTGTTAAGCAATAATGTCGCGACAAGACCGCTGATGCAGGACATGGTCTTCCCGGTACTTGCATTCGTTGGAGGGCCAGGAGAAATTGCTTATTGGGCAGTCTTGAAAGAGGCGTTCCATCATCTAGATATGAAAATGCCTATTATTGTACCAAGGATGTCCATGACATTGGTAACACCACAAGTGAGGCATACATTAGACGAAAAAACATTCACGATTGATGACGTCATGTCGGGAGTGGTATTGACTGCACGAGAGCAATTCGTTAGTGGGTTACAGGATGAACGTTTCGATTCGGTTGTGAATGAAACGGAAAAAATATTGGGCCAGCAGTATGATAAAATTGCTGAATTTGCAGAGCAGCAAGGACCTATGATGCAAGAATTGCTCGATAAAAATCTTCGATTCCACTTAAAACAGTTGGATTATCTTAAAGGAAAAGCAGAAGAAGCGGTATTGCTGAAGCATGACGCTGAACTTCGCACATTTGGCATTCTGGAAGGGGAATTGTTCCCAGAAGGTGTGTTGCAAGAACGACTTTATACTCCGTACACCTATTTGAATAGCTATGGACCAACCCTTATCCGGGATATTCTAGGATTACCATTTGAAATGGACGGGACCCACAAAATCATCTATTTATAAGTGGTGAACTAGAAAGACACTCTTGCAAGCACAATTTGTGCTACGAGGGTGTCTTTCTTCATATTCAGAAAAATCTCACTGAAACAAGTACTATTGACACATTTTTATGTAAAAAAAGCAGAAATGTTAGGAAACAGGTGGAGGAATGTGGGGGGATGTGGTACATTAATTTCATATAGTGGGGTGAAGAGTATGTTCATGGGCGAATATCAGCATACTATCGATATAAAAGGTCGCCTGATTGTTCCTTCGAAATTTCGGGAACATTTAGGAGAGGGCTTTGTATTGACTCGTGGCCTGGACAACTGTCTCTTCGGTTACCCGATGGATGAATGGAAACGTCTAGAGGAAAAGCTTAAAGCTTTACCCGTGACGAAAAAAGATGCCCGTGCATTTGCTAGGTTTTTCTTCTCTGGAGCAACTGAAGTTGAACTGGACAAGCAAGGTCGCATCAATATTCCGGCATCATTGCTCCAATTTGCAAAGGTTGAAAAAGAGTGTGTCGTAATTGGAGTTTCAGGCCGTATTGAAATCTGGTCTAAAGCACTGTGGGATGCCTATTATGATGAATCTGAACAATCGTTCAATGAAATTGCAGAAAATATTATCGACTTTGACTTTTAAACAAAAAGAATTTTTGAAAGTGGGCGGTTCCAATTTTTAACCATACAACAGTTTTACTTCATGAAGCCGTCGAAGGCCTAAATATAAAAAATGATGGCATATATGTCGATTGCACTTTAGGTGGAGCCGGTCATAGCATAGAAATAGCTAAGAAGTTATCACCAGAAGGCAGACTTATCTGCTTTGATCAAGATATAACGGCGATTGAAGTGGCGAAAGAAAGATTGAAGGATTACCTTCCTCAAGTAACGTTTGTCCATTCAAATTTCAGAAATTTGAAATCAGAATTGAATGAAATTGGAATTACCGGGGTAGATGGCATTCTTTATGACTTAGGTGTCTCATCGCCGCAGCTTGACACAGCTGAACGAGGATTCAGCTATAATTTGGACGCGCCACTTGACATGCGTATGGATACGGATGCTCTATTAACAGCATATGACGTTGTTAATGACTGGTCATATGAAGACTTGGTCCGCATCTTTTTCCGTTATGGCGAAGAAAAATTTTCGAAAAGAGTTGCGCGTAAAGTTGAAGAAGCAAGACAGCAGTCCCCAATCCAAAGCACTGCCGAGCTTGCTGAATTGATCAAGCTAAGCATTCCAGCGGCAACAAGACGGACGGGCGGACATCCTGCGAAAAGAGTGTTCCAAGCTATTCGAATTGCCGTTAATGATGAACTTGGTGCAGCCGAGGACTCTTTAATGGATGCGATTACATTGCTTAATCCAGGAGGACGTATTAGCGTCATTACGTTCCATTCATTAGAGGACAGACTATGTAAAACGATATTTAAAGAAGCATCCTCTTTACCAGATCTTCCACCGAACTTGCCAGTAATACCAGAAGGCATGGAACCTATATTGAAGCTAGTGACTCGAAAACCGATTGTACCCGGTGAAAAAGAGATAGAAGAGAATAAGCGGGCAAGATCCGCTAAACTCAGAATCGTTGAAAAGAAATGAAAGGGGGAATTTGTGAATGGCATTAGAACAAAGAAAATTCCAGTCGACAGCTATACGTGAAGTTGAAACGCCAGTAGTTCCTAGAAAACAGACTCAAGTACGACCTTCTCGAAAAGTCTTTTCTGCCGGGGAGAAATTCCTGTTCGTGCTGTTTGCAACAATCCTAGTCCTATTCTCAACAATGATTCTACATACACAATCCCAAATTAATTATACAAACAGGGAAGTGCAATTGCTTGGCAGGGATTTTTCAGAAACAACAAAACAAAATATGGAATTGTCCATCCAAGTGAAAGAAAAATCTACATATGATCGGATATGGAAAAAAGCGAAGGAACTTGGCTTGAATCCAAACGAGAACAACGTAAAGGTTGTGTCTGGACAATGAAAAAAAAGTTTCGATTCCAATGGGGAGCCTTTCTGATGTTTTTGGTATACGGAGGGCTCTTTTTCCTTTTGTTTGGAAGAATAGTATTCATTCAAGCAACAGGACAAGCGGAAGGAAAAGTGATGGCGACGCTTGCAGAGTCGAAATACGCGAGAGAATCGGTATTGAAAGCGGACAGGGGAACGATTGTCGATCGCAACGGTGAGCTAATTGCCTCTGATACGTTGAGTTACCGGCTCATCGCCGTATTGAGTGAAAAAGCAAGCAAAGATTCTAAAAAACCATTACATATCACTGATATTAAAAAAACGGCTGAAGTGCTTGCCAACTATATTCCCCTTGAAAAAGATGCAATTGTATCGCGCCTGACGAATGTGAAAGCAGATACATATCAAGTGGAATTTGGAAAGGCTGGCCGTGATATTAGTCACGAAACAGTTTTGGCGATAAAAAAGATGAAGCTGCCAGGAATCCATTTCATTGAAGACCAAAAAAGATATTATCCGAACGGCGTATTTGCGTCGTATCTAATAGGCTTTGCGATGAAGGAAGAAGATGATAAAGGTAATATATCCACAGTCGGTAAAATGGGTTTGGAAAAAACATATAATAAACAGTTAAACGGTACTGACGGCAGAGTAGATTTTAAATCAGATGGATTCGGTTTCATGTTACCGAAAGCAGAAGAAGCAATTATCGCTGCCAAAGACGGCTATGAAATTAAGTTAACTCTCGACAAGACTATTCAAAATTTCATGGAAGATGCGATGAATCGTGTTGAAAGTGAATATTCACCAAAAAAAATGCTGGCTGTAGTAGCGGATCCAAAGACGGGCAAAATATTGGCAATGAGTCAGCGTCCCGCATTTCATCCATCTACCCGTGAAGGGCTTACTGAGAACTGGTTGAATCAGGCTGTTGAAACAACAATCGAACCGGGCTCTACAACTAAAATGTTCACAGTAGCTGCGGCGATTGAAGAAGAAAAATGGGTTCCAACTGACTTCTATAAATCTGGTAGTTATACACTTTACGGTGATACAATTCGCGACCACAATATTACAGGTTGGGGTTATATTTCATTTTTGCAAGGCTTCCAACGCTCTTCGAACGTATCGATGGCTTATTTACTCGAACGGATGGGCGATAAAACATATATCGAGTATTTACGGAAGTTTGGATTCGGAGAAAAGACCGGAATTGATTTACCTAATGAAGCGGCGGGAATAATTCTAGATACGTATCCGATTGAACGATTGACAACATCTTTTGGTCAAGGTTCAACTGTTACGTTAATGCAGATGGTGCAAGCGGCAACTGCAATCGCTAATGATGGTGTTATGATGAAACCATATGTGATTGATAAAATTACTGATCCGAATACAGATAAAGTCATACAGGATCAGAAACCAGAGGAAAATGGGAGTCCGATTTCTGCAAAGACCGCAAAAGAAGTAAGGGAATTACTTGCTTCGACAGTTACGTCTGAATATGGGACCGGTAAAAAGTTTGCACTTAATGGCTATACAGTAGGTGGTAAAACAGGTACTGCGGAAATTCCGAAACCTTCGGGGAGAGGTTATTTAGCGGGACACGGGAATTATCTGTATTCATTTCTCGGTATGGCACCGGCAGAAGATCCTCAGTTGTTAACGTATGTACTTGTACAGCAGCCGAAACTGAAAGCTGGGGAAATCGGTTCTGATCCGGTTTCGAAACTGTTCACCTCTATTATGGATAACAGCTTACGCTATATGAACATCGTACCCAATGGAGAAGACATAGTTGAGGCAACTGTTCTAAAAAATTATACTGGAAAAAATTCGACTGAAGCAATTGCAAAATTGTTGGCAGATGGCTTCGTCCCTGAAATCATTGGTGAGGGTGGGGAAATCGATATACAATATCCATATGCCGGTACGAAACTCGTGGAAGGCTCAGTCGTCCTATTGCAGACAAAAGGTGTAACCGCATTGCCTGATTTCACTGGATGGTCGAAAAAAATGGTGCTTTCGTATAAAATGTTATCTGGGCTTGATTTACGGCTTAACGGCGATGGCTATGTAACTGAGCAAAGCCTTTCAAAAGGGTCTGTAATCGGACTAGAAGATCCAGTTGTTATTAAGCTGCAGTCGCCGTCAGAGATCCATAAACCCATAGAGGAAGACACCAAAGAAGAGAGCGTTGTAGGAGGTTAACGAATAGCCGTCCATGTCACATCATACGTTGATAGAAAAACGAGAGGTGTGTAACCGCTGCGGACGTTTATACAATTGCAATCTAAAAAAAGGTTACGAGCAGTATTTGTCATATTTCTAATTTGTCTTGGAATGGTCGTTGCAAAGTTATTCTATGTACAAATCATTAAACATGAATTGCTGAAAGAGCGTGCGGAAGCGAGTTGGGATCGTGAAATCCCATTCGGTGGAGTGCGGGGGGAAATTGTTGATCGCAATGGTGGCCTAATTGTCGGCAATAGATTGGCGCCGACACTTTATTTCATGCCATCTCAAAACCGTGAAGTGAAAAGTGCAGCGATTGCGCTTGCAAGTATTCTAGATGTAGACGCAGCCAAACTGGAAGAGAAAATGGCCAAAAGAGAAGTTATGATTAAAATAGCGCCTGAAGGAAAAAATATTACCAAAGAGCAAGCGGATGAAATAGCCCTTCTGCAAATAGATGGCTTATATACAGGCGTTGATTTTGCAAGGCATTATCCAAACGGAGAGCTACTATCGAGATTGGTTGGCTTTACGGGATATGATGGTAATGGGTTGGCAGGCATTGAATACGCATACGATGAAATTCTGCGAGGAACGGGCGATAGGATCCGCTTATATACGGATGCTAAAGGAATCCCGCTACCACATGTGGACGACGGTTTTAAAACTGGTGAAAAAGGTGCTTCGGTTGAGTTGACAATCGATTTGGGGATGCAGGAAGTTGTCGAGCGTGAATTGTTGCAGGCGATGGATAAGTATGATGCCACTCAAGCACTTGCGATAGTCATGAACCCTAAAACAGGCGAATTGCTTTCGATTGCCTCTGCACCGACTTTTCACCCAGCGGAATATCAAAACGTAGACCCAAGTATTTACAATCGCAACTTACCTGTTTGGATGACTTTCGAGCCTGGTTCGACATTCAAAATTCTAACACTTGCTGCTGGACTCGAAGAAAAAGTCATTGACCTTGATAAGGAGCATTTTTACGATCCTGGCTATTCAATGATCGGAAAAGCGAGATTGCGCTGTTGGAAAAGAGAAGGACATAAGGATCAGACATTTCTCGAAGTCGTTGAAAACTCATGCAATCCAGGATTTGTTGAAATCGGGCAGAGATTAGGGCCTAAAAAGTTAAGTAAATACATCAAGGACTTCGGTTTTGGAGAATCAACGGGATCAGGAATTGCAGGCGAATCAAAAGGGATTCTATTTTCTGAAAAAAACTTTGGTCCTGTGGAACAGGCGACAACCGCATTTGGTCAAGGGATTTCGGTGACGCCGATTCAACAAGTTCAAGCTGTTGCAGCAGCGATAAACGGCGGTTATCTTTATCGTCCGTATATCGTGAAGGAAATTACAGATGATAAGGGAAAGACGCTTCAATCATTTGGTCCGGAAATGCAGCGTCAGGTAATCAGTGAGGAAACATCCAAGCAAGTAAGGGAAGCGCTAGAATCAGTTGTTGCAAATGGTTCCGGCCGTAATGCGTTCACAGATGGACTGCGTGTAGGTGGAAAGACTGGAACTGCACAAAAAGTTGTCGATGGTGTTTATAAAGACGGCGATTATATCGTTTCGTTTATCGGTTTTGCACCAGCAGATGATCCAGAATTACTTGTCTATATAGCGATAGATAGTCCGAAAAACTCCATTCAGTTCGGAGGCGTAATAGCGGCGCCTATCGTGGGTCGAATTATTGAAGAAATCGCCCCGCTAGCCGGCATAACGAGCAGGGAAGGGCAAATTGAAAAAGAATACAGGTGGGGCGACCCAATAGCACATCGAGTCCCTGATCTGACGGGAATGACAAAAGGGAAAATCACAAGCCAATTGTATACGTATCGTATCGAATGGCATGGTTCTGGAGAACAAGTGAAATACCAGTTACCTGTTGCTGAAACATTAATCACGGTTGATGATGTTATCCACGTTTATACTGAATAATCATTTAAATGCAAAGTCTGATGCAGCATAAATAAGTGGCTGTATCACAAGTTAGAAGGAGAAAAATATTATGACACTTGTCACCACATTGACGGCCATTGCGGTCGCGTTTATCATTTCAATACTATTGGGATTTGTTATTATTCCAGCCCTTAGGAGATTGAAGTTTGGACAGAGTATCCGGGAGGAAGGCCCTAAAACCCATCAGAAAAAGGCTGGTACACCTACGATGGGCGGGCTTATTTTTATCGGATCAATCATCATTTCGACGCTCGCCCTTTCATACATATATGGCGTGCTGACGACACAGACGATTGTCTTGTTGCTCGTTTTTGTAGGTTTTGGCATCATCGGTTTTCTAGATGACTTTATTATAGTCGTTTTGAAAAGGAATCTTGGGCTCACTTCTATTCAAAAGCTGATTGGCCAAATTATCGTTGCAGTTGCTGCATTCTTCCTATTGAAGTTAGGACCATTCGATACTGCGGTACAAATACCATTCACAGAATTTGAAATTGAACTGGGTGTTTTCTATGTTGCATTCCTTATTTTTTGGCTTGTAGGATTTTCCAATGCAGTAAATCTATCTGATGGACTGGATGGACTTGTTGCGGGGACATCATCTATCGCCTTTGCTGCTTTTGGCGTGCATGCCCTTATATACGGCCAACATGATATTGCAGTCTTTGCGTTTGTGGTTACAGGAGCAATGCTTGGTTTTTTAGTTTTCAATGTCAAGCCAGCCAAAGTATTCATGGGGGACACGGGATCCTTGGCACTAGGTGGGGCACTCGCGATGATGTCAGTTTTAATTAAACAGGAATTCCTACTTGTCATCATTGGAATTGTTTATGTCATTGAAACGCTTTCCGTTATTATCCAAGTCATAAGTTTCAAAACGACGGGTAAACGGGTATTTAAAATGAGTCCCATTCACCACCATTTTGAATTATCAGGTTGGTCCGAATGGAAAATTGTTATTGTTTTTTGGGGAGTCGCGTTTTTGGCGGCAATAGTCCCTGTCTTGTTGGAGGTGATGTAAGTGAAAAATGCTAATCAGTTTAACGGAATGAAAATACTTGTTCTTGGCCTTGCGAAAAGTGGTTGTGCTGCATCAGCGCTTTTGCATGCAGCTGGTGCCCATGTAACGGTTAATGATTCATCACCAGAAGTGGGCAATGAAGAGGCGGCAGAGCTTCGTTTGAAAGGAATCCGAGTTATATGTGGTGGTCATCCTGCCGATATTCTTGACGCGGGATATGACATTATTGTGAAGAATCCAGGAATCCCTTATAGTAATTCAGTAGTTGTGGAAGCAATCGGAAAAGGAATTCCGGTGTGGACAGAAATTGAACTTGCTTACAGGATAAGTGAAGCACCGATTGTGGGGATTACAGGGTCAAACGGTAAAACGACAACAACAACGTTGCTGTACCATATGCTTAATATTGGTAGCAAGCACCCACTTATTGCGGGAAATATTGGGACGGTCGCTTGCACGGTTGCCGAAAAGGCTACGGAAGAAGACATTATCGTCCTAGAGGCATCATCCTTCCAATTAATGGGGATAGATACATTCCGACCCAAAATCGCTATATGGACGAATTTGTATGATGCACATCTCGATTATCATGGAACTTCTGAAGCGTATGCGATTGCAAAATACGGCATCACCAAAAATCAAACGGTAGAAGATTACTTTATATACAATGATGATCAGCCGAAGCTTCGACAGCATGCGGCTTGTTCATCTGCTGTGAAAGTCCCTTTTTCTTTAACTGGCATGAAAGAAACCGGTATATCCGCCGATGATGAGAAAATATACTGGAATGGGGAACCTTATGTATTGCGATCCGTCATCAAGTTGCCGGGCCAACATAATCTCGAAAATATACTTGCTGCAACTGCGGCTGCAATCCTTTTAGGGTGTGACAAAAAAGCAATTGAGAGCGTGCTAAGTTCCTTTACTGGTGTTCGACATCGCATGCAATTCGTTAAAGAATTAAAAGGCCGGAAGTTTTATAATGACTCAAAAGCAACGAATACACTGGCTACGAAAAGTGCGTTAGCTGCGTTTGACATACCGACTATTCTAATTGCCGGTGGGTTGGATCGAGGACAGTCATTTGAAGAGTTACGGCCTCATATGAGCGATGTAAAAGCTGTCATCGCTGTCGGAGAAACAGCCGAGGATTTTTCAAAATTCGCAGCGTCATGCGGCGTCAAAATTATTATGGCGGCTGAAGATATGAAGGAAGCTGTGCAAAAATCCTATCCGCTTACTGTAGCGGGGGATATTATCCTGCTATCACCCGCCTGTGCTAGTTGGGATCAGTACCCAAGTTTCGAAGCCAGGGGCGATCAATTTATCAATGCAGTAATGGAACTGTAAGTATTAATGGGGATATTTAGCTGCTGGAGATTGTTCAGTGTGTGTTTGGGTACTCAGTGTGTGGTACCAGCTGCTGCCACAATTTGAAGGGCACAAACGGTCTCGGTAACTGGTACCATGCATTTTTCTCTATGTAAACTGAGCGAAGAAGCCTAACGGAGGCATCCCCTAGCGCCACAGTGAAATCAATGAGTTCTGTATTTCAACTTATATAGTTATTTACTTGATTCAGCAAATTTGCGGAAGGATGCGTTCACTGGAAGCTAAGTTGAAAACGTCATTTATCGTTTCTGCCGTAGCCTTATCATTCATCGGATTGGCTTTTGTCCATTCCGCCGGTTCATATTGGGGGGCGGTCCATTATGCCGACTCCTCGCCGTTTATCGTGAAACAAGCAATTTATATGGCAGTGTCAATCGGCATTGCACTTGTAATTATGAAAAGTCCTCTTACATCCAGTCCGAAAACATGGACGTTTGTTTATTGGATGACGATCCTGTTACTCGTTGCTGTCCTTATTCCGGGTGTTGGCGCAGTGAGGAATGGATCTCAAAGTTGGATTGCACTTGGCTCGTTTAGTATTCAACCAGCTGAGTTCGTTAAAGTCGCACTCATTGGGAAACTGGCGTGCAGTATGAATGAAATCCAAGGAAAAGGAATTTTCCGGTTTAGCCACTTCGGATTGATCCTGCTACCTGCTGCTCTAATCATGTTACAACCCGATCTTGGTTCCGCGGTTATTATGATTGTCTCGGCGTTCGTTATTCTGTTCATTGCAGGCTACCCGCTAAAATTTTTCGCATTTCTTGGTTTCGCTGGAATAGGTGCTTTTGTTGCACTGATTGCCGCGGCGCCTTACAGGTTGGATCGTATCAAATCTTATATCGACCCATGGAGCGACCCGCTTGGTAAGGGCTTCCAAGGAATTCAGTCGTTGTTTGCGATTGCGCCCGGAGGATTGGTTGGTCATGGATACGGTAATAGCCGTCAGAAGTATCTTTATTTGCCTGAACCCCAAAATGACTTCATTTTTTCGATTATCGCGGAAGAATCGGGATTCATTGGGGCGACGTTGGTGTTGTTGCTATTTGCTGTATTGTTGGCATCAACTTTCGGAATTGCAATCAGAACGAAAGAACGACATTCATTTCTGATGGTTGCAGGCATGGGTTCGATGATCATTTTTCAAACGTTCTTGAATGTCGGCGTTGTATCAGGGCTTTTGCCTGTAACGGGTGTCACATTGCCTTTTATAAGCTATGGAGGCTCATCACTGATGACGACGTGGATAGCGGCTGGGACCATCATGCATTTTACAATGGGTAGAAAAACGAGTTGATAGAGGAGGGGCAAAATGGACAAAGTCATTGACATCGAGGAGCGAATTCCATCATTGCGGGAAAAACGTCGCAGAAAAACGAATAAAAAATTCCTGTTCATGTTGACTGTTTTTGTTGTTGCGCTCCTAGCTATCCTTTATTTCCAATCACCTCTTAGTAAGCTTGAGACGATTAAGGTTAGCGGTGCAGTTCTCCATGAGCAGGCATTTTATGAAGAACAAAGTGGTTTAACAATAGACAACTCACTTTGGAGCTTCAGCACCGGTGACATCGAAGAAGCGCTGGAGAAAATCGAAGGCGTACAAAAGGTGTCAGTGTCACGGGAATGGTTTAGGAATATTGAAATCGTAATTACCGAATGGAAGACGGTTGCCTATCTTGAAGACGGTGGACAATATAGTTTACTGTTAGAAAGTGGGGAAACATTCCCAACTGGCATGTTGTTGCCTGAGGCTGAATCGCCTATTTTGAATAATTTCAAGAATCCAGATACGCGGAAGCGGATAACAGCACAGTTGCTGAAAATGGACGACACTGTCTATCACTTGATTTCAGAAATTATTGTTGCAGAGGATGAAGAGGATTCAGATAGTATTACGGTCTATATGGACGATGGATTCGAGGTCCGCGCATTCATCTCAACGTTCGCAGAAAAAATGGCTTATTATCCTGATGTAACAGCACAATTGAACAGCTATGAAAAAGGCATAATAGACATGGAAGTAGGGACGTTTTTCACTCCTTTTAGTAAGGTATATGGGTTAATAGAGGAGGAGGAGGAGCCGATTGACGAAGAAGGTGAATGAAGCATACAAAAAGAGGGGAAGAAATATTCTTTTTTCGATTGTCTTTCTAGTACTGGGCTTCATCCTCGCATTTTCATATCGAACCCTCGGCATAAATCAGGAGATCGATAGTACTAGGTCGCCTGCATTTAACAAGGAAGAGGATTACCGGGAAGGACTAATCATTCAGCAGGAACGAAATAAGGAACTGACCGATGAAATCGCCGCCAAGCAGGAAGAGATACGTGAGTATGAACGTTCTTTCTCCATGGGGGAGAAGGATCATGCAAGCCTCGTTGATGAGGCGAAAAATCTTCGCTTGCTGCTTGGTGTAATCCCTGCTATCGGACAAGGTGTTAAGGTTACTTTGAAAGATGCCGACTATGATCCCGTTGAACAGAACCCGAACGATTATATTGTTCATGAAAGTCATATTCTTCGGGTCGTCAATGAATTAAGGATTTCCGGAGCGCAAGGATTAGCGATAAATGGACACCGAATCACATCAAACACGTATATAAAATGCACAGGGCCAGTCATTATGGTTGATGGAAGAACTTATCCGGCACCATTTGTTATAGAAGCCATTGGTGATATGAACGTCCTTTCATCAGCTTTACATTTAAAAGGTGGTGTGATCGATAGCCTTATTCGGGATAATATCGTGGTCACTACGGAACAATCAAAGGATATCAGATTGTCGGCTTTGCGCAATGAGAGTTGAGTATTAGTGTAGGGGGGTGGACGGATGAGAAAAACAATACACTGGAGATTCACAATGATCTTGCTCCTTGTCGGGTTTATGACAGCCGTCCAATTCAATTCGATGAAAAACCCAAAAGAACGAGATACGAGGGACATTTGGGCAATCCGTCAAGACTTGGCGAGCGAAAAGCGATTCCACTCTGAATTACTTTCTGAAATACGTGAGTTGGACAAGACAATACTTACATACAAATCGTTAAATATAGAAAACACGGGAAGGGCTCTAACTCAAACAGTGGACAAGCTCTATCGGCAAGCGGGTGTTACTGACGTTGAAGGGCCGGGGATTATTATCAAAGTTCGGCCATCTGCTGAAAGTGTAGCCTTAGGTTTGCCCATCACCGGAATATCTCCAGATCTACTCACACGTTTTGTCAATGAGTTGAATCGTTTTAAAAGCATCATTTTCGAAATTGATGGCAAACGATATTCGATATTGAGCTCCATCAGAGATATTAATGGAATGACGACTGTAAATGGCTTGAATGTTTCAACACCGCCTTTTTCTATGAAAATCATTTCCCCGACCTATGCAGATAGTGAGAAAATATACAATTATTTAGTAGCCTCGGCGATTCATGATGACTTTTATCTGGATGATTTAATTCTTGAAGTTGGGGAACCAGAAATGGCGGTGGAAATCCGCGGTTATCCGGAAAGGTTGGAAAATCAGTTTTTAGAGGAATTGCCGAAAGGGGAATGACTTATGTGGTTACCATTACTTGGTCTTGTACTCGGAATCTCGCTGGGTCTATTATCAGACATTCAAATTCCACAGGTATATGACAATTACTTATCGATTGCTGTACTCGCTGCCCTTGATACGCTATTTGGGGGCATCAGGGCTCATTTACAGCAAGTATACGATGATAAGGTGTTTATATCCGGATTCTTCTTCAACATAGCACTCGCGGCCGCACTGGCCTTTTTGGGGGTGCATCTAGGAGTAGATTTATATCTTGCGGCAATTTTCGCATTTGGCGTTAGGTTATTCCAAAATATCGCTGTTATTAGAAGAATTCTGCTTGTTAAATGGACAGAGCGGGGTAAAGTTACCAACACAAATGCACATTAATGAAGGGGTTTGAATAACAGATGTCGAAAATATTTAGACAATGCACTCCCAATGCAATAGAATGGGAGTTAAGAGTTGATTTGGGAGGTGCCAGTAATTGAGCCAATCAGAATTATATGTATCACTTGATATAGGTTCTTCGTCGGTTAAAGTGTTAGTAGGTGAAGTGGATGGCGGATCCTTGCACGTAATCGGAGTTGGCAATGTTCAATCTGCGGGAATCCGGAAAGGGACAATCATCGATATTGATGCAACTGTCCAATCTATCCGAAAAGCGGTTGAGCAGGCTGAGAGAATGATTGGGATGCAAATCCGCGAAGTCATTCTGGGCATTCCTGCAAATGGCGTTTTGTTACAGGACGTCAAAGGAGTTGTAGCAGTTAACTCGGAAAATCGTGAAATTACCGATGATGACCTCGATCGGGTTATGAAATCTGCACAAGTCATGTCAGTTCCGCCTGATCGAGAAATCGTTAATATCATTCCGAAACAATTCATCGTTGACGATTATGATGAAATAACGGATCCACGAGGAATGATTGGTGTCCGTCTCGAAATGGACGGAACGCTTATCACTACATCAAAAACACTTATTCATAATATACTACGCTGCGTGGAGCGAGCAGGTCTTGTGATTCGAGAAATCTATTTGCAACCGCTGGCTGCGGGTACGTTTGCCCTGACGAATGATGAAAAGAATCACGGCAGTGCATTTATCGATATCGGAGGAGGTTCCACTACAGTCTCCATTTTTGGCGAAAACCGATTCATGGCGACAGCGGTCATACCGGTAGGTGGGGATCATATTACAAAAGATCTTTCAATTATATTGAAAACGCCAACTGAACAGGCAAGGAAAATTAAGCACCAGTATGGACATGCTTTTTCAGATGATGCATCGGATGATGAATTTTTTGAAGTACCTGTCATCGGTGCTGATTCAAAAGATCAATACAGCCAAAGATACATATCGGAAATTATCGGTGTTCGGCTTGAAGAACTTTTTGATCTTGTACTGGAAGAGTTGTACCGCATGGGCGTGCATGATCTACCAGGCGGAGTCGTATTGACCGGTGGTATAACGAAGATGGATGGTCTCCTACAACTAGCAAGACATGTGTTGAAAACTAGGGTCCGTATCCATACACCGGAGTATATCGGGGTAAGAGAACCGATGTATTCAACTGCGGTAGGTCTTATACGCTATGCACATATGCAAGATTCTTATTTTGGCCATGTCCCAGAATCAGCGACAGTTTCGGCTTCTGATAATCATACGCCGGCTCCGGTCAACAAGAAAAAGTCAGTAGACCGGAACAAAGAAAAGAAACCTGGTATTTTAGATAAAGCAAAGAAAGTCTTTGACAATTTTTTCGAATGAGTCAATAAACAATTGTATGAAATGGACTAGGAGGAGAGACGATGCTAGAATTTGATACTAATGTTGACGCGTTAGCAGTCATCAAAGTAATTGGTGTAGGCGGCGGCGGTAATAATGCTGTAAATAGAATGATTGAACATGGTGTGCAAGGTGTGGAGTTTATCGCGGTGAATACTGATGCACAGGCATTAAACCTATCTACGGCTGAAGTGAAATTACAGATTGGTGGTAAATTGACACGCGGACTTGGAGCAGGTGCGAATCCGGAAGTTGGTAAAAAAGCTGCTGAAGAAAGCAGAGAACAAATCGAAGAAGCATTGCGTGGATCTGATATGGTATTTGTTACTGCAGGAATGGGCGGTGGAACAGGTACTGGGGCTGCTCCGGTCATCGCACAAATTGCGAAAGATCTGGGTGCACTGACTGTTGGGGTTGTAACTAGACCATTCACTTTTGAAGGACGGAAACGTCAGACACAGGCCATTGGTGGTATAACATCTATGAAAGAATCTGTGGATACTCTTATCGTTATACCTAATGATAAATTGCTTGAAATCGTAGATAAAAATACGCCGATGCTAGAAGCTTTCCGTGAAGCTGATAATGTACTACGTCAAGGGGTTCAAGGTATTTCCGACTTGATCGCGGTTCCTGGACTTATCAACTTGGACTTTGCCGACGTTAAGACAATCATGTCTAATAAAGGCTCAGCTCTTATGGGAATCGGGATGTCGACGGGAGAAAATCGTGCGGCTGAAGCGGCGAAAAAAGCTATTTCAAGCCCACTTCTCGAAACGTCAATCGACGGTGCAAAAGGTGTACTTATGAATATCACAGGTGGTTCAAACTTGAGTCTATTCGAAGTGCAAGAAGCTGCAGATATCGTTGCTTCAGCTTCAGATGAAGATGTGAATATGATCTTCGGTTCTGTCATCAATGACAACTTGAAGGATGAAATTATCGTAACAGTCATTGCAACAGGCTTCAGTGAAGAACAGCTTACCGTAGCACGTCCTGCAAGAAGCCCTGGCTTCGGTGCTAGTCGTCCACAAACGCGTGAGCAGCAACCGCCAACACAACAGCCTGCGACGCGAGAGCGTAGCAGAGAGGAAGCGCCACAGTTCCAACAACCGGAACCGACACGCCAACCTCAAAGTAGTCAACAGGATGATACGCTCGATATTCCGACGTTTTTACGCAATCGTCGTCGTTAATAATGAAAAATCAAAAGCTTTCCAGAAAGTGCAATCGCACTTTCTGGAAAGCTTTTTTACGTTAGGTTCGGTATGAGGTGGGTTATGTGATGGCTGAGCGATCATATAACGTGCCAACCGATCAAAAAGCGTGGCTGAGCGATCATATAACGTGCCGACCGATCATAAAGCATGACGGACCAATCATATAACGTGCCAACCGATCAAAAAGCCTGGCTGACCAATCATATAACCCAACCGACCGATCATATCTTCTCACCCAACCAACTAAATTATCCAAAACCCAAAATCGAATCCTGTCGATTTTTTTTTTTTGCCTGCCCCTAGTTCCGACAAACATTTTACGGTATAGGTGCTATCGTTGTTGTCAGGGAGGGCGGCTTATGTACGGGGAAATAATTGTCGGAGTGAATATGCTATTCAATTATGCAATTCTTTCATTCGCCAACAAAGTAGGAAACGTACAAGCCGCTCGCGGACGTCTATTGTTCGCCTCTTTTGCGGGAGCAGTGCCTGTCGTTATCTTTTCATCATCGGTGAGTGTTGTGGTTTTATCTTTTATTTGCATGACCATTTGCGCTTTTGGAAAGAATTTTGAGCTGTGGAAAAAATCCGCAACAATGGTTTTGATAGGGGCGGTTTTTGCTGGTGGTTTACTAACGGCTTTTCAATACCGCATCCATATGGCCGGTTCATCGTTTACAGTTCTTATCTATGCAGTTGTCGCATACGTCTCCCTTTATTTCATGAAAAAAAAGTGGCTTGATGTTAGAACTGCACGCCATGTATCTGCGCTTCGGGCTTCTTCCGTACTCTCGATTTGGGATGCAGATGTTGAGGTTGATGTATTTATCGATTCGGGGAACGGTTGCACGGAGCCATTGTCTGGTTCGCCTGTCCATTTTGTATCGTTAAAGGTGCTGGAAAACCATATACCAGAAGATTTGATGAAGCCTTTGCTTGCTTGGAATCCCCAGGGGACACCTTCAATGTCGGGGTTTCCTGATGGCTATCACAAACAAATACGGTTGATTCGATTAATAACGGTACAAGGACAGTCTTGGGCAGTTGGCTTTCGTTTTAAACAATGGGTTTTAGAAGGAAATAGCGCGCTGCAACCTGGTTATATTGTAGTGACAAAAAATGACCGCCGTTATCCGGACGGCGCGGGAGCAATTTTGCATGTATCCGCAATGGAGTCATTAAATGGAGAGAGGGGAACTGCTTATGCTGTATAAATTTAGAAAATGGATGTCGATAATCACCAGCTTTTTTAAACGGAAAAGCGGCACATATTATATCGGAGGTCATGAGTCCCTTCCAAAGCCGTTGACTCGGGAAGAAGAAGCAATAACAATCAAAGCATTTATGGAAGGTGATATGAATGCGCGTGACAGGTTAATTGAAAAAAATCTTCGTCTCGTTGTTTACATTGCACGTCGTTTTGACAACACAAATACACATATCGAAGACCTCATCAGCATAGGTGCTATCGGACTTATAAAGGCAATCGAAACATTTAAGACCGATAAAAATATTAAGTTAGCCACTTATGCATCTCGCTGTATTGAAAATGAAATTCTAATGCATCTTCGAAAAACAAACAAGACGCGATCTGAGATTTCATTTGATGAACCGTTAAATTCAGATGCGGATGGCAATGAATTACTGTTATCGGATATTCTTGGCACAGATGAGCATATTATCATCGATGATGTCGAAAGAAAAATTGAACGTCAGCATATGATTGAAGCGATTACGAGTCTCGATGAACGAGAACGCTATATTATGGAATGCCGTTTCGGTTTGACAGGACAAGAGGAAATGACGCAGAAAGAAGTGGCGGAACTGCTTGGAATTTCTCAATCCTATATTTCTCGGCTCGAAAAGAAAATCATCTCAGAACTGCGTGAAAGCTTGAATCATCCGATTGCATAATGGGTGAAATTGGCGATGCGAATTCCCGCATATTCTGGACGACTGCGGACAGACTATCTTGTACAGTCATCTACAGAATGCGGAGGAAGAGCGAATGGTGCGTACAAGAGTTGAAATTTGTGGAATAGATACGTCCGAATTGCCGTTACTCACAAACGACGTGATGAAAGCAACGTTTATCAGGTTACAGAGCGGAGATCATTCAGCCAGAGAAGAGCTAGTCATTGGCAATTTGCGACTCGTCCTCAGTCTAGTCCAAAGATTCGCATACAGGGGGGAACAAGCGGATGATTTATTTCAAGTCGGCTGTATCGGCTTGCTTAAATCAATTGATAACTTCGATTTGAAACATAATGTCCGATTTTCAACATACGCAGTCCCGATGATTATCGGAGAAATTAAAAGACATCTGCGTGATCATCATTCAATACGGGTATCGAGATCGCTTCGAGATACCGCATATAAAGCAATAAGGGCGAAAGAGCAGTTCATTAATGATAATCAAAGAGAACCGCGAATATCGGATTTGTCTGAAGCGACAGGTATACCTGCTGACGACATTCTGTTTGCACTTGATGCAATTCAAGATCCCATGTCTCTTCATGAGCCTATGAATGGTGACGGCGGTGATCCAGTGTTCATGATGGATCAGATACAAGACAAAACGGTTTCAGAAGAACGGTGGCTGACGTATGTATCAGTAAAAGAAACAGTATCTACTATGGATGAAAGACAGCAATCAATCCTTTCAAAACGGTTTTATTTGGGACAAACGCAGACCGAAATTGCCAAGGAACTCGGCATTTCACAAGCCCAAATTTCCCGATTGGAGAAGAGTGCAGTTCAAACCATTCGGGAAGGAATGGAACAATAATGATAAATGTAACGCAATGCGCTAACTGCATTGCGTTTTTTCTTGCGCCTATGTGCATATATTCATTGTAAGGAGGGATTTTATGAGGTTTTCAGAAATTCAAAAAAAAGAAGTTATCGACGCTACTAAGGGGACACTCCTTGGATTCGTCCAGGATGCAACAATTGACACTGTAACTGGAAAAGTTGAATCCTTACATGTCGGCGGTGGAGAACGGAACAGTTTTTTTGATACAAAAGACAAGGATACCAAACGAGTCAATCTTAAAGAGATTACAACAATCGGTAAAGATATTGTGCTTGTGGGCAAAAAGAATGCAGAAAAATGATTCATTATTGATATGTTCAGCCTAGGTTGGTACAATGAAGAGAAAGATTAAGGAAAAGTAGTGATGAAAATGGGGAATCTACAACAACGAATACAAAAAGTCGAACAAGATATACAAGCAACTTGTGACCGCATAGGTCGAAACAGATCTGAAATTACGGTCGTTGCTGTTACGAAGGAAGTTTCGACAGCAAGAACGTCTTCAGTGCTGGAGGAACATATCCGACATCTTGGTGAAAATCGTCCTGAAGGCCTTCTAGGGAAACAGGAAACGATACAAAGTGGTGCCATTTGGCATTTCATAGGTAATGTTCAAAGCAGAAAAGTGAAAGAAATTATCAATCGAATTGACTATTTACATTCCGTTGATCGAATGAGTTTGGTTAAAGAAATCCATAAACGTGCCAACCATGTTGTTGATTGTTTCATTCAAGTAAATGTTTCAGGTGAATCAAGTAAATCAGGCGTAACGCCAGCTGAACTTGATAGCTTCGTTGAAGAAGTGGCGGCTTATAATCAAGTTCGAATTATAGGTTTAATGACAATGGCTCCATTCACAAAGGATACGGATAAGATACGTTCTGTATTCCGTTCATTAAGGGAACTTCGAGATGGGATCTCAGCGAAAACTTTGCCACACGCGCCTTGTACTCAATTGTCCATGGGAATGTCAAATGATTTCATTATCGCTATTGAAGAAGGTGCAACCCATGTAAGAATCGGGTCAGCACTTGTCGGAGCAGAAAGCGAGGGAGACGTATGAGCATTAAAAACAAGTTTGAGAAATGGTTTTACCTGGACGATGAAGAAAAAGAAGTACAAGAACAGCCACGCCGGGAAGAACAGCGCCCTGCGCAGGAACAGCCACGTAGCAGGGCACCAATGAGGAAGCAAATAGCTGGCGAACCACAACAATCAGCAACGGTTGTCAGCTTGCAAAGTGTTCAGAAGTCTTCTAAAGTCATACTAATTGAGCCACGAGTCTATGCGGAGGCGCAAGATATTTCTGAGCACTTGAAAAATAAACGGGCAGTTGTTGTGAATTTGCAACGAATTGAGCGTGATCAAGGAATTCGAATTGTCGATTTTTTAAGCGGTACTGTTTATGCGCTTGGTGGAGACATACAGCGAATTGGAACGGATATTTTCCTTTGCGTGCCGGAAAATGTGGAGGTTGCTGGTGCAATTTCCGATTACTTTGAACGATAGAAATTGAATGAGGTGTACCAAACAGAATGGAAAATATTTTAGAGTTAATTAAAGAAGGCATTTTAGGAGCAATATCTATATACTCAATACTTCTTATTATCTATATACTAATGTCATGGGTACCTGCTTCGCGTGAGACGAAATTTGGTATAATGCTTGGAAAGATTACCGAGCCATATTTAGGGTTTTTCAGAAAATTCATTCCGCCTCTTGGAATGATTGATATTTCACCAATCGTTGGCATATTCGCGTTGAGGTTTATCTCAAGTGGTGTTGAAGCAATATTTGATTTGGTTTTATAAATGATTATGTTGTCCTCACTTATGTGAGGATTTTTCTATAAGGAGCCTGTGAAATGGAAACAATACTGCAGCATTTCAGAAAAGATGAACAGCCTTTCATCGAAATGTCGATTGGCTGGATACGTGAAGTGGAGGATACTTATTCTCCTAAATTAACGGGGTTTCTGGATCCTAGGCAACAGCGCATTGTAGAATCATTAGCGGGTGGTTCGATGCTGTTGGTCGGATTGTACGGAGCTTTTCCAGAAGCGGAAAGAAAAAGAGTTCTTATCTATCCAGATTATTTTGTGCCGGAACCAGCGGATTATCGAATAGCTATGTTTGATGTGAAGTATGCTTCTAAGTTTTTAAAACTGGATCATAAGGACATCCTAGGTTCGATGATGTCTTTAGGCATCGACCGTTCGAAATTCGGAGACATCCGAGTGGTTAATGATGAAGTACAGTTTGCGGTCGCGGATGAGTTAAAGGATTATATGAAGGCTAATTTTTTATCAATAGGGAAAGCGAAAGTCACGGTTGAAGAAAGTAATCGTCCGGAAGACTGGATAGTCACGACAGATACATGGACTGAGGAAATGCATATCGTCAGTTCATTACGACTCGATGTAGTAACCGCGGCATTAGTTACTATTCCCCGTCAAAAAGCGGCATCACTTGTGCACGGGGAAAAAGTGAAAGTGAATTGGGCTGTTAGGGATCAGCCTGCATTCGAACTTCAAGAATCAGATATGTTATCAATTAGAGGTTCGGGGCGTTTTAAAGTGATTGCAATTGAAGGAAGAACGCGTAAAGATAAGATTCGGCTCATTGTTGGGAAATTAGAATGACTTTCCCCGCATTAACTGGCAGGCCGACTAAAATCGCCACGTCCTGTGGCAAGGTCGGCATTAGTACATCCTGTACGTCATAAGCCCCCTGTATTAAGTTTTAACCTCAGCATGGAAACGTAAGTGGGGGGCAACTGCCCGTAAAAGCCCGATTGGTTCGGGCTAAAAGGATGTTTGTCACTCAGATGTTGCCGCAGGACGCGGCGTTCGTAATCTGAGTTCCTTAACAATCAATGGAATGGAACTTCTCCATTGATTGAAGTTTCACTTTATCAGATAATAGTTTGAAAAAGAACTGTTATCTGAAGTCCTAACATGTATAATAGAGAATGAATAAGTTAAAGGGGAGATGCTTTAAATGGCTTTATCACCACTTGATATACATAATAAAGAATTTGCCAATAAGTTTCGTGGATATGATGAGGATGAAGTAAATGAGTTTTTGGAACAAATCATGAAAGACTTTGAAAATATTATTGAGGAAAATAAAACATTAAAAAGCAATTTGAAACAATCGGAAGCTCAAGTCTCCCATTTTAACTCAATAGAACAAACGCTTCAAAAATCAATTCTTATCGCACAGGAAGCCGCTGAAGACGTTCGTCGCAACTCTATGAAAGAATCGAAACTGATTGTCAGGGAAGCGGAAAAAAATGCGGACCGGATTGTTAATGAGGCACTTTCCCGCGCACGTAGAATTTCTGTGGAAATTGAAGATCTTAAGAAACAGTCTAAGGTTTTCCGTACACGTTTCAAAATGCTCATTGAAGCGCAACTTGATCTGATTCAGTCAGATGATTGGGATGTTTTACTTGAGTATGAAATCGATGCGGAGCGTTTAGAAATGGCAGCCGACCTGGATTCGTAAGGAAACTTGACTTTGGTCTTAATTCACACATATACTTATAGGCATATATTTAGAACAGGCGATGAAAGAGAAAGTACCTTCCAAATCTGAGAACAGCGAGCCGGGGGTGGTGGAAGCCCGGTCAACGGATTGGAAATGAAAATCACTCTTGAGCCGGATTGCGGAATGATTTACGTAATCCCGGAAACACCCCGTTATGGTGTCTGAGTGGTAGCAAATTCGTTTGCTACAAGTAGGGTGGTAACGCGAGAATAATTCTTCGTCCCTTTTTAGGGGCGGGGATTTTTTTGTGTCTACAGGATGCAGGTATGCAGTGGGGAGGGATTGAACTACATCCCTCCTTGTTGCGACAGGACGTCGCGCACTTAGACTGCCTTCCTTATCACTTATGCCTGTCGGGGCTGTGCGGCGCCTTACGCTTTTCAATTTTAAAGGAGGAAAAAAACATGGATTACAAAGATACATTACTAATGCCGAAAACAGAATTCCCGATGAGAGGTAACTTACCTAACAAAGAGCCGTTGCTGCAAGAAAAGTGGGCAGAGATGGATATTTATAAAAAAGTACAGGAACGAACTGCGGGACGCCCGTTCTTCGTCTTACACGATGGGCCTCCATATGCGAATGGTGACCTGCATATGGGTCATGCCATGAACAAAGTATTGAAAGATATGATTGTTCGTCATAAATCAATGACAGGCTTCCACGCACCATACGTCCCAGGCTGGGATACACACGGACTGCCGATTGAGCAGGCATTAGTGAACAAGGGTGTAAAAAGAAAAGAAATGTCAGTAGCAGAATTCCGTAAAATGTGTGAGGAATATGCACTTGGCCAGATTGACAATCAGCGTAGCCAGTTCAAACGGATTGGTGTAAGGGGCGATTGGGATAATCCATATATCACGCTAAAACCAGCTTTTGAGGCGCGTCAAATTCAAGTATTTGGTGAGATGGCTAAAAAAGGATATATCTTTAAAGGGTTGAAACCGGTTTATTGGTCACCATCAAGTGAATCTGCACTTGCTGAGGCAGAAATCGAATATCAAGATAAGAAATCAGCATCTATTTATGTTAGTTTCCCTGTGAAAGATGGACTGGGCATTATTGACGAAGATGTTAACTTCTTAATCTGGACGACGACTCCTTGGACGATTCCTGCAAACCTTGGAATTACTGTACATCCTGAATTCGTATATGTCATTGTTAAAGCTGGGGAAGAGAAATTCCTAATTGCTAAAGATCTGCTTACATTTGTTGCAGAGGAACTTGGTTGGGAAGACCATGCTGTTGAGCGTGAACTGAAAGGTTCTGAACTTGACCGTGTTGTTGCGAAGCACCCATTGTATGACCGTGACTCACTTGTCATGTTAGGCGAACACGTTACAGCTGAAGCGGGTACTGGATGTGTCCATACAGCTCCAGGCCACGGTGAAGATGACTTCTACGTGTCTAAATCTTATGGCATTGATGCCCTTTCTCCTATCGATGACCGTGGTGTCATGACTGATGAAGCACCAGGCTTTGAAGGTCTATTTTATGAAGATGCAAATAAAGCAGTGACAGAAGCGCTCGAAAAAGTGGGCGCACTTAAGAAATTATCATTTATCACGCACTCGTATCCACATGACTGGCGCACGAAAAAACCGGTAATTTACCGCGCGACTGCACAATGGTTCGCTTCAATCGAATCGTTCCGCACGGAATTACTTGACGCTATCAAAAATACGAAATTTACTCCTTCATGGGGCGAAACGAGATTGTATAACATGGTTCGCGACCGTGGTGACTGGTGTATTTCTCGTCAGCGTGTATGGGGTGTTCCAATTCCAGTATTTTACGCTGAAAACGGTGAACCAATCATTACAGATGAAACGATTGCAAACGTTTCGGAACTGTTCCGTGAAAACGGGTCAAATGTCTGGTTTGAACGAGAAGCAAAAGATTTACTGCCAGAAGGCTTCACGCACGAAGGAAGCCCGAACGGAGAGTTTACAAAAGAGACGGACATCATGGACGTCTGGTTCGATTCAGGCTCAACGCACCAAGGTGTGCTAGTAGAACGAGATGATCTTGTTTACCCGGCTGACTTATATCTTGAAGGATCTGACCAATACCGTGGATGGTTTAACTCATCGCTTACGACAAGTGTTGCCATCAATGGCCATGCACCTTATAAAGGTGTGCTAAGCCACGGGTTCACTCTTGACGGCGAAGGACGTAAAATGAGTAAATCTATTGGTAATGTCATCATCCCTGCAAAGGTAATGAACCAACTTGGTGCAGATATTCTTCGCCTGTGGGTATCGTCTGTTGATTATACAGCGGACGTGCGGGTTTCTGATTCTAACTTCAAGCAAGTATCTGAAGTGTATAGAAAAATTCGTAACACACTTCGTTTCCTACACGGGAATACATCAGATTTCAATCCGGCTACAGATTCAGTAGCGTTTGAAAATCTTCGTACAGTCGACAAATTCGTCTATGTTAAATTACAGGACTTAATCAAAGAAGTGCGCAATGCCTATGAAAACTATGAGTTCGCTACTGTTTACCATGCGGTAAATAATTTCTGTACGGGCGAATTGAGCTCGTTCTACCTTGATATTGCGAAAGATGTTGTCTATATCGAAGGGGCAGACCATTCACATCGTCGTGCAATGCAGACAGTGATGTATGAAACGCTGATTACGATGTTGAAATTATTAACGCCGATTGTGCCGCATACGACAGATGAAATGTGGGCATTTATCGAGCATAAGACTGAAGAAAGTATTCAGCTAACAGATATGCCAGAAGCACAAGATCTAGGAGCAGAAGCACAGGCGTTGCGTGAACGGTTTGTTACTTTGATGCTTGTACGTGATGACGTTCTGAAGGCACTTGAAGAAGCACGTAATGGTAAAGTTATCGGGAAATCGCTTGAAGCGAAAGTAACAGTTGCTGTTCCTGAAAATCTGAAAGATGTATTCGCAGCGGACGATATCGACTTCGCACAATTCTTCATCGTTTCGAAGTTTGTTGAAGGAGATATCTCTAACATGCCGGAAGGTACTTTGAAACTAGATACTGTAAGTGTTCTTGTTGAAAATGCAGATGGCGAAAAATGTGAGCGTTGCTGGACGATTTCTGAAACAATCGGATCAGACGAAACACATCCTACACTATGTACGCGTTGTGCAGAAGTAGTGAAAGTGCATTATTCATAAAATTGTCAAACTGTAAGCCGCTGCTGCTGTCTTTATATAAGACTGGTTGCAGCGGTTTTTTAAAAGATGAGAAAGTATAAAGTTTTTACGTGGATCAGTGTCTAGACTCCAGACGCCAGCCCTACGACAGGACATCGTGACTTTAGACTGCCTTCCTTTAACTTTATTATTGCTGAAAAGGCATAGTACGCCTTTATCATCAAGACTTCCAGCAGGGGGGAATGAACTTCATGCCTCCTACTTGTCGGGGATTAACGGCGCCTTGCGCTTTTCTTATATTACTCATTTAGCGTTGAAACGCGCTCATATAGGTGTCGATGTGTTAAAATGGAACGTAATCTGTCGGACGGGGGTATTTGGATTGTTCATTTATTACGGATTGGCGGCATTCGTCATTATTTTGGATCAGTTTACGAAATGGCTAGTCGTTAAAAATATGGAACTTGGCGAAAAAATTAGCATTGCGGATCCTTATTTAGGGCTTCTATCTCACCGTAACAAGGGAGCGGCTTGGGGCATGCTTGAAGGACAAATGTGGTTATTTTATATCGTCACAGTTGTCGTTGCAATTGGTATTATCTATTTCTTCCATAAAGAAGCGAAAGGGCAACCGCTTTTTGGAGTCAGTTTAATGTTTCTTCTTGGTGGAGCGATTGGTAACTTTATCGATCGTCTGTGGCGCAAGGAAGTTGTCGATTTTGTCGATGTCACAATCCCGGTTATCAACTACGATTTTCCAATCTTTAATGTTGCAGATGCAGCCTTAACGGTCGGTGTGATTATGATCATCATCCATATTATTTTGGATGAAAAAAAGAATAAGAAAAAGGTGTCGTAATGGATAAAATTGAAATTGAAAATGAAAATGAAATAACTGAAATTGAAATAACTGAAGAACACAAAGGAAGCCGTATAGACAAAGCATTGTCTGCAGTCAATCCTGAATGGTCACGTACACAAATTCAAACATGGCTAAAGAATGGTCTTGTTCTTGTTGGCGGTATTACAGTGAAACCGAATTATAAAGTAAGACTGGGAGATACAGTGACGGTGGAAGAACCTGAACTGGAAGAACTTGACGTTGTTGCGGAAGAACTAGATCTCGATATCGTTTATGAAGATAAAGACGTACTCGTTGTCAATAAAGCACGTGGCATGGTTGTTCATCCTGCACCGGGCCATCCTTCGGGAACGCTTGTCAACGGGCTTATGCACCATTGCACGGACCTTTCTGGCATCAACGGTGTAGTTCGTCCTGGAATTGTTCATCGTATTGATAAAGATACGTCTGGGCTTTTGATGGTCGCTAAAAATGATAAGGCGCATGTGTCGTTAGTAGACCAACTTGTTAAAAGGTCTGTAACACGTGTTTACACTGCACTTGTCCATGGCCATATTCCACACGATAATGGAACAATTGAAGCGCCAATCGGCCGTGACACACGGGAGCGTCAGAATATGGCGATCGTTGATAAAGGAAGGCATGCGGTGACGCATTTCAAAGTAATGGAGCGATTCGGCGATTACACTCTTGTGGAATGCAGATTAGAAACAGGTAGAACACATCAAATTCGCGTGCATATGAAATATATTGGTTATCCGCTTGTTGGAGATCCGAAATATGGACCGAAAAAAACACTTGAATTTAACGGACAAGTATTGCATGCAGGAACGCTCGGTTTTGATCATCCTGTAACAGGGGAGTACTTGGAATTCAGCAGCCCCCTACCTGAAGATTTTATAGAGTTGGTCGATAAAGTTAGGAAAAGCGTTGACAAAAAGGAAGAGTGAAATGTATACTGAACGAAGCAATTGAATAGCGATACCTTTAAAATCAGTCCAGAGAGGCTGGGAAGGTTGCACGGAAGTACAGTCAAACTGCTGCGCGCAGTTTCTATGTACATTTATTTCTGCACGTATACCCTCCCGCCATCCAAGGCCGGGAGGTTTTTTATGTCTAGCTCCAGTCGCCATGCGGCTTGTGCTTATAATATGAAAAACATCCAATCCGACCGGCTCCTGGAGGGCATTTGACCGAAAGACCAAAGTAGACAAGGGAAATGGAGGATGTTGAAATGACTGAAAAAGCAAATATTCTAGACGAACAGGCAATTGGCAGGGCAGTAACACGAATTGCACATGAAATCATTGAACGCAACAAAGGAATTGACGAGTGTATTCTTGTCGGCATTAAAACACGCGGCGCTTTCTTAGCGAACAGGCTTGCTGAAAAGATTGAACTTATCGAAGGGAAATCGATTAAAGCCGGTGAACTTGATATTACACTGTATCGGGATGATCTAATGCTGAAACATGGCAATAACGAACCACTCGTCCAGCAGGTAGACATCAAGCATGACGTGACAAATATGAAAGTGATTTTGGTAGACGACGTTCTCTATACAGGCAGAACAGTTCGGGCAGCGATGGATGCAGTTATGGACCTTGGAAGACCGGCATCTATTCAACTAGCAGTACTTGTTGACCGGGGCCATCGTGAATTACCAATAAGACCAGACTTCGTCGGTAAAAACATTCCGACATCAAGCGATGAGCGGGTCGTTGTGAGTGTAGAAGAAAAGGATGGTAAAGATAGCGTGTCGATTCATTCGAAATAAAAGTGTGATTCGGTTGAAGGCGGTATAAGTTGAACAAATCAACGCTTATATAAACTAGGCGAATGCGCCTTACTTGGGGCGGTAGGCAACCCTAGCACCGAAGTAGATTTAATGGAATTCTTTATTTCAACAGAATAAATATAAAAAATACAAAATAAAGTAGTCCGCACGGGGGTATTGGCAATGGATGAAAAAGTATTAGATGTGCATGAAAAACCAGCACCAACCAGGTGGGTTATACTTAGTTTACAACATATGTTTGCCATGTTTGGAGCAACAATATTAGTTCCTCAACTCGTCGGATTAAGTCCTGCAATCGCCCTACTAACAAGTGGTATTGCAACAATCGTCTTTATCCTGGTTACGCGTTTCCAAGTACCAGCGTACTTAGGCTCATCTTTCGCCTTTATCATTCCGATACAAGTCGCGACTGAAACGGGTGGAATTGGCAGTGCGATGATTGGAAGTATGTTTGTGGCACTTGTCTACGGAATCATTTCATTACTCATTTGGAAAACGGGCTATAATTGGATCATGAAAGTATTGCCTCCGATTGTAGTAGCGCCTGTTATTATCGTAATTGGACTGGCACTTTCACCAACTGCAATCAGCATGGCAAGTACAATCCAAGTTGGAGATGACAGGGTATACAATCTTCTTCATTTCTCAGCAGCGATTGTCACACTAGCGGCTGCTATTGTCTGCCTCATGTTTTTCAAAGGAATCATCAGCCTAATGCCAATACTAATCGGCATCAGCGTTGGCTACATTTACTCGGCTTTCATTGGAATATTGGATTTTACAAAAGTTGTGGAAGCAAAGTGGTTTGAATTTCCTGAAATGCTAATTCCAGGTGTGGATTATGATTTCGTCATTACACCTACGCTCCTGTTTCTTATGGTGCCAATTGCGATTGTCACTATATCGGAGCATATCGGCCATCAACTCGTCCTTGGACGAATCGTTGGAAGAGATTACATAAAAAATCCTGGCTTGAATCGCTCATTACTAGGTGATGGACTTGGAACACTAATAAGTGGTCTTGTAGGAGGTCCACCTAAAACGACATACGGTGAAAATATCGGTGTCCTTGCGCTTACTCGGGTCTATAGTGTCTATGTCATTTTAGGAGCTGCTGTTTTCGCCATAGCCTTCTCATTCTTAGGAAAAGTGATGGCATTGATTGCGACGATTCCGACGGCGGTGCTCGGCGGGGTTTCGATTCTCTTGTTCGGAATTATCGCTTCATCCGGCTTACGCATGCTCGTGGATCACAAAATTGATTTTGGCAACCAACGAAACCTTGTTATCGCTTCAGTCATCCTAGTCATCGGAATCGGTGGTGCGAGCATCAAATTTAATGAAAATTTCCAAATTGAAGGAATGGCTCTAGCGGCAATTATCGGCGTGATACTCAACTTGGCCTTGCCAGGAAGAACAAATGAAAGTCTAGTTGATGAAAAAGAATAGAAAACCTTTTAACACTGTTCCGAGAGTCAGGGAAAGGTTCGTTTGACACCCATTCTGCACTATAAGTGTAGGGTTTGGATTGTCATACTTAACGAGCTTTTCCGTCAATCGGGAAGGCTCGTTTTTTCATATGTAAGAAAGTATACGTTTTTTCTACTCGGGTCGTTGTCTAGACTCCAGGCGCCAACCCCTCGGGTCATAAGCCGTTTTGCTGTGGGGGCTGGGCGGCGCCTTCCACATTTCGATAAAAGGAGGACAAACCGAATGCAGCATCTTGTTTCGATGAAAGACCTTACTGAAGTAGAAATAATGACAATCCTTGATCGGGCTGATACATTCAAAAAGTTTGGAGCTCGAGAATTGCCTGGGAAATATAGTGTCAGTAACTTGTTTTTTGAACCAAGCACGCGCACAAAAATGAGCTTCGAAATGGCGGAGCGGAAACTTGGACTTGATGTATTGCCATTCGAATCGAGCTTCTCCAGCACATTAAAAGGAGAGACGCTCTATGAC
The DNA here is from genome assembly GCF_017347095.1 of Sporosarcina sp. E16_8. Taxonomy (GTDB): domain Bacteria; phylum Bacillota; class Bacilli; order Bacillales_A; family Planococcaceae; genus Sporosarcina. The sequence goes on along the minus strand of NZ_JADPRZ010000001.1, from coordinate 186,813 downwards.
ACAGTCAAAACGCTCGAAGCAATCGGTGTAGATGCACTTGTTATCCGCCATCCAGAAGATGGTTACTATGATCAGTTGATTGGTAGAACGTCAGTTTCCATCATTAATGGAGGAGACGGTTCAGGTCAGCATCCTACGCAATCATTGCTGGATTTATTCACAATACGAGAAGAGTTTGGTTCATTTACAGGATTGAACGTACTTATTGCAGGCGATATTACACATAGCCGTGTAGCGCGGTCTAATGCAGATGCGCTTGTCACACTTGGCGCAAACGTGACATTCCTTTGCCCGGCTGAATGGGCAGGTGAGTTCGACAGTGTGGATTCTTGGGATGAAGTGATTAAAAATAGCGATGTGGTTATGCTGCTACGGGTTCAACATGAAAGACATGAGGTAGAAATAACTTTTGCAGGAGAAAGTTATCATGAACGATATGGTCTAACAGAAGCCCGCGAGCAGCTGATGAAGGAAAATGCAATCATCATGCATCCGGGACCATTTAACCGAGGCGTGGAAATTGCAGAACCATTAATCGAGTGCTCGAAATCACGGATTTTCAAACAAATGGAAAATGGTGTATACATACGGATGGCCGTATTGGAATCAGTATTGAAAGGGAGGAATTGACATGATGAAACTTATTCAAGGGGTTCAGATGCTAAACGGTGACGGGGAACTTGTTACAACAGACGTGAAAATAACGGGTGATAAGATCACAGAAATCGGTCATCAGCTACCAGTAGAAAACGCAGAAGTAATCGAGGGCAAGGGACTTTTACTTGCACCGGGCTTCATAGATGTCCACGTGCATCTTCGTGAACCAGGCGGGGAGCATAAAGAGACAATCGAAAGCGGAACACTGGCAGCAGCAAAAGGCGGTTATACGACTATCTGTGCAATGCCGAATACACGGCCTGTACCGGATACCAAAGAAAATCTTACACTGGTCAATGACTTAATCGCACAGAAGTCCATAATTCGTGTCCTTCCATACGCTTCAATTACGATACGGGAAGCTGGTAAAGAACGGACGAATCTCACTGAACTGAAAGAACACGGAGCTTTCGCATTTACGGACGATGGCGTCGGTGTACAACAGGCAGGAATGATGTACGAAGCAATGCAAGATGCAGCTGAAATTGGGATGGCAATTGTTGCGCACTGTGAAGATAATACGCTTATCTACGGTGGTGCGATGCACGAAGGCAAACGTAATAAAGAACTGGGTCTTCCCGGAATTCCTTCTATAGCAGAATCGGTCCATATCGCCCGTGATATTTTACTGGCTGAAGCGGCTGGCGCTCATTACCATGTGTGTCACGTCAGTACGAAAGAGTCAGTTCGGGTAATCCGCGACGCGAAAAAAGCAGGAGTTCATGTAACTGCTGAAGTAAGTCCACATCACCTTCTACTGTCGGAAGAGGACATTCCTGGCGATGATGCCGATTGGAAGATGAATCCTCCGCTTCGCGGAACAGAAGACCTAGCAGCACTGCGCGAAGGATTGCTCGATGGCACACTGGATTTCATCGCAACAGATCACGCACCACATAGTGCAGAAGAAAAAGCTGTTGGCTTTGCAAAAGCACCATTCGGCATTACTGGTTTTGAAACAGCATTCCCACTTCTTTATACGAACTTTGTTAAAAAAGGAACATGGACATTACAACAGCTCATCGATTGGATGACGAAAAAACCGGCTGATGTATTCGGCTTACCATACGGTAAAATCGAAGTTGGAGCCACTGCGGATTTAGTGTTACTCAATTTGAACAAAGAAGCAAAAATAGATCGCACAACATTTGTCTCTAAAGGTAAGAACACACCATTTGATGGTTTGACATGCACAGGCTGGCCAGTTAAAACGATTTTCGGTGGAAAAGTAGTTTGGGAGGATGGACAATGATGAAAAAAAGAATGCTTATTTTAGAAGACGGAACAATTTTTGAAGGAATCGCTTTTGGTTCTGATGAAGCTTCAATCGGTGAAACAGTATTCACAACAGGTATGACAGGCTATCAAGAAACCATTTCAAATCCGTCGGGAGCTGGACAAATCATTGTGATGACCTACCCGCTAATCGGCAACTATGGCATTAACCGGGACGATTTCGAATCAATTGAGCCGGCGGCAAGCGGCTTAGTGGTTCGTGAACTAGCAGACGAACCATCGAACTTCCGTAGCAGCATGACGCTTTGCGAACTGTTAACGATGAAGGGTATTCCTGGAATTCAAGGAATCGATACACGTAAATTAACTCGGTTGCTGCGGGACAAAGGTGCGTTAAAAGGGATTCTTACTGCTGCAGGAGAAGAAGTAAATGTTGGGGAAACGGTTGCACATGTCGCATCTTACAACTTGCCAACAGATCTTGTTGCACGCGTTTCGACGAAGAAACCGTATCCAAGCCCAGGTCGCGGAGAGCGAATCATCCTGATCGACTATGGTATGAAACATGGTATATTACGCGAATTAAATGACAGAGATTGCGACGTTATCGTCGTTCCATATAATACATCGACGAAAGAAATCCTTTCTTTATCACCAGATGGCATTGTGTTGTCAAATGGACCGGGGAATCCGTTGGATGTTGAAGGGACAGTTGAAGTAATTAAAGAATTGCTAGGAAAAGCTCCAATCTTCGGGATTGGACTTGGCCATCAGTTGTTAGCCCTTGCATGTGGAGCACGTACAGTAAAATTGAAAAACAGTCATATGGGCGGCAATCATCCCGTAAAAGATTTGACTACAGGTAGGACGGAATTGACCTCACAATGCCATGGCTACGCAGTAGATGAACAATCACTTGTAGGTACGGATCTCGAAGTAACACATAAAGCACTAAATGACGGCTCGGTTGAAGGCGTGAAAAGCACGAAATACGAAGCGTTTTCCGTACAGTTTCATCCGGAAGCGTCACCAGGACCAGAAGATTCGAAACATCTGTTTGACCGATTCATGGATATAATGAAAACAAGCAGCCGAGAGGGGAATTTCAATGCCTAAACGTACAGATATTGAAACTATATTAGTTATCGGGTCAGGCCCGATTGTTATTGGTCAGGCGGCAGAGTTTGACTACGCCGGAACACAAGCATGTCTTTCATTGAAAGAAGAGGGTTACCGGGTCATTCTTATAAACTCTAACCCTGCAACGATTATGACAGATACAGAAATCGCAGACAAAGTATATATTGAACCAATCACGCTTGAATTCGTCAGCCGCATCATTCGTAAAGAACGCCCTGACGCACTTCTTCCAACAATGGGTGGTCAGACTGGTTTGAATATGGCGATTGAACTGGATGAATCGGGAATATTGAAAGAATTAGGTATTGAAATCCTTGGTACTAAGCTCGATGCAATCCATAAGGCAGAAGACCGTGATTTGTTCCGGACGCTAATGAATGAACTTGGTGAACCTGTTCCTGACAGCGATATTATCCATAACCTTGAAGAAGCACATGCTTTTGTTGATAGAATCGGCTATCCAGTTATCGTTCGTCCTGCATTCACACTTGGCGGTACAGGCGGCGGCATGTGTTACAACGATGAAGATCTGGAAGAAATCGTGACAAGCGGTTTGAAATATAGCCCAGCTACACAATGTTTGCTGGAAAAATCGATTGCCGGCTATAAAGAAATTGAATATGAAGTAATGCGTGACTCAGCGGACAATGCGATCGTCGTTTGTAACATGGAGAATATCGATGCAGTCGGAATTCATACGGGCGATTCAATCGTCGCGGCTCCAAGCCAAACGATGACAGACCGTGAAAACCAAATGCTTCGAAATGTGTCACTTAAAATTATCCGTGCGCTCGGAATTGAAGGTGGATGTAACGTCCAGCTTGCACTTGATCCACATAGCTTTGATTACTTCATTATCGAAGTGAACCCGCGTGTTAGCCGATCATCGGCACTCGCATCGAAAGCGACAGGCTATCCAATTGCGAAACTTGCAGCGAAAATTGCAGTTGGCATGACGCTCGACGAAATGATGAATCCAGTTACGGGGACAACGTATGCTTGTTTCGAACCGTCACTCGATTACATCGTGACGAAAATTCCACGCTGGCCGTTTGATAAATTCGAATCTGCTAAACGAAACTTGGGTACTCAAATGAAAGCGACAGGCGAAGTAATGGCAATCGGTCGTACATTCGAAGAGTCCATTTTGAAAGCAGTGCGCTCACTTGAAACAGGACAATTTGGCTTATCATTGAAAAATGGTTCGACAATGACGGACGAATGGATTGAAAAACGTATCCGTCGTGCAGGCGACGAGCGTTTGTTCTTCATCGGTGAAGCATTCCGCAGAGGCGCGACAGTTGAAACGATTCACGAATGGAGTCAAATCGACGCCTTTTTCTTACGCAAGTTCCAGAAAATCGTCCAGTTTGAACTAGTCTTACAAGCAAATCCGTTTGACTATCAAACGTTGCGCACTGCAAAACGCATGGGCTTCTCTGACGTAACAGTTGCAGAACTATGGAGCACAGATGAGCGAGCGATTTACGATTGGCGTAAAGAGCATGGCCTAATTCCAGTCTATAAAAAGGTTGATACATGTGCAGGTGAATTTGAATCGGATACACCGTACTTTTACGGCACGTACGAAGATGAAAATGAATCGATTAGAACAGACAAGAAAAGTGTTATCGTTCTAGGTTCTGGCCCGATTCGTATCGGTCAAGGCGTCGAGTTCGACTATGCGACAGTCCACTCTGTTTGGGCAATTCAAGAAGCTGGTTATGAAGCGATCATCATCAACAACAACCCTGAAACGGTGTCAACAGACTTCTCGATTTCGGACAAATTATACTTTGAGCCGCTGACAATCGAAGATGTTATGCATATCGTTGACCTAGAACAGCCTGAAGGCGTTATCGTTCAGTTCGGTGGACAAACAGCTATCAACCTAGCGGCTGGCCTCGAAGCTCGCGGCGTGAAAATTTTAGGAACATCTCTAGAAGATATTGACCGTGCAGAAAACCGTAATAAGTTTGAAAAAGCATTGCGAGAAATCGGAATTCCACAGCCGCTTGGAAAAACAGCTGTTTCAGTACCAGAAGCTGTCGCGATTGCCAATGAAATCGGTTATCCTGTACTCGTTAGACCTTCTTATGTACTTGGCGGGCGTGCGATGGAAATTGTTTATCATGAAGAAGAACTGCTTTATTACATGGAGCATGCAGTTGAAGCTAGCCCGGATCATCCGGTACTTGTCGATCGCTACTTGACAGGAACTGAAATCGAAGTCGATGGTATATGCGACGGAGAAAACGTGTTAATTCCAGGTATTATGGAACATATTGAACGTGCAGGTGTTCACTCAGGTGACTCGATTGCCGTGTTCCCGCCACAAAATTTATCAGCTTCTCAATTGGAAACAATCACTGATTATACGACACGCCTTGCAAAAGGACTTGGAATTGTAGGTCTGCTCAATATCCAGTTCGTCATCTCAGAAGGGCAAGTCTACGTCATCGAAGTGAATCCACGGTCAAGTCGTACGGTTCCATTCTTAAGTAAAATCACGAACATTCCAATGGCAAACATTGCGACAAAAGCCATTCTGGGTCAATCAATTATCGAACAAGGTTACAAAAATGGACTTGCTCAGGCACCATCTGGCGTCTACGTTAAAGTACCGGTGTTCTCGTTTGCGAAATTGCGTCGAGTAGATATCACGCTTGGACCTGAAATGAAATCGACCGGAGAAGTAATGGGTAAAGATACTACGCTTGAAAAAGCCTTGTACAAAGGTCTTGTTGCAGCGGGGATGGAGATAAAAGAATACGGTTCAGTAATAATGACTGTCGCTGACAAAGATAAAGAAGAGATGGTCAGCATTGCTAAACGCTTTACGGATATCGGATACCGTATTTTGGCAACAGGTGGTACTGCATCCGTGTTAGAGAATGCTGGCATCCGCGTGAAGACAATCGGTAAAATTGGTTCTGAAGGGCCAACGCTTCTGGATGTTATTCAAAAAGGAGAAGCACAAATTGTTATCAATACGCTGACAAAAGGAAAACAGCCTGAACGTGACGGTTTTAGAATTCGCCGTGAATCAGTTGAAAATGGCATTCCTTGCTTCACTTCACTTGATACGGCAGATGCAATGCTGCGTGTTATTGAATCAATGACATTCCAAACTGAGGAAATGGGGAAAGTGGAGGGAACTATATGATCATCCAAGATCGAATGACGGTCACTTCACAACAGCAAATTGCCCATAATATTTTTGAAATGAAGTTAAACGGTAAATTGGTTGGGGAAATTACTTCCCCAGGCCAGTTTGTCCACATTCGTGTGTCTGACTCGTTTGAACCACTATTAAGACGTCCAATTTCAATCGCTTCCATTGATCAAGATGCTGGCGAAATGACCATTATCTATCGTGCAGAAGGTCGAGGGACTACAATCCTTTCACAAAGACGTGCTGGCGATGAAGTAGATGTACTTGGTCCGCTAGGTAATGGTTTTCCTGTTGAAGAAACCGCAACTGGAGAAACTGCAATTTTAATTGGCGGAGGAATAGGTGTACCACCATTGTATGAGCTGTCGAAGCAATTGACGGCGAAGGGCGTGAAATGCACGCATGTCTTAGGATTCCAATCAAAGGATGCAGTATTTTACGAAGAAGAGTTTAGTAAACTCGGCGAAACACATATCGTGACAGTCGATGGATCGCGTGGAACGGCAGGTTTCGTGACCACAGTTATGGAGGAACTTGGCAATGAATTCTCAACGTATTACAGCTGTGGTCCGATGCCGATGCTGGAAGCGATTGAAAAAATGTACGCAGGAAAAAAAGGCTTTCTGTCATTCGAACAACGAATGGGCTGCGGAATCGGTGCTTGTTTCGCATGTGTTTGTCAAACGACGGAAGGGTCGGAAAAAGCATATATTAAAGTATGCTCTGATGGTCCAGTATTCCCGGCGGGGGTGGTGGCAATATGAATAGACTATCGATTGAATTACCAGGTTTATCATTAAAAAACCCAATTATGCCCGCATCCGGTTGTTTCGGATTTGGTAAAGAATATGGCCAACTGTATGATTTATCGTTGCTTGGCGCGATAATGATCAAATCCACAACACTTGAAATGAGGCTTGGCAATCCGACGCCGCGTGTTGCAGAAACAGCTTCAGGTATGCTGAATGCGATTGGACTGCAAAATCCGGGATTAAAAGGCGTATTGGAAGGCGAGTTGCCGTGGCTGGAACAGTTTGATGTGCCAATTATCGCGAACGTTGCGGGGACTGAAACAGCAGATTACGTGGAAGTAGCGAAAATGATTTCTCAGGCTCCAAACGTTAAGGCACTTGAGTTGAATATCTCGTGTCCAAACGTTAAATGCGGAGGAATTACATTTGGAACGGATCCTGAAATTGCAAAAGAGCTGACCAGGGCGGTAAAAGAAGTGTCTTCAGTTCCGGTTTATGTAAAACTATCTCCAAATGTCACTACTATCGTGGAAATTGCACAGGCGGTTGAAGCAGGCGGGGCGGACGGCATTACGATGATTAACACATTGATTGGGATGCGCCTTGATCAGAAAACAGGCCGTCCGGTTATTGCAAATGGTACAGGCGGATTGTCTGGCCCAGCTGTTAAACCGGTTGCTATTCGGATGGTTTATGAAGTGAGCAAAGCAGTCAACATTCCGATTATTGGAATGGGTGGGGTGACAGAGGTGGCTGATATTATCGACTTTATGTCCGCGGGTGCAAGTGCCGTTGCAGTAGGAACTGCGAACTTCGTCAATCCATTTGTTTGTCCGCAGATCATTGAACAATTGCCAGCTAAGTTGGACGAGCTTGGCATTAATCATATTTCTGAACTGATAGGGAGGAGTCATCGTCTATGAAAACATCCCCGATTATAGCGCTCGATTTTGATTCTGCTGAAAAGACATTCGACTTTCTACGTGCTTTTGATGGAGACGTCAATGTCAAAGTGGGCATGCAACTTTATTATAAAGAAGGGCCTGCGATTGTGGCTCGGTTGAAAGAACAAGGTTATGATGTGTTCCTTGATTTGAAATTGCATGACATTCCAAACACTGTGAAATCCGCTATGGAAGTGCTTGCGGGATTTGGCGTTGACCTAGTGAATGTTCATGTAGCTGGTGGTAAGGCAATGATGGAGGCGGCTCTTGAAGGATTAGATAAAGGGACGCCAGCTGGATTAAAACGGGCATCACTAATCGGAGTTACGCAACTGACGTCTACAGATGAGCGTCAAGTTCGGGAAGAGCAGTTGATAGGCGTTTCACTTCAAGAATCTGTCCTTCATTATGCAAAGCTGACGAAAGAAGCAGGTCTCGACGGTGTTGTTTGTTCTGTCCATGAAGCGAGAGCGATCGCAGAAAGTTGCGGAAAACCCTTTTTTAAAGTGACGCCTGGCATACGCCTTGCAGATGGCGGAGCACATGATCAGATACGGATTGCGACACCTGAAGAAGCGTGTCTGGCAGGATCTACACATATCGTGGTTGGACGGGCAATAACGGGGGCAACAGATCCGCGTGCAGCATACGAAAACATACATGCACTTTGGAAGGGGACGGAATAACAATGGTGAAAAAAGAGGTTGCTGAAATTCTGTTACATGTTGGTGCAGTTGAATTAAGCCCCGAAGAGCCGTTTACATGGGCATCAGGCATTGAGTCCCCAATCTACTGTGATAACCGTTTGACGATGTCAGATCCGGTTGGACGGAAAAAGATTGCGCAAGGCCTTGCAGGATTAATTCGTGAAAATTATCCTGAAACAACGGTCATTGCAGGGACAGCAACAGCGGGGATTCCACACGCGGCTTGGGTTGCGGACATTCTCGGATTACCAATGGTGTATATCCGTTCAAAAGCAAAAGGACATGGTCGCAGTCGTCAAATCGAAGGCAAAGTGGATGTTGCAGATAAAGCGGTAATTATCGAAGACTTAATCTCAACGGGCGGCAGTAGCTTGAATGCGGCAGAAGCACTACGTTCTGAAGGAATTGAAGTGACTGGTATTGTTTCTATCTTTACATACGAACTGCAAAGTGCAGATGAAACATTCGCTTCTGCAGGACTCACTTACAAGAGCCTGACTGATTTCGGTGCGCTTGCTGAAGTCGCACAAGAAAAAGGAGCCATTCATGAAGAGTCGATGACTAGTTTGCTTAAGTGGCATGGGAAATTGAAGGCTGGTTTGTTGAAATAAATTAAAAAGCTATTCCATGGTGTGAAATCCATGTGGAATAGCTTTTTTTCTAGTAACTCAAATAAGAACATCCAGAAAAATTTCAAACTGAATTTGTTAATGTCTCCAATCGCTTGGTCAACCGCTCTCGCCAATCAAGAGCCAATTCTTGAACGTCTAATACTTTTTGGATACCTTCAATATCCATTGGATGATGAAAATAAATCTGGTTCGCAAAAAGGATGGACACCTGTTTTGGATGAGATTCTACTAATGCAATTTTCGAATCTTTTTGTACAGAGCCTTCTTCTAAAACACGGCATAAATAACCCGTGAAACCGGTTTCCACCATTCTTTTGAGAAGGGGAGGCATATCAGTTCTCTTTGTAATCGTGCTACATGGAATTCTGCCTTGCGATATTTGAATGACAGCATCCCCAAGACGAAAGATGTCTCCAATATGAACGTTTTGCTCCAACATATTGGTAACAGTTATATTCTCACCGAAAGCCGAACGTGGTAGGGGCTTGTTAAATTCTTGTTCCCAAAACGAATAATGCTCATGCGGATAAACACAAACAGCGCGGTCAAGCCCCCCATGATGCCGAAGGTCTGCTACACCATCGCCTCGAAAGCCATCTTTTGATAAAAAGACCATCTCAATCGCTTCTTTGCATATGCCGGTATCCATTTCTTTATCCGTACCGTATTTCATTATTTTCGGTAATCCGATTGATAAGTTTTTTAATTCGGCAGTATGAATTGTCATTTTAGGTTTTTCCCTACTTTCTAAAAGAAGTAATAGCTAGTTATATTGAGCCTACGATACCTATATAAATATAAACTGAGCGAAGGCGCCTTAACGGTCGGGCTTATATGGCGGGAGACGTCCCTTAGCGTCGCAGTGGACTCTATGAGATTATTTATTTCAACACGGCTAGTTTAAAAGACCATCTATTCTATAATCAAACCATAGCAATAATCAGTTGTCAAAATATTGCATGAAAAAATAACCATCTACAACTTAGTACTGAAATCTCTTTTTGAAGTTGAAGAATAGGCACGAAAGGAAATGGACAGGCTGAATTTTTCAGCGTATCAGGAGGTAAATGGTATGAAAGAATTCAAAGTAACCTACTTCTTTGATGAAGATCATTATATCAGAAGGTTTATCTATATGGAGTCTCAAGAAAAAGCAGAAGAGCAGATTCAAAGCGAGCGAGACCGCTACATTTCGTTCCAGGACAGCAGGGGGATTTACCACGAGCTGAATACCCGTGATGTTCGAGTGATTCAACTGTCAGAGTATAATCGAATCGATAAAAGTAAAAAGGTATCAGAGTAAATTGTCGGGAGCTCGTGCGTGATGCCATACCAAAAAGTAGCAGTCTGTAAAATGGAAAAAGCTATTCCACGATGGATGTCACCATCATGGAATAGCCTTTTATCACTTCTTCAGTTTTATAACTACATCTTCATCAGGTGTAACAAGTAGCGTCTTCTGCTCAAAGTAAATAACAAAACCAGGCTTAGAGCCGTTCGGTTTTTTCACATGTCGCACTTCGGTGTAGTCAACTGGTACGGCTGAAGATCCGCGTGCCTTACTGAAATAGGCGGCAAGGACTGCCGCTTCACGGATCGTTTCTTCATCAGGATTCGTATCATGAATCAATACATGAGATCCGGGAATATCTTTAGTATGTAGCCAAGTTTGGTCCCTTGAAGCAATTTTGAACGTCAAATAGTCATTTTGCTTATTGTTCTTGCCGACCGAAATAGTCACGCCTGTAGACGATACAAATGTTTCAGGAACTGGTTTTTTCGGTTTTAATTTCTTTTTCGACTTGCGAGCCTTCAGAAAACCAAGTTCTGCCAACTCTTCACGTATTTCTGCTATGTCTATAGGGGATGCTTGTAATACTTGCTGTTTAATCATTTCAAAGTAAGCGATATCTTCTGCCGTTTTTTCAAGCTGTTCAGCAATCATGATAAGAGCAGTTTTTGCTTTTGAATACCTTGAATAAAACCGCTGCGCGTTATCGATTGGTGATTTTCTAGGATCAAGCGGGATGGTTACCGTTGTCCCTTCATCGTAATAATTGGCGACAGTCGCTTCTGTTGCACCTTTATCAATGGCATAACTATTGGCAGTAAGCAATTCTCCATAAAGTTGGAAAGTATCTAGCTTTCCAGCAGCTTCTCTTTCTTTTACGAGCTTCTTCACTTTCAAATTCAGTTTAGCAACTTCATTGTCGAGCCAACGCTCTAAGTCCGCAGCTTGTGACTTCACACGTTCTCTTTCAGCCCGAGCGAAATACACTTTATCCAGCAAATCACCTAGCGTTTCGTATTCCGCAATCGTCTTATCAGCATGTGTCAGCGCCGTCGCTGAAAATACGGTTTTTGTCCCGATTTCCGAAATGTTTGGTGTGCTAGCTATTCCTTTAAATGACCCAAGCAGTGATGTGAAAACGATGAATTTATCAGCGGCCGAAGTATCTTTTAAGCGAAATAATAATTCTTCTGCATTAATTGGTGAAAAGCCTGAAAATCGTTGGACGACTTCGCGGGCACTTTCTAGCTCTGGTAGCAACCCGTTAAATTGTTCTTCTGTTACCGCAAATGGATCCGTTTTATCCTGCGGGGGGGCTGGTATGAAAGGTTGCCCCGGTAATATTGTACGGTAACTATTCACTGATGGCGGTAAGTGTTTCATGCTATCAACGATGATATCGCGGTCGGGGTCTACAAGCAGCAAGTTACTGTGCCTGCCCATGATTTCAACATACAACCGTCTGTTAATATCGTCTCCAATTTCATTTTTTGCTTTAACGTCTATTGTGATAATCCTATCTGTCCCGAATTGCCCGATAGAAGTAATCGACCCACCTTCTAAATGTTTACGCAAAACCATGCAAAACAGAGGTGGTTCAGAAGGATTTGTAATCGCTTCTTCTGTCAATTGGATACGTGAATACGCTGAGTGAATTGAAATAAGTAGTTTTTGATTTTTACCGTCTGCACGGATAAGAAATACGACTTCTTGTGCGTTCGGCTGATGAATTTTAGAGATGCGTCCATTTTTCAAGACTTGCAGCTCCTGCACCATAGCCGTTGTGAATAAACCATCAAATGCCATTAGGATTCCTCTTTCAAATCGTTTTTCCCTATTTTAGCACTACAACAAGCATATATGTTATAATATGAACAGATTGTTTTGATCAATAACGATCGGAGCCGGCGTGATTGTGCCGAAGCTCCATTGTAAAATTAGATTAGATAAGAAGAGGGATTGCATGTACAAACAACGTGGGCTTCTAATTGTGCTGTCTGGACCTTCCGGTGTAGGCAAAGGGACGGTCCGAAAAGAGCTTTTTACACAACCGGATACGAATTATGAATACTCGATTTCAATGACGACGAGAAGTCCGCGCGAAGGTGAAGTGGATGGCTCCGATTACTTCTTTAAATCAAGAGCTGAATTCGAACGGTTGGTTGAGGAAGATAGACTTCTTGAATATGCCGAGTACGTAGGCAATTATTACGGAACGCCGCTTGATTATGTTAATGCAACACTTGACGCGGGTAGAGACGTATTCCTCGAAATTGAGGTTGTCGGTGCGGCACAAGTGCGCGCCAAAGTTCCAGACGGATTATTCATTTTCCTCGCACCGCCAAGTTTGTCAGAACTCGAAGACAGACTTGTAGGAAGAGGTACTGAAGAAGCCGATGTCATTGCATCACGTATATTGAAAGCGCGTGAAGAACTCGAAATGATGAACTTGTACGATTACGTCGTAGAAAACGACGAAGTGGCAAATGCATGCGATCGCATCAATGCCATTGTCACTGCCGAACATTGCCGCAGAGAACGTGTAGAAAAAATCTATCTAGGTATGCTGAAAGGGGAATAAACAATGTTAACTCCATCAATTGATTCTCTAAAAGAAAAAATCGACTCGAAATACACACTTGTAACACTCGCTTCAAAACGTGCGCGTCAAATGCAAGAAGAAGGCACTAAGCTTCTTAATTCTTATGTCTCGAATAAAAATGTCGGCAAAGCACTTGAAGAAGTAGCGGCGGGCGTACTTTCTAAAAAGAAATCGGACGATTCAATCGTCTATGAAGACGAAGTTTAATAGGACCCGCTATTTTTGTATTTAAAAAACAGTGGGGTTTTCGATTTTAAATGGTGTCTAGGCTTCAGTCGCCAGACGCTCGGAGGCTCACAGGAAGTGAGTTACGCAGCCTTTGCCGCAGGACGCGGCGCACTTAGGCTGGGTTCCCTGATAGTCAGCCCAGCTAGGAAGGATTGAACTGCATCCTTCCCGGGCAAATAACGCCGCTTCGCCGGTCCGTCTTATGCCTGTCGCGGGCCTACAGGATGTAGGTCATGCAGCTGTTGCCACAGGACGTGGCGAACTTAGGCTGCGTTCATTTTTTAACGGCTCCTTACGCTTTTCATATCATAATAAGTAAACGTGATACTCCCTTAGAAACGAGTTTTTCTTTGGGAGTTTGTCATTTTAGAAGGGATGAGATCATGTTGTTGAATAAAAAAATCCTCCTTTGTGTAACTGGCGGAATCGCGGTCTATAAAGCTGTTGCGCTTGTAAGTAAGTTGTCGCAGGCAGGAGCGGACGTAAAGGTCATTATGACTGAATCGGCAAAGGAATTTGTCACGCCACTTACATTCCAGGCGATGTCACGAAATGATGTTTTTTTTGATACGTTTGATGAAAAGAATTCACATGTGATTGCGCATATTGATTTGGCGGATTGGGCTGATCTTGTCGTCGTTGCACCAGCTACAGCCAATGTAATTGGTAAACTGGCGAATGGTATTGCTGACGATATGGTAACGACCACACTTTTAGCTACTCAGGCTGAGGTCTGGATTGCCCCTGCAATGAATGTCCACATGTATGAAAATAAATCAGTTATACGAAATATTACTACGTTGCACAAAGATGGCTATAAATTCATCGAGCCCTCTGAAGGTTTTTTGGCATGCGGTTATGTAGGAAAAGGGCGATTGGAAGAACCCGAAAAGATTGTAGCACTGATAACAGAACGGTTCACAACGTCCAAATGCCTTCCACTTTCCGGGAAAAAAGTTGTAATCACGGCAGGACCGACACGAGAACGGATTGATCCGGTCCGATATGTATCGAATTTTTCAAGCGGCAAGATGGGTTATGCAATGGCGGAAGCGGCAGCTATGCTCGGCGCTGAAACAGTCCTTATTTCGGGACCTGTCGGATTGGACAAGCCAGCGGGAGTAACTGTCATCGATATTGAGAGCGCAGCGGAGATGTTTGAAGCCGTTCGAACACAATTCGGTGATGCGGCAATCGTTATCAAAGCCGCTGCTGTAGCGGATTATCGTCCAAGAGAGATTCACCCCCAAAAGATGAAGAAACAAGCAGGCGACTCAGTTATTGAACTTGAACGGACAACTGATATCTTGAAAACAATCGGTTCTATGAAAACAAATCAAATCCTTGTTGGCTTTGCTGCTGAAACCGAAAATGCAGTTGGTTATGGCATAGATAAACTGAAAAGTAAAAACCTTGATTATATTATCATTAATGACGTGACTGATCCGGATGCGGGATTCGGGAAGGATACGAACGTTGTAACTCTTCTTTCGAAAAATGGCACACACAAGCCATTCCTAGCAATGCCGAAAAAAGAACTCGCTATTTTACTACTGGAAACAATTATTAAAGAAGAAAGTGATCATTTAAATGATCGCTGAAGTCATTGTAGATGTATCAGCTTATCCAATCGACAGGCCGTTTGATTACCTTGTTCCAGAAACATTGGAATCCGTAATTGAACCTGGAACCAGAGTGAAAGTACCGTTCGGGCCAAGAAAAGTGCTTGGTTATGTAACAAGGTTGAAAGAAAAAAGCGAACTTGCACTAGGCAAAATTAAACCCATTGATGAACTTATTGATTTGGACCCGGTCATTTCTCATGAACTGCTCGAATTATCGCGCTGGTTAGCGGTTGAGACGTTGTCCTATGAAATTGATGCACTTCAAGTGATGTTACCTGCTGCGATGCGTGCTAAATATGAAAAGTTCATCATCGTTGAGGACCCGGAAAGAATTGAAGACGCTGATTTTAAAGCTTTTCTTGCAGGTAGGAAACGGATTCAGTTGAAAGAAGTAGACTCAGCAGAATTGATGAAAATGTTGAAAAGGTATGCGGCTGAAGGGATTGTCACAGTCGATACAGCTGTAGGACAGCAAACTGCTGTGAAAAAAGTGCGCATGATACGAATGGCGGATGAGGTAACACTGCAATCTTTGCTTGATTCTAGTCACTCGAATGCGAAAAAACAAGCCGAATTACTTCGCTGGATGTTGGAACATGCAAGGAAAACAATCAGCGCGAAACAACTGATGGAACAATCGGGAATTCAACCGGCTGTGCTGAAGACTGTCATAGAAAGAGGGGCAGCCTTCGAAGAACTTGCTGAAGTGTACCGTGAACCCGATGCACCCCAACTGAAAGATACGGCTATACCTGAACATTTGACAGACGAACAGCAAATCGCAGTTGATTATATAGCAGCGTCGGCAGATGGACAACGAGCAGAAACGTTCCTACTACATGGTGTAACGGGTAGTGGGAAAACAGAAGTCTATTTACGTGCCATTAAACGCGTTTTGGATAAAGGTAAAGAAGCAATCGTTCTAGTCCCGGAGATATCATTGACTCCGCAAATGACGTCACGCTTCAAGGAACGTTTCGGTCAGCTTGTGGCGGTCATGCATAGTGGTTTGTCTGCTGGTGAGAAGTACGATGAATGGCGGAAAATAAAACGGGGAGAAGTAAAGGTTGTCGTCGGAGCAAGATCGGCGGTATTCGCCCCGTTTGAAAATATTGGTATCATTATTCTCGATGAAGAGCATGAATCGACGTACAAGCAAGACGATACACCGCGCTATCATGCAAGAGACGTTGCGATTAAACGTGCGGAATATTACAATTGTCCCGTTATTCTAGGGAGTGCAACGCCATCACTGGAATCGTATGCACGTGCATCAAAGGGTGTGTATACAATGCTTACACTGACGAAACGTCCAAAAGAGCAGGCACTACCAACGGTAACAGTCGTTGATATGCGAGAGGAATTGAAAACAGGAAATCGTTCGATGTTTTCATTGCCGCTTGCGGAAGCAATCCGTATCCGATTGGAAAAAAGGGAACAAATCGTGCTGTTTCTGAATAAGCGAGGTTTTTCATCTTTTGTACTCTGCAGGGATTGCGGTACGGTTGTTGAATGCCCAAATTGTGATATTTCGCTGACCTATCACCGGGCGCACGAACAACTGAAATGCCATTATTGCGGTCACGAAGAACGAGTGCCGCTCGTGTGTCCGGAATGTAAGAGTGAACATATTCGATTCTTTGGAACAGGGACTCAAAAAGCACAAGAAGAAATTGCGAAACTATTTCCTACAGCACGTGTCCTTCGAATGGATGTCGATACAACAAGGCAAAAAGGTTCACACGAGCGTCTTCTTAGGCAGTTCAGTGAAGGACAAGCGGATATCCTGCTCGGGACGCAAATGATTGCGAAAGGGTTAGATTTCCCGAATATTACACTTGTTGGTGTGCTTGCCGCAGATACAACACTCCATTTAGCCGATTTCCGTGCCGCTGAAAAAACCTTTCAACTGATGACGCAAGTAAGTGGACGAGCTGGCCGCCACGAATTGCCTGGAGAGGTTTTCATCCAGACCTATTCCCCTGAACATTACGCAATCGAATTAGCGAAAGCACAGCATTATGAACCTTTTTATAACATGGAAATGGCGGCCAGAAGACAATATGGCTATCCACCATTCTATTTTGTCACGCTTGTTCAGTTTTCGCACGAGGATTTGTTGAAAGTAGCTGACTTTGCAGAAAAAGGTGCCGGTTACCTGAAACAGAACTTATCAGCGGGCACAGTTGTCATTGGGCCAACTGCTTCCGCTATCAGTCGAGTGAACAATAGATATCGCTACCAATGTTTGATAAAATACAAAAAAGAGCCGAAGTTGACAGAAACGCTGCAACAGCTCATTAAGTACTACCGGACGGACTGGATTAAATCAGGACTGATAATGACCGTTGATGTAGAACCCGCGTCGATTTATTAATAAGAAAAGCGGAAGGCGCCGTCCAGCCCCGGCAGGCATAAGACGGTTTACGAGGAGGCGTACTTCAGCCCCCGCAGCAAAACGGCTTATGACCCGAGGGGGTGGCGCCTGAAGTCTAGACAAGGAATCACCATGTCAGCCCCGATCCGCAGTACAAGGATGTATAACATCTTAGAGAACAACACAGAAAAGAGGAATAGATTTGGCGATACGTGAAATTGTGAAGCATCCGGCTCCGGTTCTTCAACAACAATGTAAAGAAGTAGTGAAATTTGATAAGAAACTTTCAAAGCTGTTAGATGATATGTACGA
The DNA here is from genome assembly GCF_017347095.1 of Sporosarcina sp. E16_8. Classification (GTDB taxonomy): domain Bacteria; phylum Bacillota; class Bacilli; order Bacillales_A; family Planococcaceae; genus Sporosarcina. The sequence continues at coordinate 169,135 of NZ_JADPRZ010000001.1, read as the reverse complement.
CACAATGGTGGCGGCGGATGGTATTGGCCTTGCTGCACCTCAAATTGGTGAAGCTATTCGTGTTGCAATAGTTGATATGGGCGAAGGACAGGATGTCATTGAAATGGTAAATCCTGTTGTAACAGCAACCGGAGGATCCGAAATAGAAGTAGAAGGTTGTCTCAGTTTTCCAGATTTATTTGGTGAAGTGGAAAGACCATTTTTCGTCCGTATTGAAGCGCAAGAACGGAGTGGCGCACTTTATGAATTAGAAGCTGAAGACTATGAAGCACGTGCTATTCTTCATGAAATTGATCATTTAAATGGCGTGTTATTTGATTCGAAAATTATTCGTGTTGTCGATCCTTCTGAATTAGAAGAAGCAGAAATAGTAGGGGAAAACGGTGGAGGTGAGCTGCAATGACGAAGATCGTTTTTATGGGAACGCCAGAGTTTTCTGTATCTGTTCTAACAATGCTCGTTGATGAAGGACATACTATCGCGGCGGTCGTCACTCAGCCGGACAGACCAGTCGGACGAAAGCGCGTCTTAACACCTCCACCAGTAAAAGTTGAAGCACTGCGACTTGGACTGCCGATTATTCAGCCTGAAAAACTGAGAGGTTCCGCTGAGCTTGAGGAAATTATTGCGCTCAAACCAGATTTAATCGTGACTGCAGCATTTGGCCAAATTTTACCGAAGGAACTGTTAGAAGTTCCTGGGCTTGGTTGCATAAATGTACACGCATCCTTACTGCCAAAATATCGCGGCGGTGCGCCGATTCACCAGGCGATCATGGATGGTGAAACCGAAACGGGTGTCACAATCATGTATATGGTCGAAAAACTTGATGCAGGCGATATCATTTCACAAGTGACTGTGCCTATTTCTGATACGGATCACACTGGAAGTATGTTCAAGGCACTATCTGTGGCAGGGACGGCACTACTAAAAGAGACATTGCCATCTATTTTAAACGAAACAAATAAGCAAATAGTTCAAGACGAATCGCTCGTGACGTTTGCGCGTAACATCTCCCGTGAACAAGAACGGATTGATTGGTCTACAGGTGGAAAAGCAATCTATGATAAGATCCGTGGACTTCATCCTTGGCCAGTTGCCTATACTGTATTCCAAGATGAAAACGTCAAGATTTGGTGGAGTGAGAAAATCCATACAAATGACAGTGCGTTACCAGGGACAATTATTGCCATCGAAAGTGATCGTATTATTGTAAAAGCAGGCGATGATATCGCTGTAGCGTTAACGGATCTTCAACCAGCCGGTAAAAAACGGATGCCAGCGGATGAATTTATTCGCGGAACCGGATCTAAATGGAGTAAAGGGGATCGTTTTCAATGAACACTAGACCGAAAAAGAAAATATGGAACGGCAACGTCCGCGACGCAGCCCTTTCAATATTGATGGAAATAAATGATCATCAAGCTTATAGCAATCTATTGCTGCATAGAACAATTGAAAAGTATGGCATTGAAACGAAAGACCGTGGCTTGTTAACTGAATTGACGTATGGCACGCTCCAACACCGTATGACACTGGATTATTATCTTGAGCCATTTGTCCGTGGAAAATTGGACGGCTGGGTTCGAGAGCTTCTTCGGTTATCGTTATATCAAATCGTTTATCTAACAAAAATTCCTCCGCATGCAGTTGTTCACGAAGCAGTTGAAATTGCTAAAAGACGTGGTCATAAACGGATAGCGCCAACTGTAAACGGTATTCTTCGTTCCGTATTGCGCAAAGGTGTTCGTTCACTTGATGAAATGCAGGACGGTACGTTGAAAACCTCTATCGAAACGAGTCATCCAGAATGGTTGATCAAGCGTTGGATTGAACAATTTGGTGAGGAAGACGCAGCTATTATGGCACATGAAAATAACCATCCGGCAGCGATGACGATCCGTGTCAATACAGCAAAAGCTACGACAGAAGAAGTCATTGCTTTACTCGAATCAGAAGGCGTTGAAGTAAGAAAAGGCGAGGTTGTACCGGAGTGTATCATTTCAGATAGTGGCAATCCTGCAAATACACAAGCCTATAAAAAGGGGCTTATCACGATTCAAGACGAAAGTTCAATGCTACCTGTCCTTGCTCTTAATGTATCACCAGGTATGAAAGTGCTTGATATGTGTGCTGCACCGGGTGGAAAAACAACTCACATCGCTGAAAAAATGAATGATAAAGGGGAAGTTTTCGCACATGATTTACATGAGCATAAACTGAAGCTTATAGAAGCTAATGCGACTCGCCTAGGCTTAACGTCAATCAAAGCATTAAGCGGTGACAGCAGGAAACTAACTGAACTATACGAGTTGTCATCGTTCGACCGTATCCTTGTCGACGCTCCTTGTAGTGGTCTTGGTGTTATCCGAAGAAAGCCTGAAATTAAGTACAACAAAACGCAAGCTGATTTCGATGCGTTGACGTCGATTCAATCAGACCTGCTTGATACGGCCCGTGAATTGATTAAACCGGACGGGGTCATTGTCTACAGTACCTGTACAGTGGAGTATGCCGAAAATCAGGGAATGGTTGAACAGTTCTTACAACGTCATAAGGATATGGAAAAAATCCCTTTGCCACAACTCACTGGAAACGAGAAATTAGCGATCGAAGATAATACTCTTCAAGTACTTCCGCAACACTTCGGCAGCGACGGCTTTTTTGTTGCAGCTTTCCGAAAAAAAGGTAATTGAGCTAAGAATTCGAGGCAAAAGGGGGGATAGTCGTTGCGATTTGAAGTCTTGACGGATATCGGCAGAAAAAGAACAGTCAACGAAGATAGTGCGGCCGTATACACACTTCCGAACGGCATTATGCTTGCTGTGATAGCGGACGGAATGGGTGGTCACCTCGGGGGTGATTACGCCAGTTCAACAGCGGTCAGAGTAATTGGCGAGCAATTCATGGAACTTGATAGTTCAAAGTTTGAAGCAGAAGATAACTGGGCGCAGTGGCTGCGGGAAGCAGTCATTTACGTAAACGACTTACTTTACACACATGCAAACGAAAATGAAGCGTATAAAGGAATGGGAACGACACTTGAAGCTGCCCTTATTCGTGGACGTTCTTGTCTTATTTCACATACTGGAGATAGCCGTGTATATGCAATCGATGGACAAGGCGTACGCCAAGTAACACGAGACCATTCCTACGTAAATGCTCTTCTTGACAGTGGGGAAATTACCGAGCAAGAGGCGGCAGTTCATCCACAACGAAACTGGATTATGAAAGCGATTGGTTCGGAAAAGACGATTGTGCCGGATCTATATACGCTTGAGCTGGAAGATGACATGTACATGCTTATTTGTACAGATGGTCTGAGCAATAAAGTCAATCAACAATCGATGAGTGACATTGTTCTATCTGGCGCTGCGCTTCGAGAAAAGACCGAAGAACTTGTGGATTTAGCGAACAAGATGGGCGGGGAAGACAATATCTCCGTTATTCTAATCGACTCGACTGAAGTGGAGGCGATTAATCCATGATTGGATCAAGAATAGGTGGACGTTATGAAATTGTAAAGAATATTGGCGACGGCGGCATGTCAAAAGTATATCTAGCACATGACGTCATCCTGGACCGCGATGTTGCAATAAAAGTCCTTAATTATGATTTTGCGAATGAAGAGTCATTAAAAAGAAGATTTAAACGTGAAGCACTTTCTGCGACGAGTCTGACGCACCCGCACATCGTTGATATATTCGATGTGGGTGAGGAGGGTGAATTGCATTATCTGGTGATGGAATATATCGAAGGACAAACCTTGAAGAAGTTTATCCAAGATAATGGGGCCTTGACTCCAAAGCAAGCTTTGCCGATTATGCTACAGATTGTATCTGCAATTGCGAATGCTCATCATAATGGCATTGTCCATCGTGATGTTAAGCCGCAGAACATTTTAATGGATTCGGATGGGAATGCGAAAATCACTGATTTCGGTATCGCGATGGCACTAAGTGCAACAGCCCATACAAAGACGAATTCAGTCATTGGTACAGTTCATTACTTGTCGCCCGAACAAGCACGTGGCGGAATGGCAACGAAAAAGTCCGATATCTATTCATTAGGAATCGTACTTTACGAATTACTGTCAGGTGAATTGCCATTTACAGCAGATACTGCAGTTGCGATTGCATTGAAGCATTTACAAGAAGAAACACCTTCGGTGAAATCGATATTCCCTTCAATTCCACAAAGTTTAGAAAATGTTATTTTGAAGGCGACTATGAAAGATGCTACATATCGATATGATTCGGCAGACGAAATGTATGATGATTTGCTAACTGTATTGTCACCCGAACGGGCTAATGAGCAGAGGTTCGCCATTTTGTTCGATGATGATCGCACGCGAGCAATACCAATCGTTAGTGAAACGCCAAAGTTTGATAGCGTTGAAGTGACTAAGAAAATTGAGCCAGTTAAGCTTGAACAATCTCCGCCGTCACCGAAAAAACGGAAGAAATGGCCGTTCATTGTTGGTGGAATTGCTGGAGTAGCTATCCTGCTACTTGTGTTGTCTCTTATCCCAGGCGTGCTAGGCCCTAAAAAGGCTGTTATTCCGACTGTGGCCGGAATGGAAGAAGCGGAAGCTAAGGATGTGCTTACAGAAAGTGGTTTCAATTCATTTATAAGCCAAGAACTACAGTCTGATGATATTAAAGAAGGCGAAGTCATTAAAACGATTCCCGAGGCAGGGAAGAAACGGGCTGTTGACTCTGAGATCACCTTGTATATTAGTATAGGTAAAGAAAAAAGCCTACTTGCTGATTACATTGGTTCTAATGCCGAAACAACTATGGCTTCTTTAGAAGGTCAATTTAAGTCGATTGAATCCGAAGAAGAATTTTCTGACAAGCCTAAGGGGACAATCATTGGACAAGAACCGGATGCGGGGGAAGTAATTCCAAGTGAAACAGAATTACTGTTTACTGTCAGCAAAGGACTTGAAATGAAAATTCTTGACAATCTAATAGGGTATGACGAGGGTAGGCTAGATGATTATGAAAAGTCATCGGGTTTTCAAATAAATATAAGAAAAGAGTATTCATCAACTGTGTCTGAAGGGCGTGTCATTTCACAAACACCAAATGGGAAAACAGAAATTGAAAAAGGTGGAAAAGTCGAGGTTGTCGTTTCTAAAGGTCCGGCGAAAAAACCTGATAAGTTAATTGTTCAAAAGGTGACAATTGAGTATGTCCCTGACATTGTTGAAGCTGTCCCTCGTGAGGAAGACGGTGACGAAAGTGATGAAGAGGATGATGGAAATAACTCGGAAGTTGTGCAACAGCCTGCTCCTGTCCCACAACTTATTCGTATTTACATTCAGGACAAGAATAATAAGATGACGACTATTTTCGAAGAGTTTCCAATCACGGAAACGGTGGAGAAAACAATATCACTTACCTTGGAAGATGGCCAAAACGGAGCGTATAAGGTTATGCGCGATTCTGAAAAAATCTTTGCGGAAGTGGTCAATTACAACGATACCAAATAAAAGGGGTGAAAGAATGCCAGAAGGACAAATCAGAAAAGCAATCAGCGGGTATTATTATGTGGAAAATGATGGGGAAATCATTCAATGTCGAGGACGCGGTGTTTTCAGAAACCGTGGTATTCATCCGCTGGTCGGAGATTTCGTGACCTATGTACGTGTTGAAGATAATGATGCAACAGTCACTGAAGTCCATGAGCGGTTCAATGAACTTGTCCGCCCGCCGATCTCGAATGTTCACCAGGCATTGCTCGTATTCTCCATAGTGGAACCGGCATTCAGTCAATATCTGTTAGACAGGTTTCTTGTTGTCGTCGAATCATTCGATGTGAAACCAATTATCTGCCTGACGAAAAAAGATCTTGCGAATGCTGATGAACTGAAAATGGTAGCTGAATCAGCGGCGTATTATAAGAAAATCGGTTATGACGTTATCGAGACTTTTATTGATGACCCTAAGTTGACTGACTTGTTGACTCCCTATTTTGAAGGGAAGACTACGGTTCTTGCTGGGCAGTCGGGTGTTGGAAAATCAACATTGTTGAATACGGTATTGCCTATGCTTGAATTGAAAACAGGGGAAATATCAGAAGCACTTGGACGCGGAAAGCATACGACGCGTCATGTTGAGTTGCTGGAGATATTAGGTGGCCTTGTCGCAGATACCCCGGGCTTCAGCTCACTGGAATTCGATCATATCGAAAAAGAAGAACTGTCTCGATACTTTGTAGACATGGATGAAGTTGCACCAAACTGTAGATTCCGAGGTTGCTTGCACCTGAAAGAACCTAAGTGTGCAGTAAAAGAGATGGTGGAGACAGGAGAAATTCCGCGTCATCGCTATGATCATTACTTGCAGTTCATGCAAGAAATACTTGACCGAAAGCCGAGGTATGAAAAACATGATTAAAATTGCACCTTCAATTTTAGCGGCAGACTTTTCAAAACTTGCCGAAGAAGTAAAAGAAGTAGAAGCCGCAGGCGCGGAACTCATCCATATCGATGTTATGGATGGGCATTTCGTTCCGAACATTACAATGGGGGCAATTGTTGTTGAGGCACTTCGACCAGTAACGAAATTACCGCTTGATGTCCATTTAATGATAGAAAATCCAAATGCATATATTGAACAATTTGCAAAAGCCGGGGCTGATTATATTACGGTCCACGTAGAGGCGTGCCCTCACTTGCACCGCACGCTACAGCTGATTAAGTCTTACGGGGTGAAATCGGGCGTTGTTTTGAATCCGCATACACCGGTTGAAACGATTCTTCATGTGCTAGATGAAATTGACTTAGTCCTGTTTATGACGGTCAATCCGGGATTCGGTGGTCAGAAATTTATTTATTCTGTCGTACCGAAAGTGAAACAGCTAGCCGATATTATTCGTGAGCGAGGACTTTCGATTGAAATTGAAATCGATGGCGGCATTAATGAAGAAACGATAATTCCTTGTGTTGAAGCGGGCGCTACAATTTTTGTCGCAGGATCGGCTATCTACAATGCACCTGATCGTGCAGAAGCTTTACGCCGTATAAAAGCTGCTGGTGAAGGTGCGCTAAGAAAATGAAGGTTGCTGTCGTCTGTGCGGGCGGGCCTGATTCAGAAATAGCCGACTTGACGGAATTTCATCATAAAGATACGGTGTTCATCGGGGCGGATAGGGGTGCGCTTCACTTGCTGCAAAGAGGAATTATTCCTCTTGAAGCAGTGGGGGATTTTGACTCAGTAACGAAAAGTGAATACGATGAAATAGCCGCCGCGGTCCGCATAATCGGTCGATACCGTTCGGAGAAAAATGAGACCGATACGGAACTTGCGGTAGAACGTGCCCTTTCCTACGGTCCAGAGCGAGTCATTTTGACGGGGGTTACAGGAGGGAGGCTGGATCATATGGAATCAGCTCTTCATCTTCTATACCGGCTTCAAACAACTCATAACCATACGTCATTTTCAATTCGTAATGGGACGAATGAACTTTCTATACTTACACCTGGAAACTATCAAGTGACGCCGGATGAGCGTTTTAAATACATATCCTTTTTCTCATTCGGTGGGGTTGTTTCAGGACTTACACTTACCGGTTTCAAATACGAAATGGTAGATGCAGTGCTCGAAACTGGCATGACGTTATTTACTAGCAATGAACTGACTGAAGAAGTCTGTACTATCTCGTACCATGAAGGCATATGCTTAATGGTAAGGAGTTCAGATTCCTGAAAGGAGTGGGGAATTGCGGGTTTATACTTTTACAATGCCAAAGTTTGTAAGTGGAGTCGTACGGAAGTGTATGGTTGTTTTTCAGAAAGATGATTCACCAAAGGCTACTGCAAGCAACACCAAGAATAAAAAAAGGAAAAAAGAAAAAACGTCGGGCTGAAGAAATTCAGCCCGGCGTTTTATTTCTTTAAAGTTTAAGCACCTAGGCGTTTAAACTTTAATTACAGTCCTTTACACACGTTGAACTTTACCTGATTTAAGGGCTCTAGCAGAGACCCATACACGTTTAGGTTTACCGTTAACGAGAATACGGACTTTTTGAAGGTTCGCACCCCATGTACGACGAGTTGCGTTCATTGCGTGAGAGCGCGCATTGCCTGCACGAGCTTTGCGTCCTGTGATAACACATTCTTTAGACATAATAGTACCTCCTTGCGAATGTTGATTAAGTGATTTACTTCTTTATTCGCATACCATAATAATGTATCATATGCGTAAACGTGTTGCAACCTTTTTTGTGACATCTTTCAAGGTAATTACCTTTACACGTTTAATAGTCATAAAATCGCTTTCTTTTATTATTATAACAGGTATAGTACAATGGGGTTAGTGAAAAAGGATCCGGGGGGATTACACATGTCAATCGAAGTGAAGAACGAATACGGCAAAATCGATATTACGAATGACGTCATTACCCAAGTGGTTGGGGAGGCGGCTATTGAATGTTATGGCATTGTCGGAATGGCTTCAAGGCATCAGATCCGAGATGGCCTTACTGAAATCCTTGGGAAAGAAAATTTCACGCGGGGAGTCATCGTCCGTAATCTTGGCGATGATACGCATATCGATATGTATGTCATTGTTGGATATGGTACTAAAATATCAGAAGTTGCCTACCAAGTACAATCAAAAGTGAAGTATACATTGAAAAAGACAGTCGGCATGACTGTGAAATCTGTTAATATTTTTGTCCAGGGAGTCCGAGTGACGAACCTGTAGAAGGAGGAAATAATTTCTATGAAGACCATAGATGGTTTGAAATTCGCGGAAATGATAAAGTTAGGTGCACATCATCTTTATCAAAATGCCGATTATGTTGATTCACTAAATGTTTTTCCGGTACCCGATGGTGATACCGGTACGAATATGAATTTATCGATGACTTCAGGAGCGAAGGAAACTGAAGAAAATGCTGTTGCCCATATCGGTCAAACTGCACAAGCGTTATCGAAAGGATTGCTGATGGGGGCGCGTGGTAATTCTGGCGTTATTCTTTCACAGTTATTCCGTGGTTTTGGAAAAGCGATTGAAAATGAAGCGACTGTCAATGGAGCACAATTTGCAGCTGCCTTGAAGTATGGTGTTGAAACAGCTTATAAAGCGGTTATGAAACCTGTAGAAGGAACGATTTTAACTGTCGCAAAAGATGCATCTACTATCGGAGTTGAAAAAGCTGCGTCGACAGATGACATTATTGAGGTAATGGAAGCTGTAGTAAAAGAAGCACATGCTTCACTTGAACGAACGCCGGATTTATTGGCGGTATTGAAGGAAGTTGGCGTCGTTGATAGCGGTGGACAAGGTCTCGTTTACGTATATGAGGGCTTCTTGGCATGCTTGAAAGGCGAAGAACTTCCAGCAAGAACTGTTGTCGAGTCTATGGATGATTTAGTGAGTGCAGAACATCATCGTACTATCCAAGGTTTCATGAATACGGCAGACATTGAATTCGGATATTGTACGGAATTCATGGTGAAGTTCGAGGATGATAAACTGCAAACGAATTCATATGACGAATCCGAATTTCGACAAGGGCTGAGTCAATTCGGTGATTCTTTACTTGTTATTTCTGATGATGAGGTTGCGAAAGTACATATCCACACAGAAGAACCGGGAGACGCACTTAGTTACGGGCAAAAATTCGGTTCCCTTATTAAAATTAAAATTGAAAATATGCGTCAGCAGCATCTCGAAATCGTCGGAGAAAATTATTCAGTACAAAATGCGGCGAAAAAAGAAGTTGTAAAACATCCATACGCGGTCGTAACAGTTGCTATGGGAGCCGGGATTTCTGAATTACTGAAAAGCGTAGGTGCCTCTGCCATTATTGAAGGTGGGCAGACTATGAATCCGTCGACAGAAGATATCGTCAAGGCGATTGAAGCAGTTGGGGCTGAACGAGTTCTCATTTTACCGAACAATAAAAACATCATTATGGCAGCGCAGCAAGCGGCCGATGTGATCGGTATCGAGGCGGCAGTCGTTCCTACAAAAACAGTACCAGAGGGACTTGCTGCTATACTTGCATTCAATCCGGAAGCTGAAGTGAGTGTAAACGTTGCAGCGATGACTGAGGCTGCCTCGTTCGTGAAAACTGGACAAGTTACACATGCAGTAAGAGATACGTCAATTGACGGCGTTGAAATTACAAAAAACGACTTCATGGGTATTTCAGGAGGTAAGATTATCACATCTGCACCTTCACTTGAAAATGTCATGAAAACGCTGTTGAAATCAATCATCAATGAAGACGATGAAATTGTTACACTCATTTATGGCGAAGATGTTAGCGAGGCAGATGCTTCAGCAATAGCAAGTTATGTAGAGGATAACTTTGACCATGTAGAAGTTGAACTTTATAACGGAAAACAACCATTGTATCCGTATATCATTTCAGTTGAATAAATAAGTAACGAGCAGTGCGCCTGTAGAAAGCCGCACTGCTTTTTCAATGCGTCGACAAGGAAAAACATCTTTTGTCTTTACAGCAAATCTCATGTAAAATGAATAATAGTACGTGCTTATTAATAGGGGGTAGCGTTTATGAAATTCAGATCAGTTTTCGATATCATTGGACCAGTTATGATAGGGCCATCATCTTCACATACTGCCGGCGCTGCGAGAATCGGCCGTGTTGCACGAACACTGTTTGGCAGACAGCCGGAATGGGCGCGGGTTCATCTTTATGGTTCTTTTGCAGAAACGTATAAAGGACATGGTACAGATGTAGCAATTATCGGTGGATTATTAGATTATGATACATTCGATGAGCGTATTAAATCTGCGTTTGCTGATGCAGAAAAACTTGGAATGACTTTTGAATTTATTCCCGAAGAGGAAGAGGCGGTACACCCAAACACGGCCCGTCTTGTAATTGGGGACAGTCAGGGTGTTATGGAACTGACTGGAATTTCTATAGGTGGCGGAACGATGGAAGTTGTTGAACTTAACGGATTCCCGCTTAGGTTATCAGGTCATTACCCAGCGTTGCTCATCGTTCATAATGACCGTTCAGGTGTTATTGCAAGCGTTTCCAACGCGATTGCGAAACTGAATATAAATATTGCACATATGGAAGTTGACCGGAAAGAAAAAGGGGAAATGGCCCTTATGGTAATTGAAGTCGACCAAATGATCGACGCTGCACTGATAAATGAGTTGGAATCATTGCCGAATGTAACGCAAGTTTCAACGTTGGCAAACTAAAGAGCAGTAAAATAGGAGGAAAACATAGATGGACGTTTTATTCAGTAACGTTAAAGAACTAGTTGCACTTGCCGAGTCACAGAACAAGCCTATTTCAGAAATCATGATTGAACAAGAAATCCTTATGACAAAACGTACAAGAGAAGAAATCATTGCACAGATGGACAATAACTTAACAGTGATGGAAAAAGCGGTAGAAAGAGGATTACAGGGTGTACATTCGGCATCTGGTCTTACGGGCGGCGATGCGGTTCTTATTCAAAAGTATATGGCATCAGGAAAATCCCTTTGTGGAGATGTAGTCATGGACGCTGTTAGTAAGGCAGTCGCTACGAATGAAGTAAACGCAGCAATGGGGACGATTTGTGCGACGCCAACAGCGGGTGCAGCAGGTATCGTGCCGGGTACTTTGTTTGCGGTGAAAAACAAATTGAATCCTACACGGGAACAAATGATTAATTATCTATTTACGTCAGGTGCTTTCGGATTTGTCGTTGCGAATAATGCATCAATATCAGGCGCGGCAGGCGGATGCCAAGCCGAAACAGGTTCAGCGGGGTCAATGGCTGCAGCTGCAATCGTCGAAATGGCGGGCGGAACTCCACAACAAAGTGCAGAAGCATTTTCTATTGTTATGAAGAATATGTTAGGTCTTGTCTGTGATCCGGTCGCTGGACTTGTCGAAGTACCGTGTGTGAAACGAAATGCAATGGGAGCGGCAAAAGCACTCGTTGGAGCAGATATGGCACTAGCGGGCGTAGTTAGCCGAATTCCGACAGATGAAGTTATTGAAGCAATGCATAAAATAGGTAAGTCGATGCCTTCAGCGCTACGGGAAACAGCTAAAGGCGGATTGGCTGCTACGCCAACTGGAAAAGCACTTGAAGCGAAGATATTTGGTAAAGGTAAGGTAGATAGTGACACTGTCAATTCATGATTCTGTCACGACGATAAAAGGGGTCGGAAAAGCGGCCGGCGAACAGCTTGAGGCACTTGGAGTTTCAACGCTTCAAGACCTCTTTATGACGTTCCCGTATCGTCATGAAGACTTCAGGTTGAAAGATTTGACTGAAACCCCACATAATGAACGAGTCACAATTGAAGGAAGAGTCGAAAGTGAGCCTTCAGTTCTTTTTTTAGGGAAAAATAGATCCCGTTTACAAATCCGTCTTCTTGCCGGAAGGCATCTTGTGAAGGCGGTTTTTTTCAATCAGCATTACTTAAAAGATCGTCTGTCACTTGGGACGATTGTTACAGTTACCGGTAAGTGGGACAGGGGCAGGCAAGTAATCAATGTGAGTAACTTTAAGGATGGCCCAAAAACAGATCAAGCAGATTTTGAGCCAGTCTACAGCTTAAAAGGTGTAATGCATCAGAAGACGTTTAGACGCTTCATGCGGAGCGCGCTGGATGCAGCTGTCGGTCAGCACGCAGAATCATTACCCACTGATATTCGTGAAATGTATCGATTGCCGAGCATCGGAAATGGCCTTGAGATGATCCATTTTCCAACGAGCCCTGAAGATGTAAAACATGCGAGAAGACGTTTTGTCTATGAGGAACTGCTCATGTTCCAGCTGAAGATGTTGGGCATGAAAAAAGCGCGAAAAGAAGCGGAGAAGGGTGTAGTTATCGACTATGACCTTGCCAAAGTAAAGACTTTCATCGCGGCATTACCATTTGAATTGACAGGGGCGCAAAAGCGGGTTGTCAATGAATTATGTGGGGAACTTAAAAGTCCGACTAGGATGAATCGCCTCCTTCAGGGAGATGTTGGTTCTGGTAAGACGGTCGTTGCGGCAATCGCTTTGTATGCTGCTATCACGGCGGGATTTCAGGGGGCTCTTATGGCGCCTACAGAAATCCTTGCTGAACAGCATGCAACTACGCTTGCTGAATGGCTTGAACCACATGGCATTACCGTGGCTTTCCTTGCTGGTTCGACAAAGGCGAAGGCGAGAAGGGATTTGCTTGAAAAACTTGAGTCAGGCGAAGTGGATTTGCTTATAGGTACACACGCCCTCATTCAGCCTGATGTCATCTTTAAAAATCCAGGGTTGGTTATTACGGATGAACAGCATCGTTTCGGTGTCGAACAACGGCGTGTTTTACGGGATAAAGGATTGAATCCTGATGTTTTATTCATGACAGCAACTCCGATTCCACGAACGCTTGCTATCACGGCTTTCGGTGAGATGGATGTCTCCATACTCGATGAGTTGCCGGCTGGTAGGAAACTCATCGAAACACATTGGTTGAAAGAGGATTCTCTTCTTCCCGTTTTGCGGAAGATGGAAAATGAATTAAGTGCCGGACGTCAGGCGTATGTTATTTGTCCATTAATCGAGGAATCAGACAAATTAGATGTCCAAAATGCAGTGGATGTCCATAGTCAGCTTTCGACTCATTTTAGTGGTAAATACACAGTCGGTTTAATGCATGGCCGTCTTCATTCGGACGATAAAGATGCCATCATGCGTGATTTTAGTGAAGGTAAAATCAATGTTCTTGTGTCGACGACTGTCGTGGAAGTCGGTGTCAACGTGCCAAATGCGACGTTCATGCTTATTTACGATGCGACGCGCTTCGGACTTGCTCAGCTCCATCAGCTTAGGGGACGTGTAGGTAGGGGTGCTGACCAATCGTATTGCGTTCTGCTTGCTGATCCTAAGACCGAAGAAGGAAAAGAGCGAATGCAAACAATGACAGAAACGAATGATGGATTTGTTTTAGCAGAAAAGGACCTTGAACTAAGAGGTGCTGGCGACTTCTTTGGGAAAAAGCAGAGCGGGATGCCAGAGTTTAAAGTGGCGGATCCCGTCCACGATTACAGGGCACTTGAAACGGCAAGGAAAGACGCAGAACAATTGTTGGAATCACGCCATTTCTGGGAGGGGCCGGAATACGGCATTCTTCGGTCACATCTTGAAGAATCGGGTGCACTTAGTGGCGATAGGATTGATTGAGGGCCTGCGGGACGCGGGCTTACAGGATGTAGGTCATGCAACAAGGAGGGATTGAACTACATCCCTCCTTGTTGCCACAGGACGTGGCGAACTTAGGCTGCATTCCTTAAAAACGGTCGTCTCCGCTTTTCAATGCTGTCTAGCTCCGACTCCCAGATGCTCGGGTCATAAGCCACTTCGGCTGCGCGGCAAATAGCGCCGCTTCGCCAAATTGTCTTATGCCTGTCGCATCAAAACGGTCGTCTCCGCTTTTCAATGCTGTCTAGCTTCAGGCGTCAGCCCCTCGAGTCGCTTCAGTCCACAGGATAAAGGCAAAGTACGCCTTTTTCCTGTGGACTTCCAGCGCTTTTCGGGGCTAAACAGGCGCTTCCGCATTTCAGTGCTTGCTTTCTTTTTCCTATTTTTATATACTGCTATTAGTACCAAGTGCTAATCCGGAAGGTGAAACGATTGAGAATGCCTAAAAAGGAAAGGCAACGACTGCTTGGAAAGTTGCTTGAAGAAAATCCGTTCTTGACAGATGAAGAATTGTCGGAACATTTTACTGTAAGTGTCCAGACGATCCGATTGGATAGGCTTGAGCGTGGAATTCCTGAACTGCGGGAACGGTTGAAAACGGTTGCGTCCCGAACGATGAAAGAAGAAGTGAAGTCCCTTCATTCCGACGAAGTCTTTGGGGATATCGTTGATATGGAACTCGATAAGAGGGCGTTGTCGATATTTGATGTGACCGAAGATCATGTGTTTCAGCGTAACGGAATTGCGCGTGGACATCATCTATTTGCCCAGGCAAACTCGCTTGCTGTCGCCGTTATGAATGATGATCTTGCTTTGACTGTGAAGTCGACCATTAACTTTTTGAAACCGGTGAAAGCTGGCGATAGAGTTGTTGCACGTGCAGAAGTGAAGAAAGAAAGTCTGGGAGAGAAGCGGACATTAGTTATGGTCGCATCGACGGTCAATGACGAAACGGTATTCACTGGCGAATTTCACATGTACCGGACGACTGATAGGAAGCAGGGGGAATTAAAATGATCATAGCTGTAGATGGAATGGGCGGAGATCATGCGCCTGGTGAAATTATTGCCGGCGCACTTAAAAGTCTCGCTGAATTCGATGATATAAGCATACATATTTATGGTGATGAACAGGCAATGGCGCCTTATCTGAAGGAACATGCCCGACTAAAAGTCATTCACTGTACAGAAAAAATTGAACCAGACGATGAGCCGGTTCGTGCTATCCGCCGAAAAAAAGATGCGTCAATGGTAAGGATGGCTCAAGCTGTTAAAGATGGCGAGGCTTCAGCTTGCGTTTCTGCAGGCAATACAGGTGCTTTAATGGCGGCAGGGCTATTCATCGTGGGTAGGATTGACGGTATTGAGAGACCTGCCTTAGCACCGACACTTCCTACAATTGACGGAAAAGGATTTGTCATGCTGGATCTTGGCGCAAATGCAGATGCGAAGCCATCTCATCTTGAACAATATGCGGTTATGGGAAGTATCTACGCCGAAAAGGTACGGGGGCTTGTAAATCCGCGCGTCGGCTTACTAAATATCGGAACCGAAGAAGGAAAAGGGAATGAATTGACGAAGGCAGCTTTTGACCTGCTTTCAAAAGCGCCCATTAATTTTGTCGGTAACGTCGAATCACGTGATTTGCTAACAGGCGTTGCGGACGTCGTTATTACAGACGGATTCACGGGTAATATGGTTCTCAAAACGCTTGAAGGAACTGCATCTGCTTTCTTCTCTATGTTGAAAGAAGTGTATGGCGCTTCATTGAAATCAAAACTGTCTGCAGCACTTGTGAAAGATGATTTGCGCGGACTGAAAAACAAAATGGATTACACGGAATATGGCGGGGCAGGCTTATTTGGTTTGAATTCACCTGTTATCAAAGCACATGGTTCTTCAAACGCAAATGCTATATTGAACGCCGTTCGGCAAGCGAGAACGATGGTGGAGTATGATGTTTGTGGAACAATTCGTGAAACGATAAGGAAGGTGGAAAATTGATGACGAAGATTGCATTCATTTTCCCAGGACAAGGTTCACAATCGGTTGGTATGGGAAAAGAGTTCGTGGAAACGTATGATAAAAGTAAGCAGTTCTTAGAACAGGCAGATCATGTACTTGATTTCCAACTTAGTCAATTAATTCTAGAAGGACCTCAAGATGAACTGACGCTGACATACAATGCGCAGCCAGCACTTCTTACGGTCGGATCGATGATTGCTTCGCGATTGATAGACGAAGGCGTTACGCCAGACTTTACGGCAGGGCACAGCCTTGGAGAATACACAGCGCTCGTTGCGTCAGGTGTAATGTCATTTGAAGACGGTGTGTCAGTCGTTCATAAGCGGGGCTTGTACATGAATGAGGCTGTGCCTGCTGGTGAAGGGGCAATGGCGGCAATTCTTGGACTTGATGGGCAGAAGTTAAAAGAAGTAACAGATGCCATTACAGCAGATGGCTTTGCCGTCCAACCGGCAAACTTGAATTGTCCGGGTCAAATTGTTATTTCCGGTACGAAAGCAGGCGTCGAGATAGCGTGTGTCCAATTGAAAGAAGCGGGCGCGAAAAGAGCGATTCCTCTGGATGTAAGTGGACCATTTCACTCTTCACTTATGCAACCGGCGGCAGAAAAACTGCGGTCGGCGCTTGATGAGGTCGAGATGAAGGATGCATCCACTCCTGTTGTTGCTAATGTGAATGCTTCTGTCGTTACTAATCGCGATGATATAAAAGGCTTCCTTGTTGAACAACTTTATTCCCCGGTGCTTTGGGAAGATTCTGTACGTACATTGCTTGACCTTGGCGTTACGCATTTCATCGAATGTGGTCCAGGAAAAGTATTGAGTGGTCTCATTAAAAAGATTGACCGGAGTGCAACGGTATTCCCAGTCTATAATGAAGAGACATTACAAACTGTAATCAAAGCTTCGAAAGGGTGGTCGTAATGGGTAGATTTGATGGAAAATCCGCGATTGTCACGGGAGCGTCACGTGGAATTGGCCGTGAAATTGCACTGCTTCTTGCTAAAGAAGGCGCTCGTGTTGCTGTCAACTACAGTGGTAGTAAGGATAAAGCAGATGACGTCGTTAAGTTGATTATAGAATCGGGCGGAGAAGCATTTGCTATTCAGGCAGATGTATCCAATGCTGATGATGTTAAAAACATGGTCGATAAAACCTTGGAGATGTTTGGGTCAATTGACATCCTTGTCAATAATGCAGGAATCACGAGAGACAATTTGCTCATGCGTATGAAAGAAGACGAGTGGGATGATGTCATTAATATCAATTTAAAAGGCGTTTTTCTTTGTACAAAAGGTGTCACGCGTCAAATGATGAGACAACGCGCGGGAAGAATCGTCAACGTTGCATCAATTGTCGGTGTGTCTGGAAATCCTGGACAAGCAAACTATGTAGCAGCAAAAGCTGGCGTCATCGGTTTTACAAAGACAGCGGCAAAAGAACTTGCTTCACGCAACATTAATGTAAACGCGGTAGCACCTGGTTTCATTACGACGGATATGACGGATGCACTTAGTGAAGAAGTGAAGAGTCAGATGTTATCGGTCATCCCGCTTGGTAAGCTTGGCAGACCCGAAGATGTAGCACGTACTGTCTTGTTCTTATTATCGGAGGATGCGGTTTATATTACGGGTCAGACGATTCATGTAGATGGCGGTATGGTAATGTAATAGAGGCGTTTACACGCTTTTGTTGTCTAGCTCCGGCGGCCAGATGCTCGGGTCGCTTCGGTCTTGCTGATAAAGGCAAAAAGCGCCTTTATCTTCAAGCCCTCCAGCGCCTGTCGCATCAAGGCGGCCGCCTACGCTTTTCTTTATTGTCCAGTTCCAGGCGTCAGATGCTCGGTCATAAGCCAGCTCGCCCGTGCGGCAAAGTACGCCGCTGGGCCTTCAGGATGCAGGTCATGCAGTCGTTGCGACAGGACGTCGCGCACTTAGACTGCCTTCCTTTATCTGTCTTATGTCTGCCGCATCTAAACGACGCCTTCCACATTTCTTTGTTGTCCAGTTCCAGCGCCTAGAGGCTCGGGTCATAAGTCGGTCCGGCTATGCAGCAAAGAACGCTGCTCCGCCGGCCCGTCTTATGCCTGTCGCCTCTGACCAGGCGCTTCCACTTTTCTTGAGAGGAGGTGACAAATTTGTCAACAGTACTTGAACGTGTAACTAAAGTAATTGTCGACCGCCTTGGCGTCGATGAAAGTGAAGTTAAAATGGAAGCTTCTTTCCGTGATGATCTAGGCGCAGATTCATTGGACGTCGTAGAATTAGTAATGGAATTAGAAGATGAGTTCGAATTGGAAATTTCCGATGATGAAGCTGAAAAGATTGCAACTGTCGGTGACGCAGTTTCGCATATCGAAACGAAAGTGAAATAATTGCTATTCTGATTGAGACTCTTTCATCCTTTCTACTTGAAAGGATTGAAAGTGTCTTTTTTCGGGTTTATAGCAAACTTTTTTTGCACTGTGGCGTTGAAAAGGGTAAAATTATAAACATTATGTACTGAAAGGCAGAATCGATGATGACCCATACAAACAACTTCAAAGGAAAAAAAGCAATTGCACTATTACCCGTAGCGGTTCGAAACAAATTTGATGAATTACAAAATGAATTGAACGTCCATTTCATAAACAATTCACTACTGTACAATGCATTTACACATTCATCTTATGTGAATGAGCATCGGAGAAAAAATTTCACGGATAATGAAAGATTGGAATTTTTAGGTGATGCAGTCCTTGAATTAGGTGTGTCCCGATTCCTTTATTCGACTGAGCCTGATATGACCGAAGGGGAACTTACGAAACTGAGGGCAGCGATTGTCTGTGAACCGTCTCTCGTTAAGTTTTCTAACGAACTTGGGTTAGGTCGCTTTATCCTTCTGGGGAAGGGTGAGGAGCAGACCGGCGGACGAATGCGCCCTGCATTGCTCGCTGACGTGTTTGAGGCGTTTATAGGTGCTCTGTACATAGATCAAGGGATGGAGGCGGTTATCCCATTCCTTGAAAGAGTCGTCTTCCCTAAAATTAGTGTCGGTGCTTTTTCGCATGTGATGGATTATAAAAGCCGTCTTCAGGAAATCGTTCAACAGACGAACAATGGTCAATTACAGTACGAAATCGTTGAAGAGAAAGGTCCTGCACATGCGAAGAGTTTCGTTACTGTCGTGCGACTTGGCGATCAACAGCTTGGAAGTGGTCTCGGGAAATCGAAAAAAGAGGCCGAGCAAGAAGCAGCCCGCCATGCAATTCAAGATTTAAAGAGGCGGCAGGCTGAAGGAGAGAATTAATCGTGTTTTTGAAAAGACTTGAAATTATGGGGTTCAAATCATTCGCTGAACGGATTGCGATAGATTTTGTCCCTGGTGTTACAGCTGTAGTTGGTCCAAATGGAAGTGGAAAAAGTAATATTACAGATGCTATTCGTTGGGTTCTTGGCGAACAGTCGGCGAAATCGCTCCGTGGTTCTAAAATGGAAGATGTCATCTTTGCAGGGAGTGATTCACGTAAATCACTTAATTTTGCAGAGGTGACGCTTATTCTTGATAATAGTAAAGGGCTTTTTCCACTTGACTATACGGAAATCAGCGTCAGCAGACGTGTTTTTCGATCTGGGGAGAGTGCTTACCTTTTAAATGGCCAACAGTGTCGGCTGAAAGATATCAATGATGTGTTCATGGATTCGGGACTTGGGAAAGAAGCATTTTCAATGATTTCTCAGGGGCGCGTAGATGAAATTTTAAATAGCCGTCCAGAAGACAGACGAAGCATTTTTGACGAAGCGGCGGGAGTTCTGAAATATAGAACGAGGAAAAAGAAAGCGGAACACAAATTATTCGAGACAGAAGATAATCTTGACCGTGTGCTTGACATTTTAAAAGAACTTGAATCGAGAATCGAGCCATTACGCAAAAGTGCAGAAGCTGCTAAACAACATAAAATACTTTCGGAAGAGACACGTGAAGCAGATGTGTCTCTGCTAACCTTTGATGCAGGAAATCTCCGTAATGAAATTTTTAAAAGGTCGAAAGAAGCCGAAAAGTTTCAGGAGAAGAAGGTTTTCCTTGAAGCTGAATCAAGGAAAGCTGAGGAAGCGTCCGAGTTTGCAAAGAAAGAACTTGCGAAAATGGACGAACAACTGGATGCATTACAAAAAAAACTTGTGGTGACAAGTGCAGAGACAGAGAAGTGGGAAGGAAGACGTCTATTATCACTTGAAAAACGTCGCAATGCGGACCAGTTGATTGAAAGGTCCCGAACTGAACTTGCTACTACTGAAACTGAGTTGGCGACACTAACGGAAAAAATTGTTACAGCCCGTGAAAAGCAGCAACTATCAGAAATAGAATATGAAAAAACAAGAGTTGAGATGGATGGTATTTCTCAAATATTGAAACGCTCCGTCAAAGAGACAGAAAAAGAAATTGATGAATTGAAATCGGCTTATATCGATCGACTGAACGAGGAAGCCACGATTCGCAACGACTTGAAGCATGCGGAAGAGCGTCTCCAAGGGGAACAGTCTTCATCCGAAAAAATTATACTTCAGACATCTATTTTGCAGGAACGTCACGAAAAACTTACACAGGAAAAGTCTGTGAAAGCGAATGCGTTAACTGTTTTGAAACGAAAAATGAAGGAATCAGATACGGCTTATCGCGAATTATCAAAGGTATTACGGAAGACTGAAGATGAACTTGCATCACAGCAGGAACTCATGCAAAAAGCACTTAACAAGCAACATGAAATGCATGGAAGGGTCCGTGCTCTTGAAAGTATGGAAGCGGATTTTTCTGGTTTCTACTCAGGTGTAAAAGAGATTCTTGTTGCGAAAAAGTCAGGGAAACTAGCCGGTATTGACGGCGCAGTCGCAGAACTTATTTCCGTCGAAAAAGAGTATATAAAAGCGGTGGAAACAGCACTTGGCGGTGCGATGCAACATATTGTGACGGCAACTGAAACGGAAGCGAGAAAAGCAATCGGCTACTTAAAAGCGAAGAACGCCGGACGGGCAACATTCCTGCCGAGAGACGTGATGAAGTCCCGAAAAATTCAACCAGCCGCATTGCGCCCGGTTGAACAGCATCCCGAATACATTGGAACTGCCGATCGTCTTGTGCAGACTGATGGCGCATATACACTTATAACTGAAAACCTACTTGGCAATACGATTGTCGCAAAAACGCTTGTAGGGGCATCGGCCATTGCGGGAGTACTTGGCTATCGTTTTCGTGTCGTAACGCTTGATGGGGATGTTGTGAATGCTGGCGGTTCACTTACAGGTGGTGGAGTCAAAGGACAGGCATCCGTCTTCACAAGAAAAGCTGAACTCGAAACGTTGCAACTGCAATTAACCCGTATGGCTGATTCAATTGAGTCCGCTACTAAGAAAATCGGCGACACGAAAATGGGAGTTGCAAAGCAGATATTCGAAGTGGATCAGTTTCGTAAAATGACAGATAGCCTGCAAATTGAAATTGCGGCAGCGGAATCAGGTATTCGTGAAACTGATATCGCCATTAAATCGGTGGAAATAGAGATAGCATCGACTGAGATGGGAAGACGCGGTGCCGAGAGTACTGGATCGGAATTGTTAGAAAAGAAGGCGGCATTACATCAAAATCATACACGCGTGAAAAGTGAACTAGAAGCAATTCAATCAAAAGTGGAATCGCTTGAACGTCTAGCTACTAATCGGCGGAACGAAGAGGCCACATTAACAAGTCGATACAATGAGCTTCGGGAGTGCATAGCTGTTTTGCGTGAACAAAAAGCACATCTGCAAGTGTCAATTGATGAAATGGAACTTGCATCTACCCAAGCCAAAGTAAAATTGACTTCCTTGCGCGATGAAATGCAGTATTTCACTGGTAGCGAAAATGGTGGAGAGTTGAACGCTGAACAAATTGCAACCGAGATTGAAAGGGCATCTGCTGACAAGAAATTGGTTGAGAAATCAATTAGGACAGACAGGGAAATCCGCACGAAGCTTGCAAATTTACTTGAAGAGAAAAGTGCGTCGCTTCAAAACCTTCGAGGTAGTACAGGAGAAACTGTCTCAGCGTTGAATGCGGTATCTATAGTGCTATCACGACTCGAAGTGAAATATGAAGCAGTCACGCAACAGCTTCTAACTGAATACGGATTGTTTGCAGATGGAATTATTGCGGATGATTTTGATGAAATGAAGACCAGAGAAAAAGTTGACTCCTTAAAACGCCAACTGGCAGTTTTGGGTCCGGTTAATCCGGGAGCTATTGTGGAGTTTGAAGAAGTATCTGAACGTCACCTCTTTTTGGATGAACAGCGCAATGATTTATTAGAAGCGAAAATGACACTTCACGAAGCGATGAGTGAGATGGACGTTGAAATGACCACGCGGTTTTTGACGACGTTCAATGCTGTCCAGAACCGTTTCCGACATGTATTTAAGGAAATGTTTGGCGGCGGCGAGGCAGATTTGATACTTACGCAACCTGGTGATTTACTTGAAACAGGTGTGGAAATTGTCGCGCGACCGCCGGGGAAAAAACTGCAAAGTCTAAGCCTTCTATCAGGTGGAGAGCGTGCATTGACTGCGATTTCGTTGCTGTTTTCAATCATCGAAGTACGACCAGTACCGTTTTGTATTCTAGATGAAGTCGAAGCTGCGCTCGACGAAGCGAATGTCATACGCTACAGTAAATACCTGAAGAAGTTTTCAGAGAAGACACAATTCATCGTAATCACACATCGGAAGGGTACGATGGAAGGTGCGGATGTGCTCTATGGAATCACGATGCAGGAATCAGGCGTGTCCAGAGTCATTTCGGTCAAAATTTCCGAGGTGCCGGAAGAAGCAATCATGTAAAGGAGTGACTACAGTTGTCTTTTTTTAAGAAGCTTAAGGAAAAAATCACGGGTACGAACGAAGCAGTAACTGAAAAATTTAAAGATGGTTTATCAAAAACACGAAATCAGTTCACATCCAAAGTGAATGATCTTGTTGCGCGCTTCAGAGTAATTGACGAAGAATTCTTCGAGGAATTGGAAGAGTTACTGTTGCAGGCCGATGTAGGTTTTGAAACGGTCATGGAGCTCATCGAATTACTCAAAGTTGAAGTACAGCGAAAAAATATTAAAGATACAGCGGGCATACAATCGGTTATTTCTGAAAAACTTGTTGAAATCTACCAAGCTGGCGAAGACCTCGATAGTGAGCTGAACATTCAAGAAGATGGTTTGACTGTTATCTTGATGGTAGGGGTTAATGGAGTCGGGAAAACGACGACAATAGGGAAGTTGGCGGCGCGACTTATTGCAGAGGGCAAGACTGTTATGCTTGCGGCCGGTGATACATTCCGTGCTGGTGCCATCGATCAACTCGTCATCTGGGGCGAACGTGCTGGAGTAGAAGTTATCCGTCAATCGGAAGGGTCTGACCCTGCTGCGGTCATGTACGACGCAATCCGTGCTGCAAAAAATCGGTCAGTGGATGTCCTAATTTGCGATACCGCGGGAAGGCTCCAAAATAAAGTGAATTTGATGAACGAACTTCAAAAAGTGCACCGGGTCATTAGTAAAGAAGTGGAAGGCGCACCACATGAAGTACTCCTAGCTCTCGATGCAACTACAGGGCAAAATGCATTGATCCAAGCGCAGACATTCAAAGAAGCAACGAATGTTACGGGTATTGTCTTAACCAAGTTGGATGGTACAGCAAAAGGCGGTATCGTACTTGCTATTAGGAAAAAATTAAATATCCCTGTTAAATTTGTTGGACTCGGTGAAGGTGTGGATGATCTACAACCGTTTGATCCAGAAAAGTATGTATACGGTCTTTTTGCGGATGGGCTTGAACAAGAAGATAACTCCTAGGCTTCAATGTCTAGTAGTTTGTGTCTGTCGCTCCTAAACAAGGCGTTTACGCTTTTTAATGTGATACAGACAAGTAAAATGACTTGACAGCACGAGGTCGTCATATTATGATGACTTAGGAAGAACACAGCGGGGAGGCAAAGCGTATGACGCTTGCAAAAACGACACGCATCAACTTCCTCTTTGATTTTTATCAGTCACTTTTGACGGATAAACAGAGACTTTATATGCAACTTTACTATTTGGAAGATCTTTCACTCGGTGAGATTGCTGGTGAATACGGCGTATCGCGTCAGGCTGTCTATGACAATGTTCGCCGGACGGAAGCGATGCTTGAAGATTATGAAATGAAGTTGAATTTATTTTCGGAATTCCAGAAGCGAGCAGAAATTGTGGATTATCTTGAGCAGCTCATAACCGATACAGATAAAAAATCGGAAACAATCAAAGAATTGTTAAGTGCGTTAAGAAATCATGAGTAGGAGGCTCTGTGCATGGCATTTGAAGGATTAGCCCAGCGCCTGCAAGGGACGCTACAGAAAATTAGGGGCAAAGGTAAAATTGACGAAGCTGATGTCAAGGAAATGATGCGTGAAGTGCGTTTTGCGCTTATTGAAGCCGATGTTAACTTGAAAGTTGTCAAAGAGTTTGTCAAAACAGTAAGTGAACGCGCGGTCGGACATGACGTCATGAAGAGTCTAACGCCTGGTCAACAGGTTGTTAAAATCGTTAAAGATGAACTGACGAATCTAATGGGCGGCGAGCAGAACCCAATCCAATTTGCACGGAAATCACCTACCGTCATTATGATGGTAGGTCTGCAAGGTGCGGGTAAAACAACCACCACGGGAAAACTGGCAAGCGTACTTCGCAAGCGGCACAATAAAAAGCCGCTTCTAGTCGCGGCAGACGTTTACAGACCAGCTGCGATTCAGCAGTTGGAAACACTTGGTAAGCAGTTGACGATGCCTGTGTTTGCACTGGGAACTGACATTTCACCTGTTGAAATTGTACGCCAGGCGCTTGTAGAGGCGGAGAAAGAGCATCATGATGTCGTTATCATTGATACAGCTGGAAGGCTACATGTTGATGAGTTACTAATGCAGGAACTGAAGGATATTCGGGACCTTAGTACTCCGGATGAAGTCTTCCTTGTCGTTGATGCAATGACGGGGCAGGATGCTGTAAATGTCGCTAAAAGTTTCGATGATACTGTCGGAATAACAGGCGTTATCCTGACGAAACTCGACGGGGATACTCGAGGTGGAGCGGCGCTTTCCATTCGCGCTGTCACAGACAAACCGATTAAATTTGTCGGGATGGGCGAGAAGATGGATGCACTCGAACCGTTTCATCCGGAACGTATGGCATCTCGAATTCTTGGTATGGGCGATGTCATGTCTCTCATCGAAAAAGCGCAGGAAAATGTCGATGAAGAGAAGTCGAAGGAACTTGAACAAAAGTTCCTGACGCAATCATTTACGCTCGATGATTTTTTGGAACAGCTTCAGCAAGTCAAGAAGATGGGACCACTCGACGAAATTTTGAAAATGATGCCCGGTGCCAATAAAATCAAAGGTCTCGACAATGCTAAAGTTGACGAAGGCCAAATGGGGCGCGTTGAAGCAGTCATCCAATCGATGACTGCGGCGGAGCGCAATACACCTGAGATCATTAATGCAAATCGTCGCAAGCGAATTGCAAAAGGGTCAGGAACAACCATTCAAGATGTCAATCGACTATTAAAGCAATTTGAAGACATGAAGAAAATGGTCAAACAAATGACCGGTATGCAACAAAAAGGTAAAAAGAAGAT
Source organism: Sporosarcina sp. E16_8 (assembly GCF_017347095.1). GTDB lineage: Bacteria > Bacillota > Bacilli > Bacillales_A > Planococcaceae > Sporosarcina. The sequence continues at coordinate 143,256 of NZ_JADPRZ010000001.1, read as the reverse complement.
GAAAATGCCCGGATTGGATTCGTTTTTTAAATAAAATCCCGGATTTTCGAAAGAAATTCAAGGTGTTAAGAAAAAACACTTTACAAACAACAGAAAGCTTGATAATATACTATCTTGTGTGAAACTATTCGGAGGTGCAAGTAAAAATGTCAGTAAAAATTCGTCTTAAACGTATGGGAGCAAAGAAAACTCCTTTCTATCGTATTGTAGTAGCAGATTCACGTTCACCACGTGATGGTCGTCAAATCGAAACGGTTGGTACTTACAACCCGCTTACAAAACCGGCTGAAGTGAAAATCAATGAAGAGCTAGCTCTTAAATGGCTTCAAGAAGGTGCGAAACCATCTGATACTGTCCGTAACCTGTTTTCCGACAAAGGCATCATGGAAAAATACCATAACGCTAAACTCGGTAAGTAATCAGGAGGGGTGTACATGAAGCAGCTGATTGAGACAATCGTTAAACCGTTAGTCGATTATCCAGAGGATGTACGGATTGCAATGGATGAACACGATAATCGTGTCATCTATAAACTATCTGTTAATCCCGAAGATATGGGAAAAGTTATCGGAAAGCAGGGGCGAGTTGCGAAAGCGATACGCACCATTGTTTACTCAGCGGCAGGCAGTCACCACGGCAAGAAGGTTTATATCGATATTATAGATTGATACAGAAAAGGAGGGAGCCTATGTTCCTTCCTTTTTTGTCTATATAAGTTGAACACTTGAATGCCTAAACCAACTAAGCGAAGGCGCCTCAAAGGGGTAGACGTAGCCATAAGACTGGCAGCGAAGCTACTCGGCTTATGGCGAGAGGCATCCCCAGCGCCGCAGCGGATTCAATAGGATTCTCTATCTCAACATATCTATATAAGCATTATTTTTTTGAATAATGGAAGGTGTGATTTTTATGCAATGGTTCAACGTTGGTACAATTGTTAATACGCATGGTATTCGTGGAGAAGTCCGTGTTATCTCCCGTACTCATTTCCCAGAAGAACGCTATACGGTCGGAAACAAGCTTGCCTTGTTCATGCCGGACAGCAAAACACCAATTTACTTAACTGTGGCAAGTCATCGCCAGCACAAGACTTTTGATTTGTTAACATTTGAAAATCATCCAAATCTTAATGATGTTGAAAAGTATCGTAACGGTATTTTTATGATACCGGAAAACCAACTTGGTGATTTGGATGAAAATGAATTCTACTACCACGAAATCGTTGGTTGTACAGTGTTCACGACTGAAGGTATCGAACTAGGTAAAGTGACTGAAATTCTTGAAACCGGAGCGAATGATGTGTGGACGGTAACGCCTGAAAAAGGCAAGCCTCACTATATTCCTTATATCGAAGACATCGTTAAAGAAGTTGATATAGTTAGCAAGAAAATCATCATTGATCCGATGGAAGGACTTCTTTCATGATGAAAATTGATGTCCTTTCACTGTTTCCAGAAATGTTTGAAGGAGTTCTTCATTCCTCAATCATGAAAAAGGCGCAGGCGAACGGTGCAGTCACATTTGGTGTAACCGATTTTCGTGATTATTCTACAAACAAGCATCGTAAAGTTGACGATTATCCATATGGCGGAGGAGCGGGTATGGTCCTTAAACCCGAACCGCTCTTTGCGGCAGTCGAAGCTATATCTGAAGGGCTAGAAAAACCACCGCGTGTCATTCTGATGTGTCCCCAGGGGGAACGATTTACACAGAAGAAAGCGGAAGAACTTTCTGCTGAAGAACATGTCGTGTTCATATGCGGCCATTATGAGGGCTATGACGAGCGTATACGCCAGTATCTGGTCACGGATGAGATATCCATTGGTGACTTCGTTCTAACGGGTGGAGAAATCGCTGCAATGGCTGTGATTGACAGTGTTGTTCGACTGTTGCCGAATGTTCTTGGTAATGCTGATTCACCAGTACTCGATTCATTTTCGACAGGATTGCTTGAACATCCGCAATACACACGACCATCCAATTTTAATGGAATGGAAGTACCGGATGTACTGTTATCCGGCAATCATGCAGAAATCGATAAATGGCGTGAACAGCAGTCGCTTCTTCGAACATTTGAACGCAGAAAAGATTTGCTGAAAGATGCACCACTTACCGAACACCAACGTAAGTATCTCCATCAATTAAAGCGAGAAAATAAATAAGTAGACGACCTTGCAACAACTTGTGTTTTGTGGTATTATCTAGTATGTACTTCTATGTAAGTACATACTGACAGATGTTCCGCTGCAAAGGCAAGAAGTGTAAGAGCACCTGAGGATAGGGAGAGATTAACTATGCAACATATTATTTCAGCAATCACTAAAGATCAGCTTCGTTCTGATCATCCAGCTTTCCGTGCAGGAGATACAGTTCGTTTGCACGTAAAAATCGTAGAGGGAACGCGCGAGCGTATTCAGCTATTTGAAGGAATTGTTATATCACGTCGTGGAGGCGGAATCAGTGAATCATTCACAGTCCGTAAAATCTCCAACGGTGTAGGTGTTGAACGTACATTCCCTGTAAACACACCAAAAATCACACTACTTGAAGTAATACGCCGTGGTAAAGTACGTCGCGCGAAATTGTACTACCTTCGCGAATTGCGCGGAAAAGCTGCACGTATCAAAGAACTTCGATAAAAAATGCAGGAGGCCCACAAACGGCCTCCTTTCTTTTTGCCTCAAAAATAAATAGACTGTACAATAAAGACAGTAGTAAGCAGGAGGCCTTGCCAATGAATGATGAAAAGAAGAAGAAAAATGAGACATGGGAATGGGTGAAGGCACTTTTAATTGCATTCGGCCTTGCAGCAATCATCCGAGTTTTCCTCTTTACACCAATCGTTGTCGATGGCGTTTCAATGATGCCGACACTCGAGAACGGCGATCGAATGATTGTTAATAAAATTGGTTATACAATCGGAGAACCTAAACGGTTTGATGTCGTTGTGTTTCATGCACCTGAAGAGAAAGATTACATAAAAAGGGTAATTGGACTTCCTGGCGACGAGGTAGAGTATCGGGATGATGTTTTATACGTTAATGGTAAACCGTTCGAAGAACCTTATCTTGACCAATACAAATCGGAAGTGGCAGACGCGCCATTGACTGGAGATTTCACGCTTGAAGAGACACAGGTCGGCAGTGTAACTGTCCCGGCAGATCATGTTTTTGTCATGGGGGATAACAGAAGAAAGAGTAAAGACTCCAGACATATTGGAGCTGTTGCCATCGATGAAATCATTGGGAGCACAAAAGTCGTTTTCTGGCCGATTAAAGATTTTGGTATTATTAACTGACGGGAGGAACTAACAACATGACAATTCAATGGTTTCCCGGACATATGGCGAAAGCTCGCCGAGAAGTAACCGAAAAACTGAAGCTTGTTGACATCGTTTTTGAATTAATCGATGCTAGGCTACCACTATCTTCTAGAAATCCGATGATTGACGAAGTCATTCATCAAAAACCAAGACTTCTTATCCTAAACAAGATGGACCTTGCGGATGAAACGGAAACAGCACGCTGGATCCGCTATTTTGAAGCGCAAGGAATGCGTGCAGTTGCCATCAATTCATTTGAAGGTAGAGGGCTTCAGACAGTTATAAAAGCTGCGAAAGAGATATTGGAGCCGAAGTTGGAGAGAATGCGTTCAAGAGGCATTCGACCAGGCGCGATGCGTGCGATGATCGTGGGAATCCCTAACGTTGGAAAATCGACACTTATTAACAGGCTCGCCAAGAAAAACATTGCTAAAACAGGTAATACGCCTGGCGTTACAAAAGCACAGCAATGGATTAAATATGAAAAAGAGCTCGAACTTCTAGACACGCCAGGTATTCTATGGCCTAAATTCGAGGATAAAGAAGTTGGCTTTAAGCTTGCACTGACAGGCGCCATTAAGGATAAAATCGTCAATATGGAAGACTTGGCAGTGTATGGCCTTCGTTTCCTAGAGGCTAATTATCCAGCTAGGCTAACAGACAGATATGGACTAACAACTGTCGGGGACGAAATCCTTCCGATTTTTGAAAAGATTGGTTCACTTCGTAAAGTGTATACTGTTGGCGGGGAAATCGATTATGACAAAGTGGCAGAGTTGGTTGTTCGTGATATTCGTAACGAATACCTAGGCAAACTGACCTTCGACTTCACAGCACAACAATCACAAAATGACTAGGCCGATGCCGGCACGGAATTAATTCCGCGGCAATCGGCCTTTTCTTTTATGAGAGTCGAAAAGTGGCAAAGATAGCCGATATACTAACAAAGAGATGGATCGATAAGTCGTCTGTTAATGGAGAGTGATTTCAATGAAAACGATAAAGGAAATTACGGAACGGCTGACGCATGTTAAAGAGCCGGAATTCTGGATGGAAGAGCTTGCACAGGATTCAAGAACCGGTGTGCAAAATGCACTTAGTCGCTGGAAACGCAAGTATGAAAAGCAGAAAGCAATAGAACACAATCATATGCTGAAAGAAGCGTTTGATAAGTCGTTTGCGCCGTTTGAAGGGGCGTTGATTGCTGGGGTTGATGAAGCGGGGAGAGGGCCGTTAGCGGGTCCTGTGGTCACTGCAGCGGTTATTCTGCCGCGCGATACGCCGGAACTTGTTGGGTTGGATGATTCAAAGGCTATATCAAAGGCAGAACGAGAACGTCTTGCAGAACAAATAAAAAGCGTCGCTATCGCTTATTCCGCACATATCCAATCCGCCCATATGATTGATGAAATGAATATTTATGCCGCAACAAGGGATTCTATGGAACAGGCGGTAAAGGGTCTTCCTGTTAATCCCGATTTCGTTATTGCGGATGCCATGAAACTTGCTACAGATTGTCCTACAGAATCGGTCATTAAAGGTGATGCGTTGAGTTTAGCTGTGTCTGCGGCATCGATAATTGCAAAAACAACAAGAGATGATATTATGGATAATTTACATAACGACTTTCCTATGTATAATTTCAAGAAAAATGCGGGATATGGGACTGCGGAACATGTTCTAGCACTTCAAACACACGGACCGTGTGAGCATCACCGTACAACTTTCGAACCTGTTAAATCAATGTTGGAGGGAAGGAGGGGAAACCGATGAATTTTCCGACTGCGGCAGTATCAGGAAGTCAGGCGGCGAGCGCCGTCCCGAATAGACCGCTTGCCTTGAATGAAGGTCAAATGGTTCATGGGCAAATTAAGCAACTTTTCCCTGGGCAAATGGCAGAAGTCCAAATTGGGGGTCAGAAGGTATTCGCTAAACTGGAGGTCCCGATGAAGGCGGGTGACTCCTACTACTTTCAAGTAAATGCAGTTAAGCCGGAATTGCAACTGAAAATCATTTCAGGACCCCTTCGAGCTACGGAAGGTCAGGCACGTCAACTCGGTGGATTAATGGATGCGATGCAATTGCCAAAGACGCCAGAAATGCAAGCGTTGCTGGCGTTCGTCATGAAAAACAAAATCCCGATGACGCGGGATAGTTTGGTAGAGGCGGAAGCGTTATTAAAAGGTGTACCGCCAGCGGCGCGGAATGAAGCGCTTGCGTCACTTCAGAAGATGATTGAGCTGAAATTGCCGCTTACTGAGAATATCTTTCGGTCACTCTTAGGAGTCGAAACGAAAGAAGGTTTGCATAGTGTTTTGACTTCGCTGCGAAATGCGTTGGCCCTGGATAACACGGTCACGCCGCAGGTCAAAGATGCTATTTTAACTGCGCTAGAGAAGATGGCCAAGCCCTTTTCGCAGGCGACAGGAGGAGCGCTACTGGGTCAATCGATCCTCACATTACTTGATCGTTCTGCGCCCGGAGAAGACCGTTTTGCTATCCTGCAAATGCTGAAAAGTGCAAGTGTTTTACCGGAACGGACATCTCTTGCAAACCTACCGCAAGTGCTTGCTTCATTGATTTCGGGAGAAGGCACTGCACGTCCAAGTAATGCTTTGCTAGCATCACAACCAGTCTCAGTAGGGCCACAGGGCGTTCTCGCCGCAAGTATGAATAGGCAGGCTGCTACCGCGCCCGAAGCGCCTTCAGTGTCGCCGCGGATTGTGCAGCAGGTGCTGACAGAACTAAAGCAAATTGGAGAGGCTTCACCAGCCCAACAGAAGGTCCCAATGGAAAATTTAAAAGCTTTGATTTCATCCGATTCGGCGACAAATTCACAGCAGAAAACGGTGCTCACGGCAATGATTGACCGTGTTGCAAATGCACAGCCGATTGCACAATCGCCAACGAAGTTCGTCCAAGAGTTCAGTCAGGCATTAACGCGGATAACAGCGAAAAATGCGGTTGCAGCCCCTTTCCAAGCTAATCCTTTAGTAGAAGGTCCTAGAGAACAATTGCTAGCTCTACTCGGTCAACAAGGGACTGAGAAGTTAGCGGCGCTTCTGCAAACGGCGGAACTATCTGATAACCCAGCTATCCAGAAAACGGTGCACGCAGCAGAAGTTGCCGTTGCTTCGATGATTGATGGAAAAGCCGTAAAAGATGCGCTCCAAACAGTCATGCGTTCTTTTGGGCTCAATTATGAAGCGGGTCTGCTCGGAAAAGAGCCTGATTTCGGACGTCTTGCGGAAATGTTGAAACCGCAGCTACTCGCTCTTATACATGACCCAATTGTATCGGCAGCTCTCCGCGATGCGGCAGAAACCGTCGTCACGAGGATGAATGGACCGCTACTTCAGTCGGGGGAAAACGGTGTGCAACATCAACTAATTATGCAAGTACCACTTGAGTTTTTCGGTAAGCGTATCGAAGCTACATTGCAGTGGAATGGACAAATGCAAAAGGATGGAAAAATCGATGCTGACTTTGCCCGGATTCTTTTTTATCTTGAACTCGACTCGATTGACAAGACGATTATCGATATGCAAGTCCAGAATAGGGTCGTAATGGTAACCGTTTTTAATGCAGATGAGACACTTAAATCGATTGGCGGAGGACCTCTTCAGGACAGGTTGAAAGCTGGACTTGAGTCGACGGGCTATAAATTGTCTGGGGTATTCTTTAAGAACTTTATCGAGGAAGAAAAAATCCTGCAGAAACAAAAGAAATCGATGAAAATCGATGGACAAGGAGTTGACTTCCGCATATGACAAATGAACGTCATACCCGAAAAGAGGCAGTCGCTCTTTCGTATGAACCATTTTCGGAAGGGGCCCCAAAAGTAGTCGCGAAAGGGAAAGGGAAAATCGCCGAAAACATTTTGGAAAAAGCGAAGGCGAATAATATTCCCATTCAAGAAGATCCTAGCCTCGTTGAAATTTTAGGGCAACTGAATGTTAATGAATCGATTCCAGAAGAATTGTACAAAGCGGTATCCGAAGTATTTGCCTATATTTATCAGATTGACCGTCAACATGGTGGGAAAATAAAAAAAGAAGTTTGAAATAGATTCGACAAATTTCTACATTTGGAATTCAATTGTGGACATTGTTTGACATGTTTACTACAATGGATAAGGCAGTAAATTAAATAGCTTAGAAGTACGAATGGAGGATGTAAGATGAATATCCATGAATATCAAGGCAAACAGCTACTAAGAGAATATGGTGTAGCAGTTTCTAACGGCCTTGTTGCTTTCTCTCCTGAGGAAGCAGTAAAAGCTGCAAAGGAACTAGGTACAGACATTATCGTAGTTAAAGCACAAATCCACGCGGGTGGACGTGGGAAAGCGGGCGGCGTTAAGATTGCAAGAAATCTTGATGAAGTTCGTGCTTATGCTAAAGAATTGATTGGTAAGACACTTGTGACTCACCAAACAGGTCCTGAAGGTAAAGAAATCAAACGTCTTCTTATCGAAGAAGGTTCTGATATCAAGAAAGAATACTATCTTGGACTTGTCCTTGACAGTGCAACAGACCGTGTAACACTTATGGGTTCTGAAGAAGGCGGAATGGACATCGAGGAAGTTGCGGAAGCAACACCTGAAAAGATTTTCAAAGAAGTCATCGACCCAATTGTTGGTTTGACTGGATTCCAAGCACGTCGTATGGCATACAAAATGAACATCCCTACACACCTTGTAAACAAAGCAGCGAAATTCATGCTTGGACTTTACCAAGTGTTCGTAGAAAAAGACGCATCAATTGTTGAAATTAACCCACTAGTTGTAACAACTGGTGACGATGTACTTGCTCTTGACGCGAAATTCAACTTTGACGACAGTGCACTATACCGTCATAAAGATATCCAAGCACTTCGTGACTATGATGAAGAAGATCCAAAAGAAATCGAAGCTTCAAAATTTGACCTAAGCTATATTTCTCTTGACGGAAACGTCGGATGTATGGTTAACGGTGCAGGTCTTGCAATGGCTACAATGGACACGATTAACTACTTCGGTGGTTCACCTGCTAACTTCCTTGACGTTGGTGGTAGTGCAACGGCTGAAAAAGTTACAGAAGCGTTCAAAATCATTCTTTCTGATGCGAATGTCAAAGGGATTTTCGTCAACATTTTCGGTGGTATTATGAAGTGTGACGTTATTGCTGAAGGTGTTATTGCTGCATCTAAAGAAGTAGGTCTACAAGTACCACTTGTTGTTCGTCTAGAAGGTACAAACGTCGACAAAGGTAAAGCACTATTGAATGAATCAGGTTTGAACATCATCGCTGCAGATACGATGGCAGACGGTGCTAAAAAGATTGTAGAACTAGTAGGTTAAGAAAGGCAGGGACAAACGATGAGTATTTTTATTAACAAAGATACAAAAGTTATCGTACAAGGAATTACGGGTGCTACAGCACTTTTCCATACAGAACAAATGCTAGAGTACGGAACGAAAATTGTTGGCGGAGTTACACCTGGTAAAGGTGGAACTGAAGCGGCGGGTGTTCCTGTTTTTAACACAGTTGAAGAAGCTGTAAAAGCAACAGGCGCAAACGTATCAGTTATTTATGTTCCAGCTCCATTTGCTGCAGATGCAATCCTAGAAGCAGTAGAAGCAGAACTTGACATGACAATCTGTATTACAGAACATATCCCAGTACTTGATATGGTCAAAGTTAAGCGCTACATGGAAGGCAAGAAAACACGTCTTGTCGGACCAAACTGCCCGGGTGTTATCACGGCGGACGAATGTAAAATCGGCATCATGCCTGGCTACATTAATACAAAAGGCCATGTAGGCGTTGTTTCACGTTCAGGTACACTGACGTATGAAGCAGTTCTTCAATTGACGAATGCTGGAATCGGACAGTCAACTTCTGTTGGTATCGGCGGAGACCCGGTTAACGGAACAAACTTCATCGATGTACTAAAAGAATTCAACGAAGACCCAGAGACATATGCGGTTGTTATGATTGGTGAAATTGGCGGAACTGCTGAAGAAGAAGCAGCTGCGTGGATTAAAGCTAACATGACAAAGCCTGTTGTTGGCTTTATCGGTGGTCAAACAGCTCCTGAAGGAAAACGTATGGGCCATGCTGGTGCCATCATTTCTGGCGGTAAAGGGACAGCTGCTGAAAAAATCAAAGCACTAAATGCTGCGGGCGTTGAAGTTGCAGACACGCCATCTGTTATCGGCGAAACATTAATTAAAGTAATTAAAGAAAAAGGTCTATACGAAAAGTGTAAAACACATTAATATGAGAGATGCAGCGTGCTAGTTTATGCGCTGCATCTTTTTTCTACTATATAAGGGAGGAATTCGATGGAACTGACAGAAGCCGAAAGGCGATTGCTAGCGCTTCACTATGTATTTCCAGTGCCTTTAAACAGATTAAACAGGCTTTTTGAGATAGACCCCAATCTCGAAAAGTTATATGTTTACAAGGCTGTTGAACTTGCCCATATCCTAAACATCTCAGTATCAAAAGCAAGTCAATTGAAAGACAGTCTACACCGTAACGCCGATACCCCCTACGAAGCGTTATATGAGCGGAATGCAATCACCCCAATCCCGTTCTCAAATCCCTTATACCCTGACCAGTTACACGTACTTATCGATCCTCCAGTCGTTCTCTATGCAAAAGGAGACCACACATTACTTGCTAAACAATTTAAGGTAGCAATTATTGGATCCCGGAAAGCAACTGTTTATTCACAAGAAGCAATGTCGCTTATCGTTCCTCCACTCGTTGAAAATGGGGCCGTTATCGTTTCAGGATTAGCAACAGGAGCTGATACGATGGCGCATGTAGCGGCACTAAAATTCAGCGGTAAAACAATTGCTGTACTTGGGCACGGATTGTTCCATCTTTATCCGAAAGAGAATCATGCGCTCGCGGAAAAAATAGCACTAAATCATCTTCTAATTACAGAGTACCCACCATATGTAAGTCCTGAACGTTGGACTTTTCCAATGCGAAATCGTATCATAAGCGGATTATCAGATGTGATTGTTGTTACCGAATCCGCAGATAAAAGCGGAACGATGAGCACGGTCGAACATGCACTTGATCACGGGAAAGATATCTATGCAGTTCCCGGGCCCATCACATCACTATTGTCAGCAGGGCCAAATAGGTTGATAGATGAAGGTGCGAGACCGTTGTGGAATGGGTTCCAAATCGTCGAATCACTCGTTTTCAATGTTTGAATAAAACTCTTTTTCATTGAAAAGGTTGCTTTAATCTTAAAACTGGTATACATTTTGCAACAGATATTCTTTTGAGTTAAATTTCAAAGAGGAGGATAATAAGAGCCAAGGAGTACTAGGAAGCGTAGTCTCCAAGAATCGGAACGTATGTTTTTATACGTAAGGAGCGATAGAGCAAGCTGCCCCTGTAATCCGAGGCTATTTTTACCGGACTTTTTGAACTACCTCTTTTGATGAATAAATACAAAACCTCTTTAAGGAGGCATATACTTAATGGCAGATTACCTAGTAATTGTGGAATCACCCGCAAAGGCAAAAACGATTGAACGCTATCTCGGGAAAAAATATAAAGTGCGTGCATCACTCGGGCATTTACGTGATCTTCCGCGCAGCCAGATGGGCGTAGATACCGAAAATGATTTTGAGCCGAAATACATTACAATTCGCGGCAAAGGCCCGATTCTTCAAGAATTGAAAAAAGAAGCTAAAAAAGCTAAAAAAATCTTTCTTGCAGCTGACCCCGACAGAGAAGGGGAAGCGATTGCGTGGCATTTGGCAAATCAACTTGGCGTAGATATCGAATCAGATTGTCGAGTTGTCTTCAATGAAATAACAAAAGAAGCAATTAAAGAATCATTTAAGAATCCACGTCCAATCGATATGGATCGTGTCGATGCTCAACAAGCCCGTCGCATTTTAGACCGACTTGTAGGTTACAACATCAGCCCTATACTTTGGAAAAAAGTGAAAAAAGGTTTATCCGCGGGCCGGGTTCAATCTGTCGCACTTCGTATGATTATCGACAGAGAAAATGAAATCAATGCATTCGTCCCTGAAGAATACTGGAGCATTTCCGGTCAATTCGAAAAAGACGACACCACATTCGAAGCGGAATTCTTTGGCGATTCGAAGAAGAAAATGAAACTTACAGACAAACAGCAGGTCGATGAAATCTTAAGCCAATTAAGCGGCGATACATTCGATATTGCGAATGTTGTTAAAAAAGAGCGCAAACGAAATCCAGCATTACCATTCACTACTTCATCCCTGCAACAGGAAGCGGCACGAAAGCTGAACTTCCGAGCGAAAAAAACGATGATGCTTGCCCAACAGCTCTATGAAGGGATCAACCTCGGGAAAGAAGGTCAAGTTGGTCTTATTACGTATATGAGAACTGACTCGACTCGAATTGCCGATAGCGCGAAAGAGGAAGCAAAATCATTCATCGAAACAATGTATGGGCAAGAATTTCTAGCGACATCAAAGCCAGTAGCTAAAAGTTCCGCAAAAACGCAGGATGCCCACGAGGCGGTGCGTCCGACATCTGTTATGCGTCCACCAGCTGCTATGAAGACAGTATTGTCACGGGATCAACTACGCCTTTATAAACTTATATGGGAGCGACTCGTCGCCAGTCAAATGGCGCCAGCGGTACTCGACACGGTTGCAGTCGATCTTGTGAATGGTGATGTCCGGTTCAGGGCGAACGGTTCGCAAGTTAAATTCCAAGGGTTCATGAAAGTGTATGTTGAAGGTGATGATGATAAAGAAGAGGAGAAAGACCGTATCCTCCCGCCGCTTGAAGAGGGCGAACAAGTAAAATTCAGTGACATCGATCCCAAACAACACTTTACTCAGCCGCCACCAAGATTTTCAGAAGCAAGATTGGTCAAAACACTTGAAGAGCAGGGGATAGGTCGTCCATCAACGTTCGCACCGACACTCGACACAATCCAAAAAAGAGGATATGTGGTACTGGATGCGAAAAGATTCCTTCCGACAGAACTTGGCGGTATCGTTCACCAGGCCGTAAACCAATACTTCCCTAATATTATCGATCTTGAATTTACAGCTCAAATGGAAAAAGAACTTGATAATGTTGAGCATGGTCTAATTAAATGGGTAAAAGTAATTGACAACTTCTATGGCGATTTTGAAAAGCATGTGAAAATCGCAGATGCAGAGATGGAGAAAATTGAAATCAAAGATGAGCCAGCTGGCGAAGATTGTGAGAAGTGCGGCTCCGCAATGGTTTACAAATTGGGGCGATACGGCAAGTTCATGGCGTGTTCTGATTTTCCAGAATGTCGCAATACGAAAGCCATTATTAAACCAATTGGCGTGACTTGCCCAACATGTAAAGAAGGACAGGTCGTCGAACGAAAAAGTAAAACAAAACGTATTTTTTATGGCTGCGATAGATATCCGGAATGTGAATACGTTTCATGGGATAAGCCGATTACAAGACCATGTCCGAAATGCGAAAGCCCACTAGTTGAAAAGAAACTTAAAAAAGGCGTACAGATTCAATGTACAGAATGTGATTATAAAGAAGACACGCAGTAACAAAGAAAAGCAGAGGGCGCCGCTACAAATGAACAAAGCCGTTGCCACATCGTGTGGCAACGGCTTTGTGACCCACATCCTGTGGGCCCGCGACAGGCATAAGACGGTTTGGCGAAGCGGCGTACTATGCCGCACAGCTGAAACGACTTATGACCCGAGCATCTGGCGCCTGGAGCCTAGACAAAAGAGGAAAGCGGAACCGCCTTAAGAACACTAGAGAGAAGGTGACGGGATGACACCCATCGTAAATGTGATAGGTGCAGGCCTCGCAGGGAGTGAGGCTGCATGGCAAATTGCTAGCCGTGGAGTAAATGTACGTTTATATGAAATGCGACCGGTAAAACAGACGCCAGCACACCATACAGACAAATTTGCTGAGCTAGTGTGCAGTAATTCATTGCGCGCGAACAATTTGACGAATGCAGTTGGTATTATCAAGGAAGAAATGAGAATGCTTGACTCACTCATTATTCGAGCAGCTGACGCTTGTGCAGTTCCTGCTGGAGGGGCATTAGCAGTCGACCGTCATGAGTTCGCTGGCCATGTTACGGACACGATTCGAAACCATCCGCTCATCGAAATTATTAATGAAGAAGTGACGGAACTGCCAGAAGGCATTACGATTATCGCGACGGGTCCGTTGACTTCACCAGCACTTGCTGAACAAATACGTAAACTGACAGGCGAGGAATATCTATATTTCTATGACGCCGCTGCACCAATTATTGAAAAAGATTCAATCAATATGGATAAAGTTTATTTGAAATCCCGTTATGATAAAGGTGAAGCAGCCTATTTAAACTGCCCAATGAATGAGGAAGAATTCGAACGTTTCTATAATGCGCTTGTGGCGGCAGAAATTGTACCGCTTAAGGAATTCGAAAAAGAAATCTACTTCGAAGGATGTATGCCGGTGGAAGTGGTTGCCCAGCGCGGTGCGCAGACGTTGTTATTCGGTGCACTTAAACCAGTTGGACTTGAACATCCGGTAACAGGAAAACTAGCAAAAGCAGTCATTCAGCTTCGTCAAGATGATGCTGCCGGTACTCTGTACAACATCGTAGGATTTCAAACGCATATGAAATGGGGCGCACAAAGGGAAGTAATCAGCCTTATCCCAGGTCTCGAAAACGTTGAAATCGTCCGCTATGGTGTTATGCATCGCAACACATTTATTAACTCGCCACGTGTGCTTGATGCAACTTATCAGTTAAAGGCGAACTCCAATGTTTTTTTCGCAGGACAGATGACTGGCGTGGAAGGATATGTTGAATCAGCAGGTTCAGGTCTAATTGCCGGCATTAACGCCGCCAATCTGGCACTTGGTAAAGAACTAATCCTTTTTCCACACGAAACAGCACTTGGAAGTATGGCGCGATATGTTACCGAAGCCAATCCGCAAAACTTCCAGCCGATGAATATCAACTTTGGTCTTTTTCCGGAACTTGGTAAACGCGTTAGGACCAAATTGGAACGTGCCGAGAAACATGCGGAACGTGCGCTTAAAGCGATTAGTGAGTTTCAGTTAGTATCACTATCCTGAATAATTTGTTTTTTTAAGGAGAAGGCTAGAGGAAGTATTCCTAGCCTTCTTCTTTTTATTGTCTAGGAAATTATTAAGATTCATACTGTGAATAAGTTGAAACTTAGGGAACTGACGCCTAGACTAAAGCGCTTTGAGACGGCAGTTACCTGCGCTTTTGTCCTGGATATGAACAAATTGTGTCGGAAACACGAACAAATCCAAAGAGGTCAGACTTCTTGGCAATTGATAGTTGCCGTACGATCAACATGTATTGTATAGTGAATCGTGGATGACTTTCGAATTTCTGGATTAGTCGCTATCTTTCGGCTATTAGTCAACTCGCTTTACTATGGCGTTTCGTAAATAATGTGTTATTATTCAAATGACTCGAAATACTTTAATAACTTAAAGGCTTTTTATTCTGGGGGAATGAAGTGTATGACAGTACAACCTTCTATCATCCGTGATGAATACATTTCGTACGTACGCTTAGAAAAGAACTATTCATTTTACACAGTATCAGAGTATGAAAAAGATGTTGATGCATTTCTGTCGTTCCTGGAAGTTGAAGGAATTGCGGATTTGAACGATGTGACTTATCCTGAAGCGAGACTTTATGCTACAGAACTGTATGACTTGGGTTTATCGAGAGCATCGATTTCTAGAAAAATATCTTCTATCCGATCCTTTTTTAAATTTTCGAATGACAGGTACGGCATTAGCGACAGCGCATTTCGTTCTCTTCATCACCCAAAGAAGGAAGAACGGCTTCCGGCTTTTTTTTATGAAAAGGAAATGGAGTCCTTATTTTCATCCTGCGAGGGGGAAGATAGAAAGTCTTTGCGTGATTATGCACTCCTTGAATTACTCTACGCAACTGGCATGCGGGTCAGCGAGCTGACATCTGTTAAGATGCATGATATCGATGACCACCTTGGCATTGTTTTGGTAATGGGAAAAGGACGTAAGGAACGATATGTACCATTCGGGAGTTTTGCGCAATCTGCACTGGATGCTTATCGTGAGAAAAGCAGACTGAATTTGATGAAACAGAAAGAACATGACATGCTGTTCGTCAATTTACGGGGAGACCCACTGACTGATCGCGGTGTACGCCATATCTTAAGCATGATGATGGAACGCGCTTCACTACACTCGAAAATCTATCCACATATGATTCGCCATTCTTTTGCAACCCACCTTTTGGCAGGGGGCGCCGACATGAGAACCGTTCAGGAACTACTTGGACACAGTCACTTATCTTCAACGCAAGTGTATACACATATAACAAAAGAGCATTTACGGAAAACATATATGAATACGCATCCGCGAGCATAGGAGGATGATCTGATGGAATTCCATGCAACGACAATCTTTGCTATTCGCCATGAAGGGTCTTGTGCCATGTCTGGCGATGGGCAAGTGACAGTAGGTAACGCAGTCGTCATGAAACATACGGCAAAAAAAGTCCGCCGAATTTTTGGTGGTAAGGTACTGGCAGGTTTTGCGGGATCGGTAGCGGACGCTTTTACGCTATTCGAATTATTCGAAGCCAAGCTGACAGAGTACAATGGGAACCTTCAAAGGGCTTCTGTTGAACTTGCGAAAGAATGGCGTGGTGACAGGATTTTACGGAAACTTGAGGCAATGCTACTTGTTATGGATAACGAGCGTTTGTTACTCGTGTCTGGAACAGGAGAAGTGATTGAACCGGATGATGGTGTTTTGGCAATCGGTTCAGGTGGCCATTACGCACTTGCGGCGGGCCGGGCTTTGAAAAAGTATAGCGGGCATTCGCTCACTGCTGCAGAAATTGCCCAAGCGGCGCTAGAGACGGCTGCAGAAATATGCGTTTTCACAAATGATCATATTATTGTGGAGGTACTCGAATGATAAAGAGACAAGAGCTGACACCCAAGGAATTGACTGCACATCTCGACAGATATATTATCGGTCAAGACAAAGCCAAGCGTGCAGTGGCTGTAGCCATCCGTAATAGGTACAGAAGAAGTCTGCTTTCTGATGACGAGAAAAGTGAAATTATACCAAAAAACATACTTATGATTGGCCCTACAGGTGTCGGTAAGACTGAAATCGCGAGAAGAATCGCTAAGCTGGTAAATGCTCCATTTTTGAAAGTCGAAGCGACGAAGTTTACTGAAGTAGGCTATGTAGGCCGTGATGTCGAGTCGATGATAAGAGACTTAACAGAAGCGGGCGTTCGAATTGTTCGGGAAGAGCAGCGTGAAGCTGTGAAAGGGCACGCGGTTATTCTTGCGGAAGAACGGCTGATTGAATTACTTGTTCCCGAAAAAAAGAAAACGGGCGGAATGCAGAACCCGTTCGAAATGCTATTTGGCCAAAAAGCAGAGCAGGAAGAACCTGATTATGCAGAAGTAGCCGAAGTTAAACGTAAACGCTCTGAGATTGCGACTAGCCTTAAAGCTGGAGAACTTGAGGAGCAAATGGTTACTGTAGAAGTTTCTGCGCAGCAACCATCCATGTTTGACGCTTTACAAGGGTCGGGTATGGAACAGATGGGTGCGAATATGCAAGACGCACTTTCTTCTCTTATGCCGAAAAAGACTGTCAAACGGAAGATGAAAGTAAAAGATGCCCGAATCGCACTTGAAGCAGAAGAGGCTGATAAACTGATTGATCATGATGAAATCTCAAGACGAGCAATCGAGCTTACAGAGCAGTCAGGTATCATCTTCATTGATGAAATGGACAAAATTGCAAGTCGGGGTGGAAGTGGTTCGTCAGCTGATGTTTCGCGAGAAGGCGTTCAACGGGATATTTTGCCAATAGTTGAAGGCTCGACTGTTTCGACTAAGTACGGTACAGTAAAGACCGATTTCATTTTGTTTATTGCGGCAGGGGCGTTCCATATGTCAAAGCCCTCCGATATTATTCCGGAACTGCAAGGGCGCTTTCCAATTCGGGTTGAACTTGAAAAGCTGACGAAGAATGATTTTGAACGTATTTTAAAAGAGCCTGATTTTTCTCTTATCCGCCAATACGAAAAACTACTCAATACGGAAAATGTTGTTTTGGATTTTACTGACGAAGCAATCAGCCGACTTGCTGAAATTGCATTTGAAGTGAATGATGATACGGAGAATATTGGTGCAAGACGCCTACATACAATTTTAGAGAAATTACTCGAAGAATTATCGTATGAAGCGGCTGATATCGGACCGGCAACAATCAAAATAACACCCGCGTATGTCGATGAAAAGCTGAAAGATATCGCAAAAAATAAAGATTTGTCACATTTTATACTTTAACTGAAACGCTTTAGTTTATTTAATGATTAAAAACCTTTAGAATGTTCACTAAACGATAGCAACTATTATGAGGAGGAAAAAAACAAATGAATTTATTATCAAAAACACGTGAAATTAACGCAATGCTACAAGAATCGGCAGGAAAACCAGTAAACTTTAAGGAAATGGCTGAGAAGCTTAGTTCTGTTATCGACTGTAATGCATTTATCGTAAGCAGAAAAGGAAAATTACTTGGTTTAGAAATACACCATCAAATCGAAAATGAACGCATGAAGCAAATGTTCGTTGATCGTAAATTCCCAGAGGAATATACACATCGTTTGTTTGAAGTAAGAGAAACATCTTCGAATCTGGATGTGTACAGTTCACACACGGTCTTCCCAGTTGAAAATCGTGAACTCTTCAAAGACGGCTTAACAACAATTGTTCCAATCGTTGGTGGCGGTGAACGCCTAGGTACACTAATCTTGGCTAGACTTAAAGAAGATTTCCAAGATGATGATTTGATTCTTGCGGAATATGGTGCAACTGTTGTGGGAATGGAAATTTTACGTGAGAAATCAGAGAAAATTGAAATCGAAGCACGCAGTAAAGCGGTTGTTCAAATGGCTATCAATTCACTTTCTTATAGTGAACACGAAGCGATTGAGCATATTTTCCATGAACTTGACGGCAATGAAGGTCTTCTAGTAGCATCTAAAATTGCAGACCGTGTAGGTATTACACGTTCTGTAATCGTAAATGCACTACGTAAACTAGAAAGTGCTGGCGTAATCGAATCTCGTTCCCTAGGAATGAAAGGAACGTATATCAAAGTCCTTAACAATAAATTCCTTGAAGAACTTGAAAAACAAAAATCATAAGTATGTAATAGATGAAAAAACACTTCTTCCGAACTTGGAAAGAAGTGTTTTTTTTGTTAACTATATAATGGTACGAAAATAATTAACTAACATCATTTTGAATTATGTAAAAGTAATGGAAAAATGGTGACTTTGGAACTGGAGAATTTATTAAAATAACTAAAATAACCTAAAATAGGTTGTTTCGGACTAGTAGAGATTACCCTACTCTTATAGACAAGATTCACCAAAATCCGCTACAATAGAAGTATGTGTTAAGAGTACTAGATTAGTACTGCGAAATGAATACTATTTTGATTCACCAATAGATGAAACAAGAGGTGAAAACAGTGAATTTATTTGGATCAACGATAACGCAATTGGAGCAAGGGTTGGATTATTCTGCAACAAAAGCTAAAACGATTTCGCAGAATATAGCAAATATCGACACTCCGAATTATAAAGCGAAAAGTGTCAGTTTTAAAGAAGTTTTTGCAAATGCTAAAGCGGAGTCGTTTGAAGCTTATAAAACAGACGAGCGGCATATCAATTTCAAAACTAATACGACGCATTCCGGTGTTTTTAATTACTCAAATCTTCGGTATCGGCAAGATGGAAATGGCGTAGATATGGATAAAGAACAGGCAGACCTTGCGGCCAACCAAATTTACTATAACGCAGTTGTCGACCGTATTAATGGAAAGTTCAATTCGTTACAAAATGTTATTAAAGGAGGTCGCTGACATTGACGATATTCCATAGTTTGAATACGTCCGCATCTGCATTGACTGCGCAACGTATGCGGATGGATGTTATTTCATCCAATATGGCGAACATCGATACAACGCGCGGGAAAATGGTTGATGGCGAATGGCAAGCCTATCGCCGTAAATCGGTTACATTCCAACCGCGAGAAGGGCAATTCTCATCGATGTTAAATGCTTCGATGGGTAAACAAATAAAAGGTTCAGCAGGATATGGCGTTACGGTTTCTAGGATTAAAGAAGATACCGAAACACCGTTTAAACTTGTCTTTGACCCTTCTCATCCCGATGCGAATGATGAAGGATATGTTTCCATGCCAAATGTCGATCCGTTACGGGAAACGATAGACCTGATGTCCGCTACACGTTCTTATGAAGCAAATGTAACTGTGATTAATGCCAATAAGTCAATGCTTATGAAAGCTCTTGAAATCGGTAAATAATAATAATAGAAGGAGGTTACCTTAATGGCAATACACTCTATTTTTAATCCTGCACAATCAGCAGGGGTACTTAAGATGGAAAATCAACTGAAACCAACGTCAACACCCTATGAGGCGCAACAAAGTTTCGGAACCTATTTAAAAGATGCAATTCAAGAAGTCAATAATAAACAATCAGAATCAGATATGATGACAGAGAAATTAGTGCGTGGTGGAGATGTCGAACTTCATGATGTTATGATTACATCCCAAAAGGCGACGATTGCATTAAATGCAACGATGGAAGTGCGGAATAAAGTAATTGAAGCTTATCAAGAAATCATCAGAATGCCTGTTTGATCTTGCATTAACGGGCAGTAAAAGCCCGAATGGTTAAACTAATAAACAGTGGGGGATTAAGACCCCCGGCTGATTGAAGATTAACTTTATTGTGCGATAGTTGTGTTGTCCATTTTTGAATTAGGTAAGCTGACCGGGGGATTACAATGAATGAAAGATTGACGAAAATCAAAGCGGATATTCAAACGTTTTGGTCAAGTCGTACAAAAAAACAAAAAGGTACTTATATCGGAACTACTGTAGCCGTTATTTTGATTGCCGCTTTCTTGACGTTCTTTCTATCAAGGACGGAATATGTGCCGCTCTATTCGGAGGTATCCCGAGCAGAAATCGGGCGCATTAAGGAACAACTTGATGCTCAAGGGGTTAAAAGTAAGGTTGCGCCAGGTGGAACATCGATACTGGTGCCACGTGAAAACGTAGATTCGTTACTGGTGTCTCTTGCAGCAGAAGGTTATCCGAATTCAGGAATGATTGATTACTCGTTCTTTGCAGAAAATGCTGGATTTGGAACGACGGATAACGAGTTCAATATGATTAAACTTGCTTCAATGCAAACTGAACTTGCGAACCTGATTAAAGGAATCGAAGGTGTGAAAGATGCAGATGTGATGATCACATTGCCTACAGAGAGTGTTTTCTTGAATGAGACTACACAACAGGCAAGTGCGGCAATTATGTTGAAAACTGATGCGGGACACCAATTCACTGAACCACAGATTACTGGACTTTATAAACTAATATCAAAAAGCATACCGAATCTGTCGACCGATGATATTCAAATCATGAACCAGTACTCGGAGTATTTTGATTTGAAAACTTCCGATAATGCTTACGGACCTAGCATTACGGACCAAATGACGCTTAAAAAGACCATTGAACGTGATTTGCAACGCCAAGTACAGATGATGCTTGGAACAATGATGGGTCAAGACAAGGTTGTAGTCTCAGTCACAACAGATATCGACTTCCAACTTGAAAACAGGGAAGAGAATCTTGTATTGCCTGTCGACGAGGAAAGTATGGAAGGGATTGCACTAAGTGTACAGCGTCTCACTGAGACCTTTACAGGAAATGGGCCAGGCGCCGCGGGTGGTACTCCGGAAGGAGAAGACCCAACAGACAACAGAACAGGCTTCGTGGAAGGGTCGTTTTCTAACGGCGATTATGAAAAAATAGAGGAAACTGTAAATAACGAAGTGAACAAAATCCGTAAAGAAATTGTCGAAAGTCCTTACAAAATCCGTGATATCGGAATTCAGGTAATGGTTGAACCCCCAATTGCGGATGATCCAACATCAATGCCACCGGGAATGCAAGATGATGTACAACGAATCATTGAGACAATTATTCGTACATCCATCGATAAAGAAGCTGCCGGAGCGCTGACGATGGAGGAACTGAATGAAAAAATCGCTGTTTCAGTACAACCATTTAATGGTAAGGTGGTTGACATCTCTGCATCGAAGACAGTAATCCCATGGTGGATTTACGTGATTGGTGGGGTACTTCTTCTCATTATCGGTATTCTTGTATTTATGTTCATTAGGAACCGCCGAAAAGCAGAAGAGTTGGAAGATGAACTTGTTATGGAAGAACAACTTGCGACATTTGATATTGATGACATTAATAACGAACTTGAAACAGAAGGAACTGTCCGTAGGAAACAACTTGAGAAGATGGCGAAAGACAAACCAGAAGAATTCGCCAAACTATTGCGTACATGGATAGCCGAGGAATGACGGAGGGATGAACTGTGGTTAAGAAACAAAAAGGGATGACAGGGAAACAAAAAGCAGCACTTCTGCTCATTTCCCTCGGTCCGGAAGTATCAGCAGCAATTTATAAGCATTTGAATGAAGACGAAATTGAGCGTCTAACTCTTGAAATTTCAGGCGTCAAAAAAGTTGAGGGATCCGTGAAAGAAGAAATTATTGAAGAGTTCCATAACATAGCACTTGCCCAGGATTATATCTCTCAAGGTGGTATAGGCTACGCGAAAACAATACTTGAAAAAGCGCTTGGTAAAGATCATGCGCAAGCAATAATCAACCGCTTAACATCATCCTTACAAGTACGACCTTTCGATTTTGCTAGACGCGCCGATCCATCACAAATTTTGAATTTCATTCAAAATGAACATCCTCAAACAATTGCGCTTATTTTGTCATACTTAGAGGCAGAACAGGCTGGAATGATTTTATCTGCATTGCCCCAGGAAATGCAGGCAGATATCGCGAAAAGAATTGCGACGATGGACTCGACTTCGCCGGAAGTCATCAGTGAAATCGAATCGGTACTTGAGCGGAAACTATCTTCAACTGTAACGCAAGATCACACGGAAACGGGTGGCATCGATGCTGTCGTCGAAGTGCTAAATGGAGTTGACAGAACAACAGAAAAAACGATTCTTGATGCACTTGAAATTCAAGATCCGGAACTCGCGGAAGAAATTCGGAAACGTATGTTCGTGTTCGAAGATATTGTTACATTGGACAACCGTTCAATTCAACGTATTATCCGCGATTGTGAAAATGAAGATCTAATCCTATCACTGAAAGTTTCTAGTGAAGAAGTGAAAGAAGTCTTGTTCAGGAACATGTCCCAACGGATGGCGGAGTCGTTCCAAGAAGAGATAGAAGTCATGGGACCTGTACGATTGAAAGACGTCGAAGAGGCTCAATCCCGTATTGTAAGTACTATTCGTAGATTGGAAGAAGCCGGCGAAATCATAATCGCTCGTGGTGGAGGAGATGACATCATTGTCTAACGTATTTCGTTCATTCAATACAATATTGGAAGAAGGAGAAACGAAAGAAATCTCCATCCGCAGCCTTTCGGTTTCTCAGGAAGTTGACACGGAAGTGATTTTGTCATTAGATTCCATACTAGTTGAACGAGACCGCTTGTTAAAAGAGGCCAACACGATAAACGAGCAGGAAAAAGAGTTAATCGAAAGGCTAAGACAAACTGCTACTGAAGATATCTTATCGATGCAAGCAGCCTGGCAGAACGAAAAAAAGGCACTTCAGCAACAAGCCTATGATGAAGGGTTTCAAGTCGGTTATGAAGAGGGGCATAGCAAGTCATTATCCGATATGGCGGCTTCTATCAGTACTGCAAATGAAACGACGGAATTATCCTATGAAAATGCGCGTCAATATCTTGTAAGCCAGGAACGCATCATTCTCGATCTTGCAATGCTTTCTACAGAGCGAATTATTGGACAAACGCTCCAAGACGATGATGAAGTTTATTTATCAGTTGTAAAAAGAGCATTAAAAGAGACACGTGAAATGAAAGAGATTAAGTTGTATGTTTCTCTCGATTATTTTGAACTTGTTTCCGATAATCGTTCTGAACTTGCATCAATTTTCCCACCGAATGTACCATTCCTTATTTTTGCAAATGATGATTTCGAATCAACCGAGTGCTATATCGAAACTAATCATGGACGGATTGTTGTCAGTATTGACGAACAGTTAAATGAATTAAGGGATAAACTCATTGGTATCATGGAAAGTGGTGATTGACGATGAAAAAAGCAGAGGACTTGATTGCGGTCATACCTAATGTGAAAACTTTCAAAAAGCTAGGGCGTGTTGTCCGCGTTGTTGGTTTAATGATTGAGTCACAAGGACCTGAAAGTTCTATTGGGGATGTCTGCCATATCCATTTAAATCATACAGGCAAGGCTGATTCGATTATTAAAGCAGAAGTTGTCGGATTCAAGGAAGAAATCGTCATTCTAATGCCTTATACGAATATCCGTGACATATCTAGTGGGTGTCTTGTTGAAAGTTTGGGAAAACCGCTTGAAATCAAGGTAGGTATGAATTTAGTAGGGAAAGTGCTTGATTCGATGGGAAACCCAATCGATAACAGCATCCTTCCGAGAGGGTTGACGACTGTTAGGATTGAACAAGACCCACCAAATGCACTGACTCGGCCACCAATTAGCGAAAAGCTTGCAGTAGGTGTCAAGGCGATTGATGGCATGTTAACAGTAGGAAAAGGGCAGCGTGTCGGGATTTTCGCAGGATCTGGTGTTGGAAAGAGTACATTGCTTGGGATGATTGCCCGTAATACGACTGCAGATTTGAATGTAATTGCATTGATTGGTGAGCGTGGCCGTGAAGTTCGTGAATTCATCGAACGTGATCTTGGACCCGAAGGTATGAGCAGGTCCATTGTTGTAGCTACAACATCGGACCAGCCTGCGCTAATGCGTATAAAAGGGGCGTTTACTGCAACAGCGATCGCAGAGTATTACAGAGACAAAGGTATGAACGTCATGCTTATGATGGACTCTGTCACACGCGTAGCGATGGCACAGCGGGAAATAGGACTGGCTGTTGGGGAACCGCCCGCTACGCGCGGTTATACACCTTCAGTCTTTGCTATCTTGCCAAAATTGCTAGAGCGGACAGGCACCAACGAGCACGGATCCATAACGGCGTTTTATACAGTTCTTGTAGATGGTGATGATATGAATGAACCGATTGCTGATGCGGTCAGGGGAATCTTGGACGGTCACATCGTTCTAGATCGAACACTTGCGAACAAAGGACAATATCCCGCAATCAACGTTTTGAAAAGCGTTAGTCGGCTTATGAATCACATTGCAGATCCAGTGCATGTAAAAGCAGCCGAAAGATTACGCGAACTTTATTACACCTACAATAAATCCGAAGACCTTATTAATATCGGTGCTTATAAACGCGGGACGTCTAAAGAAATTGATCAAGCAATTGAATTTGAACCACTCATTACCAATTTTTTAAAACAAGGCTTTAAAGATAATATTTTAATTGAAGACAGTATAGCTGAGCTGGTGTCACTTGGTGCAGGAGGCGGTAGCGCATGAAACCTTATAATTACCGCTTTGAAAAAGTACTGACATTTCGCGAACAAGAAAAAACCGCAACTGAAGTGGAATTTAAAGGATCAGTTGAGGCATTCGAAACAGTGGCTACTAAACTGTATGAGTTGTTGAAAAAGAAAGAAGATACGCTTACCGAACAGCAGGTCAAGATGGCGGTCGGTTTTTCGGTTAATGAAATTCATTATTATTCGCGCTTCATCGGCAGCTTAGAGAAAAGAATTGCAGAAGTGCAACAGCAAGTCATGCAAGCGCGCTCGAAAATGAATTGGTACGAAAATAAGCTTTTGGAAAAGACGCTCGAAGTTCGAAAGTTTGAAAAGATGAAAGAAAAAGATCGTGAACATCATCGTACTGAAATGGAACAGCTAGAAGCGATTCAGCTCGATGAATTGTCGACGCTGAAGTTCCGAAGAAGAGAAAATAGGTGATAAATTAGTGAAAAAAACTAAACAAACAGAACAACTATCTAACGTAGAACAAGAGGAGAAAAGCGGTACATTCCAAAAACTTTTGCTTTGGGTACTGATTCCGTTGTTATTCACTACGGCGCTCGTTCTAATTATTGCGAAATTTGCAGATGTCAACGTATTTGACAAGGCGAAAGAGTTGACTGGTAGTTTGCCATTCGTCACTGAAAAAAAAGAAGAGGATCCAATTGTTGGTGATCTAGTTCTTGAAGAGCGTGTTGTAACGATGCAGGCGGAAATTCAAGAGAAAGAAGCTCAACTATTCAAGGTCCAACAAGATTTCGATAAATCAGCTATAGCAAATGAAAAATTGCTGATTGAACAAGAAAAGCTCCTTGATGAAATTGCAGTGCTGATGCGCGATAAAGATAACTCCAAACAAGATTTCAATGAAATCGTAAAGACGTTTGAGCAAATGTCTGCAAAATCGTCCGCACCTGTCATTACGAAAATGAGTGATGCAGAAGCCATAAGGATATTGACGAGCTTGAAATCTGCTACTCTCGCTTCGATACTCGAAAAAATGACTCCTGAAGATGCAGCTAAATATATGACGATGATGACGAAGCAATAAACAAATTACCTTTACTATTGAAGGGAGGTGAATAAGTGAACATCGCATCATTACAAGCAATGGCTGGAATGAACATGAAAACCTCGTCGAATAATATGCAATCAGGTCCGCCAACAACAAATTCATTTGGATCGATTTTCAGTAGTATCGCTGGAAATATCCCATTAACTGTCGCTCCTATACAGGAACTTCCTGTCAGCGGGATAACCGATGAATCGATTATGGCAATTTTTAATGCAACTTCTATTGTTGAGCTTGAGACTGCTATTAAAGACCTAACAGATGGCGAAGGTGATTTAGAATCGATTACCAATCTAGGTAATCTGGAAGAGCTTGCAGATCTACTTAATATTGAACCGAAACATCTGGTTGAAAGTGTACTTCAACTCTTGGAAGAAGCGGGTCTTAACGAAGAGGATCTGTTAGCGGTAGCTAATACGAATGACTTTTGGACGGTATTGAATGCCATTGACAAAGTGGCTTCTCAGTTTTTCGCTCAATTGTCGGATGCGCTTGAAGGAAAAGGCGGAATACCAAAACAACAGGCGGTTGAATTGTTGACGTTGTTAAAAACAGCAGAACTTGTCGCGCCAAAAACCGATTTGTTAATGAAGCAGGAACATCACGTTTTCACGCTGCAAGATTATCTAACTACAGCGGGTGAACATTGCGAAAAAGTACTTAATTCCAGCAGCTCTGCGAAGAATGTCATGGTACAATTGATGGAGTCGAAAAATATCGCGCGATTTGTCGTTTCAGTAGAAACAGGGCGAACAATGACGGATGATGGAACTACCAAAGATGCATCGCAACAAGTTGCCAGTAGCGCATTTGGTACTGTGGTAACGGCTAAAGGTGAACTTACACTTACTGAAGTGGAAAATCGTAATAACGCACGAAATGAAGCCTTAATGAAAGAAATGCAAACTATTTTTAAACGTTCTAATTTCGGTCAAACTGGTGGAACGAATCGCCTGCTTATCAAACTATATCCAGAACATTTGGGGCAAGTTCGAATTGAATTGTTACAGGTAAATGGAATAATGACAGCGCGGATTCTGGCATCCACTGCACTAGGTAAAGAGATGCTCGATAGCCAGTTGCATCAGCTTAGAAGTGCATTTCTTCAACAAAACCTGCAAGTAGAACGAATCGATGTTTCTCAAACATTGCAGGATTCAACGAAAAACGATCGTGACCAAGCGTTTAATCAGCACTTCAGAAAAGAAGGACAAGAAGCAGACGAGCAACAGGAACAAACAGATGAAGAAGAAATGACGTTCCAAGAATATATGATTGATCTGGGGGTATAACAAATGACGATTGAAGGACAAAAACCAATAAATTCTGACATGTATCTAGCTAACAAAAAAAAGGAAGAACGTCAAACTGGGAACAGTGTGATGGGGAAAGATGATTTCATGAAATTACTCATCACCCAAATGCAAAACCAGGACCCGACGAACCCTATGAAAGAAAGTGAGACCATCGCTCAGATGGCCCAAATGGCAGCACTTGAACAATCGATGAACATGGCAAAGTCATTTGAAAAATTCGCGGAAGCCCAAAACCAGTCACAACTGATTCAGTACAACAGTTTTGTTGGCAAAGAGATCAAATGGCATGAACTAGCGGTTGGTGAAGATGGAAAGCCGGTGATAGGGGAAGATGGAAAACCTGTTGTCAATGAAGGAATCAATCAGATTGTGTCCATCAAGTATGATAATGGCAATGTTATTTTCATTATGGATGACAGAAAAGAATTGACGCCAGGTAATATATCTGAAGTAATGGGTAGTGCAGGCGGAACGAACAGCCTAGTTGAAGCGAGTATGCTCATCGGCAAATTTGTCGGCTATTTGGACGGTGAGATAGAGAAATCAGGTAAAGTAGTATCCGTTTCAAATAAAGATGGAAAACTTCAATATGTTTTAGAAGATGGAACACGAATTGACGGTAAAAAATTCACTTCAATTAGTGATAAAGAACTACCGGTAACGGAACAACCAAAATCAGAAAAACCAACGGGGTGATGATATGGACAACATAAATCTCCATCGCATTTCGTCGCAACCACTTATACGTCAAAGTAAATCACTGCAGTTGACACCAAGTACGAAACAATCATTTCTCGAACATCTGAATAAAGCAGTACAGCCTACTGAATTGAAAATCAGCAAACACGCAAACGATCGCTTGATAGAACGGAACATCCATATTTCAGATGCTGAATGGGCAAATGTTACTGAAAAGGTGAACGAGGCAAAGAAGATGGGTATCAAAGAATCGCTGGTACTGATGGACCAGGCAGCACTTATAGTCAGTGCAAAGAACTCGACGGTCATTACAGTGATGGATCGCACAGAAGCGAAGGATCAATTATTTACAAATATCGACGGCACAATTGTGCTTAGCTAAAACTGGCAGGACCTATATGGATGCCATCAAGCCGCTGACTGATAGATGCGGTTACATTTTTAAAATCGAAAGGGGAAAAATATAAATGATACGCTCAATGTATTCAGGGATTTCAGGTCTAAGAAACTTCCAAACAAAGTTGGATGTAATTGGTAATAATATTGCAAACGTCAATACGTACGGATTTAAAAAAGGACGTACAATTTTTAAGGATCAGTTTTCACAAACAGTTGCGGGAGCTTCAGCACCTGGCGAAAATCGTGGTGGGGTTAACGCGAAACAAGTTGGGCTAGGTTCACAATTATCAGCAATAGATACAATCCATGCACCTGGTTCTACACAATTCACTGGAAACACATTAGACCTTGCAATTGAGGGGGATGGTTTCTTCATGGTTGGAACTGGGGACGATATGTTCTATACAAGAGCGGGAAATTTCTATTTGGATAATGCAGGGGATCTTGTGGACGGCGATGGTAGTTATCTTCAAGGTCTAACTAGTCCTATCAACATTCCTTCAAATGCTACAAACATGTCTATTGCCCAAGATGGTAAAGTGACATATGTACAAGATAGTAACTTGGTAGAGGCAGGGCAACTTCAGTTGGCTAGGTTTCCAAATCCCGGTGGACTTGAAAAAGTGGGAGGGAACTACTTCCAAGTATCACCGAACTCTGGTGATCCCGTACCTGGCGATCCCCAGGGGGCAGGAGGTCACGGAGCTATCAAATCCGGTTCCCTAGAAATGTCCAACGTCGACCTTGCTGAAGAATTCACAGAAATGATCGTCGCGCAACGTGGATTCCAAGCAAACACGCGTATCATCACAACATCAGATGAAATCCTGCAAGAACTTGTTAACTTGAAACGATAACTAATCGACAACGCAGGTAATCTAACATAGCTTCACTAGAAAAGGAGGGTCGGGCCGGCTCTGTGCCCGGCCCCTTACATATGATACGAGTTACGCGTCTAAACAAAACCGAATTCACATTGAACGCGCTATACATTGAGAAAGTCGAGTCATTTCCTGACACGACGATTACCCTTACGACAGGAACTAAATATGTTGTCTTTGATACTGTTGAAGAGGTGAACAGCCGCATCATCGAATTTTATAAGGCGGTCCAGTTATTATCAAATCCGCATATACGAGGTGAAGAAGATGAAGAATAAAGTACTGACGGTATCGCTTATTATACTAGTTTGTATTACGCTGATCGGCGCAGTTGGACTCATTCTTGTTATGCAACTGAATAAAGATGATGAAGCAAAAGAGCCAACAATTGATGAAATTATCGAGTCTTCGGTTGATATCGACGAAATTACGACGAACCTTGGAGACCGACAATTTATCCGCATTACCTTGAAAATCCAAACAGATAATAAGTTAGCTGGAGAAGAACTTGCAAAAAGGGATTTTCAAGTGAAAAATATCGTTATCCAGGAACTTTCCGAAATGACGGCGAAAGACCTTGAAGGAAAAACTGGCAAAAAGGCCTTCGAGGATGCTTTGATAGCACATCTTAACCCTCTTATGCAAAGTGGGGAAATACAAAAGGTCTATATCGTTTCTTATATTATTCAATAACCATATATATTGAACAATTGAATATTTATATAAACAGAGCACCGTAGCAAATTTAATGAAATACTGATATAGTTAAGCATTTGCACTAGAGTCAGATAGTGGGAGGTGACCATATATGGCCGGGGATATATTATCCCAAAGTGAGATCGACGCATTATTATCTGCGATTTCAACTGGGGAAATGTCTGCAGAAGACATGAAAAAAGAAGACGAGACTCGGAAAGTAAAAGTGTATGATTTTAAACGCGCCCTTCGTTTTTCTAAAGATCAGATTCGAAGTTTGACCAGGATTCATGAGAATTTCGCAAGATTATTAACGACATATTTTTCAGCACAGCTGCGAACGTATGTCCAAATCAGTGTAGCATCGGTTGATCAGATTCCTTTCGAGGAATTTATACGTTCTATTCCAAATATGACCTTAATTAATATTTTTGAAGTTCCACCATTAGACGGCAATATCCTGATGGAAGTGAACCCGAACATTGCCTATACGATGCTCGATCGCATGATGGGTGGAGTTGGAGAAATTCCAGGTAAAGTTGATAACTTAACTGAAATTGAATTAAAAATCATGACAAATTTATTCGAACGTTCTTTTGATAATTTACGCGAAGCATGGTCAGGAATCATCGATATCGATCCATTCCTGACGGAGATTGAAGTAAATCCTCAATTCCTTCAAATGATATCGCCAAATGAAACAGTCGTTGTGATATCGTTTAATATTATCATCGGAGAATCAAGCGGAATGATCAATATCTGCATCCCGCACGTCGTTCTTGAACCAATCGTACCAAACTTATCGGTCCGTTATTGGATGCAGACTAACAAGAAAGAACCTACGACAGAGCAAAGTATGGTTATTGAAAAACGATTAAAAAAAGCTCCTTTGTCTGTCATTGCTGAACTCGGTACTGGAAATATGACAATTGAAGATTTTCTCTACCTTCAAGTGGGGGATGTCGTAAAATTAGACCGTAAAATTGACGATCCACTCGTTATAAAAATTGGTGATATACCTAAATTTACGGCACAGCCGGGGCATTTGAAAAACAAGATGGCTGTTCAAATAATTGATACAAAGATCGGAGGGGAAGAAGATGATGAGTGATAATATCCTTTCGCAGGAAGAAATTGAAGCACTACTACGTGGAGAACCTTTGTCGATCGATGAGCCTGAGGACTCCACCACAAAAGAAATACTAACCGCAGATTACTTGGATGATATGGAAAGAGATGCACTTGGTGAAATTGGTAATATCTCATTCGGCAGTTCAGCAACAGCATTATCTGCATTGCTCGGACAAAAAGTTGACATAACGACGCCTACTATCTCGGTTGTCGATAAGGCAGTTTTGGAAGAAGAATTTATCCATCCATACGTTGCCATTAAGGTTGACTATACAGTAGGCCTTAGTGGTATGAACTTGCTCGTAATAAAACAAAGTGACGCTGCAATTATTGCGGATCTTATGTTAGGCGGAGATGGTCTACATCCGAATATGGACCTTGGTGAAATTCATTTAAGTGCTGTCCA
Organism: Sporosarcina sp. E16_8; assembly: GCF_017347095.1. GTDB lineage: Bacteria > Bacillota > Bacilli > Bacillales_A > Planococcaceae > Sporosarcina. The sequence continues at coordinate 111,694 of NZ_JADPRZ010000001.1, read as the reverse complement.
AGAAGCAATGAATCAAATGATGGGTTCCGCGGCTACTTCGATGTCAACTTTGTTCAATAGAAAAGTCGATATTTCACCACCAACAATCGATTTGATGGATGTCCTTGAAGACCGAGGTCGGGATCTTATTCCGGGTGATGACCTATTGATAAAAGTATCGTTTACGCTTAAAGTAGGGGACCTGATTGATTCAAACATTATGCAATTACTTCCACTAGGATTTGGCAAAAAATTAGTTGCCTCTCTCATGGGCGGTGACGCAGAAGAAGAAACTGCGGCAGTTGCCGAGATGAATCGACCAATAGAACAGCAATCCACTCCAGTCCAACAGCCAGCACAGCAACAACAAGTGCAACAGCAGTCGTACGAACAAAATGGTCATGGCCAAGGGATGCAGCAACCAACTTATGACACACAATACGGACAACCAGCACCACAACCGCAGATGCAAATGCGTCCGCAACAACCGCAGGTACAAGTTCAGCAGGCACAGTTTGCTAACTTTGAAAGTCTATCTTTAAACAAGTCCGAGTCCAATAACTTAAATATGCTCCTTGATATTCCATTACAAGTCACGGTCGAACTTGGCAGAACTAAGCGTTCGGTCAAGGAGATATTGGAAATGTCGAGTGGCTCTATTATTGAACTGGACAAACTTGCGGGAGAACCGGTTGATATATTAGTAAACAACCGTCATATCGCAAAAGGAGAAGTGGTCGTTATCGACGAAAACTTCGGAGTACGAATTACAGATATTTTAAGCCAAACAGAACGTATAAATAATTTAAGATAATATAACGGGGGTAATGACAATGAGTAGACGTATATTAATAGTAGACGATGCAGCTTTCATGCGGATGATGATAAAAGATATTTTGACAAAAAATAATTTCGAAGTGGTTGGCGAGGCGGCAGACGGTTTACAAGCTATTGAAAAGTATTTTGAATTAAAACCTGATCTTGTCACAATGGATATTACAATGCCAGAAATGGATGGTATTGCAGCTTTAAAAGCAATTAAAGAAAAAGACCCTGCGGCGAAGATCATCATGTGTTCAGCAATGGGACAACAGGCAATGGTAATCGATGCGATTCAAGCTGGTGCGAAAGACTTTATCGTCAAACCATTCCAGGCAGATCGTGTTGTTGAAGCAATCGAAAAAGCACTAGGATAACCGAAGAATGAGATCAACGATTGTACAAAAGTACTTATCAGCTTTCATTCTAATCATCTTCCTAGGAACCCAATTGCCATACGCATTCGTCCATGCAGACACCATTGCTGATCCGAATAAACCGGTGTCCGATTTGTTTAACAAAGACTCGGAAACGGATGTCAGTACGGATACTGATAAGGACACGTTACCACCACTCGCTGAAGATCTTACTACGGACAAGAAAGACGTGGGTTCCTCGGCGGGGGACTACATAAAAACGTTATTTGCTTTAGTGTTCGTCCTCGGAATACTTTTTGGTCTCTTGAAGTTTGTTAATCGGAAAAATCGACTTTACGATAAAAATCGATTTATGAAAAATATGGGTGGTATTTCGCTCGGACAACATAAATCGATTCAACTGGTCGTCATAGGCGAATCCTATTACCTTATCGGGGTTGGAGACGATATCCGATTGTTAAAAGAAATCACGGATCTCGATGAAATTGACAAATTAGTTGAATTCTACGCGGGTGATAGTACGGAGGTGGCATCCGGGATGCTGAATCGGATACTTGCTAAAGTAGCGGGTAAATCGAAAAGTCATTCGAATGTGAAAACGGAAGAGTCACCCGATTTCAGTACTGTTTTTCAATCAAGGCTTGAGGAGATGAAAGAAGAGAGAAAACGGCATATCAGCCGGTTGACAGAAAAGGAGCGCAACCGAGATGAATGATTTTGCCCAGTTTTTCTCAGATAGTGATCCCGCAAATGTATCAACATCTATCAAAATGATGTTGCTTCTGACTGTCTTGTCTCTAGCTCCGGCTATTCTAATTTTAATGACATCTTTTGCGAGGATTATCATCGTTCTGTCATTCGTCAGAACTGCACTTGCAACACAGCAGATGCCTCCGAACCAAGTACTTGTCGGTCTGGCACTCTTTTTAACATTTTTTATCATGGCTCCAACGTTTCAGCAAGTGAATGATAAGGCTCTTACACCATTATTTGCCGATGAGATTTCACTCGACGAAGCATATGAACAGGCAAGTATCCCGCTTAAAGAGTTTATGAGTAAACATACTCGGCAGAAGGATTTGGAGTTATTCCTTCGCTATAATAAAGCGGATCGACCTGACTCACTTGAAGACGTTTCACTGACGATGTTAGTTCCTGCATTCGCACTGAGTGAAATTAAGACTGCATTTCAAATGGGTTTTATGATTTTCATACCATTTTTAGTTATTGACATGATTGTAGCGAGTATCCTTATGTCGATGGGGATGATGATGTTACCACCAGTTATGATCTCGTTACCTTTTAAAATATTGCTGTTCGTCCTAGTTGATGGATGGTATCTCATTATCAAATCATTGTTGCAAAGTTTTTAGGAGGGGTTTTGAATGACACAGGAATTAGTCATAGAGATAGCTGAGCGTGCAATCTGGGTCATTCTTTTGACTTCAGGCCCACTCCTTATTCTTGCACTTGTGACAGGGCTTTCCGTGAGTATTTTCCAGGCAACCACTCAGATTCAGGAACAGACACTGGCATTCGTGCCTAAAATTGTTTCTGTGTTAGTAGGGGTTGTCGTTTTCGGCCCATGGATGCTAGCAAGGGTTACAACGTTTGCGGCTGATATTTTTGAGAATCTGGGACGGTATATCGGATGATTAAATGGAAGAATTAGTCCCTTCATTAGCCGCATACTTGCTTATTCTGACCCGAGTCACTGCTTTTTTTGTTACACTGCCACTATTTTCTTACCGTGCAATACCTACTACTCAGCGCATCATTTTTGGTGCTTTGCTTGCGTGGGCGATGGTCTATACAGTCGACATGCCCGAGCTTGAGATTAATGGGGCCTATCTGTTGTTAGTCGTAAAAGAGGCAATGACAGGATTATTCATTGGAATCATCGCATTCATCGTTATGTCTGCTATTCAAGTTGCAGGTGGTTTTATCGATTTTCAAATGGGTTTTGCGATTGCAAACGTAATTGATCCGCAGACTGGGGCACAATCTCCTCTATTAGGTCAATTCTTTAACACGTTGGCCATTCTGTTACTACTGGCACTAAACGGCCATCATATGCTCTTAGATGGTATTTTTTATAGCTATCAATTTCTCCCGGCAGACCAACTGTGGCCGGCCTTTGGGAAAGAAGGGGTAGTCGATTTCGTCATTCGGACATTTGCAACCTCATTTGCAATCGCTTTCCAAATGTCAATTCCAATCGTTGCGACATTATTCCTCGTCGATTTAGCACTTGGAATCACTGCAAGAGCAGTGCCGCAATTAAATATTTTCGTTGTAGGATTCCCAATCAAGATTGGGGTTAGTTTCATTGTTCTGTTTATTATGATGGGTGTTATGGTCCAAATGATGAAGAAATTGTTTGAAGTGATTATGATCAGTATGAGGGACTTGATGTTACTTCTTGGAGGTGGCTAATATGATGTTGCGGCTTGATCTGCAATTCTTCGCAGGGGAAAAGACCGAAAAAGCCACTCAGAAAAAACGTCAAGATTCCAGGAAAAAAGGTCAGGTTTTAAAAAGTCAGGACGTTACAAGTGCAATCCTGCTACTTTCCGTGTTCCTTTTCCTGTTTTTTGCTGCAGGATTTATGAGGGACCGCTTTTTCGTGTTTTTTCATCAGGCATTCACTGAATATATTCCTATATCCAATCTAGATGAGGATCAGGCAATGCTCATTTATGGAGATGTCTTAATTCAAATGGCATTTCTTCTATTGCCTGTCATGCTAATTGCGGTTGTTGCTGGAGTGGCTGGGAATATATTTCAATTCGGTTTGCTTCTTACCGCTGAACCGCTGAAAATGGATTTGAAGAAAATAGATCCAATCAAAGGGCTTAAGCGGATTTTTTCGATCCGTGCCATTATTGAATTAATGAAGTCCATATTGAAAATTTCATTTATTGGAACAACTACAACGCTTATTCTTATGGCGAATATTGATAAAGTACTAGGGCTGGCATTTAAAAGCCCCTGGGACGTATTAACGACAATCGGGCAACTTGCCGCATTGATGGGAATAACAGCAGCATTTGTCTTGTTATTCATATCCATTTTGGACTTTATGTATCAAAAATATGACTATGAAAAAAATCTTCGGATGTCCAAACAGGATATTAAGGATGAATATAAAAACTCCGAAGGGGATCCGCTTATAAAATCCAAGATTAAGCAGCGCCAACGTGAAATGGCGATGCGACGCATGATGCAGGAAGTGCCTAATGCAGATGTCGTTATCACGAACCCGACTCATTATGCGATTGCACTGAAGTATAAGGACGGGGATATGGATGCACCCATCGTTGTCGCAAAAGGTGTCGATTTCGTCGCTCAAAAGATTAAATTGATTGCGACTGAAAACAACATTGTCATGGTAGAAAACCGACCACTGGCCAGAGCGCTCTATGACGATGTTGAAATTGGGGGAAGGATTCCTGAAGAGTTCTTCAAAGCAATAGCTGAAATACTTGCGTATGTATACAGAATTCAACGTAAAATTTGATTTGGACATCAAGGAAGGGTGTAGTTCAATCCTTCCTTGATGTCCAAAAGCCTGCGACGTACAGGACGTACTAGTGTCGACGTTGCCGCAGGACGCGGCTCCCTTAGTCGGCCGGCGGATGTCACAGATTTTGAATTGAGTGAATAGGCAACCTTAGTTCGCCGCATCCTGCGGCAAAGGCTGAATACCTGCGTCCTGCAGGCACAAGCTCAATTCAAAATCTGGACGCAAACACTCCGGGATGTGTTTGATTAAATACTAGAAAGTAGGGATGACATGAAATTCAGAGATATAGGAGTACTCGCGGCGGTAATTATGATTGTTGCGATGCTTGTCATCCCGCTTCCACCATGGCTCTTGAGTTTCTTGATAATTATAAATATTACACTCGGACTTTTAGTTCTTTTAACAGCCATGAACATGCAGGAAGCGTTACAGTTTTCAATTTTCCCTACCTTATTACTATTGCTTACACTTTTCCGTTTGGGCCTTAACGTTTCAACGACTCGGGCAATTTTGTCAAACGGAGATGCGGGTGGAGTTGTTGAAACGTTCGGTACCTTTGTTACAGGAGGAAATATTGTTGTCGGTCTCGTTATCTTCGTCATACTTGTCATTATACAGTTTATCGTCATTACAAAAGGTGCGGAGCGGGTATCTGAAGTAGCGGCCCGTTTTACGCTTGATGCAATGCCCGGAAAACAGATGAGTATAGATGCTGACTTGAACGCCGGTATGATTTCTGAAACAGAAGCGCGTATGAGGCGTGAAAAAGTCAGTAATGAAGCCGACTTTTACGGAGCCATGGACGGGGCAACAAAGTTCGTTAAAGGAGACGCAATCGCCGGTATCATTATCGTCATTATCAACCTGCTTGTTGGGATGATCATTGGGGTGGTTCAAATGGGGCTACCATTCGCGGAAGCTGCTTTGCTCTTTTCACAATTGACAGTCGGAGATGGTATCGTTTCACAAATACCAGCGCTGCTTATTTCAACTGCAACAGGTATTGTTGTCACACGTGCCGCGTCTAAGGGCAATCTAGGTACCGATATTATCAGCCAGCTTTTCGGACAAGCCAAATTACTTTACATCGCAGCTGCAACGGTATTATTACTCGGTCTTGCTACACCTATTAACGACATTCTTACAATTCCGGTTGCAATTACACTTGCACTCGGGGCCTATATAATGTCTAAGAAGGTCATAGAAGATCCTAAGGAACTGTTAGAGATGGAAGAAGACCTTGAAACGGAAGGTTTGAAAAGTCCGGAAAATGTCGTCAATCTGCTTAATATAGATCCAATTGAATTTGAGTTTGGATATGGGCTTATTCCACTAGTAGATGCGACGCAAGGTGGGGATTTACTCGACCGAGTTGTCATGATTCGTAGGCAGCTGGCAATTGAGCTAGGTCTCGTTATCCCGGTTGTTCGTATTAGGGATAATATCCAGTTACAGCCAAATGAGTATAGAATTAAGATTAAGGGAAGTGAATTAGCAAGAGGGGAACTACTTCTTGATCATTACCTAGCGATGAGTCCGGGCGGGGATGATTCGATTGAAGGGATTGATACAATTGAGCCATCATTTGGACTTCCGGCTAAATGGATAACGGAGGATGTCAAAGAAGATGCAGAGATTCTTGGATATACGGTTGTCGACCCACCAAGTGTTGTTTCGACGCATCTGACAGAAGTGATTCGTGCAAATGCTGCGGACCTGATTGGCCGTCAGGAAACCAAGCAACTGGTCGATCATGTGCGTGAAACATTCCCGATTCTTGTCGACGAGCTCACACCAACCCCTTTATCGATTGGTGAAATTCAAAAAGTACTTGCGAAGTTACTGAACGAGCATGTTTCGGTACGAAACTTGCCAATCATCTTTGAAACGCTTGCAGATTACTCCAAATATACATCAGATGTCGATGTCCTAACAGAATATGTTAGACAGGCTCTTGCAAGACAAATTACAAATCAGTATGCGCCGACTGGTCAATCGCTCAAAGTACTGACCGTCTCTGGAAAAGTTGAGAAAATGATTGCGGATAGTATCCAACAAACCGAACAAGGTAATTATTTATCACTGGATCCACAACATTCTCAGGAAATTCTAGAGTCGATTGCGGGGGAAGTGGAACGTGTCGCTTTGATGGATCAATCGCCGGTCGTTCTCTGTACGCCAGCAATACGCATGTATTTGAGGCAAATAACGGAACGATACTTCCCTCAAATTCCAGTATTATCATACAATGAACTTGAAGCTTCAATTGAAGTCCAAAGTGTTGGGGTGGTGGATATTTAATGAAAATGAAAAAGTATACAGCGGAAACAATGGTAGAAGCCATGAAAAAAGTTCGTATGGACTTTGGTGATGAAGCGATTATCCTTAGTTCAACCGTTGTTAAATCTAAAGGATTCCTCGGTTTATATAAAAAGAAATCTGTAGAAGTTGTTGCGGGTTTTGATGAACCGGTATCAAAAATCGAAGAAGCAGTTCCCCCACCTATTTCTGTGCAGATTGAAAGAGGCAACGATACGACCGAAGAATTCAAAAAAGAAATGACCGAAATGAAAAAAATGTTGAAGGATATGCAGCAAGCCGCTACCCATTCACGTTTTCCGGATGAAGTAAAACCGTTACTTACTCATCTTAAAAAACAGGGTTTGTCCACAAATTTCATCACTGAGTTGGGCGAGAATCTTTACGATAGGATGAAAGTGGAGAAAAAAGATTTCACAAATGAAGAGCAACTTGTCATTGTAAAACAATTTCTAGAGCGGGAAATCGGTGATTTGCCATTCGGGGGCATTTCTTTCAATAAAAAATTCATTAATGTTCTTGGACCAACTGGAGTTGGAAAAACTACAACCATAGCCAAAATTGCTGCACGTGCACTTCTTGAAAATAAGAAGAAAATCGGCTTTATCACCACTGATACGTACCGAATTGCAGCGATTGAACAGCTTCGTACATATGCGAACTTGTTGCAGGCTCCAGTAGAAATTGCATATAACAGCAAGGATTTCGAACAAGCAATCGAGAAATTGGCTGATCGTGATCTGATATTTATTGATACGGCAGGTCGAAATTACAAAGAGGCTAAATTCGTAGAAGATTTAACGCGACTAATTGATTTTTCGCTAGATATGGAATCGTATCTTGTCCTTTCAATGACGTCTAAAGAAGAAGACATGCGGGTAATCATAGAACAGTTCAAATCATTTTCGGTTGAAAAGTTCATTTTCACAAAAATGGATGAAACCGGCTCGATCGGTCCGATGTTTAATCTGATGAAGGACTATGGTATCGGAACTGCGTATTACACGGATGGTCAGGAAGTGCCGGAAGATATTACCGAGGCAGACAGCATGAAGCTGATTTCCTTGTTAGTAAAGGGTGCTTATGATGCGTGATCAGGCTGAAACACTTAGGTTAAAGATGCTGAAGTCTCAAGGTAAACTGTCAAACTCGATTGCCATCGTCAGTGGTAAAGGTGGTGTTGGGAAATCGAATTTCTCCACAAATTTTGCCCATGCCATTTTATCTAAAGGTAAGAAAGTAATTATCATTGATATGGATGTTGGAATGGGCAACATTCATATTCTTCTTGGTATGACTCCACGGAACAGTTTGACAGACTATTTACTTAATAAGGTAGATTTAGATGAGGCAGTAAATGAAGCACCTGGAGGTTTGTCTTTCATATCCGGAGGTTCTGGGCTCGATACGGTTATGGAATGGTCAGCCGCTATGTTCGAAAGGCTAATCCAAGCGTTTGAACAGTTACAACAAAGATATGATTTCATCTTGTTTGATATGGGAGCGGGGGCAACGCAACGTTCAATCGACTTGATTGTCGCGGTTGATGAAATTATTGTTATTTCAACAACTGAACCAACATCCATCACAGACGCCTATTCGATGATGAAATTCATATGTTTGCAAGATCCCGATAAGGAATTTAGCATTGTCAGTAACCGTGTTTCAAAGGGTGATGATGGTAATGATGCTGTAACGAGACTTCAATATGCTATGCGTAAGTTCCTAGGGAAAGAGACAAAGATTCTTGGCTTCCTGCCTGAAGACCCAGTAGTTCATAAGGCTGTGCTTGCACAGGAACCATTTTTAGTGCTATATCCAAATGCTCCTATATCCAAAAGGATGATGGCGATTGCAGAGACCTTTGTCAGCCCTAGTTCTGAAGAGGATTTCAAACAAGGAGAAGGATTCCTCGGCAAAATGAGGAGTATCTTTGCGAAAGGGCGTGGATGATTTGAATACAGGCAATCGCAAGAAAGCGCTTGTTGTGGATGATTCGGCATTTATGCGTAAGCTCATATCCGATTTTCTGTCGGGCCATCCTGATATTGAAGTAATTGGGACTGCACGCAATGGTAAAGAGGCCGTAGAAAAAGTGGAAATGTTGAAACCGGATGTTGTGACCATGGATATTGAAATGCCAATTATGGATGGTCTTGAAGCGTTGCAAGAAATTATGTCGAGCCAGCCAGTGCCAATTGTCATGTTGTCGAGCACAACAAAAATTGGAGCGGAAAATACCATGCTCGCTATGGAATACGGTGCAGTTGACTTCGTCGCGAAGCCGGGTGGGGCTATATCTTTAAATCTTCACGAGGTGAAGGAAGAAATAATAGGGAAAGTCATTGCTGCTTCGGGGGTACGGCTGTCTACGTTGACAAGAGAGATTACGGGGCGACGTTTGACGCAACCAATTAGTTTGAAATCAGCTACTAAGCCGGTTGATAAAGCTGTTGAAATACCTAGATTTATCCCTAATCGGAGTCAGATAACGAATGTGACTAAAAATAAGATTCCCAAAACAGGTAAAACATTTGTTATAATAGGCACATCGACAGGGGGTCCTCGGGCACTACAAGAGGTACTGACGGGCTTACCCGCTTCAATAGGTGTTCCAATACTTATTGTTCAACATATGCCTCCAGGTTTTACAAAATCTCTTGCTGATAGACTGAATGGACTTTGTGATATTCAAGTAAAAGAAGCAGAAGATGGCGAGTTACTTGAAAATGGTACAGCCTATATTGCACCGGGCGGCCAACATCTTAAAATGACAAAAAGAGGCATGTCCTACTATGTCCGACTAGACGCGGTGGATCCCCCGCGTGCGGGACATCGACCATCCGTTGATGTTCTTCTCGAGTCAGCTGCCGAGAACAGAGAGTTGAACTTTTTGACAGTTATTATGACAGGAATGGGCTATGACGGGAAAAACGGTATGGAAGTGTTACGGAAAAACGGGAAAACAATTACGATTGCTGAATCGGCAAAGACATCAGTCGTATATGGCATGCCAAAAGCAATAAAAGAAGCTGGCTTTGCTGATGAGGTCGTGGACTTACACGATATATCAGAATCGATAATAGGTATTATAAAGTCTTAAAGGAGGCGTCACGATGGATACAAATCAATACTTGGAAATGTTTATAGATGAGAGTAAGGAGCATCTACAAGCTTGCAACGAGCATCTGTTGGAACTCGAGAAAAACCCGCTAGATCTTGCCATTGTAAATGAAGTATTCCGGTCCGCTCATACGTTGAAAGGGATGTCTGCAACAATGGGGTATGAAGACATCGCCGATCTTACACATATGATGGAAAATGTATTGGACGCAATCCGTAATTCAAAGATTCGTGTTACATCTGAAATTTTGGACGTCGTTTTGCAAGCTGTCGATTACCTTGAAGAGATGGTTATGGATATCGCCTCAGGTGGGTCAGGTAAAAAAGACGTTACCAAACTTGTAGAATCATTGAATAGGATTGAAGTAGGTGGGGCGGTAGTAGCTGAAACTGCGGCAGCTGTTGTACTCGAAGATAAAGGTAGCCTTAAAGATTCACTTAGTTATGATGGTTACGAAATGACTGTCATTAGTCAATCGTTTGATCAAGGCTTCAGCACATTTGAAATTAATGTGAAACTACGAGACGATTGTTTATTAAAAGCAGCAAGGGTGTATATGGTATTTGAAATACTGGAAAAATCCGGCGAAATCGTTAAATCTGAACCCAAAGTAGAGCGGCTTGAAAATGAAGACTTTAACGAAACGTTTACAGTGGCACTTATTACAAAAGAAGATGCGGATGTCTTGAAAGCCAAAGTATTGAAAGTGTCCGAAATTGAAAGCGTGTCTGTCATACCTGTTACAACTGATTATTTGATGCGTGATACAAGTGAAGAATCTGCTGAAGAAACAGAGTCGATTACGCCTACTATTATCGAAGAAGATGCTAAAAAAGGAAAACGCAACTCAGGCGTGCAATCAGGTAATAAAACAATTCGTGTGAACATTGATAGACTTGATGTACTTATGAATCTGTTTGAAGAGTTGATTATTGATCGGGGTAGACTTCAATCAATTGCAAGTGAAATCCATAACCCAGAGTTGAATGAAACGGTCGAACGGATTACGCGTGTATCTGGTGATTTGCAAAACATCATCTTGAACATGCGCATGATACCGGTTGAGACAGTATTCAATCGTTTCCCTAAAATGGTAAGGCAATTGGCGCGTGATCTTAACAAGAAAGTTGAACTCGAAATCATTGGAGCTGAAACTGAACTTGATCGAACAGTTATCGACGAAATCGGAGATCCGCTTGTTCACTTGATTCGTAATGCACTGGATCATGGTGTAGAAAGTCCAGCAGAGCGAGTTGCGAAAGGCAAGCCTGAGGAAGGCACTGTAACTCTTCGTGCATATCATTCGGGTAATCATGTATTTATAGAACTTGAAGACGATGGAGCTGGTGTCAATCGTGAACGTGTCCTTGCAAAAGCAATTAAAAGTGGCATTGTTACAAAAGAGACAGCTGAAACACTGACGGACCGTCAAGTAGCTGAACTCATCCTAGCATCAGGTTTTTCGACAGCTGAAAAAATTTCCGATGTATCTGGGCGGGGCGTTGGGCTAGATGTCGTGAAAAATACCATTGAATCGCTCGGTGGTTTTATGTCTATTGAATCGAAAGAAGGACAAGGTTCATTGTTCCAAGTTCAACTACCATTAACACTATCTATCATTTCAGTTATGCTAGTAGAATTGAAAAAAGAAGTGTTTGCGATTCCGTTGTCCTCAATCATTGAGACAGCTATCATTCAGACTTCAGATATTATGAATGCGCATAATCAGCAAGTCATTGATTTCCGTGGCAATATCATACCACTGTTAAATTTGACGGAAATTTTCGAAATACCAGAACAAAATAGTGAGTCGGATGGTTATCAGTCGGTAGTTATCGTCCGTAAAGGTGAAAGATTAGCAGGACTTGTTGTCGATTCATTCATTGGGCAACAGGAAATTGTTTTGAAATCGCTCGGTAATTATTTACAAAGTGTATTCGCAATATCGGGTGCAACGATTCTTGGAAATGGACAAGTTGCACTCATTGTCGATTGCAACGCATTGATTAAGTAAGCGGGGGTGAAGAATATGACTGATAAACTCAATCAAAAAGAAGTGAAAGTAATCGTTTTTCAATTGCTAGATATGGAATATGCTATAAGTGTAGATACCGTTCAGTCAATCGAAAAAGTGCTTTCGATTACTCGGGTTCCCAAAACACCAGCTTATGTTAAGGGGGTCATTAACCTAAGAGGAATCGTTACACCAATTGTCGACCTACGTGAGCGGTTTGGTCTTACTCCAAAAGAGATGGATGACAGTACTAGAATAATTATTGTTACGCTGGATGAATATGATGTAGGGCTGATTGTAGATGCTGCGAATGATGTACTCGACATTCCAGTGAATGCAATCGAACCACAACCGGCAGTCGTCGGTTCCATCGAATCAGACTTCGTATCCGGTGTCGCTAAAGTGGGGAAACATCTTCTTGTTATGCTGAATCTAGATAAAATTCTCGAGCCCGTGAAGCGGGTGACATCAGATGGATTCTGACAACAAGATTACGGACATGCATCTTGATGTATTGAAAGAGGTTGGGAATATTGGTGCTGCACACGCGGCGACTTCATTGTCACAACTGCTTAATCGTAAAATCGATATGTATGTTCCGAATGTCAAACTAGTGTCATTCGATGAGATGTTTGACCTTGCTGGTGGTGCCGAAAAAATAGTTGCTGGAATATTCCTCCGAATTAAGGGGGATTTGTCCGGCAGCATGTTTTTCGTTCTTCCCGTGGAATCGGCAAATCACTTCATTAGAAGATTGATTGGGGACGAGACATTCGATTTTTCCTCTCCCAATCTACCTGAAATAGGTGTATCCGCAATGCAAGAGCTAGGCAATATTCTTTCGGGTTCTTACTTGTCCGCTCTGTCCGACTTTACGGGCTTGAAAATTTATCCTACAGTACCTTCGTTAAGTGTCGACATGGTTGGTGCAATCGTCAGTTTCGGGCTGATTGAAGTATCTCATTATAGCGATGAAGTCATCGTTATTGACACGCAGATTCGTGAGGAAAGTGAGGAAGGAATTTCAAGTGTGAACGGTCACTTTTTCCTGCTTCCGGACCCTTCATCATACGTTACAATTTTCCGTTCACTAGGTGTAATGTGATATGGGGATTTTGAATGAGGTAATTCGGGTAGGAATTGCGGATATGAATATCGTAAAGGAACCGATGACAATTAGAACCTCAGGACTTGGTTCATGCGTCGGAATTGTTCTCTACGATGAGCGCAAGAAGATTGCGGGTATGGTACATATTATGCTTCCGGATTCCAGTCTTGGTAAATCGGATCGTATTAATGTCGCTAAGTTTGCAGATACCGGTATTTATGCGTTGATGGAATTGCTAAAAGCGGAAGGTGTCAGACCGATGGCTTTGAAGGCGAAAATTGCGGGTGGTTCACAAATGTTTCAATTCGGTTCTAGCGACACGATTCGCATCGGCCCGCGAAACGTTGAAGCCGTTAAACAAGAATTGAAACGGTTGTCTATCCCAATTATTGCTGAAGATACAGGTGGATCGAGCGGCCGCACAATTGAATTCAATCCCACAGAATCAATGCTTAACATTCGTACAGTAAACTTAGGGACGAAGGAAATCTGAAGTAGGGTGGATGAATTCGGTCGCTGAAAGTTAAGTATGGTGGCTGATTAGTTCAGTCGCCTTTTTTCGAATGAAAGTATACGTTTTATCTCCTTCGATCGGTGTCAAGACTCCAGGCGCCAGCCGCTCACAGGATGTGGATCAAGTAGCCGGCAGTGATTAGAAACTGCATCCCTCCTTATTGCCGCAGGACATTGTCTACTTAGGCTATGTTCCTTGAAAGTGATCCAGCTAGGAAGGATTGAATTACATCCCTCCTCGTTGCGACAGGACGCCTTGCGCTTTTCTTACGTTTCTTTGCTATAATATGAGTAACTATGACGGAATCATCATGGAAAGTGAGGGATTCGATGTCGAAACAGGATTTGATGGAGGAAGCCGTATGTTGGGACCTGTGGATTCGTAATCGTGATCCCGAAGCAGGAGACATACTTGTCCGTAAATACACGCCGCTTGTCAGCTATCATGTGCAACGGATTAGCTCTGGACTGCCCCGTAACGTTTCGCGTGACGATATAATGAGTCTTGGGCTTCACGGTCTATTTGACGCGTTGACTAAATTCGATCCGGGCAGGGATTTGAAATTTGATACGTATGCATCTTTTCGAATCCGTGGCACAATTATTGATGGTTTGCGGAAAGAAGATTGGCTACCGCGTTCTTCTAGGGAGAAATCCAAGAAACAAGAAGAAGAAATTATGAAGCTTGAGCAAAAGCTGCAACGTCATGCGACACCTGAAGAAATTGCAGAGCATATGGGAATAAGTGTAGATCAGGTATATCAGACTGTCCATGAACATTATTTTTCAAACGTTCTTTCTATTGATGAAAAAGTCAATGATGATGACGAAGAAGGGCAAAAGTCTTTTATCATAAAGGATGAAGGTGTAAAAACACCTGAACAGCAGACCATGATGACTGAATTGATTGGTGACTTGATCACTAAAATCAAGGAACTTAATAAAAATGAACAGCTTGTATTAAGCTTTTTTTATACAGAAGAAATGACTCTTACAGATATTGGTGAAATTTTAGGTTTATCTACTTCGCGGATTTCTCAAATTCACTCGAAGGCGCTATTCAAACTTCGCAAACTATTAGCAGCTGAAATTGTTGACGGAGGCGTCTTATGAGTCTGAAAGGGATTGAACTGCAAATTGCCATCCCCAAGACTTTCGAGGCGGGAAAAATTGCAGAACAAAAGCACCAACAGACCCAATTAAACCTAGATCATGCAAATTCCCTTATGGAACGGCAAGCGTTAAAAGCCAAAGAAACTGTCTTGGAATCGGAAGAGGCAGCGAAGGCGGCAAATGGACACCCACGGGAACAAGAACAAGGTGAATTGCAAAACGGAGACCACCAACAAAATGAAGAGGAAAAGAAGACGGTACACCCATACAAAGGTGCGTTTGTTGACTTTACAGGCTAATGACGATGACAACGATTTTATTAATGTTTTTATTCATCATACAAATAATTAGTTTTTACTTCCTTGCTTTGCTTTATACTAAAGTTACGAAGTTTGATGATCTCGAAAAAAAACAGCGCAAGCTAATGACTGAAATGGATAATTCGATTGGCGCATACTTATCGGAGTTGAAAGATGAGAATGAGCGCTTAATTGAACAGCTTACAGTCCATGTCCAACAACCTGCTCTCCCGAAGAAAACTGTAAGTGCATCACAAGAATCTGTGGCAGTAACAGAAAGTCGGCCCGAAATACGTGCCAGTATACCTAAAATGCCAGTTAATCTTGCTCTCAAGTCATATAAGGCAGCAGGACAGGCCTCTGAGGAGACTGTGGCACCGGTAGAAGCCGAGGATGAACGAACACAGGTGATTAGACTGCATGACGCGGGACAGTCCATAGAAGGAATTGCTAAGCAACTTGGCAAGGGACGCACAGAGATAGAGTTAATCTTGAAATTCAGATGATATATATATGTTGAGCAAATTAATACCTATATAAAAGCGAAGATGCCTTAATAGGGTAGCCGAAGCAGTTTCGATGGTATTCTCTATTTCATCTTATATAGGTTGCAAAAAAGATAATCATATGGTATATTATCGAATGGTATTACTACACACGTGGACGGACGTCAGGAATGGTGCCGAGAGGTCGTTTTGGCGGATGAGGTACACGGAGGGAATTAAACCAAAACAGGAGGAATATAAAATGTCAGTTATCTCAATGAAACAACTGCTTGAAGCCGGAGTACACTTCGGTCACCAAACACGCCGCTGGAACCCGAAAATGAAGAAATTCATCTTCGTGGAACGTAACGGAATCTACATCATCGATCTTCAAAAAACGGTGAAAAAACTTGAAGAAGCTTACGCGTTCATGCGTCAAGTTGGTGCTGATGGCGGTAAAGTTCTATTCGTCGGTACTAAAAAACAAGCACAAGATGCAATTAAAGAAGAAGCTGAACGCGCTGGAATGTATTATATTAACCAACGCTGGCTTGGTGGAACACTTACAAACTTTGGTACAATCCAAAAACGTGTTGCACGTATGAAGCAAATCGAGAAAATGGAAGAAGACGGTACATTTGACGTACTTCCTAAAAAAGAAGTTGGACAACTTAAGAAACAACACGAACGTCTTGTTAAATTCCTTGGCGGAATCCGTGATATGAAAGCAATTCCGGATGTTATGTTCGTTGTTGACCCACGCAAAGAACGCATCGCGGTTGCTGAAGCAATCAAATTAAACATTCCACTAGTTGGAATCGTTGACACGAACTGTGATCCAGACGAAATTGACTACATCATTCCTGCGAATGATGATGCAATTCGCGCAGTACGTCTATTGACTAGCAAAATGGCTGATGCTTTGCTTGAAGCAAGACAAGGCGAAGACGAAGAAGCGACTCAAGAAGAAACTGTAGCTGCAGAGTAAATCCAGTAAATGAAAAGACGATAAGCGGCTTATACCCTTATCGTCTTTTTTCGGAATTGATGGCATAAATAGGAGGAATGGAAAAAATGAAAATTACAGCGCAAATGGTTAAGGAATTACGAGAAAAAACAGGTACAGGTATGATGGACTGTAAAAAAGCGTTAACAGAAACAAACGGTGATATGGAAGCTGCAATTGATTTCCTACGTGAAAAAGGTCTTTCTAGTTCTGCTAAGAAAGCGGATCGTATTGCTGCAGACGGTACAACGTCTATTTACGTTGATGGTAACGAAGCAATTATTCTTGAAGTGAACGCAGAAACTGATTTCGTGGCTAAAAATGAAGGTTTCCAAACGCTTGTTAGCGACCTTTCTGTACATCTTCTTGCTACAAAACCTGCTACAGTCGAAGAAGCAGTTGCATCTATACTGCCAAACGGATTATCAGTAGCGGATCATATTTCGAACACTGTTGCAAAAATTGGTGAGAAAATCACACTTCGCCGTTATGAAATTCGCACGAAAACGGATAATGATGCATTCGGTCCATACTTGCACATGGGTGGACGAATCAGTGTCCTTACTATTGTTGAAGGTTCGACAGATTCAGATGCAGCAAAAGACGTTGCAATGCACATTGCAGCATTGAATCCGAAATACGTTTCACGTGACCAAGTTTCTGCTGAAGAGGTTGAGCACGAACGTAAAATCCTTACAGAACAAGCACTTAACGAAGGTAAACCAGAAAACATCGTTGCGAAAATGGTTGAAGGCCGTATCGGTAAATACTTCGAAGATATTTGTGTACTTGATCAGGCATTTGTTAAAAATTCCGATCAAAAAGTTGGTGACTTCGTGAAGTCGACTGGTGGCACATTGAAAGAGTTTATCCGTTATGCAGTTGGTGAAGGAATTGAAAAACCTGAAGATAACTTCGCAGACGAAGTTATGAGCCAAGTTAAAGGTAACTAAGCCGTTATAGACTAACAAATGGGGAACACATGCGTGTGTTCCCTGTTTTTCAAGAATACGAGTAGATGGAGGATACAAATGAGCAACCCAAAATATAAACGTATCGTCTTGAAATTAAGCGGAGAAGCACTTGCAGGTGATCAAGGTTTCGGTCTATCGCCAGAAGTTATTAAAAATGTTGCAGAACAAGTGAAAGAAGTTGTTGACCTAGATGTCGAAGTTGCCGTTGTTGTTGGAGGCGGAAATATTTGGCGCGGTAAAGTCGGCAGTGAAATGGGAATGGATCGTGCGACAGCAGATTACATGGGCATGCTTGCGACGGTAATGAATTCTCTTGCTCTACAAGATTCACTCGAGAAAATCGGTGTTGAAACACGTGTCTCTTCATCAATTGAAATGAGACAAGTTGCGGAACCTTACATACGCCGCAAAGCAATCCGCCACCTTGAAAAGAAACGGGTCGTTATTTTCGCAGCAGGTACGGGAAATCCTTATTTCTCAACTGATACGACAGCAGCACTCCGTGCAGCTGAAATTGAAGCGGATGTTATCCTTATGGCGAAAAATAATGTGGATGGCGTTTATTCCGCTGATCCAGCTAAAGATAAGAATGCAGTCAAATACTTAGAACTATCGTTTTTGGATGTCATTAACCAAGGGCTTGAAGTTATGGATTCCACGGCTTCTACTCTATGTATGGACAACGATATCCCACTCGTAGTATTCTCTATTATGGAAAATGGAAATATTAAGAGAGCTGTCTTAGGTGAATCGATCGGGACGGTCGTCAGGAGGAATTTGTAATGGCTAATGAAGTAATGGATCAAGCGAAAGATCGTATGGAAAAAGCAATTGGTGGATATACAAGAGAACTATCGTCTATTCGTGCAGGACGTGCAAGTGCTGCAATGCTGGACAGATTAACTGTTGAGTATTACGGAGCTCCAACTCCGATATCACAGATGGCTGGAATTTCAGTACCTGAGGCGCGTCTGCTTGTCATTCAACCCTATGACAAGACAATACTCGCTGATATTGAAAAGGCAATCATGAAATCAGATATCGGAATTACACCTTCGAATGACGGTAGCATCATCCGTCTTGCTGTTCCGGCATTGACGGAGGAGCGTCGAAAAGAACTTGTGAAATCTGTGAAAAAAGAAGCAGAAGAAGCAAAAATCGGTATTCGTAATGTTCGCCGTGATGCGAATGAAGATTTCAAGAAACTCGAAAAAAGTAGCGATATTACTGAGGATGAGTTACGCCGCTATGGTGAGGAAATCCAAAAGTTGACGGATTCGCAAATCCTGAGAATCGATGAAATTGCAAAAGTTAAAGAAAATGAAATCATGGAAATCTGATAGAAGAACTTTCTATATTTCTAGACGTCCTAATTTCAGGACGTCTTTTTCTTTGCTTAGGAAATTATAAAGATCTTGGCTTGTGGATAACCTATGATGGGAGCTATTCCAAGTCGAGATTCCAACGCCCCTGATCAGGCGTTTCCGTTTTTGTTCTTTTGAACGGCAATAAAAAATGAAATTAACCGTCTAATTTGTTACGATAGAGTATGTACTTGCTCTGATAGTAGCTGAGTGGAGGAAACGATATGCTGGAAAAAATATTTGGGAAAAAAACTGTGGTGGCAGCTAGTTCAATTTTGGACCGAATTGTTACTGTTAAAAGCAAGCATATCCCTGCCCACGTGGCGATTATTATGGATGGCAACGGTAGATGGGCGAAACAGCGTAATTTACCGAGAATTGCAGGCCATCATGAAGGGATGAAAAAGGTCCGTGTAATAACACGCATCGCAAATGACCTTGGTGTAAAAGTTCTTACACTTTACGCCTTCTCCACGGAAAACTGGAAACGACCGAAACTCGAAATAGATTTCTTAATGAAACTTCCTGGAGAGTTTCTTAGCACTCACCTCCCCGAATTAATCGAGCAAAACGTGAAGGTTGAAATGATTGGAAACTTTGATATGTTGCCAGATCATACAAAAAAAGCGATTAGTAAAGCAATGGATGAAACAAAGCACAATGACGGTTTAACATTAAACTTTGCTATGAATTACGGTAGCAGGCTAGAACTTGTCGAATCTGTTAAAGAAATTGCGACACTCATAGCGGATGGTTCAATTAATCCTGAAGATATTGATGAGTCACTCATTGGATCTCATTTAATGACCGCTCATTTACCTGAACCGGATTTACTGATCCGTACAAGTGGTGAAGTCAGGTTGTCCAATTTCATGCTATGGCAGCTCGCATATGCCGAGTTTTCTTTCACAGACGTGTTGTGGCCAGATTTTGATGAAATATGCATGCTTAATGCAATTGAAGATTTCCAATTGCGAAATAGACGTTTTGGAAGTGTAGAAGGGAATGGGGACGTTTGAAACAGAGGATCCTAACGGCAATCGTTGCGCTTATCTTTTTCGTTCCGCTAGTTGTAATAGGTGGGATACCCTTCACGATTGCAGTTTATGCAATTGCAACAATTGGGTTATATGAACTACTACGGATGAGGGACATCCAACTATTTTCAATCGAAGGTATTTTGACATGGTTAGCACTTGCAATTTTACTTATGCCTGCCGGTTGGAGTGGTAACGTCTTTGAAGTGGTTGGTTATACAAAAATCGAAATGACATTCGCTATTGTCCTTATGCTATTAATTTATACAGTTGTTGTGAAAAACCGATTTACGTTCGACCATGCCGCTTTTTCTGTTTTGGCTGCATTATATGTCGGAATCGGATTTTATTATTTAATTGAAACGAGATTGTTTGGAATCGAATACGTCGTGTATGCTTTGCTGGTAATCTGGACGACCGACTCTGGTGCTTATTTCATAGGGAAGAAAATTGGCAAGCGCAAGCTGTGGCCGGAAATATCTCCAAATAAGACAGTTGAAGGTTTTGTAGGCGGTGTATTGTCAGCAGTTGTTTTTGCTTGCATCTTCCAGTTCTACTTCCCGATTGCTTCTACATATATCATACTTATTGTTGTGACGATTATTGCTTCGATTGTCGGGCAGTTGGGCGATCTTGTCGAATCGGCATTAAAAAGGCACTATGAAGTCAAGGATTCAGGAAAGCTCCTGCCAGGCCATGGCGGGATTCTAGACAGGTTCGATAGTCTCCTTTTTGTATTGCCATTACTTCATTTTCTACACTTTGTAGGATAACGGAAAGGGTGTCTATATGATTAAGAAAATAAGTCTGCTGGGTGCTACAGGCTCCATCGGTATGCAGACACTGGATATCATTGGTTCCAACCCAGATAAATTTAAGCTCGTATCTTTTTCGGCTGGTTTGAATATCGATAGTGTAAGGGAAATTGCTTCCGTGTATCATCCACAAATGGTATCTGTAATTAGACGTGAAGACGCCAAGATGCTGAAAATGGAATTCCCCGCTATCGAATTTGTTTACGGTGATGAAGGCCTTGTTGAAATCGCGGCACGTACGGGTGCTGATATATTGCTCAACGCCGTAAGCGGCAGTGTTGGGCTTAATCCAACACTTGAAGCAATTCGCGCAGGGATAACCATCGCTATTGCCAATAAGGAAACACTTGTCGCCGCAGGAGATATCGTTATGAGTGAAGCCCGTAAATACGGTGTTCCAATTTTACCTGTGGACAGTGAGCATTCAGCACTTTTCCAAGCCTTGAACGGAGAAGATCCGAAACGTATTTCTAGGCTTATTTTGACCGCTTCAGGCGGAAGTTTTAGGGATCTTACCCGAGCAGAACTTTCCAACGTAACGCTCGAGCAGGCTCTTGCGCATCCTAATTGGTCGATGGGTAATAAATTAACAATCGACTCGGCGACAATGTTGAACAAGGGACTCGAAGTGATTGAGGCGCATCATCTTTTTGCAATGCCTTATGATAAAATCGATTGTTTGCTTCACAAAGAAAGTATCATCCATTCGATGATCGAGTTCGAAGACACAAGTGTCATGGCACAACTAGGCTCACCTGATATGAGGGTACCGATCCAATACGCTTTGACCTATCCTGATCGGATTCCAATGCAAAACGCGAAACCGCTTCGTCTCGAAGAAATTGGAATGTTGCATTTCGAGAAAATGGATCTTATACGCTTTAAGGCGCTAGGACTTGCATATGCTGCTGGTAGAGAAGGCGGTACAATGCCAGCTGCCATGAATGCTGCAAATGAAGTGGCTGTAGCGTTGTTTATGAATGGTCGCATTCCATTTTTACAAATCGAAGACGTCATTGAACGAGTAATGGAGGCGCATCGAACAATTTCAACTCCGAATCTTGAAGCAATTTTAGAAACAGATTCTCTTACTCGAAAAATGGTGTATGCTATGGTAGAATGAGTTTTTTAGAAACGGCCTAAGAGGTCAGTGAAGGTGGTTTTTCATGGAAACCGTTATTTCGTTTATAATTGTATTCGGTACTTTGGTCTTTTTTCATGAACTAGGACATTTCTTGTTTGCGAAAAAGGCTGGAATTATGGTGCGTGAATTCGCAATTGGATTCGGCCCTAAAATTATTGGTATTCAAAAAGGCGAAACGTTATATACAGTCCGACTTTTGCCGCTTGGCGGTTATGTTCGGATGGCAGGAGAAGACTTTGACACGGTTGAATTACAGGCTGGTTATCGTGTAGGTCTATTGATTAATGCGGCCGATGAAGTTGAAAAGATTTATTTGAACCGTAATGTTGCGAATCCTGATGTTTTGTTCCTTGAAACAGAATCATCCGATTTAGAAAAGGAACTGTTCATCGAAGGTTATGATGAAGAGGGACAGCTTGTCCGTTACAACGTATCTAGACAAGCGGTTATCTATGAGAAGGGGCAGAAAACGCTTATTGCTCCATATGATCGCCAATTCGAATCGAAACCCCTTGGCAGTCGAGCAATGGCCATCTTTGCAGGTCCATTGTTTAACTTTATCCTGGCGTTTTTCATATTCCTTGCGATCGGATTGTTACAAGGTGTTCCGACGTATGAGCCGATTATTACAAGCGTGGTTAGCGGTGATCCTGCACAGGTTGCGGGGATGGAAGATGGAGACTACGTTACAGGGGTCGATGGTAAACCCATTGGCACATGGCAGGAGTTTGCCGAAATCATTCAAAATAGTCCCGGTGTACTGCTCCAGCTTGAGTTGGATCGAAACGGTGATTCGGTGATAATGGATGTTGTACCGAAGACAGTTGAAGAAAAAGGAAAAGAATATGGCCAGATTGGCGTGAAGTATACAAGCCCAGTAGTGAAAGGGCCGCTAAAAGCAGTACAGTATGGGGTAGAAGAAACAATTGTATGGTTTAAGAGAATAGCCGAATTACTCGGGATGCTCGTAACAGGTCAATTGTCATTCGACGCCTTATCAGGCCCGGTAGGTATTTACCAAGCTACTGGGGAAGTGGCACAGCACGGAATATATAGCCTCATGAACTGGGCGGCAATTTTAAGCATTAACCTGGGGATTATGAACTTGTTACCATTACCAGCACTTGACGGCGGAAGGCTTTTGTTCTTCCTGTTTGAAGCAATTCGTGGGAAGCCAATCGCTAAACAAAAAGAAGGAATGGTCCATTTTGTAGGGATTGTTTTGCTGATGTTACTTATGCTGATAGTAACCTGGAATGATATACAGCGCTTTTTTTTCTAGACTAGAATAGCGCAAGGCGCCGTTTAACCCCGACAAGTAGGAGGGATGAAGTTCAATCCCGCCCTGCTGTAGGGCCTGTCGGAAAAGGCGTTCTTTGCCTTTATCGGCAGGTCAGAAGCGACTCGAGGGGTTGGCGCCTGGAGTCTAGACAATAGAATGGAATCTCCAAAAACATTACTTAAGGTGGGAACATAGATGAAACAATCGCGAACATTCATACCTACGATGCGTGAAGTGCCTTCTGATGCCGATGTAAAATCACATCAATTGCTTTTGCGTGCAGGTTTTATCCGACAAAACACAAGCGGAATTTATTCATTCCTACCTTTAGGAAAGAAAGTACTTCAAAAAGTCGAGACAATTATCCGTGAAGAAATGGAAGCAATCGAAGCGGTAGAAGTATTTATGCCTGCTATGCAACAAGCGGAACTATGGCAGGAAACCGGAAGATGGTACTCATATGGTCCTGAACTATTCAGAATGACTGATCGGCATAAAAGGGAATTTGCTCTCGGTGCGACTCATGAAGAAGTAATTACTTCTCTTGTCCGCGATGAAGTAAAATCGTATAAGAAGTTACCACTGACAATGTTCCAAATCCAGACGAAGTTCAGGGATGAACAGCGTCCACGTTTCGGACTTCTTCGAGGACGCGAATTCATCATGAAAGATGCGTATTCCTTCCACGCGACGGAAGAAAGCCTTGATGAGAAATACCAGGAAATGATGCAAGCCTATTCGAACATCTTTACAAGGCTTGGACTTGATTTCCGTGCGGTTCTGGCAGATGGTGGCTCAATCGGTGGTACAGATACGCATGAATTCATGGCGCTATCTGATATTGGTGAAGACACAATCGCATATAGTGACTCTTCGTCATATGCTGCTAATATTGAAATGGCCGAAGTGAATGTGAACTATGAAAAACTTGATGAACCGTTACAGGAAGTGGAGAAAGTTGCAACGCCTGATCAAAAAACAATCAGCGAAGTCGCTTCATTCCTTAATGTTGATGAAACTCGTCTTATTAAGACACTTATCTTCAAGGCAGATGATGAGCTAATTGCAGTTCTTTGTCGTGGTGATCATGAAATCAATGATATTAAGCTGAAAAATGTACTGGGTGCATCAGAAGTTGAATTCGCTGCTGAAGGTGATGTTACTGAACTTCTTTCTTGTGGGGTAGGTTCCATTGGGCCTCTTAAACTTCCTCTTGATCTCAAAGTGATTGCAGATCACTCAATCGCATCAATCGTAAATGGTGTATGCGGAGCGAACGAAGATGGTTTCCATTTGACGAATGTCAATCCAGAACGTGATTTTGCTGTGGATCGCTATGAAGATCTTCGTTTCATCCTCGAAGGAGATGCATCTCCGGATGGCAACGGTACGATTAAGTTTGCTAGAGGAATTGAACTTGGACATGTATTCAAATTAGGCACGACATATAGCGAGCCAATGGGTGGAACTTTCCTAGATGAAAACGGTAGATCGAAACCATATATCATGGGCTGTTATGGCATTGGGGTTTCCCGTATACTTGCAGCTGTTGCAGAACAGTACAATGATGAGTACGGCTTGAAATGGCCGAAGAAGATTGCGCCATTTGATATCCATCTTATTGCTGTTAATCTTAAAGATGAAAGTCAAAAAGAATTGGCTGACGAATTATATAGTGTTCTAAAATCTTATAGATACGATGTTCTCTATGATGATCGTCCTGAACGGGCAGGTGTTAAATTCGCCGATTCGGATTTAATTGGCTTGCCAGTTCGAATTACAGTCGGAAAAAGAGCTTCAGAAGGAATTGTCGAAATTAAATTTAGACAAACCGGAGAAACTGCTGAATGGCAAAAAGAAGAACTAACTGAAAAGTTACAAGCGTTTTTCATAGCTGAATAACTATCGAGAAGGGAAGGCCGCGCGTCGGTACTTCCCTTTTTGTTCGAAAGACTAAGAAAGAATACGTTTTTTGTACTAGAACAGTGTCTAGCTCCAGGCGCCAACCGCTCGGAGGCCTACAGGATGTAGGTCATGCAGTTGGGAGGGATTGAACTACATCCCTCCTGTAGCCAAGGCCAGCAGGATGCGGCGACTTTAGACTGCCTTACTCCTCTTGTGGCGCCTTGTGCATTTCTTAATAATGAGGGATAGGAGAGGCTTATGGACGCTATAAATAAATTATATATCTTGCTGCAGCAAATCGAAATGACAGATGATCAATATGCCATTCACTTTGAACATGCGGAACTTAACCGCGTGAACATTCACCGGAAATCGAGAGTGTGGCAATTTAATTTAACGCTCGAAAAGCCGTTACCTGCAAATGTCTATACAGTATTTTCACAGCGTGTGAATAAAACATTTGCGGCCATTGCAACGGTGAAGCTTCATATTACATCCAAAAATCAGGAAGTAGATGGGCAATTACTAACGGATTATTGGCCGTTTATCATCGAAGAGTTGAGGGATATGTCTCCGCCAATCAGAGAGCGTCTTATTGGGCAAAAACCGGTCATGACCGGTGGAAAAATGACGCTTTCTTGTACAAGTGATTTGGAACTTCAAATGATGAAAGGCAAATATGCAGAACTCATCGCGGATGTCTATACATCATTTGGTTTTCCGCGGCCTGTCGTCGATTTCAAATTGACAGAGGAAGATAGCGGAGCCGAAGCTGCCCGTGAAGCGTTTATGGCACAACGGCTAGCGGAAGAAGAAGCACTCGGTCAAAAAGCGCTTGATGATTTGAAAACAAGGGAAACGTCCAAGAAAGAAAATGGCAATGTATCTGGGCCATTTCGTCTCGGAACGCCAATCAAACCTGATGAGCCAATGCTTGAAATTCAGAATATCCAAGACGAGGAACGTCGCGTGACGATAGAAGGCTATGTATTTGACACGGATGTTCGGGAACTTCGTAGTGGACGCTCACTGTTGACGATTAAAGTGACGGATTACACGGATTCGATTCTTGTGAAAATGTTCTCGCGTGATAACGAAGATGCAGAAATGATGAAGACGTTGAAAAAAGGGGCATGGATTCGTGCTCGCGGTGGAATTCAAAACGATACGTTCGTACGTGATCTTATTATGATGGCGCAAGACGTTATGGAAGTGTCGCCTATTATCAGGCAAGACAAGGCGCCGAAGGATCGAAAACGGATTGAATTGCATGCGCACACGACGATGAGTCAGATGGATGCCGTTGTATCAGCATCTGCACTTGTGGAACAAGCAGCGAAATGGGGACACCCCGCTATCGCAATTACAGATCACGCGAACGTTCAATCATTTCCGGAGGCCTATAACGCAGGGAAAAAACATGGTGTGAAAGTCATTTTTGGCCTAGAGGCAAATTTGGTGGATGACGGAGTACCTATCGTTTTTGAAGAACAGCATAGAAAACTTGAAGACGATTCATTTGTTGTATTTGACGTTGAGACGACAGGACTTTCAGCGGTGTATGACAGAATCATCGAGCTAGCTGCAGTTAGGGTGAAGAATGGTGAGATTATAGAGACGTTCGAAAGGTTCTCAAATCCGCATCACCCATTATCTTCTACAACGACCAGGCTGACGGGAATTACCGATGATATGGTGAAAAATGCACCGGAAATTGAGGATGTCACGAAGGACTTTATAGAGTTTATAGGCGATTCGATTCTTGTAGCCCATAATGCGAAGTTCGATATGGGTTTCTTTTATCAAGCATGTAAAAAGGCAGACTTGGAAGCCGCGGCCTACCCAGTTATCGATACGCTCGAACTAGCACGCTTCTTGTACCCAGAAATGGGGAATCACCGGCTAGGTACGCTAGCTAAAAAGTTCGGAATCGAACTGACTCAGGCTCACCGAGCGATCTATGATACCGAAGCGACTGCACATCTGTTCCTCCGTTTGTTGAAAGATGCGGAAGGCAAAGGTATCGAATACTTGGATGACTTTAATCGCCATATAGGTGAAGGTGACGTCTACAAACGGTCTCGGCCATCGCATTGTACGCTTTTAGCGGTTGATGATGAAGGATTGAAAAACCTGTTCAAACTCGTTTCTTACTCACATATGAATTATTTTTACCGTATTCCGCGGATACCACGTTCATTGCTTGTTAAATACCGCAAAGGGCTGCTTGTCGGCTCTGGTTGTGATAAAGGTGAAGTGTTCGAAGGGCTTATGCAGAAACCTATCGAAGAAGTAGAGGAGATTGCGAAGTTTTACGATTACCTGGAGGTACATCCAAAACCGGTTTATTCGCATCTGCTTGAACTTGAATTGATTCGCGATGAGTGGAATATGGAAGACATTATGCGCAAACTGATCAAGCTTGGTAAAAAGGTTGGTCTACCGGTTTGTGCAACAGGAAATGTCCATTACATTGATGAAACGGATGCGGTATTCCGCCAAGTACTTGTCCGATCACAAGGTGGAGCCAATCCGATGAACAGGCATTCCCTACCGGCAGTTCAATTCCGAACGACGGATGAAATGCTGGAGGAATTTGCGTTTCTCGGTCAAGAAGTTGCTGAGGAAATTGTCATTGACAACCCGCATGCAATTTTAGCTAGAATCGGGAACGTAAAACCAATCAAGGATGATCTTTATACCCCTACAATCGAAGGGGCGGACGAAGATGTGCGCGAATTGACGTATTCGATGGCACACGGAATTTATGGTGAGCAATTGCCGGAAAACATCGAAGCGCGCATTGAAAAAGAATTAAAATCAATTATTGGTCACGGCTTTGCAGTTATCTACCTTATCTCACACAAGCTTGTGAAGAAATCGCTGGATGAGGGGTATTTGGTTGGGTCTCGGGGGTCTGTCGGTTCGTCGCTTGTCGCTACAATGATGGAAATCACAGAAGTCAATCCGATGCCGCCACATTACATTTGTCCGACCTGTAAGAAATCCGAGTTTTTCGATGATGGATCTGTCAGCTCTGGCTACGATCTACCTGACAAAATGTGCCCAATATGTGAAACGCCGTTCAAAAAAGACGGTCAGGATATCCCATTTGAAACTTTCCTTGGATTTAATGGGGATAAAGTGCCAGATATTGACCTTAACTTTAGCGGCGATTATCAAGCGCATGCCCATAATTATACCAAGGAACTGTTCGGTGAAGATTTTGTTTACCGTGCGGGGACAATCGGAACAGTCGCTGAGAAGACGGCTTATGGCTATGTACGCGGCTATATGAATGATAATAATTTGAACTTCCGCGGCGCTGAAATTGATCGCCTTGTACAAGGGTGTTCTGGCGTTAAACGGAATACAGGGCAGCATCCCGGCGGAATAATTGTTGTTCCCGATGATATGGATATATTCGATTTTACACCCATTCAGTTTCCGGCGAATGATTTGAATTCGAGCTGGAAGACGACTCATTTCGACTTCCATTCCATTGACAATAACTTGCTGAAACTCGATATTCTCGGTCATGATGATCCGACGATGATTAAAATGTTGCAGGATTTATCCGGAATTGATCCACTGACGATTCCACCGGATGATAAAGGCGTCATGGAATTATTCAGCGGTACATCTTCACTAGGCGTCACTCCGGAGCAAATAGGGTGTAAGACGGGGACGCTCGGTGTACCTGAGTTTGGGACAAGGTTTGTTCGGCAGATGCTTGAAGAGACGAAGCCATCGACGTTTTCGGAACTGATTCAAATTTCGGGATTATCTCATGGTACGGACGTTTGGCTCGGCAATGCACAGGAATTGATCCAGAACAAAACATGCGAACTGAAAGATGTTATCGGTTGTCGTGATGATATTATGGTGTATTTAATCTATCAAGGATTAGATCCATCAATGGCTTTTCAGATTATGGAATTTGTCCGTAAAGGCCGTGGATTGACACCGGAGTTTGAAGCGGAAATGAAAGCTCAAAGCGTGCCTAACTGGTATATCGAATCATGTAAAAAGATAAAGTACATGTTCCCGAAAGCGCATGCGGCTGCCTATGTATTGATGGCGCTGCGCATCGCATACTTCAAAGTGCATCACCCAATTTTGTACTATGCAACATACTTCACAATACGGGCAACTGACTTTGATCTACTGACCATGACGAAGGGATCGGCGTCGATACGGGCACAAGTTAAAGAAATTAATGCAAAAGGGCTAGATGCAACGCCGAAAGAGAAGAGTTTGCTCACCGTACTTGAAATTGCACTGGAAATGTGGGAACGCGGTATTTCATTGGCAAGACCGGATTTGTATAAATCTGACGCCACAACATTCCTAATTGAAGGCAATATACTAATTCCGCCATTTAATTCAGTTCCGTCTCTTGGGACGAACGTTGCGAATTCAATTGTTGAAGCAAGGAAAGATGGAGAGTTTCTTTCGAAAGAAGATTTACAGCAGCGCGGCCGTGTTTCGAAGACAATTGTCGAGTATTTGGACGCCTTAGGTTGTTTGGAAGGCATGCCTGAAGCGAATCAGTTGTCCCTCTTCTAGTATTTGCACTACGTTTTTTCATTTGCAATAAAGGGTATTGTTGGGCATCTATTGTATAATCCCCGCAAAGTGAGAGGGAATTATACAAACAAACCAAACGCTTCTTGTTCGGTTTGTTTGCACCAGCAAATATCGTATGGTATGATGGGAACAACTTTTGTAATAGTCTTGCGCAAAAAGAGTGGGATTTCCCGCTCTTTTCTGTTGTTCTGTACTGTTTTTTAACCAATTTCAGTGCTGTGTCCAAACGCATACTGAAGTTGGTTAAAGCCTCCGGCGGATGTCACAGATTTTGTAGTGTAGTTTATCGTGCAAGCACGATACAAAATCTGGACGCAAATACGCCGAGGCGTATTTGATTAATATTTCGGGAGGGGTAAGATGAGTAATATTACGGAAGAAGTCGCAAAAATCGCCAGCCCAATTGTAGAGGAACTAGAATTGGAACTTGTCGATGTAGAGTTCGTTAAAGAAGGAAGAGATTGGTTTTTACGGGTCTATATTGATACACCTAACGGAAGCATCGATATTGATCAGTGCTCTCAAGTTAGTGAAAAGTTAAGTGAAGAGCTTGACCGTACTGATCCAATTCCGCAAAACTATTTTCTTGAAGTGTCTTCACCAGGTGCAGAGCGTCCGTTGAAGAAGGAAGAAGATTTTCAAAAAGCAATTGGACAGTTCGTATTCATTAAAACGTACGAAGCCATTAATGATATGAAAGAGTTCGAAGGTTATTTGTTGGCATATGGTCCCGAGGGCGCAGAAGTTGAAATGCGCATTAAGACGAGAAAATTAACGGTTGTAATCGACCAGGATAAAATTGCACTTGCCCGTTTGGCAATCGACTTTTCCGCATAATTGAATAGTAGGAGTGATTAACATGAGTAGTGATCTACTCGATGCATTGACAGCCCTAGAAAAACAAAAAGGTATTTCCAGGGACGTATTAGTAGAAGCAATCGAAGCGGCACTTGTTACCGCATATAAACGCAATTTTAATCAGGCACAAAACGTGCGCGTTGATTTGAACCTTGATAAAGGAACGATGAAAGTGTATTCAAGAAAAGACGTTGTCGAAGAAGTCGAAGATGAGCGTCTACAAATTAGTCTTGAAGATGCACATAAAATCAATCCATCTTATGAACTTGAGGATGTTGTTGAAGAAGAAGTGACGCCACGCGATTTTGGTCGTGTTGCAGCACAAACCGCGAAGCAAGTTGTTACGCAGCGTGTGAGGGAAGCGGAACGTGGCATCATCTATGAAGAGTACGTCGACAGGGAAGATGATATCGTCAACGGTATTGTTGAACGTCTTGACGCACGAAACTTGTATGTCGGTCTTGGAAAAGTGGAAGCGGTTTTACCAGTAGGAGAACAGATTCCGACAGAAACGTATAAACCCCATGATCGTATCAAAGTATATATTACAAAAGTTGAACGTACATCACGTGGTCCGCAAGTGTTTGTTTCTAGAACACATCCTGGACTTCTCCGCAGGTTGTTTGAAGTTGAGGTTCCTGAAATCTTTGAAGGCATCGTTGAAATCAAGTCGATTGCACGAGAAGCCGGAGATCGTTCTAAAATTTCAGTTCATACGAATAATGATGCAGTCGATCCGGTCGGTTCATGTGTAGGTGCAAGAGGTGCCCGCGTTCAATCGATATCAAATGAACTGAATGGCGAGAAAATCGATATCGTCGAATGGTCAGAGGATCCAGCTATATTTGTAGCAAATGCACTAAGTCCGTCAAAAGTAATTGACGTTCAGGTAAATGAAGAAGACCGTTCAACAACGGTTGTAGTACCAGACTATCAATTGTCACTTGCTATCGGGAAACGTGGTCAGAACGCTAGACTTGCTGCCAAGATGACGGGATGGAAAATCGACATTAAGA
This sequence comes from Sporosarcina sp. E16_8, assembly GCF_017347095.1. Taxonomy (GTDB): domain Bacteria; phylum Bacillota; class Bacilli; order Bacillales_A; family Planococcaceae; genus Sporosarcina. The sequence goes on along the minus strand of NZ_JADPRZ010000001.1, from coordinate 80,027 downwards.
GTGAAACGGATGCACGTGAACTTGGAATTTATCCGTCAGCTACTAGTGCGTTAATCATAGAACAAGTCAATTTGGATGAAGACGCTAACGAAAGCGATCCATACTTCGTTGAAGATGAAGTGACAGAAGATGTTGGAACTGAAGCAATTGATCTGTATACGGATACGGAAAACGAAGACTGAGAGGAAGGATGAATACACATGACAAACATGAAAAAAATTCCTCTGCGTAAATGTGCGGCGACAGGCAATATGTTCCCTAAAAAGGAAATGATACGCATTGTTCGCCCGAAAGAAGGGGAAGTTTCAGTTGATCTCACTGGCAAGAAGTCAGGCCGAGGGACATATGTGTCAAAATCCGAAGAAGCAGTTGAATCCGCGCGCCGTAACAGATCGATTGAAAGTCAACTCGGGACGGCCGTACCTGAACAGGTATTCGAGGATCTTCTCCACGCGATCCGCCGGGAGGCATTAAAATGACAGATCCGAAAAAGATTTATCAAATGCTTGGCATGGCGGCGCGGGCAAGAATGCTTATTATGGGTGAAGATTTGGTTGTTCGGGAGATTCGTGCCGGCAAAGCGCGTCTTGTGATTATTTCAGAGGACGCCTCTAAAAATACGATGAAAAAATTAACTGATAAAAGTACGTTTTACAACGTTGAGAAGCATGTTTTTGGGAATCGAGAAGAGCTTGGACATGCAGTAGGAAAAGAGTCGCGGGTCGTACTTGCGCTAACGGACAATGGTTTTGCTAAAAAAGTGTCCGGGCTGCTCAACGAATATAACCGGGGGTGGACTAATGACGAAAATACGGGTACACGAATACGCGAAACAAGTGAATCGGACGAGTAAAGAAGTTATTGATGAGCTTGGAAAGATAAATGTAAGTGTTACAAATCATATGTCAACATTGGATACTGATTCGATTACAAAACTGAATACTAAATTCAGTGGCAATGTCACTAAACAAAGTGCGCCAAAAGTAGAAACGAAGGGTGCTGAACAAAAAATGGCTCCAAATTCATCACAAGGCTCAACAGGCGGCAATCGCCCATCACAAGGTTCGACAGGCGGCAATCGCCCAGCGCAAGGATCAACAGGCGGCAATCGCCCATCACAAGGATCAACAGGCGGCAATCGCCCGGCACAAGGATCAACAGGTGGCAATCGCCCAGCACAAGGATCAACAGGCGGCAATCGTCCTGCACAAAGTTCAACAGGCGGCAATCGCCCGGCACAAAGTTCAACAGGCAGCAATCGTCCTGCACAAGGATCAACAGGCGGCAACCGTCCTGCACAAGGATCAACAGGCGGCAATCGCCCAGCACAAGGTTCAACAGGCGGCAATCGCCCAGCACAAGGTTCAACAACAGGTGGCAACCGTCCAGCACAAGGTGCACCAAGCGGACAAGGCGGTCGTCCTAGTGGCGGAGGTCCAGGAGGTCGTCCAGGTGGCGGTCGCGGTGGACGTCCACCGGCACGCGGTATAAACCAAGGACGCAGAAGATATCGTCCAGCGAACCCGATTCCAAAAGTGGAAAAACCGTTACCGGAAAAAATTACTTTTTACGAATCACTGTCAGTTGCTGAACTAGCAAACAAACTAGGCCGTGAACCGTCTGGAATCATCAAAAAACTCTTCATGCTTGGTATCATGGCTACAATCAACCAAGAATTGGACAAAGATGCGATTGAACTCATCTGCGCAGATTATGAAGTTGAAGTAGAAGAAGAAATTCGTATCGACGTAACTGATCTTGAAACGTACTTTGAGGAGCATGAAGAAACAGCTATTGCTTCAATTGAACGTCCTCCTGTCGTTACAATCATGGGGCATGTTGACCACGGTAAAACGACACTTCTAGACTCGATTCGTAATACGAAAGTTACACAAGGCGAAGCGGGCGGTATCACTCAGCATATTGGTGCTTACCAAATCGAAGAAAAAGGCAAGAAAATAACATTCCTTGATACACCAGGTCACGCGGCGTTTACAACGATGCGTGCACGCGGTGCGAAAGTGACTGATATTACGATTCTTGTTGTTGCAGCGGATGATGGTGTTATGCCACAAACAATCGAAGCCATCAACCATGCAAAAGCGGCTGATGTTCCGATTATCGTTGCAGTGAATAAAATGGATAAGCCTTCTGCAAATCCAGATCGTGTTATGCAAGAATTAACAGACCAAGGACTTGTTGCTGAAGCATGGGGCGGAGATGCAATTTTCGTACCAATCTCAGCATTAAAAGGCGAAGGAATTGACCAGTTAATTGAAATGGTTCTTCTTGTCGCTGAGGTCGCTGAACTGAAAGCTGATCCGAACATCCGCGCACGCGGAAGTGTCATTGAAGCTTCTCTTGATAAAGGCCGCGGTGCTGTTGCGACGCTTCTTGTTCAAGACGGAACGCTTCGTGTAGGTGATCCAATCGTAGTTGGTAACACTTATGGTCGTGTACGTGCAATGGTAAGCGACATTGGACGCCGCGTGAAAGAAGCTGGCCCATCTACACCGATTGAAATTACAGGGTTAAGCGATGTACCACAAGCCGGAGATCGTTTTGTTGTCTTTGAAGATGAGAAAACAGCACGCCAAATCGGGGAAACTAGAGCCGGTGAAGCGCTGCAAGATCAACGCGTTGAGAAAACACGTGTAACACTTGATAACTTGTTTGATCATATGAAACAAGGCGAAATCAAAGAATTGAACTTAATCGTAAAAGCAGACGTACAAGGTACGGTTGAAGCGATGGCATCTTCACTTATGAAAATTGAAGTTGAGGGCGTCAACGTTAAAATCATCCACACGGGTGCTGGTGCGATTAATGAATCCGATATTTCACTTGCTGCCGCATCAAATGCTATTGTTATTGGATTCAACGTTCGTCCGGACGTCAACGCGAAACGCGCGGCGGAAGAAGAAGGCGTTGAAATCAGACAACACCGTGTCATCTATAAAGTGATTGAAGAAATCGAATTGGCAATGAAAGGTATGCTTGATCCGGAATACGAAGAAAAAGTTATCGGACAAGTTGAAGTACGCGAAACAATTAAAGTGTCTAAAATCGGAACGATTGCGGGAAGCTATGTAACAAGCGGTAAAATTACGCGTGATTCAAGCGTTCGTATCGTTCGCGACAACATCGTCATCTTCGAAGGCGAAATAGATACATTGAAACGCTTTAAAGACGATGCAAAAGAAGTAGCAAAAGGTTATGAATGTGGAATTACAATCAAAAACTTTGATGATATACATGTAGACGACGTTATCGAAGCCTTCATCATGGAAGAAATTAAACGAGTATGATTGTCTACGCGGAATGTTCATTCTTCATTCCGGAGGCGGCTTCATTGAAAGAGAAGCGGTCTGTTTTAAAACGGATGACGGACAGAGTCAAAAATGACTATAATGTCTCCATCTCAGAACTAGATCATCAGGATCTGTGGCAACGGACAACAATCGCTCTTGTTGCTGTTGCCTCATCAAAAGATGCAGCTGAGCGTGAAGTTAGGCGGGCGATCCGACTTTTGGAGTCAAATCCAGAGTGGGAATTGTCCAATCTGACGCTCGACTATTATTAAAACGGGATTGGGGTGACCATCCATGACAATGCGCGCTAATCGTGTTGCAGAGCAGATGAAAAAAGAGCTTGGTGAAATCATCGGTCAAAAAATTAAAGATCCACGTATCGGTTTTGTTACAGTAACCGATGTCGAGGTGACTGGTGATCTTCAGCATGCCACAATTTACATTTCTGTTCTTGGAAAAGAATCGGAAAAGAAAGATACGCTGAGAGGGCTGAATCAGGCGAAAGGATATATTCGTACTGAAATTGGCAAGCGGATCAGGCTTCGAATAACACCCGAAATTAAGTTCGAATTCGATAGTTCCGTTGCATACGGAACTCGGATCGAATCACTTCTTAAACAGGTGAAAAACGAAGAAGAAGTCAAAGAATAAATGAGTGAAGAAAGGAGGAAGTCGGTGTCCACAAGGACTTTCCGGCTTCTTCTTTTTACATATAGCGACAATTGTGAAGGCGGTGGCGTGTATGAATGGAATACTTCCTTTGTGGAAGGAAAAAGGAATGACTTCGCATGATTGTGTATTTAAATTGCGGAAGATTCTCGGTACGAAAAAAGTGGGACATACCGGTACACTTGACCCAAGTGTAGAGGGCGTATTGCCTATTTGTATAGGGCAGGCAACGAAGGTCGCTGAATATGTAACAGATTCCGGCAAGGAGTATATAGCAGTTGTGTCCATTGGGACTGCGACTGAAACGGAAGATGCGGATGGAGCAGTTGTAGCTTCGGATTTATCACCAAAACAGATTACTCGAACGGAAATTGAAGCAGTTCTCGCTAAATTGACAGGCGAAATTGTCCAAATTCCACCGATGTATTCTGCTGTAAAAGTGAATGGTAGAAAGTTATATGAATACGCTCGAAAAGGGATTGAAGTTGAAAGGCCTGAACGGAAAGTGTTCATTCATGAAATCGAATTGTTGGATCCTGTACAATGGTATGAAGGTGAAACAGTTTCATTCCGAATCCGAGTTGCTTGCGGCAAAGGAACGTACATCCGCACGCTTGCTGTCCAAATAGGGGAGCTACTGGGTTTCCCGGCGCATATGGCGGCACTCGTCCGTACATCGTCAGGAACGTACGTGCAGACCGATTGCCGTACGTTGGATGAAGTAAGGGCACTTCAGGAAGAAGGGGAAATCGCCACGATACTTCGTCCGCTTGAAGATGCACTAAGTGATTTTGCTGCCATTAAAGTCACTGAAGAGCTTCTTGAGAAAGTAGAAAATGGACAAGTGTTGCCTGAGCATCCACTGCTCGAAAGTGAAGAGGCAATCGTATTTATGAATGAAGGCAAGGCACTTGCGGTATACAGGAAGCATCCTACCAAGCTTGGTCTCATGAAGCCTGAAAAGATGTTTCCGTTGAACAGGTAAGGGGGCGATTACAGTGGACATCTACAAATTGCATTATCCAGGAACAATTACGATTGACAACGACTCGCATTATTCCCTTGCAATCGGTTTCTTTGACGGCTTGCATAAAGGTCATCAGACGGTGATTAACGAAGCGAAAAGAAAGGCCGATGAACTTGGTATCCGTTCGGCTGTTATGACATTTGATCCGCATCCCTCTCATCTATTTGGTGATGGTGAAAATAAGGTAGGTTATATTACGCAGTATAAGGAAAAAAATAGGCTACTTAGTGCTATGGGTGTCGATGCTTTGTTCATCGTAACGTTTGACTGGGCACTTGCTTCGCTTTCGCCTAAGCAATTCGTCGATATATTCTTGAAGGAACTACATGTTTTGCATGTCACTGCAGGATTTGACTTCACATTCGGTTCGAAGGGTGCAGGCACCATGGAACAGATGGCTGCTTTGTCGGGCGGAGCATTCGGTACAACTGTTATCAAAAAAGTGACTGATAACGAGCAAAAGATTTCATCAACACGGATTCGTAAGCTTTTGTCTGAAGGTAATGTTGAAGAGACGGAATTGCTTCTCGGCAGACCTTTTCGGACGGTGGGCATAGTCGTTGACGGCGAGAAGAGGGGAAGATTGCTCGGATTCCCAACTGCCAACGTTATGCCGGAGAGTAACACAGTGTTGCCCGCAAATGGTGTCTATGCAGTGCGTTTTACTGTAGATGGACAAACATTTGAAGGTGTGTGCAATGTTGGCATTAAACCGACGTTCCATGACCCAAGTGATAGGCAGGCCGTCGTTGAGGTGCATGTCCTCGATTTTGACGGAGATCTTTATGGTAAAGAAGCATTTGTAGACTGGGTTGGACATATCCGCGATGAGCAAAAATTCGGTTCTATCGATCTGCTTGTCGAACAAATCGCCAAAGACAAAAAGAGCGCACAAGAGATTTTAGAAGCATGCCAATGATTGTTGCATTTCGAAAATAGGCATGGTACTATAAATACGTGCCAATGTGCACAAACCATTCCTTGGCATCGCGAATCACCAACGCTTGCTCGGGAACCGGGGATATCTTACTATTGGAGGTGAAGAAGATGGCTATCACACAAGAACGTAAAAATGAATTGATCAGTGAATACAAAATTCATGATACTGATACTGGATCAGCAGATGTACAAATCGCTGTTCTTACAGAAGAGATCAATAACCTGACAGAACATTTCCGTCTTCATAAGAAAGACAACCACTCACGTCGTGGTCTTTACAAAATGATCGGAACTCGTAAAAGACTTTTGAGATACTTACGAGACAATGAAGTTCAGCGTTACCGTGATCTTATTGCTAAACTCGGCCTTCGCCGTTAATAAGATGACTACAGAAAGTGGGCCTTGTGCCCGCTTTTTTTTGCGTTTTTTTTTGGTTGTGTTTTCTCGTTATGACCGCCATGGGGCTCGTTATGCTCGCCACGGGTGCGGTTATGACCGGCATGGGACCTGTTATGCTCGCCACGGCTCCGATTATGACCGGCATGAGCCTTATTATGACCGCCACATGACTCTACCTCTTAGATGTATCGAATACTGTATATAAACTAGCGAAGGCGCCTTACAGGGGTAGCCGAAGCGGTATCGAGTGGAATCTTTACGTCTAACATCCTTTTGGGGGATGTTTGGTGTCGCCTTTTCTAATCACTATTCCAGCTACTGCCACAATTCCAAAGGAACGAATGGTGTCGGTAAATGGTACAGCGCATTAATTTGCAGTTTTATAATCATCTGTCCACACCGGAGTTTCAATTCCTACAAAAAATTCATAACACCACTATTTTCACCCGTTCTATATTAGAAACTACATTAAAGTGGTATACTATACAAATGTGCCATGATGACGGTTATTGATGATAAAAACTTGTGTTCACTGAGCGCTATCACTTACACTACTACTAAGTACATACACGTATACAGTCGAGGCTGGGATATGGAGAGGGGTTCAATTATGACCGAGAAAAAAGTTTATACACTTGATTGGGCAGGACGACCGTTGACAATTGAAACGGGGCAACTTGCTAAACAGGCTAACGGGGCAGTACTTGTACGCTACGGGGAAACAACAGTACTTTCGACAGCAACGGCTTCAAAAAATTCACGGGGGTTAGATTTCTTCCCACTTACGGTGAACTATGAAGAGCGTATGTATGCAGTTGGAAAAATTCCAGGTGGCTTCCTTAAACGTGAAGGACGTCCATCTGATAAGGCTGTGTTAACGAGCCGTCTGATTGACCGTCCGATTCGTCCTTTATTTGCAGACGGATTCCGTAATGATGTACAAGTTATCTCACTTGTTATGTCTGTTGATCATGATTGTTCATCTGAAATGGCAGCAATGCTCGGTTCTTCACTAGCATTGTCGATTTCTGACATTCCATTCGAAGGACCGATTGCTGGTATTCAAATTGGACTAATCGACGGGAAATTCATCGTTAACCCAACACCGGCACAATTAGAGAAGAGTGAGCTTGACCTTGTTGTCGCTGGTACGAAAGATGCGATCAACATGGTTGAAGCAGGCGCACAAGAAGTTGCGGAAGATATCATTCTTGAAGCAATTATGTTCGGACACGGTGAAATCATTAAACTGATTGAATTCCAAGAAAAAATTATTGCTGAAGTCGGCAAAGCGAAAACGGAAGTTGCGCTATTCACTTTGGATGAAACAATCATGTCCGATATTAAAAATAGCTGTGAATCCGATCTTGTTAATGCAATCCAAACCGTTGAGAAGCATGCGCGTGAAGATGCTATCAATGCAGTGAAAAACGGAGTAATCGAACGCTACAAAGAAAACGAAGCGGACGATGCGACGATGAAACAGGTAAAAGGCGTTTTGGATCAAATGGTTAAAGAAGAAGTCCGTCGCTTGATTACGGATGAAAAAATCCGCCCTGATGGCCGTGGCCTTGACGAAATTCGTCCTCTTGCATCTGAAGTAGGCATCTTGCCACGTACACACGGTTCGGGTCTCTTTACACGCGGACAAACGCAAGCACTTAGTGTTTGTACACTTGGAGCACTCGGTGAAGTACAAATTATCGATGGTCTTGGTCTTGAAGAAACAAAACGTTTCATGCACCATTATAACTTCCCGAACTTCAGTGTCGGTGAAACAGGTCCAATCCGTGGACCGGGCCGTCGTGAAATTGGGCACGGTGCACTAGGGGAACGCGCACTTTCGGCAGTTATCCCGAATGATACTGATTTCCCGTACACAATTCGTCTTGTAGCTGAAGTGCTCGAGTCGAATGGTTCATCTTCACAAGCATCAATCTGTGCGTCAACAATGGCTATGTTAGATGCAGGTGTTCCACTTAAAGCTCCGGTTGCTGGTATCGCAATGGGTCTTGTGAAAAAAGGGGACAACTATTCAGTCCTTTCCGATATCCAAGGGATGGAAGATCATCTTGGCGATATGGACTTTAAAGTAGCAGGAACTTCAAAAGGAATTACTGCGCTTCAAATGGATATTAAAATCGATGGTCTTTCACGTGAAATCTTGGAAGAAGCATTGACACAAGCAAAAGTAGGTCGCTTGAAAATTTTAAACCATATGATCACAGCAATTTCAGGACCGCGTGAGCAGCTTTCTGAATATGCTCCGAAAATTATCGTCATCAAAATCAATCCAGACAAGATTCGTGACGTAATTGGGCCTGGCGGAAAAGTGATTAACAAAATTATCGAAGAGACGAGTGTTAAAATCGATACGGAACAAGATGGTACGATTTATATCTCTTCTCCAAATAATGAAATGAATGCCAAAGCGAAAGCGATGATTGAGAATATTGTCCGCGAAGCGAAAGTTGGCGAATACTATATGGCGAAAGTGAAACGCATTGAGAAATTCGGTGCTTTCCTTGAACTATTCCCAGGTAAAGATGGACTTCTCCACGTTTCTGAAATTTCAGAAGAGCGGACGAAAGTCGTTGAAGATGTCTTGAAAATGGGCGATGAAATGTTCGTAAAAGTAACTGAAGTTGATAACCAAGGACGCGTTAACCTGTCTAGAAAAGCTGTCATTCTTGAAGAAAAAGAAGCAGCTGAAAAAGCGAAAAGCTAAATCGACATACAGCACTAGAATGGAAAGCCCCTCTTCAAGTGAAGATGAGGGCTTTTTCTTCTTTTATCAAATATAATAAATAAAATAGAATAGAGTTTAAAAGGGGGATTCGAGGAATGATAGAAACACATGTATGCCGAAATGGCGTCAGAATCGTCCATGAAAAAATGCCGCATGTACGCTCGGTAGCATTGGGGATATGGGTTGGTGCAGGCTCGGGAGACGAGATGGAATCAGAAGCAGGAATCGCTCATTTCATTGAACATATGCTCTTTAAAGGAACACCGTCGCGAAGTGCGCGCATGATAGCAGAGGAATTTGACCGGATTGGGGGAGACGTTAACGCCTTCACATCGAAAGAGATGACTTGTTATTACACGACAGTACTCGGACACCAGGCGCCTCGCGCGCTGTCAATTTTAACGGATATGTTTTTCAACTCGACGTTTGATGAAGCAGAAATAGCAAAAGAAAAGTCGATTGTCCTAGATGAAATTGCGGCGGTCGAAGATGCACCGGATGACGATGTAGATGAACGGTTGTGGAGCGTTATGTATCCCGATCAACCAATTGGTAAACCGGTACTTGGTGATGACTCGACAATTAAAACGTTCGACCGCAAAATGATCGATGACTTCATGGGGCGCAAGTACACGCCGGACAAGATTGTTATTTCCGTGGCGGGCAACTATGATGATCGATTAATACAGCTAATCGAAGTTCAATTTGGTTCATTCAAACAGGAAAAGGAAATTGAACAGGCGACACCACTAGCGTTACCTGAGTTTCACGGTGGTAGTACGCTAAAAGAAAAAGACATTGAACAAGCCCATATCTGTCTTGGTTTTACAGGACTTACAGTGGACGATAAACGAATCCCTGAGTTGGTTGTATTGGATAGTATAATAGGTGGCTCGATGTCTTCGCGTCTATTTCAGGAAGTCCGTGAAGAACGTGGTTTAGCCTACTCAATTCATTCCTATTTCTCTGCGTATAAAACAACGGGCGCATTCATGATATACGGCGGAACTTCCCCTGAGAATCTAAGGGAATTATCCGATACAATTGATGAAGTAATTCAGTCGATATTGACGGAAGGCGTTACAGAAAACGAATTACTTAATGCGAAAGAGCAGTTAAAAGGTGGTTTCCTGCTAGGTCTTGAAAGCTCAGAAGCAAGGATGCACCGCAATGGTAAAAATGAACTCATTTTAGAGGAGCATAAATCAGTTGATGAAGTCGTAGCTCTTATCGACAATGTCGAATTAAGTCAGGTTTATAGAATGGCTAACGACATCTTTAGTGGGCAACGGGCAACATCCATCATTGCGCCAAAGGATGTTCTAAAAGAATTTACTAGTTGATTGCTCCCGCATTAACGGGCAGTAAGCCCCCACTCCAAGTCTTCGAGGACACAAGTAGAATAAGTGGGGGGCAACTGCTCGTAAAAGCCCGAATGATTAAACTAATAGACAGTGGGGGATAAAGCCCCCCACTGTTTAAGATTAACTTTATAGCGTTAGTCAGTTTTCCCGTGTTCATTTCATATGATGGATGGAGACGAAGGAAAGGGGAATGACGATGCTACTTTCAGAACTTGCTCAGAAAGAGCTTATTCAAGTCGAGGACGGGGTCCGCTATGGTTTCTTGGCGGATACCGACCTTATTTTTAACGGAAGAACAGGGGATATTATCGGATTTGAAATAAAGAAGAAGTTCGGTCGTTTTTCATTCAAGAACCGTCAAGAAGCTTCGGATGAATTCATACCTTGGCATGAAATTGTCCTAATTGGAGAAGATCGTATTTTATTTGGAAAAACGCATAGTATGGATGAGTTGGCCAGCGATGAAAGATAATAACTGGCTCTTCATTGGAACGGACAGCAGATTGGCGGCCTGTAGCGACATAATGTTTGAAAGAGGATTTGCCACTCACCACATTGGAACCAATCATTATTCGGATGAACTTGGTGAAGAAATCACGAACTATTCGCCCAGGCAAATTGTTTTCCCGATTGTGCAAATGAAAGATCCAATCCCTCCCTCATTACTAGATGAGGGAATGGAGCTCTATACGGGAAAAGCGTCTGAAGAGTGGCTGAAGCCCTTAAGAGAGGTAGGATTGTCACTCCATTGTTATCTTCAAGAAGAGCCATTCATCTGGCAAAATGCGAAGCTGACTGCCGAGGGATTTATCCATGAATACTATGCACGCACAAAACGATGCATCTCAGGGACTCATTTCTCGGTGGCGGGTTTCGGCAAGGTTGGTAAGGCGACAGCGCATGCATTGGCGTCTTTGGGGGCAGTTGTGACGGTTGTTGCCAGGTCGAATGATCAGCTCGGTGAAGCCTGTTATCACGGATATAAGACTGAGCGATTAACGGATGATTGGTCAATGAAAAAAGGGATTTTAATCAATACGATTCCCGTAAAGTGGCTTGCTGCACCTCAGAACCCTAGTCTGCACATTTATGACCTTGCATCAGCCCCGGGCTGCCTAAAGGCTCAGCTTTCATCTGAATACTATACAGTACTCCTCGGATTACCGGGAAAGCACTTTCCTGTAGATGCAGCAGTCGCTTTGGCGGATGCGCTCGAGAGAATGTATAGAAGATGAAAGGGGAACACGATGCTAAAGGGAAAGAGGATAGGCCTTGGGATTACAGCGTCACATTGTACGTATGAGGCAATCATACCGACTATTGATGCACTAAAAGACGCGGGAGCAACCGTTGTACCCGTTATCACTCACTCTGTTTTGACAGCGGCAACGCGTTTCGGAACAGGGGAAGAATGGATTGCACGAATTGAAGCTGCAACTGGTGAAAAAGTAATAGCTACAATTGTTGGAGCTGAGCCATTCGGTCCTAAAACGCCTGTCGATTGTATGATTATTGCACCGATGACTGGGAATTCTATGAGTAGATTTGCTAATGCGGCAACAGATTCACCTGTCTTAATGGCTGCCAAAGCCACGCTACGAAATGAAAGCCCAGTGCTCATCGGTATTTCAACAAACGATGCACTTGGTCTAAATGCAATGAATCTTATGAAACTGCTCAATATGAAAAACGTCTTTTTTATCCCGTTCGGACAGGACGATCCGTTGAAAAAACCAAACTCACTTATCTCCGATTTCACACTCATGGTACCTGCGGCAGCTGCTGCCCTCGAAAAAAGACAACTTCAACCGTTATTAATTATTCACGACAAAATATAAAAATACAGGGCAGAATAATCGGATATATGATATAATTCCTCCAATGAACTGCTAACGATGTAAGGGACAGAAGTATTTATGCTATTCATGCTGTTTTTTGCAGCAATTTGGAAAACAGTATAAAACATGCATGCCCTGATTATTTATGCATCCGTATAAGCTGAAAGGGAGATAGAGATGAAAAAGGTTAATGTTGCAATAGTCGGTGCTACGGGAGCTGTTGGTACAAAAATTCTTGAAAAATTACTTGAACGTAATTTTCCAGTCCAATCAATTAAGCTGCTAGCCTCCAAGCGATCTGCAGGTGCAGAAATCATTGCAGGTGGCCATAACTATATTGTTGAAGAAACGGTTCCAGAATCATTCGAAGGCATTGACATCGCATTTTTTAGTGCGGGTGGATCTATTTCAGAAAAGTTTGCACATGAAGCTGTAAAAAGAGGAGCGGTCGTCATTGATAATACGAGCGCATTCCGAATGATAGAAGACATTCCGTTAGTAGTTCCTGAAGTGAACGCTGGAGCTTTAAGCGGACATACAGGAATCATTGCCAACCCAAACTGTTCGACGATTCAAATGGTGACTGCGTTGCAACCGATTCGTGAGAAGTTTGGACTGGATCGAATCATTGTTTCAACGTATCAGGCAGTATCAGGTGCTGGTTCTGAAGCAATTGATGAATTGGAAAGTCAGAGTTTGCAGTTTGAAAACCGCTCGAAAACAGAAGCAACTATTTTACCATCTGCTTCAGCAGAACGGCATTATCCAATCGCATTCAATGCGATACCTCAAATTGATGCTTTCGATCCTTCAGGCTACACACTTGAGGAACTTAAAATGATGAATGAAACAAAAAAAATATTTGGTGATCAGAAATTGTCCGTGTCAGCGACATGTGTACGTCTTCCTGTCGTAACGGGGCATTCTGAGTCGGTTTATATTGAAATTGGTAAAGAAGGAGTTTCTGTAGAAGAACTTCATGCTCTACTTGAAAATGCACCAGGCGTCGTCGTCCAAGACGATCCATCTAAACAATTGTATCCGATGCCACTATTTGCAGAAGGTAAGGACGAAGTGTTTGTAGGCCGTATTCGAAAAGATCCAGAACACCCAGCAGGATTCCATCTGTGGATTGTATCGGACAATCTCCTAAAAGGGGCAGCACTAAATTCTGTGCAAATCGCAGAAACTCTGCTTAATTAACAAACAAAAGTAAAGGGCTGATAATTATGGAACTTGGACGCGTATCGACGGCAATGGTCACACCTTTTTCAGCAACGGGAGACATTGACTACGACAAAACCGGAAAACTGATTGAGCACCTGATTGCGAATGGAAGTGATTCATTGGTTGTATGCGGTACGACTGGCGAATCTCCTACACTTTCCGTAGAAGAGAAGGAAGCACTTTTTACGTTCGCGATAAAAGCAGTAAATAAGCGCATACCAGTCATCGCGGGAACGGGGACATTTTCTACAAAAGAAACCATCAAGCTGACACGGATGGCGGAACGAGTAGGGGCTGACGGTATTATGCTCGTCGCGCCTTATTACAATAAACCTGACCAAAAAGGAATGTACGCTCACTTCTCACTAGTTGCAGGGGAAACCAGTCTGCCGGTGATGTTGTATAATATTCCGGGGCGTTCGGCTGTCAATATGCTTCCTGAAACGCTTATCGCTTTATCAAAAATAAAAAATATCCGGGCGGTAAAAGAAGCAAGTGGAAGTTTGGATCAGATGGTTGATATTATTACAGGGACGGATGATGGGTTTTCAGTCTATAGCGGGGACGACTCATTGGCGTTACCGACCCTGGCAATAGGCGGAAAAGGTATCGTATCGGTCGCCTCACACGTCGCGGGTAATGAAATGCAACAGATGATTGCTGCCTTCAAAGAGGGGCGGACAGAACAAGCGGGTGCGATGCATAGGGCGTTGCTTCCTTTATACCGGGCAATTTTTACTGCACCCAACCCTGTAATGGTGAAATACGCGCTAGAAAAACTGGGTGTCGAAACTGGGGGAGTCAGACTGCCGCTGGTAGGGCTTGAAGGTAATGATGAAGCCTTTGATAAAGTCTGGGAAAACTATAGAAAAAACCTTCATATTTTTAATTAAACGGAGCCGGTATCAAATACCGGCTTTTTTTGTTTGTACAGATAGCTCTAGTCCCGTATAATGAAATATAGTCGTTATGGACGGGAATTATTAATAGGAGGAAACAAAGTGACAAAAACAAAAAATGAACTAATTAGAATCATTCCACTCGGTGGAGTTGGAGAAATCGGTAAAGCAATGTATGTGGTCGAAGTTGATGACGAACTGTTCATCGTTGACGCGGGGCTTATGTTCCCTGAAGGAGAAATGCTTGGAATTGACATCGTCATTCCAGATATAAGTTATATCGAAGAAAATAAAGACCGCGTAAAAGGAATCTTCCTGACACATGGTCATGAAGATGCAATCGGTTCGATTTCCTATCTTCTGCAAAAAGTACAGGCACCTGTCTATGGTTCTAAGTTGACAATTGCACTGGCAAAAGAACATTTGAAAGAAATGCCGGCACCCCCGAATGTTAAGTTTTTTGAAGTGACGAACAAAAGTCGCATGAATTTCAAAGGCACGTACGTAACATTCTTCCATACGACACACAGCATACCAGATTCACTTGGAATCGTATTCCATACAAGTGAAGGGGCAATTGTCCATACAGGAGAATTTAAATTCGATCAGTCTGCTAAAGGTAAGTACCGCCCCGACATTGCGAAAATGGCGGCACTTGGTGAAGAAGGTGTCTTCATCCTTATGTCGGATTCATCCGAGGCCGAGCGTCCGGGTTATACGACATCTGAGTCGGTTATTGAAAAAAGTCTATCTAAAACGTTCCACGGAGCAGAAGGTAGAATTCTTGTCGCACTTTATGCGTCGAATTTTATCCGTATTCAGCAAGTATTCGATACGGCATTGGAAACAGGTAAAAAAGTGGCAGTCGTTGGAAAAAGTCTAGAAAGTTACTTCGAAGTCGGCTTGAAACTCGGTTATTTAACGGTTGACGATGACATTGTCATTCCGGTCAAAGAAATCGAGAAGTATGACGATGACCGAGTTGTCATTATCGTGACTGGTAACCAAGGCGAGCCACTTGACGCGTTAGAAAAAATTGTTCGTAAACAGCATAGAGACTTACGTATCAAAGAAACAGATACAGTTCTTATCACGTTTACACCATCTCCAGGGATGGAAGTTTCGATGTTCCAGACGATGAATGATCTTGCAAAAGCGGGTGCGAATGTTCTTACGTCAAGTAAGAATGTCCACGTATCAGGGCATGGTAGTTCGGAAGATTTGAAACTGATGCTGAACTTAATGCAACCTAGCTATTTCATCCCAATCCAAGGCGAGTACCGGATGCTTATTGCGCATTCCAAGCTTGCACAGGAGACGGGTCTTCAAAAATCACAAATATTTATTGCAGATAAAGGCGACATTGTCGAATATAAAAATAGTAAGATGCGCATGAGTGGACGTGTTCAAGCAGGTAATATTCTGATTGACGGTATTGGCGTAGGGGACGTTGGAAATATCGTACTCCGTGATCGTAAACTACTTTCACAGGATGGGATCTTTACAGTGGTTGTCACACTAAACCGTAAACAGAAACGCATCGCTGCAGGTCCGGAAATTGTCTCTCGTGGATTCGTCTATGTACGTGAATCCGAAGAGCTTCTTGAAGAGTCTGCAAATCTTGTCAGAAAAATTGTTGAGAAATATGTGAATAAAGAGACGTTCGAATGGACAAACATTAAACAAGAGATACGCGATACACTTAGTTCATATCTGTATCAGCAAACGAAAAGAAGACCAATGATCATTCCTATAATAATGGAATACTAATTCATAAGAAAAGTGCAGGGTGCCGCTTAGACGCGACAGTCATAAGAAGGACTGGCGGCGCGGCGAACTTTTCCGGGGAAGGATGCAGTCCAATCCTTCCTAGCTGGGCTGACTTATGTCCCGAGCGTCTGGCGCCCGGAGTCTTGACACGGATCTAAGTTGGTAAGCTTCTAATTTATTAAAAATGCTACAAAGGGTTTCCTTGCCGTCTGACCGGCGGGAAACCCTTTTTTTGAAAAGGAGGTACCATTAATACATGGCTAGGAAATCAAATAAGAAGAAAAAGAAATCGGCCGCGCAAAAAAAGAAGTCATCCGAGTTGCATCCGTTGATATATGAGGTGATGGGCTTGGTGATGATTGGCTTTGCTATCATCATCATATTTGAATTCGGGATTGTTGGGAGAGGCCTTTCTTCCTTGTCAAGATTCATTTTCGGGAACTGGCATGTTGCAATCCCACTCTTGCTCATTGTTCAGGCGCTTATGTTCATGATTAAACAGAAAGTGGGCGGATGGAGAAACCGTGTTGTAGGAGGCTGTTTATTCATTCTGGCTAGTTTCGTTCTGTTTAGCCATGTCCATTTGTTCAAGGAACTCTACGAAAGCCGTGTTCTTATGTCGAGTTCAGCGCTTAAAGAAACATGGAAAGTACTTATCACGAATGATGGCATCACGTCGAGAAGTGGAGCGCTCGGGGGAGGAATGACAGGGGCAATTCTATTTGCCATGTTCTATTCGTTGTTTGATTCGGCTGGGGCAATGGTTGCAGGTATTTTATTATTTTTAATTGGTGTTGTTCTATTAACAGGAAAAGCGCTTGTCCCATATGTAGCCGATCATTTCCCGAAACTGCTTAAGTCGATGAAAGATTCATTACCCAAAAAAGCGCCGGCAGTTAAAAAAACTTCTGGCGAATCAAGAACGACCCGCTCGAGGAAGAAAGTTAATTCTGAGGATGAACCATCTGTGCAAAATCTGCCGCCACTCCAACCAGAAAACGAAGTGGTTGTATCACAACCGATTATTTCGGCGTTTAGTGAACGGATAGATAAGCCAGTTCAGGATGAGCAGGTGGCGGTAGTGGAACAACAGGAAGTTCCCGTAGAAGTTAATGCTTATACAGGTGTGACAGGAGAAGAGGAGAACGAATCGTACATCTTACCTCCCCCGTCATTACTGAAACAAACGCCAATTATCGACCAGTCGGAAGAGTACAATTCGATTCAGGCGAATGCGCAAAAGCTTGAACGAACTTTCCTTAGTTTTGGCGTGAAAGCGAAGGTTACTGAGGTGCATCTTGGACCGGCTGTCACGAAGTACGAAGTGTTACCGGATACGGGGGTTAAAGTAAGCCGTATCGTGAGCCTTGCTGATGACATAGCACTTGCACTAGCTGCAAGCGGAATTCGTATCGAAGCACCGATTCCAGGGAAGTCTGCAATCGGAATTGAAGTTCCGAACAGTTCAGTTGCTGTTGTCAGCCTGCGGGAAGTTATTGAAGCAAAAGAGAATAATCGCCCCGACTCAAAATTAATGATTTCGCTAGGGCGGGACGTCACAGGGCAGGCGATGCTAGCAGAATTGAATAAGATGCCGCACGTTTTGATTGCCGGTTCAACAGGTAGCGGTAAGAGTGTATGTATCAACGGCATTATTGTCAGTATTTTAATGCGTGCAAAACCGCATGAAGTGAAAATGATGATGATTGATCCTAAAATGGTTGAACTGAATGTCTATAACGGCGTTCCTCACTTACTTGCACCTGTCGTCACGGATCCACGGAAAGCATCTCAGGCGCTGAAGAAAGTTGTCTCTGAAATGGAAAGACGTTATGAATTGTTTTCTCACACGGGAACTAGAAATATTGAAGGATACAATGAACATATCGTCGTCTGGAACGAAGAGAATGAGGAAAAGCATCCACGTATGCCGTATATCGTTGTGATTGTGGATGAGCTGGCGGACCTCATGATGGTTGCATCCAGCGATGTGGAAGATTCAATCACAAGGCTTGCACAAATGGCCCGTGCTGCTGGGATCCACTTGATCATCGCGACACAACGACCAAGTGTTGACGTTATAACAGGTATCATTAAAGCGAATATTCCATCGAGGATTGCATTCGCGGTGTCATCGTCAATCGATTCAAGGACGATTTTGGATGGTGGCGGTGCGGAAAAACTACTGGGTAGGGGGGACATGCTGTTCCTTCCGGCAGGTGTTGCAAAACCGGTTCGGATTCAAGGTGCATTTGTCACGGATGCGGAAGTTGAGGCAGTCGTCGATTTTGTTATTGAACAGCAGAAAGCCCAGTACCAAGAAGAAATGATTCCAACAGAAATTGAAGAAGTGGCGCCACATGAAGAAACAGACGACTATTACGATGAAGCGGTTCAACTAGTGACGGATATGCAGACAGCATCCGTCTCCTTATTGCAGCGTCGTTTCAGGGTTGGCTATTCGAGAGCGGCACGCATTGTAGATCAGATGGAAATGCGGGGGGTTGTGGGACCGCCTGAAGGCAGCAAGCCACGTCAAGTGCTAATAAGTAAGGACGAATTGGATAGTCATACTTAATAAGGGTGACAAAATAGGTATATTTAATCAAGTCAAAAGAACACATTGATAATATTTTTTGAAATATTGTTTATTTTATATGACGAAAGTGATATAGTATGGATGATTAGTAGTGACGTTTAACATCAGAGGTCTGACCTCGTTGAGGGGGGAGATGTAATGATGGTAAAGGCGGACCAAAGGCATCTATATGTCCAGGTGATTGAACGTCTGAAAAAGGACATTGAATCGGGTATATTCAAAGAGAATGAGCGGTTCCCTTCGGAATTTGAACTCGCTCGTACGTTGGGTGTCAGCCGTGCAACACTCCGTGAAGCACTTCGTGTGTTAGAGGAGGATAAAGTCATTGTCCGTAAACACGGTGTTGGAACGTTCGTTAAACCAAAACCATTATTTTCATCGGGCATCGAAAACTTATCCAGTGTATCCTCTATGATTCGTGATGCGGGGATGGAGCCAGGAACGATTTTTATGGACGTTTTAGAGACGGCACCCTGTGATGAAAGCATCGCAAAATTTGGATGTGGTGAAGATGAGCGTCTAGTTACAATTAAAAGAGTAAGGACTGCGGACGGCGATCCGGTCGTTTATTGTATTGACCAGGTTCTTTCAAAAAATCTCTCGTCTAGTACGGATGAATTATTGAATAACTCCCTATTCGATGCAATCGAAAAGTCAGGTACAATCCGTATTGTTCAAGCTGTGGCGCATATTGAACCTGTAGGTTACGATGATGAAGCATCGTCCATCCTGAGGTGTGGTGTCGACATTCCGCTCCTTGTCCTCCGGCAACATCATTATAGTGAGGAAGGCGAAATGGTCCTCTACTCGAAAAATTATTTCCGGGCCGATAAATTTAGTTTTCATGTTGTACGAAAAAGGGTATAAGACGTTAATACGTCCTACTAAAATGAAGAAAATGAGGAGGTTCCAAAAGTGAGCAAACGTAAATTTGGTCTTGCTTTAACGATGGTTCTTGCTGCCGGTACAATACTTGGTGCATGTGGAACAGAGAAAGCAAAGAACAACGAAGGCACAGGTTCTAAACAAGGAGCAAAAGAAAATAATTTTTCAATTGCAATGATTACGGACACAAACGGTGTTGATGATAAATCGTTCAACCAATCGGCTTGGAAAGGGATCCAAGAATTTGCCAAAGAAAACAACCTTGAGAAAGGTGATGGCGGCTACGACTACTTGGAATCTAAGGGTGACGCTGATTTTGAGCCGAACTTGAACAGACTTGTCCGCCGTGACTTCGACCTTGTATACGGAATCGGTTATCTTCTGAAAGATGCGATGGAAATAATTGCGGATCAGCATCCGGACACAATGTTCGGTCTTGTCGATGAAATTGCTGACAGTCCGAATGTGGTCAGCATTATGTTCAAAGAGCAAGAAGGTGCTTTCCTTGCGGGTGCAGCAGCTGCATTAATGACAAAAACCGATAAAATTGGTTTTGCTGGTGGAATGCAAATTCCAGTTATAGAACGATTCCAAGCGGGCTTCGTAGCAGGTGTTGCAGCAGTAAACCCTGACATTAAAGTTGACGTTCAGTATACCGGTGATTTTGGAAAAGCAGAACTCGGTAAAGCAGTTGCGAACCGTATGTATTCTTCAGGTGTAGATATTATATTCCACGCTGCTGGCGCAACAGGAAATGGTGTGTTTTCTGAAGCAAAAGAACGTAAATCAGCCGATAAAAACGCATCCGTTTGGGTCATTGGTGTTGACTCCGACCAATATGCAGAAGGACAAGTCGGGGATGAAAACATTACATTGACTTCTATGCTTAAGCGTGTAGACGTAGCCGTTAAAAATATTTCGGAACTTGCACGTGACGGTAAATTCCCAGGAGGCGAAGTGAAAACTTACGGTCTAGCTGAGGATGGAATGGCGCTTACGGATTCACATGGTGCGATTCCAGATGATGTCCTTGCAAAAGTTGATGAGTTTGCGAAAAAAATCGCTGACGGTGAAATTGTAGTACCTGAATATCCGACTAAATAATAGAATCATGGGGGGCTTGAGTAATCCAGCCTTCAAGGATTTGTGTGAAGTTATAGCTACCATTATTATGTTAGTAAGCAATCGCGAGGAAGTGCACCACTGGGAATGAGGTAATGGGATGCTGAATCTTCGAGAAAGATTTAACTTGATTTAGCAGAATTCCCCCACTTCATCCGAACGTTAGTTAGTACTTTTCAACATTTATGTTTCCTGGAAACGGGTATAAGACGCTAACGCGTCCTACTATATAATAATGAAAACAGGGGGTTCCACAAATGAGCAAACGTAAATTTGGTCTTGCTTTATCAATGGTTCTTGCAGCAGGTACACTACTTGGTGCATGCGGAACGGATAAAGCAAAAGAAAAAGAAGGTTCTACAAGCACTCCGAAGGAAGATACTTTTTCAATCGCGATGGTAACTGATACAGGCGGCGTTGACGACAAATCGTTCAACCAATCTGCTTGGACAGGTATCAAAGAATACGGCAAAGAAAATAACTATACAAAAGGCGATGGCGGTTTTGATTACTTACAATCAAAAGAAGACGCTGATTACCTGCCAAACTTTAATAAACTAGTTCAACGTGACTTCGATCTAATCTACGGAATAGGATTCTTATTGAAAGAGTCTATTGAAGAAATTGCTACACAACGTCCTGACAATAAATTTGCACTTGTTGACGAAGTTTCTGATTTACCGAACGTAGCAAGCCTTATGTTCAAAGAGCAAGAAGGTTCGTTCCTTGCGGGTGTTGCAGCTGCTCATATGACGAAATCCGATAAAATTGGGTTTGTTGGCGGCATGGATATTCCGGTAATCGAGCGTTTTGAAGCTGGATTCCTTGCAGGTGTTGCATCAGTGAAACCTGAACTTAAAGTAGATGTTCAGTATACAGGCGATTTTGCAAAAGCTGAACTAGGTAAAGCACTTGCAAACCGTATGTATTCTTCAGGCGTAGATATTATTTTCCACGCGGCCGGCGGTTCAGGTAACGGCGTATTCTCTGAAGCAAAAGAACGTAAAAAAGCAGATTCAAACGCATATGTATGGGTAATAGGTGTTGACTCCGATCAGTACGAAGAAGGTAAAATCGGTGAGGATAACATTACATTGACTTCAATGCTGAAACGTGTTGATATTGCAGTTAAAAACACAGCTGATCTAGCTGCTAAAGGCGATTTCCCAGGCGGCGAAGTAACAACTTTCGGTCTTGCTGACGATGGTATCGCACTTGCTGATTCACGCGGAGCAATCCCACAAGATGTATTAGACGAAGTAGAAAAATTCACTAAGCAAATTGCTGATGGTGAAATTGAAGTGCCAGAATTCAGAGCTAAAAAATAATAACAGAAATAAGTAATCATGAAGGCCGATGTAGTTCGGTCTTCATGATTTCCATTTAAATTAATAGAGGAAAACATACCGTGCAAGGACTTTTTTCTTGTGTTAATTTATCTCAGACTAAGAACGCCGCGTCCTGCGGAAAAGGTTGCATACCTGCGTCCAGCAGGCACAAGCTCAATTTAAAATCTTGACGCAATCACACCGAGGCGTGATTGATGTATACATACGCAGACGCGAGGGAGTGAACCCAGTGGAATATGTTATTGAAATGTTGAACATCCGAAAGGAGTTCGGTAATTTTGTTGCGAACGACGATATTACTCTTCAGCTTGAAAAAGGTGAAATTCATGCTCTATTAGGCGAGAATGGGGCAGGGAAATCAACGTTAATGAACGTGTTGTTTGGTCTTTATCAGCCTGAAGGTGGAGAAATTAGGGTGCGAGGGAAAGCGACCGCTATTACAGATCCGAACGTCGCGAATGGTTTGGGTATTGGAATGGTTCACCAACATTTCATGCTTGTTGAAAATCTGACTGTCACAGAAAATATCATTCTTGGTAATGAACCGAAAAAAATGGGAATGATCAACGTTAAAGACGCCGCTAAAAAAGTGGCTGAAATTTCGCATCTTTATGGGCTTGATGTGGATCCTTATGCAAAGATTGAAGATATATCAGTCGGTATGCAACAACGAGTAGAAATTTTGAAAACGCTTTATCGTGGAGCAGAAATTCTGATTTTTGATGAACCGACGGCATCTTTAACGCCGCAAGAAATCACTGAACTGATTTCAATTATGAAGAAATTGATTAGCGAAGGAAAATCGATCATCATCATTACGCATAAACTTCAGGAGATAATGGATGTGTCCGATCGTGTGACGATAATCCGTAAAGGAAAAGGGATTGGAACAGTAATTACTTCTGAGACGAACCCGGAAGAGCTTGCAACATTGATGGTAGGACGTCAAGTGACATTCAAAACAGAAAAAGGACCCTCTTATCCGGCAGAAGAAGTTCTCCGTGTAGAGAACCTAGTTGTAGAAGATTACCGCGGAATTCAGAAAGTGAAAGGTTTAAATCTTTCCGTTCGTAGAGGTGAAATCGTAGGAATCGCTGGAATTGACGGCAATGGACAATCTGAATTGATTGAGGCAATTGCAGGTCTTCGTAAAGTGAAAAGTGGGAAAATTTTCATAGATTCTAAGGATGTAACTGGGAAAAAGCCACGTGAAATAACAGAGTCTGGTCTCGGTCATATTCCGCAAGATCGCCACAAGCATGGTCTTGTTCTTGATTTCTCTGTTGGCTATAATGTGGCATTGCAAACGTATTATAAAGAACCTCTATCCAAAAAGGGCATTATGAATTATAAACACGTATCTAAGAAAGCAAAAGAAATCATAGAGATGTTTGACGTGCGGACACAAGGTGAGCATGAATTAGCCCGTTCACTTTCAGGCGGTAATCAGCAAAAGCTCATCATTGGACGAGAAGTGGATCGCAACCCGGAATTACTGATTGCTGCACTTCCAACACGTGGTCTTGATGTTGGTGCAATTGAGTTCATTCATAAAAGACTAATTGAACAACGTGATAACGGTAAGGCAGTCCTTCTCATATCATTTGAACTAGATGAGGTCATGAACGTCTCTGACCGTATTGCAGTTATCTACGACGGAGTAATTGTTGATACAGTTATTCCGACAGAAACAACAGAGCAGCAACTCGGCCTTCTCATGGCAGGACAATCCAGGGACAAAGCTACTGTTACGCTGAAAGAAGGTGATGATAACCATGTCGAATAGGTTTGTAAATATACTGGTACCCATCATCTCTATTATTTTGGGGTTGCTTGTGGGAGCAGCTGTAATGTGGTTCAGTGGATATAATCCGGTTATGGGCTATATCGCATTATGGAACGGGATTTTCGGGGATATGTATTCAATCGGAGAAACAATCCGACAAATAAGCCCTTATATATTAGCAGGTCTCGCGGTTGCATTTGCATTCAGGTCTGGGCTTTTCAATATTGGGGTCGAAGGACAATTGATTGTCGGCTGGTTTGCGGCGGCATACGTCGGTATGGCATTTGAGCTACCGAAATTCATCCACTTACCACTTGCCCTCATTGCAGCGGCATTAGCAGGAGCACTTTGGGGATTGATTCCAGGTATTTTAAAAGCAACGCTTCATGTACACGAAGTTATCGTTACAATCATGATGAACTACATTGCTCTTCATACGGTAAATGCGTTGATAAAAGCGGTTTCAGAAGGTGGATACAAGACAGAAAGAATCCACCCTACGGCGTCGCTGCGTTCAGACTTTTTATCTAATCTGACTGATTTCTCTACATTACATTACGGAATCTTTGTCGCACTGGCGATGGTTGCAGTCATGTGGTTCATTTTGGAGAAGACGAAAACCGGATTTGAGCTTAAATCGGTCGGATTTAACGACCATGCTTCTCAATATGCGGGAATGAACGTGAAAAAGAACATTATTCTATCAATGGTTGTTTCTGGTGCTTTCGCAGGGCTTGGAGGAGCGATGGAAGCCCTTGGAACATTTGGTAACATGGTAACTCGCGGTGGCTTTACTGGTATTGGATTTGACGGGATTGCCGTCGCTTTATTAGGGGCTAATACGCCACTTGGTGTTATTTTTGGTGCATCGCTATTCGGTTCACTGAAATACGGTGCCGGCAATATGCCGAATGAGGCAGGGGTGCCAGTTGAAATTGTTTCAATTGTAATTGCACTTATCATCTTCTTTGTTGCATCAGGTTATATCATCCGAGTTCTTCTTAGCAAGATGAAAAAGAAAAAGGAGGCAAAATGATATGAGTCTTCTTGAGATAGTTTATTTCATCATTCCGTTAACCATTTCATACGCTGCCCCCCTTATTTTCACTGCAATCGGAGGCGTGTTCTCGGAACGTGCAGGTGTAGTTAACATTGGACTTGAAGGGCTCATGGTAATGGGTGCTTTTACCGGTATTCTATTTAATCTGTTTTATGCGGATACATTTGGCTCTTGGACACCATGGCTTGCCTTACTTGTGGCAATGGCTGTTTCTGCAATCTTCTCCATCATGCACGCGGTCGCATCGATTACATTCCGTGCTGACCAAGTAGTATCAGGTGTTGCCATTAACATGCTAGGGATTGCCATTGCTTTGTTCTCTGTAAAAATGATTTTTGACAAAGGACAGACGGATTTCATCCAACAGAGTATTCCGCGTTTCAACGTTCCAGTATTACATGAAATTCCGTTTATCGGACCCATGTTTTTCACTGGGATTTATGGTTCATCGATATTGGCGATAGGTCTTGCTTTATTAGCTTGGTTCATCATTTATAAAACGCCATTTGGTCTACGCCTTCGATCAGTTGGGGAACACCCAATGGCTGCTGATACAATGGGCATCAACGTAACTAAAATCCGCTATATTGCGGTTATCATTTCAGGCGGTCTTGCTGGTATTGGTGGAGCTATCTATTCTCAAACAATGACAAATGATTTCGGTCATGCAACGATTAACGGGCAAGGATTCATGGCACTTGCTGCAATGATATTTGGTAAATGGCATCCGATTGGTGCAATGGGAGCCGCATTGTTCTTTGGATTCGCACAAGCACTTGCTATCAGCTCGTCAAGCATATCTTACTTGGAAAATGTTCCGGCTGTGTACTTCCACATTTTGCCGTATGCATTGACCATTCTTGCACTTGCAGGATTCATTGGAAGGGCGAATGCGCCAAAAGCAAGTGGACAACCGTATATCAAAGGAAATCGTTAAAAAATGAAAATGCCCCGATAGTCTGTTACGTTGGACTACGGGGCGTTTTTTGGCCTACAGCATGTGATTTTTTATATAAGTTACGATGCATTCGCTTGTTTATTTGCATCTTTTGACTTATGGAATGTATAGTGAAGTGAGGATTCCGCATATTAACTAAAACAGAGGTGTTTATATGTTCAAAAAAGTTGAGCTACAAGAGGGCGTCACATTATATATCCGCAAGTCAGAACAGTTCAAAACTGTCAATTTCTCCATCAAGTGGAAAACGGCTCTTGATGAAAAGAAATCGGCTCTTCGTGCAGTACTCGCAAATGTATTAGAAGAATCTAACGGTCGATACCGGTCACAAACGGAGTTCCGCAATGCGCTAGATGAATTATACGGAACGGTATTGTACACAGATGCCGGAAAACGTGGGGAAACCAATATTGTTTCACTATCCGCTGAATGTGTAAATGACGAATATCTTTCCGAAGGCGGTGTACTTGAAGAAGTACTGAGTTTGATTAAGACCGTCATATTTGACCCAAATGTGGTAGACGGACAGTTCGATGAAACGGTTGTCAACCGTGAAAAAAGGTCTGTGAAAGAGCGAATTCGTTCGCTTTACGATGACAAGACGCGATTCGCACAGATGCGTATGCTTGAATTAATACGTCCTGATAGCGCTGCATCCGCACCGTCATATGGAACGGAAAAGGATGTAGATGCACTTACATCTGCAGACCTATTTGCAGCATACGAAAGCATGTTAAATGAAGATGAAATTGATATCTATATTGTAGGTGACATTGACGAAGATGACATGACTGAAAAGATCAGGTCACTACTGACATTCAATAGCCGTAAAGTTAATAAACGTCAAACGGCTACACAACAAACGATGGCTCAAGAAACAGAAGTTCGTCATGTTCGTGAAAAACAAGATATGAAACAAGGGAAACTCCATTTAGGCTTTAGCACGCCTGTTACATTCCGCCATCCTGATTATCCGAAAATGCAAATAACGAACGGTGTTTTCGGCGGTTTTGCGCACAGTAAGCTTTTCATTAACGTCCGTGAAAAAGAAAGCATGGCGTATTATGCATCTAGTTCTTATTCTTCTCATTATGGGCTGCTCTATGTAATGGCAGGAATCGATGCTGAACTTGAAGAAAAAGCGGTAAATCTTATTAATGCTCAACTCACTGCGCTTCAACAAGGTGAAATCACAGACCTTGAAATGGAACAGACAAAAGCATTACTTGCTAACGGCATTAAAAGTGCGTTTGATTCTGCAAGAGGGCAGATTGAAGTATTTGATCAATACAAAGAGCTTGATGAAAACTTCACGGCGGACACAATCATTGCAGGCTGGGAATCCGTTACAAAAGACGATGTTAAAAATATGGCATCTGACATTAAACTAGAAATCGTCTATCTGTTATCGGGCAAGGAGGCTAATTAATGATGAAGAATATTCACTTCGATAATTTACAGGAAACATTATATAATGAAAAACTTGACAACGGCTTGGATGTCTATATTTTACCGAAACGTGGATTTTCAAAAACATTCGTGACGTTTACGACCAAATATGGTTCAATCGATCGAACATTTATTCCACGTGGAAAAACAGAAGAAGTGACGGTTCCCGATGGCATTGCTCATTTCCTTGAACATAAAATGTTCGAAAAAGAAGATGGGGACGTATTCCAGAAATTTAGTGTCCACGGTGCATCCGCCAATGCGTTTACATCATTCACACGGACTGCTTATTTGTTCTCCGCTACGGATAAGTTATATGACAATACGGAAATTCTTCTTGATTTCGTACAGGAGCCGTACTTCACGGAAAAGACGGTTGATAAGGAGAAAGGTATCATTGCCCAGGAAATAACGATGTATGATGATCAGCCGGATTGGCGTCTTTATTTCGGAACAATTGAAAACCTGTTCCATGAACATCCAGTGAAAATTGACATCGCTGGTACGGTAGCATCGATTCAAGATATCACAGCGGACTACTTGTATGAATGCTATGAAACGTTCTATCATCCATCAAATATGGTGCTGTTCGTTGTAGGTGCTGTTGATCCGGAAGAGATGATGGCATTCATCAAGAAAAACCAAGATGCAAAAACATTCGAAGATCCTGCAGATATCATACGTAGTTTCCCTACTGAAATGGATACTGTAGCAATTACTGAACGGAAGCTTGCAATGGATATATCGAAACCGAAATTTAATATGGGTATGAAATGCACTAACACGGATATCGATGGAGAAGAGATGCTTATCCAGGAACTTTCCGCGGGTCTTGTACTGGATATTCTGTTTGGCAGGTCTTCCGATTTCTATACGGAAACGTATAATGATGGGCTGATTGATGAGTCATTTTCTTATGATTTCACAATGGAGAATGGCTTCGGTTTCGCAATGGTTGGTTCTGATACAGACCAGCCGGAACAACTCGAAAAAGCAATCCGAACAACTGTGAAAAACACTGTTGACACATGGCCTATCACCGACTTAGAATTAAATCGAATGAGGAAAAAGAAAATTGGTCAATTCATGCGTTCATTGAATTCTCCGGAATTTATCGCCAACCAATTTACGCGCTATACGTTTAACAACATGAATTTGTTTGATGTTGTTCCAACCCTGGAGAAATTAACGCTCGAAAACTTGAAAGATGCATTCCAAACGTTTTCAGATGAAAGCGGTCATACGGTCTATTCAATTGTTCCAGCCGATAAGGCAGAATGACGGGGCAGAAATACTGCGTTGTACTTGGTGCATCAGGTGGAATAGGCGATGCGATTAGTCGAGCATTAGCGGCTGCAGGCTGGTCTCTATATCTTCATTACAATGAAAATGCTACACATGCTAAACGAGTGCAAAAAGAGCTAAGCGCAGCATATCCACAATCGATTTTTAAAACAGTCCAAGCAGATTTCAGTGTACAAGGCGGAGCAGAATTACTTGTCCAACAAGTTCGCACGATTTGTGCTGTCGTTGTTGCGAATGGGCAATCGATGATGAAACTGTTGACTGAAACGAGCGGGGAAGACATGGATGCATTATGGAAAGTCCATGTACAAAACCCAGCGAGATTTATAAGTCTTGTATCTCCTCAATTACGCGAGTTTGAACAATCGTACGTTGTCGTGATTGGCTCGATTTGGGGCAATACGGGGGCGGCAGGTGAAGTGATGTACTCCGCTGTCAAGGGGGCGCAACACGCATTTGTGAAAGCGTATGCGAAAGAAGCAGCCTTTTCAGGGGTGCGCGTCAACGCTGTGGCACCAGGTTGGATTGAAACGCGTATGAACAATGAAATCCCGGTAGATGAACGACAGATGGTTATCGATGAAATACCACTTATGCGTTCCGGGACGCCAGAACATGTCGCTGAAGCAGTTAATTTCCTGTTAAGTGGTAAGGCGGATTATATGACAGGCGAAATTATGAAAGTGAATGGCGGCTGGTATATTTAATTGTGAAAGGGGATTACGATAATCCCCTTTTTCCTTTTCATAATGCATTTAATCAGCTATCATAGAACTATATTACTTCTTGTGCGTCATATAGTAGTGCGTGTTCAAAAAATGGTCAAAGGAGTGTGTGTCTGATGGGTGAATGGTATCTTGAATATGAAATTCAGGTTAACCGTCCTGGCCTTCTAGGCGATATTTCGTCGCTGCTAGGAATGTTGCGCGTGAACATTGTTACAATTAATGGTGTTGATGGCGGACATCGCGGAATGCTGCTGCGGGCTGACAACGACGACCAGATTGCACGTTTTGAACAAATCGCCGAGACGATGGAAACGATTCAAGTGATAAAAATCCGTGAGCCGAAGTTACGTGATATTTTAGCGGTCAGACACGGACGTTATATACAGCGTGATGCGGACGAGAGAAAAACGTTCCGGTTTCTTAGAAGTGACCTTGGAATTCTTGTTGATTTCATGGCTGAAATATTTAAACAAGAAGGTCATAAACTAATTGGTGTTCGCGGGATGCCGCGAGTTGGGAAGACGGAATCAGTTGTTGCAGCAAGCGTTTGTGCCAATAAAAAATGGATCTTCCTTTCTTCGACGATGATTAAGCAAACGTTGCGGAAAAACTTAGCAGGCGATGAATTTTCGAAAGATAATATCTTTATCTTGGATGGCATCGTTACGCGTAAGGCTGAGGATGAGCGTCACATGCAACTTGTCCGAGAAATGATGCGAATGCCTACTATAAAAGTTGTAGAGCATCCGGATATGTTCGTTCAGCATTCGGAATACAGTATTGAAGATTTTGATTATATTATTGAATTAAGAACAGATCCAGATCAAGAAATTACATATGAAATGATGGAAAAAAATGATATGATGTCCAATCATGGAATGATGGATGGATCGGGTTTATTCAACTTCTGATAGGCAGGTGTTTTTGGTGACCGGATTAGGTGATCGTCTCAAGCAGGCGAGAATGACTAAAGGATATACATTGGATGATTTACAGTCAATAACGAAAATACAGAAACGGTATCTCTTGGGTATCGAAAATGAAGATTACAGCATGATGCCTGGATCTTTTTATGTACGTGCATTCATCAAACAATATGCAGAGGCAGTAGGCCTAGATTCTGATGAAATGCTATCTATGTTTAAAAATACTTCTCCTGAAGTGTCATCCGAGGAAGAGGCAGGTCAGCGCGCTTCGTCGACATTGACACGTAAAAGAGGTTTGAGAAATAATGACCAGCTAAATGAAATGATGCCTAAAATCATCGTTGCTTTATTTATTATCGTTATTGTAGTTGTCATTTGGACTCTATATCAAGGCTCATCTAACAACAAGCAGGGTGATGTAGACAGCGGCGAAACGAATCAACCAGTAATAATGGAAAAAAGCCCAGTTAAAAAAGAGCCAGAAAAAACAGAGGAAAAGCCTGTAAAAGAAGAGCCAGAACCGGAAAAACCGGAACAGACTTTAGCTTTTGAAAGTGCAAGTGGCGAAACGTCGACGTACGGATTAACTGGAGCAGAATCATTCCAACTTGAAATCCGTTTAAACGGCGGATCTTGGATTGGTGTTAAGGATAATTCCGGGAAAGAATGGATGTCGCCTGCGCGTATTATGTCCGCAGGGGAAACGATTGAATTTGATGTGACGGCTACGGACTCCGTGCGAATCCGTGTAGGGCGTCCTAAGTCTACAGAAATATATGTAAACGGTGTGTTACTTGAATACGGTGTGCCACCTCAGGATACAGTCCCGCAGAATATTTTGATTGAATACAAGAAAGAGTGATAGTCATCTACTTCAGATGACTATTTTCTTTGAAAGGAAAGGTGTATTTTATGAATTTGCCAAATAAAATAACCGTATCACGCGTTCTGCTCATTCCAGTTTTTATGGTTTTCATGCTGGTTGATTTTAAATTGGGCACTGTAGCTGTCGCTGGTACTGAAATGATGAAAGAGCATTTAATCGGTGGACTTATTTTTATTATTGCTTCTATAACAGATTGGCTTGATGGTTATATCGCTAGAAAAAATAATCTTGTAACAAATATGGGGAAATTTCTTGACCCGCTTGCAGACAAATTACTCGTTTCTGCTGCATTCATCATTCTTGTTGAACTTGGAACAGCACCGTCATGGATTGTCATCATCATTATAAGCCGTGAATTCGCTGTGACAGGCCTTAGGCTTATCCTAGCAGGTGGTGGAGAAGTCGTGGCGGCCAACCAACTAGGGAAGATTAAGACGGTTGCACAGATTTTAGCAATTACCTCGCTGTTATTGAATAATATATTTTTCGAGTCGATTGGTGTGCCATTCGGTGTCATTATGCTCTATATCGCTCTCTTCTTTACAATTTGGTCAGGTTTCGATTATTTCTATAAAAACAGGCGTGTACTGATTGATTCAATGTAAGGGGATGGGAAGCCATGAAAGCAGAAATCATTGCAATTGGTTCAGAGTTATTGCTTGGACAAATTACGAATACGAACGCTAAATTCATTTCATTAAAACTCGCAGAAATCGGGATCGATGTTCATTATCAGACAGTCGTGGGCGACAACCCGGATCGTTTGGATGAAGTGATTGAAATTGCAAGGAAACGTGCAGATATTCTAATTTTTACAGGCGGACTTGGACCGACAAAAGATGACATGACAAAAGAAACCATCGTGAAGCATATTGGTACAACATTAGTCAGCGATGACGAGGCACTTCTATATATTCAACAGTATTTTGAACGTAGCGGTAGGGTTATGACGGAGAATAATAAGAAACAGGCACTGGTGTTTAAAGGCGCAAAAGTCTTAGCGAACCGAAAAGGTATGGCACCCGGTATGGCTGTGGAAAAGGATGGCGTACGCTATATTCTTCTACCAGGTCCACCGCATGAAATGGAGCCGATGTTTACCGATGAGGCAATTCCTTATTTGTTAGGCGTTATTGGCAAGCACGAAGTCATCACATCGCGGGTTCTGAAGTTTTACGGTATTGGAGAGGCCGAGCTTGAACACCGGATTCAACCCATTTTGGACAAACAGACGAATCCGACAGTTGCCCCGCTGGCAACAGCTGACGCGGTAACATTGCGCCTCACTGCAAAAGCACAAACAACTGATGCGGCATTAAAGCTGATTGCGCCTATGGAAGAGGATATACGATCATTAGTTGGGGACTACATCTACGGGACCGATGATGATACATTGGCGTCCAAAGCCGCAGAACTCCTAGTCCGAAACGGTTGGACGATAGCCGCGGCAGAAAGTTTAACGGCTGGTCTATTCATGGCAGAACTAGCTGGTGAACCAGGGATTAGTTCGTCACTTGAAGGTGGTATTGTCGTCTACAAAGAGAAAACGAAAGTGGAACAACTGGGTATTGAACAGTCTTTACTTACGGAGTATGGCGTCGTCAGTGCAGAATGTGCGGCGGCCCTTGCGGTAAACGTAAAACGAACGTTCAAATCGGATATCGGAATCGGTTTAACGGGTGCAGCGGGGCCAGATCCTCATGATGGTAAACCGGTCGGCACTGTGTGGATTGGTATCGCTTCTACAAATGCAAATACAGAAACATTTAAGTTGTTACTGTCAGGTTCAAGAAACGCAAACCGTCTCAGGGCAGCAAGGTTTGCGCTCTATTATCTCATCAAACACCTAACTGTAAAAGAAGGCCAAAGTTAAGATTTAATCCGTTTTCTCAATTAAAAATGTCTAGCACCCGTTATTCTCAATTAAATATTTAATTCAAGAAAAACAATCGAATAAATGTTCGCTTTTTGATTGAGTATTTCTCATTAAAGGAGTATACTAGGGGTAGTAAGAAAAACAGAAACATTACCTTGAGGGAGGAAATAAATTGAGCGATCGTAAAGCCGCCTTAGAAATGGCGCTAAAACAGATAGAAAAGCAATTTGGTAAAGGATCTATTATGAAATTGGGTGAAAAAACAAACCTGGAAGTTGAAACATCTTCGACAGGCTCCCTTGCACTTGATTCTGCACTCGGCATAGGCGGATATCCACGCGGCCGTGTCATTGAAATATACGGACCTGAAAGTTCGGGTAAAACGACAGTTGCTCTTCATGCCATCGCAGAAGTACAAGCAGCTGGAGGAACAGCAGCATTTATCGACGCTGAACATGCGCTCGATCCGATTTATGCGCGTAAATTAGGCGTTAATATCGACGAATTATTACTTTCCCAACCTGATACGGGAGAGCAAGCACTTGAAATCGCTGAAGCGCTTGTACGAAGCGGTGCAGTTGATATTTTTGTTGTGGACTCCGTCGCTGCACTTGTACCAAAAGCGGAAATTGAAGGTGAGATGGGAGATTCGCATATCGGTTTACAAGCCCGTCTTATGTCACAAGCTTTACGTAAACTTTCTGGTGCCATTAATAAGTCAAATACAATTGCAATATTCATTAACCAAATCCGTGAAAAAGTCGGCGTTATGTTCGGTAGCCCTGAAGTAACTCCAGGGGGGCGCGCATTGAAATTCTACTCTTCAGTGCGCCTAGATGTACGACGTGGAGAAGCAATCAAACAAGGCAATGATATAGTGGGAAATAAAACACGAATCCGCGTTGTGAAAAATAAAGTTGCACCTCCGTTCAAAACAGCGGAAGTTGATATTATGTACGGAGAAGGAATCTCTAGAGAAGGAGAAATCATCGACCTTGGTGCTGACTCCGAAGTTGTCCAAAAGAGTGGATCTTGGTATTCCTATGAAGGAGAACGACTTGGACAAGGGCGAGAGAATTCGAAACAATTCTTGAAGGAAAACCCGGATATACGTGCGGAAATCGCCAACAAAATTCGTGAAGCATATGGACTTGCAAGCTCTAACTATGTGATTGGTGCTCAAGCAGTAGATGAGGACGAAGAGTTAGAACTTCTACTTGATGAAGAATAAGTAATACAGAAAGCCGATCCGTCCTTTTTATAGGGCGTGATCGGTTTTTACATAGATGCAGAAAATACAACTATTAATCCAAGAATAATGTGTCGCAAAGACTTGTGTAACCTTGACATGTCAAATTTACATAGATACAATTAGAATTGTATAATTTCATACCATTGAAATGATTTTGGCAGTATGTTGTACGTTGATATATGAGCCGACTGAAAATGAAAAGAATAGCAGGAGGAGGTGACCTGGATGTTAGAACTACAATTGATCATCTTCGCTTTGCTTGGTCTGCTCGTTGGTGTCGCTGTTACCTATTTCTTTAATAAGAAAGTGAACGATTCAAAAGTGACTGGTGCCAAATTTACGGCAGAACAAATCGTCGAAGAGGCGAAGCGTGAAGCGGATGCTCTTAAAAAAGAGTCACTACTAGAAGCGAAAGATGAAACTCACAAACTGAGAATTGAAGCGGAATCAGAGATCCGTGAACGAAGGGCGGAACTGCAAAAACAAGAAAGCCGTCTTTTGCAACGGGAAGAAAATCATGACCGTAAAGATGAAGCTCTCAATAAAAGAGACGCAGGTCTGGAGCGCAAAGAAGAAGCGCTTACCGGAAGACAGCAGCATATCGAACAGATGGAACGCAAAGCGGAAGAACTTGTTTTGGTTCAGAAAACCGAACTTGAAAAGATATCTTCTCTGACACGTGATGAAGCGAAAAGGCTCATCCTTAGTGAAGTAGAGAAAGAACTTGCTACAGATATCGCTGTTATGACAAAAGAAGCAGAGCAACGAGCAAAAGAGGAATCGGATAAAAAATCACGTGAAATACTTTCTATCGCCTTGCAACGTTTTGCAGCAGACCATGTTGCTGAAACGACTGTATCGGTAGTAAATCTACCGAATGATGAGATGAAAGGCCGTATTATCGGTCGTGAAGGACGTAACATCCGCACACTCGAAACGTTGACAGGAATTGACCTAATAATCGACGATACGCCAGAAGCGGTCATCTTGTCAGGCTTTGATCCGGTACGCCGGGAAACTGCACGACTTGCACTAGAGAAACTTGTGCAAGATGGACGAATTCATCCAGCACGTATTGAAGAGATGGTTGATAAATCGAGGCGTGAAGTGGATGAACTTATCCGCGAAACTGGAGAACAGACAACTTTCGATATAGGCATTCATAATCTGCACCCAGATCTTATTAAAATCATCGGAAGATTGCGTTTCCGTACAAGTTATGGCCAAAATGTCTTGAAGCATTCGACAGAAGTTGCTTATCTAGCAGGTTTATTGGCGGCAGAACTTGGAGAAGATGTAACGCTCGCACGACGCGCTGGACTCCTTCATGATATCGGAAAAGCGATTGACCATGAAGTAGAAGGCAGTCACGTTGAAATTGGCGTTGAACTTGCAACGAAATATAAAGAACATCCTGTTGTTATTAACAGTATCGCATCCCATCATGGGGATACTGAAGCGACATCAGTCATTGCCGTATTGGTTGCAGCAGCAGATGCATTATCAGCTGCAAGGCCGGGAGCGCGCAGTGAAACGCTTGAAAACTATATCCGCAGACTGAAAAAACTTGAAGAGATTTCTGAATCGTACGACGGCGTGGAGAAATCGTTTGCTATCCAGGCAGGACGCGAAGTTCGAATTATTGTCCGCCCAGACCAAATCGATGATATTACAGCCCATCGTCTAGCGCGAGATATCCGGAAACGGATTGAAGAAGAGCTCGATTATCCAGGACATATTAAAGTAACGGTCATCCGTGAGACACGGGCGGTCGAATACGCAAAATAAAGAAAAAAGGGGTTTCCGTGCATTTCGGTCCGGGGGCCTCTTTTTCTATTGGGAGAGATTATTTTATGAGAGTATTATTTATAGGAGATATAGTAGGATCGCTAGGACGAGATATGGTATTTGACTATTTACCACGACTCAAAAGGAAGTATAACGCAGATGTTATTATTGCGAACGGAGAAAACGCAGCAGCTGGAAGAGGAATCACTAAAGCAATATTTGATGATTTGCTCCGTGCTGGAGTAGACGTTGTAACAATGGGAAATCACACATGGGATCAAAAAGAGATTTACGATTTTATCGATGACACAGATTATCTTATCCGTCCTGCCAATTTTTCAGATGAAGCACCCGGTAAAGGGATGACAACGATTTCACGGAATGGTGTGACGATGTCTATCATCAATTTGCATGGCCGGACATTTTTACCACCGCACGGCGATCCATTTGAAAAGGCAGATGAATTGGTAGCGGAAGCAAGAGAAATTTCTCCGCTCGTCTTCGTTGATTTCCACGCTGAAGCGACAAGCGAAAAAATTGCGATGGGTTGGCATCTTGATGGGAAAGCATCTGTTGTTGTAGGAACGCACACGCATGTCCAGACGGCGGATGATCGCATTCTACCAGGTGGAACAGCCTATTTAACTGATGCGGGCATGACGGGCCCTTACGATGAAATTTTAGGTATGAAAAAAGAAGACGTCATCTATCGTTTCCGTACGAATTTACCAGTTCGTTTTGAAGTTCCGAAAACAGGACGTACCCAGTTAAACGGTCTTTTCGTAGTATTGGATGATGAAACAGGAAAAGCAATCAGAGTTGAACGAGTTGCCATCAATGCTGACCGCACATTCAAAGGCTAATGCGCGTCTAAACATCGCCTCCGAATCATAGGATGGTTTATGGAGATATCCGTTCCATAGACACCGAAAAATAAGGAGGAATCATGTTGAACCCATTGAAAGTATCATCCCGCTCGAATCCGAATTCTGTTGCAGGAGCACTCGTTGCAGTTATCAGGGACCAGGGGTACGCAGAAATGCAGGCAGTAGGTGCTGGTGCCTTAAATCAGGCAATAAAAGCAATTGCAATTGCACGTGGATTCGTCGCTCCAAGTGGCGGTGATCTCATCTGTGCACCCGCTTTCACTGATATTGAGATTAACGGTGAAGGACGTACGGCATTGAAATTACTTGTTGAAAAAAGACAGCGTCATATGTAAATTAGAAAGAGTCAGGACCACGGGACGCGTTAATTCCCTGTGGTCTTTTAGTTGTATCCCGCATTAACTGCCCGTAAAAGACCGAATGGTTAAACAAACAATCGGTGGGAAGAAGCGGCCAGCTGATTGAAGATTACCTTTATCACAAGAGAAAGTTCTATAAGAACTGTGACAAACAACCGACAAAGCTTTGAGTTCTTGTACAGTGGGTCAACAATTAAGTATAATGAAATCATACGTTCAACTTTACTCAGTGGGGCGCAAATTCCCTGCCGATTAGGGGAACTCAGACTGAAACTACCGCGTCCTGCGGCGACGTCTGAGTATCCTTAACATCCTGTTGGCCCAAGCCTCCAGCGGATGTCACAAGGCTTTGTAGGAAAGGGGACAAGTTAAATGAATGAGGAACAGCGATTGAATGAAGGGCTAGTGAAGCCAAATCTAGCAAAAATTGCAGACGAGAAGGACTATAGCCACTATTTTCAGACAGCCTACACACCCCCTTCTTTGAAAGACGCCAAAAAACGTGGCAAGGAAGAAATCGCTTATTACGATAACTTTGAAATTGACGAGCGCTTCCGTGAAATGGGGTCGAACCGGAAATTTTATATACGGACATATGGTTGCCAA
This sequence comes from Sporosarcina sp. E16_8, assembly GCF_017347095.1. Lineage (GTDB taxonomy): Bacteria > Bacillota > Bacilli > Bacillales_A > Planococcaceae > Sporosarcina. The sequence continues at coordinate 42,014 of NZ_JADPRZ010000001.1, read as the reverse complement.
ATGAATGAACATGACACAGAAGTGATTGCAGGAATTTTAATAGCCCTTGGGTATGAACCGACAGATACTGTTGAAGATGCGAATGTCGTGTTGCTCAATACATGTGCCATTCGTGAAAACGCCGAAAACAAAGTGTTTGGTGAGCTAGGCCATTTGCAATCGTTGAAACGAAGAAATCCTGATGTCTTGATTGGCGTATGTGGTTGTATGTCGCAAGAGGAATCAGTTGTTAATAAAATTCTTAAAAAGTATGATCAGGTTGATATGATTTTTGGGACACACAATATCCATAGATTGCCCCATATTTTAAATGAGGCCTACTTATCAAAAGAAATGGTCATTGAAGTGTGGTCAAAAGAAGGTGATATTATTGAGAACCTTCCAAAAGTCCGTCACGGAAAAATTAAAGCTTGGGTGAACATTATGTACGGCTGCGACAAGTTTTGTACGTATTGCATCGTGCCATACACGAGGGGCAAGGAACGAAGCAGACGTCCGCAAGATATTATTCTGGAAGTACGGCAGTTAGCGGCAGAGGGCTATAAGGAAATTACGTTGCTTGGTCAGAATGTTAATGCATATGGAAAAGATTTTGAAGGAACGAGTTACCGTTTTGGCGATTTAATGGATGATCTAAGAAAAATCGACATTGCGCGAATCCGTTTCACAACGAGCCATCCACGTGACTTCGATGACTATCTAATCGAAGTACTTGCGAAGGGTGGAAATCTAGTCGATCATATTCATCTTCCAGTTCAATCGGGTTCTAGCGATATTTTGAAAATCATGGCGCGAAAATATACTCGTGAACATTATCTGGAACTCGTGGGTAAAATAAAGAAAGCGATTCCGAACGTTACATTAACGACGGATATTATCGTTGGGTTCCCGAATGAAACGGACGAGCAATTTGAAGAGACAGTATCCTTGTACAAGGAAGTTGGTTTCGACATTGCTTATACGTATATTTATTCGCCACGGGATGGCACGCCGGCCGCAAAAATGGCTGATAATATTCCGATGGATGTGAAAAAAGAACGTCTACAACGATTAAATAAAGTCGTCAATGATTTATCCGCAGAAGCGATGAAACCCTATAAAGGTAAAATCGTTGAGGTGCTTGTCGAAGGGGAAAGTAAGCGTAATCCGGAAGTTCTCGCGGGCTACACTGAGAAAAGCAAACTCGTCAATTTTAAAGCACCACAATCGGTGATTGGTAAAATAGTCAATGTGAAAATAATAGAGGCCAAAACATGGTCACTCGACGGTGAGTTTATCGGCGTAGTAGAAAAGGAAAAGGTGATGTCATAATGGAAAAGAACTATTCAAAAGATGAAATTATCGCAAAGGCACGCGAAATCGCAGTAATGATTGCAAACACGGAGCAAGTGGAGTTTTTCAAGCGGGCAGAAGAGCAGATTAATGAAAATCAAAAAATCCGTGAAAATATTGCAAGTCTAAAATCATTGCAAAAGCAGGCAGTCAATTTCCAGCAGTATGGAAAAGAAAGAGCACTGGGTATCATTGAAGGCAAAATTGAAAAAATCCAAAGTGATATAGACGAAGTTCCGATTGTTCAGGAATTTAAACAATCTCAGGGTGAAGTGAATGATTTACTACAACTTGTATCGAACACAATCGCAAACACTGTCACAGATGAAATCATCAAAGCGACAGATGGCGATGTAAGACGTGGAGAAACAGGTTCTTATGTAAAAAATACGACATATGAAAAACTATAAGTAAGTATACCAATCGGTGGGAAAATATTTCCTGCCGATTTTTCTCACTCTCTGGGCTTCTGTTGCATAAGATGGATTGAAGCGAATGGAGGAGGAATCGAACTGAAAAATTTACGTCAGATCGTGACGAAGACGGTTATTGCCAAGGGGAAGAAGCGGACTGAGACGACTGTGACACTGAAGCCGCCGAATAGTCCGACGAGTATACTCGGATGTTGGGTCATCAACCATACACATCAGGCGAAAAAGGTCGGTAAATTCATCGAAGTTACCGGTAAGTTCGACGTCAATGTTTGGTATTCCCATCAAGAACATTCAAAGACATCTGTATTTACGGAGTCAATTCCTTACAAGGACAGGATTCGTTTGCATTATCGAGACGAGCCGACATCTGGGCATGAAGAAGTCATCGTTGATGTTGTACAGCACCCGAATTGTACAGAGGCGATTATATCGGAATGTGGTGAGAAGTTCTGCATAACGATTGAACGAGAGTTGATGGCTGAAGTTGTTGGCGAAACAAAAGTCTGTATTACGGTACATCCGCAAAGTTTTGAAGAGGAATGGAAGTTTTCAGATGAATCATCATCCCATGAACAGGGGCACGGTCCAGGACGTGAACAAGCGCAAGTGCGGGGCAATGAACAAGGTCAAGGACAAAATCATAAATCACCAAACGAATCATCGTCATTTTGAGAGCCGGCAAACACCACCGGCTTTTTTTTAGTTACTTGAATTTTGTGAGAGTACGCTTACTAAGCTTCATAGCTGAAGTTTGTGATGATAGATGTGCAGTTGAGATTAGAGTGGTGGAGTTGTGATTAGGTTTTCGAAGTTGCGATTACACACCTTTTAATGTCCGGCGTTTTGACTGAAAATCTGGAGTTGCAATTAGAACGGTAAAGTTGCAATTAGAGCGGTGGAGTTGCAATTAGAATGGTAAAGTTGCAATTAGAGCAGTGAAGTTGCAATTAAAATCGTGGAGTTGCAATTACACAGAAGTTGGGCTCTTCGTGGCCCAACTTTGCTTAGATTTTTGAAGCCCGCAAAAATCACACAGAAATCGGACCCTTCGTGGCCCAACTTTGTTGTAATTTCCACACAGCCCGTGTAAATTACACAAATACCGGACTCTTCGTTGTCCGGTATTTGCTTAGATTTTTGAAGCCCGCAAAAATCACGCAGAAATCGGACCCTTCGTAGTCCGATTTTGTTGTGATTTTCGCACAGCCCGCAAAAATCACACAGAAGTTGGGCTCTTCGTGGCCCAACTTTGGTATAATAATAAAAAACAGTAAACGTAAAGAGGTTAAAAAAATGACAACACATACACCAATGATTCAACAATATTTAAAAGTAAAATCAGAGCATGAAGATGCATTTCTGTTTTTTAGATTAGGCGATTTCTATGAATTGTTTTTCGCGGATGCGGAAGAAGCATCTCAAATTCTTGAAATTACATTAACCAGTCGGGATGCTGCAAATCGTGAGCGGATTCCGATGTGTGGTGTACCTTATCATGCCGCTGCGGGTTATATTGAAACGCTCGTACGTAAAGGGCATAAAGTGGCTATTTGTGAACAGACAGAAGATCCAAAAGAAGCGAAGGGTATCGTCAAAAGGGAAGTCGTTAAAATCATTACCCCGGGTACGATGACGGAGGGAAAAACAATTGATGCGAATACGAATCATTTCATCGGTTCTGCTGATAGTATAGATGGCAACAAGTATGCGCTCGCTTATCTTGACCTAGCAACTGGTGAGGGCAAAGTAGAGTGTGTGGAAGGCGATGAGCGGACGCTAATTGCTGAGATTGAGGCACTGGGTATGAAAGAGGTCGTTGTCGATGAAAGGCTGCATCTCGCTCTTAGTGACAGCATGGCGAAACGCAGTATTGTATTGTCCATCGAATATGGCGAAGAACAGTTCGAAACGGAAGATCTTTTTGGTGCAATTCCAACGGATGTCAGAGAAGCATGTAGCATGCTTGTATCCTACGTAAAGCGCACGCAGAAAACGGCACTCGATCATATACGTCCATTCGAATTCATTCAGAAACAAACGAAGCTATCCATTGATGCCAATTCCATGCGTAATTTGGAACTCATTCAATCAATCCGCAACGGTAGCAAGGATGGTACGCTTTACTGGTTGCTTGACGAGACGGTTACAGCGATGGGCGCACGTAAATTAAAAATGTGGATTCATCAGCCATTAGCCGAAAAAAAAGCAATTGAAAACCGTCTTGATGCAGTGACTGAGCTGATAGAAGAATTTTTCCTGCGGGATGAATTGAAGACAAGCTTGAAAGAAGTGTACGATTTAGAGCGACTTGCTGGGCGAATTTCGATGGGTAGCGCGAGTGGAAGGGATCTTGCACAACTTCGTAACTCACTCCGTCGTGTTCCAACTATCAAAAAAGCACTCCATGAATCAGAACGCCCGCTGCTGAATCAATTTTCTGAGCGGATTAATGGTTGCGAAGAAGCACTACAAATTCTTGAACTAGCAATTGCTGAAAATCCGCCACTATCCGTTAAAGAAGGCGGTATCATCAAGGATGGCTATGATGCAAAACTTGACCAATACCGTGATGCTTCAAAAAATGGTAAGGCGTGGCTTGCAGAACTTGAACGTGAGGAGCGCGAGCGAACAGGCATTAAATCGTTAAAAATAGGGTACAACAGAATATTCGGCTATTATATAGAGATTACGAAGTCCAATATCCATCTTGCGGATTTGGAACGATATGAGAGAAAGCAGACGCTTGCGAATGCTGAACGTTACATAACGCCTGAGCTAAAAGAGAAAGAAGACCTTATCCTCAATGCGGAAGCGGAAGGGCTAGAGCTTGAGTATAAATTATTCAGCAAGGTCCGAGATTCCATGAAAACACATATCCGTAATATCCAGCATCTTGCAAGTGTCCTAAGCGAACTGGATGTCCTTCTTTCATTCGCAGCAGTTTCGGAAAAGCGTAACTACGTCAAACCCGTATTTCACGATGGGAAAGCATTGGAAATCAAGAACGGTCGTCATCCGGTCGTTGAAAAGATGATTGACCATTCTCTTTACGTTCCTAATAACTGCAAATTGACTGACGAAGCGAATATGTTGCTTATCACGGGACCCAATATGTCCGGTAAAAGTACGTATATGCGGCAAATTGCGCTCATTGTTGTGATGGCGCAGATTGGTTGCTACGTTCCTTGCGATCAGGCGTTACTTCCAGTTACCGATCAAATATTCACAAGAATTGGTGCTGCGGATGACCTAGCTTCAGGACAAAGTACATTTATGATGGAAATGATGGAATCTCAATTCGCGATCGCAAATGCAACTGCGCAAAGTCTTCTCCTTTTTGATGAAATCGGGCGTGGGACTTCAACTTATGATGGCATGGCTTTAGCGCAGGCGATGATGGAGCATATTCACAATGAAATCGGAGCGAATACACTGTTTTCTACCCATTATCATGAACTGACCAATTTGGATAAAGAACTATCTCGACTTGAAAATGTTCATGTCGCTGCAATGGAACAGGATGGAAAAGTCGTCTTTCTCCATAAAGTCATGACGGGGCCAGCTGATAAAAGTTACGGGATTTACGTTGCGGATCTTGCAGGTCTACCTGAATCGCTTCTCAACCGAGCAAAAACATTACTCACTACATTTGAAAATGTGGAGAAACAAACGGTTCGTGAAGATGAACCTATGCAGTTGAACTTTTTCGATATTCAAAATGAAGGACAGGTTTCCCTGTCTACAGAAGAGCAAGAAGTGCTGACTGACCTGAACGATGCAGATCTACTAAATATGACACCGTTCCAGGCACTGCAATACATCCATGAATTGAAAGAAAAGCTCAGACCTAAGAAAGGGTGAGACCGATAGACATCATCAAAGTGATGGACGATACGCTGTCCAATAAAATCGCTGCGGGCGAAGTCGTCGAACGTCCTGCTTCCATCGTTAAAGAGCTTGTTGAAAATGCGATTGATGCAGAAAGTACCGTAATTGAAATTGGGCTTGAGGAAGCCGGTCTGCTGACAATTCGTGTAACAGATAACGGCAATGGAATGTCTAAAAAAGATGCTGTTCAAGCGTTTGAGCGGCATGCAACGAGCAAGATTTCCAATGACCATGATCTGTTCCGAATTCGCACGCTCGGTTTCCGAGGAGAAGCACTTGCGAGTATCGCATCCGTGTCCAAGATAATTATGTGGACTTCCGACGGTGAAACAGAAGGCACAGAAGTACAAATTGACGGAGGCAGACTTGTCAAACACGATAATGCGGCATTCCGCAAAGGAACGGATATTACTGTTTCTCAATTGTTTTTCAATACGCCAGCACGCCTAAAATACATGAAAACAATCCAAACAGAACTGGGCCATACAATCGATCTCGTCAATCGACTTGCGCTCAGTCATCCCGCGATAGCATTTAAACTCTCTCATTACAGTCAAGTGCTATTACAGACAGCGGGAAGCGGAGATCAACGCCGAGTACTATCAGATATATACGGCATAGCTGTCGCCCGTAAAATGGTGAGCTTCGCGGGAGAGAATGCGGATTACAGCGTTTCAGGCCATGTGACACTACCTGAAATGACGCGTGCGTCAAGGAATTATATGACGTTAATCGTCAATGGTAGATGGGTAAAGAGCAATGCAATCAATCACGCAATTCTAGATGCATTCCATACGTATTTGCCGATTGGACGATCTCCAATTACGGTTATTAACATTGAAGGGGACCCTTATTTGACAGACGTCAACGTGCATCCTTCCAAACAACATATCCGCATGAGCAAAGAAGGCGAGTTGCTGGCGTTAATTAAAGAATCCGTCCAGAAAGCGATCCGGAAAAACACAATCGTTCCAGATGCTATTAAAAAAGAACCTGCCAAGAAAAATCAGTCTGAACAAGTAAATATGTGGAATCAATTCCGAACCGAAAGACCAACACCCGTGACAGCGCCGTCAATGACACCACTAGAAAAACCTGAGTACGTGCCGTATGATCTCCCTGAAAATGACCCCGTTGAACAAACGCCTTGGACGGTCAATGAACCACAGATTGCTCTAGACGAAGCTGAACAATCAGAAGTTGATAAAAAATTTCCAGCTCTAGAGCCAGTTGGACAGGTTCATGGCACCTATATTGTTGCGCAAAATGAAGATGGTTTCTTCATGATTGATCAGCACGCAGCCCAAGAACGAATAAAGTATGAGTTTTTCAGAGATAAATTGAGTGTGACTGATGATGAAGAACGTCAAATGTTACTGATTCCTCTTATGTTCCATTACTCAGCAGATGAGAAAACGAAAATTGAGGAAAATATGAGCCTGTTGCAGGAAGTCGGTATCTTCCTAGAGGAGTTTGGTCCATCTTCCTATGCGGTAAAAGAATATCCATCTTGGTTTCCAGCAGGAGAAGAGACGGTTATCATCGAAGATATTATTGAGCAAGTGTTGACAACACGGAAAATTGATATCGGTAAATTGCGTGAAGAAGCCGCCATCATGATGAGTTGCAAACGGTCCATCAAAGCCAATCACCATTTGACACTGGCAGATATGGAAAGGCTGTTGAATGATCTATCCGCTGCCGACAATCCATTTACTTGTCCGCATGGTAGACCGGTGCTAATTCATTTCACGACATATGAACTTGAAAAAATGTTCAAACGAGTGATGTAGGAAGAGATGGGTGGAAGTTAGTAGCTATTACAAGACTTAAAGTGAGGGATGGTGGACGTCAATGAGAGAAGCGACACTTGAAATGTCAGATGGTTTTTTAGTTCATGCCATCGTGATGAAACCTGAAGGCAATCCAGTCGGACATATCCATCTTCTTCACGGCATGTCCGAACATATTGGCAGATATGAAGAATTTGCTCACTATCTCGTAGGAAAAGGATATATCGTATCCGGACACGATCACCGGGGACATGGTAAAACGGCTAAAATGAACGGATTGAAAGGGCATTTTGCCGACAAGGACGGTTTTGACCACGTTGTTCAAGATGCTTTCGAAGTCATTTCAAATCTCAGGGAACAGTATCCATCCTCGCGTTTCGTTCTGTTCGGTCATAGTATGGGATCGTTCGTCGCACGGAGATATGTCCAACTCCATGGCAGTGAAGTTGACCTGGCAATATTTTCAGGGACAGGCGGAGACCCCGGTGCAAGCCGGTTCGCAGGGCAGGCAGTTGCTTATCTGCACGGCAAGAAAAACGGTTTCGATCAGCCCGATAATTTCCTGAATAAACTCGTTTTTGGTGGCTACAATAAGTCAGTACATCAACCAAAAACGCCATTCGATTGGCTTTCCACCGATACTGAAGCAGTTGAGAAGTACCTGATTGATCCCGCTTGTGGAGTTGTCCCAACCACACAACTTTTTGCGGATTTATTCAAAGGACTTGGAGAAATCCATGATATAGATGAAATAAATAAAATCCCTAAAAAACTGCCTGTTTTCCTCTTTTCAGGGAGTGAAGACCCGGTAGGTGGCAATGGAAAAGGGGTTTGGAGTGTAGCACAGCAATATAATAAGGCGGGCCTAGAAGATGTTACGCTATTTTTGTTCGAAGGTGGCAGGCATGAAATGCTCCATGAAAAGAATCGCCAACACGTATTCGAAACCGTTTATGACTGGATTGAAAAAAATGAGTAACTATCCTGAAGTAATCGCAATCGTCGGACCTACAGCATCTGGGAAGACGGCGTTAAGTGTCGAACTTGCCAAAATAATTGGTGGGGAAGTCATTAATGGCGATGCAATGCAAGTATACAAAGGTCTTGATATTGGGACAGCAAAAATCACAGAAGAAGAAATGGATGGCATCCCACATCATTTATTCGATGTAAAAGAACCGAATGAATCATTTTCTGTTGCGGAGTACCAAGCGGCTGTACGTAAATGGATTACAGAAATCCAAGGCCGTGGAAAAATTCCAATTATTACAGGGGGCACCGGATTATATATACAATCGGTGTTGTTTGATTTCCGTTTTACAGAAGAGGCGGCGGATCTAGAAGTTAGGAAACGCTTGGAGCAGGAACTGGCTGAAAAAGGGGGCGCCTATTTGCATGGAAAACTTGTCGAGCTTGACCGGGTGAGTGCTGAAAAAATTCATCCGAATAATCATCGTCGGCTGGTTCGTGCGCTTGAAATCATTGAAGTGACTGGTAAAACGAAAGAAGACCACGAAGACGATGCGGGACAAGAGCCCCTATATGATCATCTCATTGTCGGTCTTGATATGGACCGTGATGTACTCTATGAACGGATTGGTCTCCGTGTCGACATAATGATGGAAAAAGGTCTTCTAGAGGAAGCGAATCGATTATGGGATGAAAACATTCGTGGCGTACAATCTGTACAAGCGATTGGCTATAAGGAACTTCATCAATATATCGAAGAGAAGTTGTTACTAGACGATGCTGTTGAATTAATTAAAAAAAATACGCGTAACTACGCAAAACGGCAAATGACCTATTTCCGCAACAAATTGGACATCAGCTGGTTCGATGGAAAATTGGGTACAACCGAAATTGTAAAGAGAATTTTGGCAATCTTGAAGGATTTCGATAATTCAGGTCGAATAAAGTAAGTGGAGCACTAGAAATATATCTATGACAACTGGAGGATTCGGCGTATGAAACAGGTTAACATGCAAGAAACGTTTTTAAACTCGTTACGAAAGAATAATACATTTGTAACGGTATTCTTACTGAATGGATTTCAATTGAAAGGACTTATTAAATCGTATGATAATTATACCGTGTTGCTTGAATCGGACGGCAAGCAACAACTGATTTATAAACATGCGATTTCCACATATGTCCCAACAAAACCGGTTATTTTAAAAGACGAGACTGAATAAGCAAAAGCGGAGGGTACCTGTCACAAATGAACGCAGCCTAAGTGCGCCACTTCCTGTGGCAACAGCTGCATGACCTACATCCTGTAGGCCCGCGGCAGGCATAAGACGTAAAAAAGGAAGGCAGTCTACGTGCGCGACGTCCTGTCGCAATGACTGCATGACCTGCATCCGGCAGGCCCAAGTGGCGTTCTTTGCCGCATAGCCGGACCGCCTTATGTCCGAGCCTCTAGGTGCCCGGAGTCTCGACGTAAACAAAAGCGAGCCTCTAGACGTAAAAAAGCGGAACAGGGAGTAAAATCCTTGTTCCGCTTTTGTTAATGAATTTTTCCAGTAGGCAATTTCCATTGGAAGACAAGCGAGAAAATACGAAGACCGGCAGTCATCACGAGTAACGCATAAAGTGCCAGGTCACTTTTGAATAGACCCAGGCCGACTATAAGTCCGGCGAGAGCAGCCCAGACTGCGTAGATGTCCCGTTTAAAGACCAGTGGTTTTCTACCTGCTAACAGATCACGAATGACACCGCCGCCAGCTCCTGTTAGAACGGCTGCAACCATAACTGCATAAAGTGACATATTCAGTGAAATGGCTAGCATAGCGCCTTGTATTGCGAATGCCGCCAAACCGATCGCATCAAAGTAATTCCCCCATCTATTCCAATGCGAAAGAAGATACCTAGAAAAAAAGAAAATAATGGTTATCAAAATGCTTGCCACTAAAAATAAGAATTGTTGATCCCATAGTACAGAGACAGGTACACCTATTAAGACATTACGAACGGCACCGCCGCCAAAAGCAGTGACCATACCCAATATATAAACGCCAAAAATATCATATTCCTCTTCCATCGCAACAATTGCGCCCGAGATGGCAAATGCCGCGGTACCGATAAAGCTAAATACATCCCACGCCACTTAACTTCCTCCATTCAATATACCCTTTAGCATTCTAACAGATTACAATTATTAATCAATGAAGAAAACCCCGTAAACGTTGACCTCTACGGACAGACTGATAAGATAATGAAGTGACTATTTAATGAAATGAGGAATACCAATTATGTTTACAGAACAAGACGACCTTTTATTTGCAAATGCGGAAGTAATCGAAGAGAAACTTGCACCATTTTTCAAAGGTATCGAAAAAACCGCCTTTTACAATCAACGGAAAGTGCTCGCTGCATTCCGTAAAAATATGGTGAGCGATTTTCACCTGACCGGTTCAACAGGTTACGGCTATGATGACGCAGGCCGGGATGTATTGGAACAAGTATACGCCGACGTATTTGGAGCGGAAGATTGCGTCGTACGCAACCAAATTATTTCGGGCACACACGCAATTTCAATCAGCCTTTTCGGAATCCTGAGACCAGGCGATGAACTCCTTTATATTACGGGGAAACCTTATGATACACTGGATTCTATCGTTTCTGGAAAAGGTAAAGACACAGGTTCACTGCATGATTATGGCATTTCCTATAAACATATTGACTTAAATGAAGATGGCACAGTCGATTTTGAAGAAGTCGCTAAAAACATTCATGGTAAGACGAAAATGATCGGTATCCAGCGGTCGAAAGGCTATTCCGATCGTCCCTCTTTCATGGTGGATGAAATCGGTGAAATGGTTCGTAAAGTGAAGGCCATTAATCCTGAGCTCGTTGTTTTTGTGGACAACTGTTACGGTGAATTTGTGGAAGAAAAAGAGCCAACTCAAGTCGGTGTGGACCTAATGGCAGGTTCACTCATCAAGAATCCCGGTGGCGGACTGGCAAGAACGGGTGGCTATATCGCTGGCCGTGCTGACCTCGTTGAAAAGTGTGCATACCGGATGACTTCACCAGGACTCGGGGCAGAAGCGGGGGCATCGCTGGATACACTGCGGGAAATGTACCAAGGATTTTTCCTAGCGCCGCATGTTGTCAGTCAAGCAGTAAAAGGAGCGCTATTCACAGCAGCACTCCTAGAAAGCTTCGGTCTCAATACGTCGCCACATTACTCTGAAAAAAGAACCGACCTGATTCAATCGGTATCCTTCGAAAATGCAGATCAAATGATTGCGTTCTGTCGGTCAATACAAGAAAACTCGCCTATCAATGCGCACTACGCGCCTGAGCCGTCCTATATGCCTGGCTATACGGACGACGTCATCATGGCTGCAGGGACATTCATCCAAGGCTCCAGCATCGAGCTGACGGCAGATGGCCCTATCAGACCGCCCTATACGGCATATGTCCAAGGTGGCTTGACTTACGAGCATGTAAAAGTAGCTGTGTTATCCTCAATCGAAAAATTAGTTAGTGAAAACTTGATTGGGAAGTAAAGATAGCTAACTGTCATGGCAATTCTTCAAATAAAAAAGGGCTGTATCCTTCAAGTGAAGGATGTAGCCCTTTTGCATACTTGAGATTAATGCATCATGCGATAAACGCCAACCACTTTACCAAGAATCGATACGTTATCGAGAATGATTGGATCCATCGAAGCATTTTCAGGTTGCAGACGGAAATAATCTTTTTCTTTAAAGAAACGTTTCACTGTAGCCTCATCATCTTCGGTCATTGCTACGACAATCTCGCCGTTATTAGCGGTCTGCTGTTGTTTAACGACAACGTAGTCGCCATTCAAAATTCCAGCTTCAATCATACTATTCCCAACTATTTCAAGCATGAACAGCTTGTCTTCCGATGTACCAAAAGATTCAGGAAGTGGGAAGTACTCTTCGATATTTTCAATAGCTGTAATTGGGAGACCCGCTGTCACTTTACCGACAAGAGGTACGTGAAGAACACCGGGCTTCATCGTTTCTAGCCCTTCTGGATCGAGTACTTCAATTGCTCTCGGTTTTGTTGGGTCTCTTCTAATGAAACCTTTGCTTTCCAATCGCGCTAGATGCCCGTGAACAGTTGAACTTGATGCCAAACCGACAGCCTCGCCAATTTCCCTCACGGATGGTGGATAACCTTTTTTCTTTACTTCAGATTTAATGAAAGACAAAATATCTTCTTGTCTTTTTGAAATTTTTTGCATCCCATTCACCTCTCGCCTTATATTCTGCTAACTTTCGAAAGTCGTGAAATAAATTCCCGACAATCAAGTCTTTTCAATAGATTCATTATATCAGTCTCCTGGATAAATGGCAAACACAGGTTCGAATAAGTGTTGACAATCTCACTTGTTTTTCCTATAATAAGAACAAGCATTCCGAACAAGTATTCGCTAGGGGGATAATGATGACTTTTATTAAAAGAAATAGCTATGTTGTGCTTATTATTGTTTTATGTATGGTTTTTGCAATTATTGGAGTAAATAAATACGAGAAAGAACAAACGGTCACGAAAATAACAATTATTGAAGGGGATACGCTTTGGGGTCTCGCAAATCATTACTCGGAAAATATGGCTCTAGATAAATGGATCAAAGAAGTTATGAAATTGAATGACCTATCATCTGCTACAATAAAAAAAGGCGAGGATCTACTTTTGCCTGCTGCACGGACTATGGGTAAAAACAATACACAACTGGCGGGTGTTAATCGATGACTGGGCGCAATAAAAGATGTGTTATCTATTGCCGGGTGAGCACTGAGAAAGAAACGCAGGAAATGTCGCTAGTGAGGCAAGAAGAAGAGCTTGTTGACTTGGCAGCTGAACTTGGTCTCGAACATGTCGCGACATTTATGGATAAGCACAGCGGTTTTGACATTGACCGTGAGGGGCTTCTAAGTCTTCTGGATTACATCCGTGATGAGGAAGTTGATGCAATCCTTATCCAAGATGAAACGAGGCTTGGGCGTGGAAATGCACGGATGGCGGTTTTGCATCTATTGGCGAAAACGGACACAGCGATTTATTCGCATAATGATAGTGGGCCAATAGCGCTCAATGAAATGGACACAATGTTACTTGAAATTTTAGCTATCGTCGAAGAGTACCAACGTAAACTACATAACGCCAAAATCAAGAGGGGCATGAAACGTGCGGTAAGGGAAGGCTATCGGCCTGAGCATAACCTGAAAAACAGGGGCAATGCGGAAGGTCGTGAGCGGATTGAAGTACCGATAGCTGAAATCGTGTCATTGAGGGACAAAGGACTGACCTATGAAGAAATTACTGGCGTCTTGAAAGGGCTCGGTCATGATATAAGTAAAGCGACTGTGCATCGCAGGTATAAAGAATATGAGATGGAGCAGGAAGGCTGATTTATTGCACTTTCTGTACTTTTTGTATACGTTTGTAGTCATAAACTAAATGGAGGAAATCATATGCTACCAGCTGAGAAAATGAAACGAATTAATGAACTTTCAAAAAAATCGAAGACGTCAGGTCTGTCGATCGAAGAGGCAAAAGAACAGACACAACTACGAAAAGAATATTTAGAGACATTTCGTTCATCTATGCGCAACACAATTGAGCAGGTCAAAATCCTTGATCCTGAAGGCAACGATGTGACACCTGATAAGGTAAAAGACGCCCGTAGCGGCAAATATTTAAACTGAGCTTTGCATTAACTGCGCGAATTGTCTAAACTAGGATGTGTAGATAAATACATATGACGGGAAGGATGTACACGATGACTAAACAAATTGATCAGCTAGCCATTAACACAATCCGTACGCTCTCTATTGACGCAATCGAAAAAGCGAATTCAGGACACCCTGGTTTACCAATGGGGGCTGCTCCGATGGCCTATACGCTTTGGACAAAACATATGCATCACAACCCTTCAAATCCACAGTGGTTTAACCGTGACCGTTTCGTTCTTTCGGCAGGACACGGCTCTATGCTTCTCTACAGCCTGCTTCATCTTGGCGGTTACGGACTTCCGATGGATGAAATCAAGAACTTCAGACAATGGAACTCTAAAACGCCTGGACATCCCGAATACGGTCATACAGTCGGAGTTGAAGCAACAACTGGTCCACTTGGACAAGGTATCGGAATGGCAGTCGGAATGGCAATGGCGGAACAACACCTTGCTGCAACGTACAATCAACCAAGCTTTGACGTTGTCGACCACTACACTTATGCTCTTTGCGGTGATGGCGACCTTATGGAAGGCGTTGCTGCTGAGGCAATTTCACTTGCCGGTCACTTACAGTTAAATAAACTGATTGTCCTATATGATAGCAATGACATTTCACTCGATGGTGAACTTGACATGTCGTTCTCTGAAAATATTCGTAAACGTTTTGAATCATACGGCTGGAATTACATCCGTGTTGAAGATGGCAACAACACTGACAACATTTCAACAGCGATTGAAGAAGCTAAAGGCAATGTCGGAGGCCCGACAATGATCGAAGTTAAAACGGTCATCGGTTACGGATCGCCAAATAGGTCCGGAAAATCGGATGCGCATGGTATGCCACTTGGTGAAGATGAAATGAAATTGACAAAAGAATACTATAAATGGACGCTGGAAGAAGATTTCCATGTTCCTGAAGGTGTCTATGAAACATTCCAAGAAGCAGCTGAGAAATTGGGCGTGCTAAAAGAACAGGAATGGAACCAACTATTTGAAGAATACGAAACTACACATGCAGGACTTGCGAAGCAATTGAAAGATGCAATTGAGCGAAAACTACCTGAAGGATTCGAAAAATCATTGCCGACGTATGAAGCGGGTTCATCCCATGCAACACGTTCTGCATCAGGTGACGCTATCAATGCAATTGCTAAACAGCTTCCTTCGTTCTTTGGTGGAAGTGCCGACCTTGCAGGCTCAAACAAAACGACAATTAAGGAAGCAGGAGATTTCCTTGCTACCAATTATTCCGGCCGTAATATTTGGTTCGGCGTTCGTGAGTTTGCAATGGGAACAGCGTTAAACGGAATGACTTTGCATGGCGGATTACATGTGTTCGGTGGAACGTTCTTCGTGTTCAGCGATTACGTACGTCCTGCAATCCGACTTTCATCTCTTATGGGTATACCTGTCACATACGTTTTTACACACGACAGCGTAGCTGTTGGTGAAGATGGTCCTACACATGAACCAGTTGAACAACTTGCTGCGCTTCGTGCGATGCCTGGACTTTCGGTTATTCGTCCGGCTGACGCTAACGAAACTGCAGCTGCATGGAATATTGCAGTGTCGTCGAAGAACTCGCCGACTGCACTTGTATTGTCTCGTCAAAACTTGACTGTTCTTCCAAAGTCAGCTGAACTTGCGATGGAAGGCGTCAAAAAAGGAGCTTACATCATATCTCCTGCAAGCAAAAAACAACCAGACGCAATTTTAATTGCGACGGGTTCTGAAGTGAACCTAGCGGTATCTTCACAAGCGAAACTGTTAGCTGAAGGAATCGATGTGGCGGTTGTTTCTATGCCTTCATGGGATCTGTTTGAGAAGCAAGACGATGCATACAAACAAAGTGTATTGCCGAAAGATGTAAAAAAACGTCTTGGTATCGAAATGGGCGTTTCATTAGGATGGCATAAATATGTTGGTGACGAAGGCGCAATCATTGCGATTGACACATTTGGAGCAAGTGCGCCTGGAGATACTGTCATTAAAGAATTCGGCTTCACAGAGGACAATGTCCTTGCTACTGTGAAAATGTTAATCAATAACTAAAAATAAATGATCCAGTCCCGTTTGTCGAAGGATTTTTGGCAAACGGCACTGCTTTTTCAGATAATTTGACGGAATCTTTAGTCACCAATCTTTTCCGACAATAATAGTGCCGTTCTATTCCGCAATGTGACACCCTTTTTACATCAAACCATGTAGGATTATCTCTAGGGGGTGGCGATATTGCGATCATATGGAATTTATAAAGTGAAAGAAATGTACCAGCCATTCATCATTGGGCGTGAACGGCTTTTGTATGATCTTTTAAAAGAAGACGAGCAGAAGAATAATTGTATGCCTGAAGTTCATTACTTATGTGACAGACTTGAAGAAAAAATGATTGATGAGGCTATAATTGCAAATCTTGGCGAAGGATTTACGTCGATTGAATCTCGAAACGGGGAATACAAACTAACGCATCCGGTCAAAGGATCCATTCTAATTTCGCTATCATCGTATTCGCTTAATGTCTTTTGCGACGGATCCCGTATGTTGGATTTGGATTTGTTTGTTGCCTTATCTGGGGCGGCTGACCGCTTCTTCGCTGTCATGGATGGACACGGTGAATGGGGATGGCTGAAACCGGTCAAAACGACTGATTTTCGTTCGTATGAAGAAGCCGCATATCTTTGAAATGATACTGATAGTAAAGGGACAAAAAGGACCCAAATCTCAAAAATAGGGTCTATTTTGTCTGTTCAAATAGCATTAAGTAAGAAATTCCATTATGCGATGATTAGAATATTTAATAAAGGTCCATTGCTATTCACCCGTACAATGTTGTATAATCCATGATGGTAGAGTAAAATCGAATAACTGAAGTAGAGGAGGTATAGCGGATGACTACAGTATGGTGGATCGTTTTGATCATCGTTGCGCTATTAGCAGGTGTGGCCCTCGGATTTTTCATTGCACGTCAATATATGATGAAATATTTGAAAGATAACCCGCCGATTAATGAAGACATGTTACGTATGATGATGATGCAAATGGGGCAAAAACCCTCACAGAAAAAAATCAATCAAATGATGAACCAAATGAACAAAGTAAGTGACAAAAAAGATAAAAAGGTTAAAAAGTAATTACGTAATACCCGTAGTTTATGGGTTTGTAAACTTTGCACCTAAATTGTCATTCTTGAGTACATATGATGTTCATTCATTTGATATATCTTTCATGGGCGATTTGAATCAAAAATGAAGAAGTCACTTTTTCTATCAGAAGGTTTGATAGAGGGGTGGCTTTTTTGTTGTACCTAAAGGATTCTATAGAGGAATACATGGTTCATTGTAAGGCAGAGGGTTTAACCTCGAGGACTTTACACAATAAGCGACATGAGTTGGGTCATTTCCAAAGGTTTCTAATTGGAAAACGAGCAATCACAGAGTTAGAACTAATCACTGAGCATGATATGAAAGCATATTTCAGGTTTAGACAAAGCACAGGGCTTCAGCCGACAAGTCTAGATACTATTGCAAAGGTTGTTGCAGCATACATGAACTGGTGTGTACGCGAGGACTATTTGAAAAAGAATCAAATGCGAACGGTTGAGATACCTAAGATTCCGCAAAAGGTGACAGTAGGATTCACTGAGAAGGAAGTCATTAAGATGATTGGTGTTTACGGATATAAAACTTATCTCGAAGCCCGTAATAAAGCGGTAATTGCAATGTTAGCTGATTGTGGTTTAAGGGCGATGGAAATAAGGGGGATTGAGAATGATGATGTAAAAGAAAACTCGATCCTAATAATAAATGGCAAGGGGAACAAGCAAAGGGTAGTTTTTATCAGTCCAACTGTACAGAAGATTTTAATCAAATATGAACGACTAAAACAACAATTCTTTAGCGACAAAATTGTTGCATCCGATACCTATTTTCTGACATATCAAGGCAACAAACTGACGCACATGTCATTACACAACATAGTCAAAGACACGGCGAAAAAGGCGTAAGTGAAAGATGCTCATCCGCATAAATTTCGACACTTCTATTCTGTAAGAATGGTAAATAACGGAATTGACGTTTTTACACTTTCAAAACTTTTGGGTCATTCTTCAATTTTAATAACACAGGAATACTTACGCAGTATGACCACGGAGGAAATAGAGAGGAAAGCCATATCCTTTAGTCCATTATCCAATATAAACAAGAACAAATAAAAAAGAGGTCAAGCGCTCGAACGCCTAACCTCGTGTGAAAACGTATCTACCCTTAAACAGAAGTACACCTACAATTGAATAAGAGTTCCTTGTTTCTTACTATATCAAAAAAATTGGATATAGGCAAGGCTATTTAGTGATGCCTTTTTAAGGAACTCTGGTCGTGGAATGCCTACTAATACGTCTCTAATCTAACCTTGACAGGTATTCCCTACCACTGCAACCAAGGGATATATCATCCTGTAAGCCGTTCCTTGTTTCGGTGGATGACGAACGGTGAGAGCGACCGTTAACGGCTTGGGTTGGAAGCATTGACTAGTTACAGCTAGTGCGATTGTATTTAGGCTCTATGAGGTTCACAGACACTTGTAGGCACATGTGGGGCAATGAAAGCATGAGAATACAGCGATAGGAATATCGGAACTAAACAAGGACGAACGGATACCACAGTCATCTCTATGACGTTGTACGTAGTTTTTCGCCTACTTTTTAAACATTATGATTCTATTTGTATTTTCATTTTGTTTGGAAAGTAGGCAAAAACGTTCACAAGCCGTTTCCAAGGTCAAGCTGCTACTCTGTTCTGGAAGGGCAGTTCAAAGTCAAGTAACAAGTACTCTTTATGCATTATTAATATTCATCAAACGTAATCCTAAGAATAAGAACACTCAGGTAGGAATATCAGCCAGCAATAACAAGTGGCAGCAGGAAAGAGTCAAGTGTTATAACGATAGAGTCTGGAAGGATTAGAGGGTATCTGATGGGGGAAAGTCGCCATTCATTATTTACTAAATGCAGGACTTACAGTCATGAGTTTACTTTAATGAATGAGCTATCTGAAATTAACTATAAAATTGAGAAACAAGGCACATATATAAGCAAACAAATCGAAGCCAAGGTACTATTAATCGACATTAAATATAGAATTGAAGTTGAAGTTATCTAAAACCTTGTCCCTGATGCGAAGAGGATCATATATAAAACTAAAAGTCAGCAAAATGAATCCACTTGAGGGGGTGTCTAAATGACATCCCTTTTCTTTTCCCTTACAACCTTCCTAACTTACAACGCTCACGCAGAGGTCATACGGCTCCGTTACATCGACTTTATTAATAAGTTGAATAAATATATCACAATATATGAGACGGGCTCAGATGGAGCTGTATGAGTGAGTATCATCATAATTAAGGCAGAGATTAATGCGAATCACTGAATAGCGGGACAAGCTATTTTTGGAGATAGGAAAACGATTGAAACATCTATTTACAGGGTGGATCACAAAAAAAAACAATAGGTAATCATAAATAAAATAAAAACGAAGAAAATTTGAAATCTATTGATGATTTCGGTTCTTACCAAGATAATAACTAGTATAGAGGTTGAACCACTAATTGGAAGTGGTATCTTCGTGGAGTTTTACTTTATATCAGAAATCGGATGAGTTGCAGGAGTTACTAATTCAATTTAAAGAAACGCAATGACATCGCGATTTAAAAAAGTCCGAAAAACATGCTGAAATGGTATGTAAATCGAACGACAGTGTCCGAATAACATACCGAAACAGAATGAATATCGGACAGTTTAAAGATATACACATTATTATAAATATATACATAGACATGTATTGTATAGAGATGTGGTGTTTATTATTCTTTATTATGAGAAACATGAGAGGAAGATTATTACTATGGGAAACGAAAATGAGAAGGAATTCATCATGGTGTACGACACGTTGGTTACAGAAGGAGAGGATGCACATCTTAATGAAGTGGAGTTATATCTGTATTCCCTTTTGAAAAGAAAAGTTGGGTACGATGAATTTACGGAAACGACAGTAACATTATTAAGTGTATTCTCACCAATTAAATTTTCGACAACTCATAAAGCAAGTGGTGCGACTAATAAAAAGTACTTAAAGTCATTGGTGGATAAAGGTGTAATCAAGATTAACGCTTTAAGTCGGGATGGAGAAATCCTTAATGACTTTAGTATAAACGATGCTTTGAGAATACAATTTGCTAACTCCAAAGGATTCACAAAAGTTCCTTTTAGCAAATTCGATTCCTTTAAGCATATGAGCGACGTTATGTACGCTTTCCTGACTTTGTCCATAGAACTTTTTGATAGTCAAATGCTGCTTCATCCATTCGAAAAATAGTTCTATGGCCCAGCGGGATTTGTACAGTACCGCGATTTCATCCGCAGGCAAATCAAATCGGTTTGTAATCAGGTTCAGCTGATTGCCTTTGAAATCTAGCACTTTAAGAAGGCGAAAAGCGTTTTCTGAACGATTCTGCGCAGTACCGATGATAACCATTTCGTCTGATTGCACCGATGAGTTTTCTGGAAGTTCGAAGTGCTTGAGCGAGTGTACTACCGCATTCTTACGTAAGCGGGAGACGAAGAAATACCCTTCATCTGACATACGATCGAACTGCTTATAATCCAGGTATCCGCGGTCAAACGCATACATGCATTCTTTATCGTCGATTAGTACTTCCAGTTGTCCTCGGTCATGTTCCTTTGCATTTGTTAAGACTGCCTGATCTGGATAGGAACAGCCATTTTCCATGAACACAAGTCGTAGATGGAGTTTGATACCGGACTTTGTTTGTCGGAATTTCGCCCATCGATGAGTATTCAAGTTTAAAGGCAGTGTACTCGAGTCAATGATTTTTAACGGAGTAGTTGTTTTCCGTCTCGTCTGAAAATCAGTGATTTCATGTATTTGAGCCACCAAGTCTAGAAAAATAGCCTGAAAGAATTCCGTAGGAACTTGATGTAACCGTCTTCCTAATTGAGAGAAACTGATCGAATCCAGGTTTGATGCTTCCTGCAATTCTTTCGAGAAGACGCAATCGCTGATGGCACGTAAGCTTTCTGTTTGATGTAGTTGGGCATACAGTAACAATTTTGTAAACGAAGCCATGTACAGCTTCTTTGTATAGTAGTCTAAACGATGTGTCTTCACCAGTTCTTCAAATAATTCGTTGGAAATAGGTGAAAGCCATTGTTCAAATGATGTTTTTCGTGTAAACTTATCCATGATTAGGTCCTTTATATTGGATTTGGATAGGTTACTACCTCCAACCCATTATAAAGGATTTTTTTGTGTTTGATTAAAATTGCAGATTATTCAGATTCACGAAGAGGTGTATTTTATTTTAATGCGACGCTAGTGAAATCAAGTAAGTAAAGTGGTAAGTACAGAGAAGATGGAGTCCATCTATTCCCCAATTTACCAGGATGTCGTCAACAGTTCACTAGGAAAAACTCAAAATCAACTAGATTTCTTAACTAACACTCATTACCAATTGGGTACGCCAAATGCCATTGCATTCAATATGCCATTTGCAAAAACGGATATCCCTACGAATATAAAAAGTGGAGCTACCGATGTTAAGGTCGAAATAAAAAATGTGGATGTTGGGGCTAAGGGTACGGATAAAAACATTACGTAAGGTGCACGATATGGGGAAAGGAAAATTTCCGATGAGACATATGGTAAATTAAGAAGAGCATCGCCATCTTCTAAAATACAAAAAGAAGTTAATAAAAATATTGATGATATTATTGGAACTGAGGATTTTGCTTTACCCGGAAAAATAATTGAAAAAAAACTGCATGCAGACCATATTGTTTCTCTAGAGAAAATAGCTCGTTTGGAAGGTTTTGAGACATTGACTTACCAACAACAGAAGGAAATTGCCAATTTTGTAGAGAATTTTAAAGGTCTTAGTGAAGCAGCTAATACATCTAAAGGTTCAAAATCATTTGCAGATTGGAACATCTACAAAAAAGAAAACATTTTGGTAAATCCTGTATTTAGGGAAAAAATGATATTAAAAGAAAAAGAACTAGAAATTGAGATACAAAAGATGACAGATGAATTTAATAGGATAAATAAAAAGGAGTGATTTCGGGTGGATAAGTTATCTTTATTAAAACAATACAGAAAAAGTATAGAGCTTGTATCTAACAAAGACTTACTCAATATAGAAAAGGAAAATATGCCTGAAAAATGGATAGAGATATTTAAAGAAACAGATAAAACTAGAAAGAAAGATAAATTAATAGCTTTATGGAATGATGTGTGTGAAAAAGAATTGAGTAATACTATATCATACTTGAAAGAGAATTTATTAGAATTTGAACTAATTGTAGATAATGGACAATATGCAGTACTATACAGCGTAAAGAGTGAAAATGACGAAATTCTTTATTACGAAGGTGGTATACCGACCAGTTCTATTTATATTTCAGAAATGCAACAAGATTGGTCAAATGTTCCAGAATCTATTAAGGGGTTCTATGAAAAGTTACACAATGGGTTTTATTATTTGCCAAGTAGAGCTATGGGGCTAGTACCAGTGGAACGCACTACTCATTTTGAGGATTATGAATGGGGAATACTTAAAGAATTAGATGAACCATTAGGAATTAATATGGCTACAACATATGGTTTTTTTGAAAACGGCATGGGAGGATATGTTGCTATAGATTTAAACAACTGTATCGATGATGTAGCGACATTATGGTTTACCAATGGTAAGCCTGAATATAATGTGGATTTCTGGGATATTGTAGATGAATGGATTGTAATAGGGCTTCAAGATAATTAAAAAACATGCAAATAATTGGAAACTGCAATATTCTATTAGTCTACCACTCACAAAGTAATCTTACTGAGGTTAGTCAAAATCAATAACTCATGTAGATTGTACCAAAGAATACATGGTTTATGAAAAGTAAGTATGATAACTGGCGAGATGACATTTTAAACTTACGAAGTATTGTTACAGGGAACACGCCAAAAACTTACGAAATTAAACAGGCTCGTTGGTTTAAAGATAGAAATAGTAATGAATTACTTTATATAGCTAACTATAAAGCACTTGATTGCATTTTAGGCAACAGGTGTTTTGTTTTTTTTTTTTTTTTTTTTTTTTTTTTTGTGAGAAATTTAAGTATAAAACAACATGAATGAGACCAGCTTGAAATTCAGAACTCATGAAGGGTACGGTTAATGGTAACTAGCATGATATAAATGCAATAAAAAACTCCCCAGTTGTTGGCAGCAACAAGGAAGCGTTAGATAAATAATTGAATCATTGCGACGGTAATTCAATAATGGAGCGTACTCCCATCACGGATACGTTCTTTTTTCTATATATTCGTATATAAATGCACAAAATACCTATTCTTGTTATTATTCGAAAGTAGGAACAGTGAAGATGTCTAAATTCAGATTAAGCATCTTCAATACTAAATAAATAAGCGTTGCACGCACGCCGCTACGTTCATTACATATAAATAAGCGATATTTGATCTAGGACTATAAGATGCAAAAACATACGGTTGTATCGTAAGTGGTCGAGAGTGAAGCCTTGGGTTTCAAACTTGACTATTTCCTCCCCGACTATCTTCTTTCCATGTCCCTCCTATCATACTATTATCATACAAAAGTTTAACGGATAGGGTTAATTTAGAGAAACGTAAATTAACCGATAGTCAATAATTTAATCAGGAGGGTAGGGAGATTAGCATATGGAATGGCATAAATCAGAAGAGGAAGTAGATAAAGCAATTGAAGATATGATTAATAGAACCAAAGGGAAATATATCACACAGGGAGTTGCGTTTAACAAAACTTGTCCAAGGCAAATGGATTTACTGAAGAATGCTTTGATGTCATCCACTTCATTCAGCGCATTGGCAAAAGAAATGCTTGCGCTTAGGATCTATGAAAATAAGATTAGCCAATCTAATGCACTTAATCCTATTCCTATAGATGAAATCCTATCCGATATCATTCAAGAGCATACATTGATCTATTCTGAACTGCTAGACTACTTAGATCGGAAGGAAATAACTGTACTGCTATCTGCATTGAATCGAATAAAATTAATTCGCGTGCAAGTTTCTAATTTTGTAGATCTAAAAGGAAAGTAAAGCATAAAGAATAGCATCTAAAATCAAATACAACACAAACCATTAACGATCTTAGCAAAAAGGTCGTTTTTTGTTGTCTTAAATAAAATCATAGAAGGGAAAATTCGGAAAAATCCCCATTCTTCTTATTAGCAGGGGAATAATCCTGTCATTCCTAATCAGTGGATGGCATGTATCAATGCATCAAAATGTACACATATTGAAACACTTTCAACCGTAAATTGAAAGCCATTACCTAAGCCATTCTTATTCGGAAATAAGTGTATCATATAGTGTTGAAATAACTTTTGAAACGTATCATAATCAAGCATACTATTTGATGCACTTATCATATATTGAATATAACGAATATGGATAGGTTACACTTAGTTGGACAATTAAATTAAGGGCTAGTAGAATAATACACAAGAAGTGAGGAGATCTACTATGTCCGTAAAAAGAAGAACGTTTTCTACAGATTTCAAAAAACAAGTGGTAGCCCTATATGAAAACGGAAAAAGCCGACAAGATATTGTCAAAGAATATGAATTAACCGCATCTGCTCTTGATAGGTGGATTACACAATTCAGGCAGTCAGGCTCTTTCTTAGAGATAGATAATCAATCTCCAGAGGAACAGGAATTGATTGCCTTACGGAAGAGAAATAAGCAACTAGAAATGGAAGTAGATATTTTAAAGCAAGCAGCGCTGATCATGGGACGAAAATAGATGTGATTCAACAAAACCGTCACACCTATTCGGTATCAGCAATGTGTAAAGTCCTAAAAATTGCGCGTAGCACCTTCTATTATGACACTGAAGTATCCGCTCAAAAAGAGCAAGTAAAGCGGGAAGAAGAACGCGTATTAAAAGAAAATATCGCTAAGGTTTTCAATGAAAACCTACACGTTTATGGGACTCGGAAACTAAAAATAGAACTAGATAAAGAGACAGATGGCCTTCCAATCTCGAGACGCCGAATTGGAAGATTGATGAGCGAACTTGGACTTCAATCAAAATACGCCAAACCTTCCTATAAACCAATGGCAAC
Source organism: Sporosarcina sp. E16_8 (assembly GCF_017347095.1). GTDB lineage: Bacteria > Bacillota > Bacilli > Bacillales_A > Planococcaceae > Sporosarcina. The sequence goes on along the minus strand of NZ_JADPRZ010000001.1, from coordinate 16,657 downwards.
AAGACCAAATGAAGAATCCGTTCGAAACGTATTAAATCGAGAATTTGAAGTGGACAAAGAGATGTCCGTGTTAGTAAGCGACTTAACATACGTAAAAGTAGGATACCGTTGGAGTTACGTTTGTTTCTTAATCGATCTATACAATCGTGAAATTGTCGGGTGGAGCGTCGGAGCACAAAAAGACGCTGCTTTAGTTCAGCGTGCCTTCGATTCTGTTAAATACCCATTGGGAAACGTGAACTTATTTCATACAGATCGCGGTTCTGAATTTAAAAACGTTGGTATCGATGAATTATTAAGAGGATACAAAATTAAAAGATCACTCAGCCATAAAGGGAATCCTTATGATAATGCGGTGCAGAGGCAACATTTAAGATTTTAAAAACAGAATTGATCAACGGAGCCCACTATCAAACCCTTAACCAGCTGTCCCTTGAACTTTTCGATTATGTCAATTGGTATAATAATATCCGTTCGCACAGTACATTAGGCTACCTAAGTCCGGTTGCTTATAAAAAAATAGCCCTTAATAATTTCGTTTGATTTAGTGTTGACATACCAACTTTCAGGTCTTGCGAAAGACGTGGTTTTAGAATTAACTGAACAAGTAGTTATTTCATCTAAAATATCAATTGGATAAATATTCTAAATGGAGCGCCAGTTGCTGCGCTTTTTTCTATGCATAAAAATAACGGAGGTGGACGATGATGTGCTAAATGTGATGAAATTAGAACTAAATGAAATAAGTACGCGGCAATAAACCGTGCGGTGATTATTAAAAACTATAGTTTCCTTCTTTTAGCGCCTTAAGACCCTCTTCCTCAGACGAGAAGGACTCTTGAGAAATCCTTCCGGCAATCGGGAAGCCTGACGTGATCCTCCATTCGCCGTCAACTTTTTCGACTACACAGCTATTAATCATTATTTTCACCACCTTGTTTACTTAATATCAATTTACACCATAATCTCTTTTATGAGAAGACGGAAAATGTAGACTCCCGAAGCTCTTATACATACTTATTATTGGAGGTAAGTGCCATGTAAATGAACTGGAGTAAAATCAGAGTGGGATGGGAAACTATAAAAACTTGCTGCATTGGCTGAAAAGCATGATGTGAAACTTGGTACACTGAAAAGTAGAAAGAGTCGTGAAGCTTGGGTAAGAGGTTCATCCAAGAAAGATGCAACTAAAAAGAAGAAAAAGGTATTACATATACGGCTATTATATAGAAGAATATAAGGTGGAGGGAAAGACTACGTTCTTACCTGGGGATGTCTGATTGATAAGCCAAGTACAACATGGTAACCTACTCAGTGATGGGTAGCTGAACAATCAGAAGTCAGCAGAAGCCATAGTACCATTCGAACTCGAGATGAATGGGAAGGGCTGAACAATTAAGAGAGAATAACATCTTGGCATTCAGTATACTACGAAGAACACAGATAACCGACAAGGCATACTTGAATGTGTTACATTAGTAATTCTGGATTGGGGATAAGAGGAAAAGGTTTGCTTATAGGAGATAATTGCCTCCAAAAATGAGGGCTTTTTGATACCTTATCTTAGTAGACAAAGCTTTAAAACTATGCTATATTTTTCTTAATAGAATTAGTGACTTTTAAAATTGATGAAAACCCATTAAATCAGATGTTACGTATGATGATGCAAATGGGACAAAAACCCTCACAGAAAAAAATCAATCAAATGATGAACCAAATGAACAAAGTAAGTGACAAAAAAGGTTAAAAAGTAATTACATAATACCCGTTATTAATTGGGTTGTAAAGGATTAGTGAAAAGGAAAGCCTGCAAATTTTTATACATAGGTTAATCTTTCACCTGAAATTTACTCGGATTACTTAAACTTTCTACCGATCACTTAATAAGCCATTTTATCTGTTGAACGCTTGACAGGAAAGATGGTTTTTTGTTGTCTAGGAATATATTGATTTCCTACTGAGGATAAGTTAACGCTCGGGGATATGATCGGTCGTGTGTAGTTTATGCTCGGTCCGCGTGGGATATGATCGGTCGTGAGTAGTTTATGTTCGGTTGGCGTGGTATATGTTGGTCGTGAGTAGTTAATGCTCGATTGGTATGGTATATGATTGGTCGAGTGTAGTTTATGCTCGGTTGGCGTGGTATATGTTGGTCGTGTGTCGTTAATCCTCGGTCGGCGTGGGATATGATTGGTCGTGAGTAGTTAATGCTTGGTTGGCGTGGGATATGATTGGTCGTGTGTCGTTAATGCTCGGTTGGTATGGTATATGATCGGTCGTGTGCCGTTAATGCTCGGTTGGCATAAGATATGATTGGCTGTGGATAGTTAATGATCGGTTCGCATAGGATAAAATTGATAGCGGGGCATTTATGATCAGTAGCAAGGTATTTACGTTTGGTCACGCAAAAAAAGTTAAACAAAAACCCCAAATCTCGGATCTTTTTTCAAAGTGTCCGAAATTCGGGGTGCAGTTCAATCGTTCATAGCGGGCGTTTTTCTTCAATCTCTAAATCCGAATCTGCCCAAAAATTCCTGTACTGTTTTTTCGTATTGAACCGGATTATCATTGAACGACTTTGCGTGGGCACCTTTATTAAAAAGAATCAACATTTTGTCGCCTAGCTTTGCTTCGTACAATTCCACTGTCATATAAGGAAGGATGAAATCGTCTTCCAAACTATGGATGAAAAGAACCGGTTTAGTGATGTTTCTGACGACTTCCCGCGGAGAGACAAGGTTTAGGGTATAGCCATCGCGCATTTTGAGAAAGACGTTGGCAATACGTAGAGCCATCGATGACCGAATAGGCGTATTTTTCCGTAGAATATGAAGAATCTGCTCGGAGAAATCCGAAAACGGGCAATCGACAATATGAAAATTTGCTTCATCCTTAAATGTTCCCGCATATAATATCGTTGTTGCGGCACCCATGGATTCGCCGTGGATACCGAGCAAAGCTCGTTTTCCGATCCGTTCCCGTACGGCACGGACAATCACTTGTAAGTCAATCTTTTCATAATAACCAAAACTCGTCGTCTTTCCTCCTGAATCACCATGTCGTCGATGATCATAGATGACAGAATTAAATCCAAGTCGTTCAAAAAGACGGGCATATTTCATCGAATTTATTTTATTTTCCGTTACTCCGTGGCAGATAATCACAGTTTTTGCGGTTTCAAGTGGTTTCAGAAATACAGCTTTCAATAAATAACCATTTGGTGACTCAATCCACATATCATCTTTGCGCACCTTTTCATACCAATGTTCGTCAAACCGTTTCGAAATAATTTCGCGTTCTAAAATAAAGTTGGAATCCTTCAACTTCAAAAACATCAGTCTATTCGTTGCGAGAAATCCGAAAATGCTCAGTAACGCTGTAACAATGCTAGAAATCACACCGGTTATATAAAGAACGCGCCGTTTCAAACCACTCAACTCCTTTTACGGTTGATTGTTTTCGAACAATCTATACATACCTGTATCAATTGGCCGTGACACATGCGGCGCAATCACTTGGACTGCTTGACAAACTTTTTTCACATCAACACCGGTATCAATGCCAAGCTTATCGAGCATGTTGACAACATCTTCTGTCGCGACATTACCTGTTGCGCCAGGTGCGAACGGACAGCCGCCGAGGCCGCCTGCAGAGGTATCAAACCGGTTGATACCTGCTTGAAGCGCAGCAAAAATATTTGCGATAGCCATTTTTTGCGTATCGTGGAAATGAGCTGTCAACAGTACGTCTGGAAATTCCTCTTTCAACGTCTTGAACAACTCATAACTTTCACGGGGATTCGCCTTCCCAATCGTATCCGCGACACTAAGTTCGTTCGCACCCATGGCGACAAATCGTTTACAAAGTGCGACGACATCCTCTATCTCTATCTTCCCTTCATACGGACAATAAAACGCAGTTGAAATACAAGCCCGTATAAAAACGTCATTTATTTTTAATTTCGCAAAGACGGGCTGAAGCGCATCGATGCTTTCAGCGGTTGTTCGGTTAATGTTTTTTTTGTTAAATGTATTGCTCACCCCAACGAACACGGCAATACTGGTCGCACCAGCTTCAATTGCAAGCTCGGCACCTTTGTCATTCGGTGCAAGGACGAATTGCCTGCCGACCTTTTTTGACTTTTCTACAATCGTTTTTGCATCCGCCATTTGCGGCACCCATTTCGGTGATACAAACGAAGTAAGCTCCATTTCTTGAATGCCTGCCCCTTGTAAAGCCTCAATAAATGCTAGCTTATCATTTTCATTGACATGTTTCTTTTCGTTTTGAAGCCCATCGCGTGGACCAACCTCGATTATTGTGACGTTGTTTGGTAAAATGAACATATCATCCCTCCTCTAGTATATTGTAATGAAGGGATGCATATACAGGCAACTTAAATAAGGGAATGGGGGAAAAGAAATGTCGAAAGAAGTCGTAATTATCAGTGCGGTTCGTTCTGCTATCGGATCGTTCCTTGGTTCATTGAAAGATATACCGGCAACAGATCTTGGGGCGACAGTTATCAAAGAGGCATTAAAACGTGCAGGTGTGGCACCAGAGAGCGTTGACGAAGTGATCATGGGGAATGTCCTACAAGCGGGATTAGGTCAAAATCCGGCACGACAAGCGGCAATGAAAGCGGGACTACCTGAAACCGTTCCTGCTCTGACAATTAACAAAGTATGCGGTTCTGGATTAAAAGCTGTGCATCTTGCACGTCAAGCAATTATTGCAGGAGATGCGGATATTATAGTTGCAGGCGGTATGGAAAATATGAGCCAAGCCCCTTACATAATGAAAGATGGCCGAGAAGGCTTTAAAATGGGGGACCAAAAAATTATCGACAGTATGATTTCAGATGGACTATGGTGTGCATTCAATGATTACCATATGGGCATCACGGCAGAAAATCTCTGTGATCGTTATTCAATTACACGTGAAGAGCAAGATACATTTTCTGCTACATCGCAGGAAAAAGCAGCGGCAGCAATTGAAGCCGGAACTTTCAAAGAAGAAATCGTTGCGATTGAAATCCCGCAGCGTAAAGGTGACCCTATTATTTTCGATCAAGACGAATACGTCAAAGTCGGAACAACTGCAGAAAAGCTCGGTAAACTTCGACCGGCATTCAAAAAAGATGGCAGTGTAACTGCAGGGAATGCTTCGGGCATTAACGACGGTGCGGCAGCATTTGTCATCATGTCGAAAGAAAAAGCTGACGAGCTAGGCTTAACGCCACTCGCAACAATCGTAGCAAATGGTAATGCAGGCGTGGATCCTTCCGTTATGGGTCTAGGACCTGTGGAAGCGGTTAAAAAGGCACTGACTAAAGCAAATATGCAACTATCGGAAATCGATTTGATTGAAGCGAACGAAGCATTTGCAGCACAGTCTATCGCGGTCGGAAAAGAACTGGAATTTGACGCATCAAAACTTAACGTCAACGGCGGCGCAATTGCACTTGGCCATCCAATCGGGGCTAGCGGGGCACGCATCCTAGTGACGCTTCTTCACGAAATGAAACGTCGTGATGTGAAATCCGGACTTGCTACGCTGTGCATCGGTGGGGGACAAGGGGTCGCAACCATTGTTACACGACCATGAACGAAAGTAGGTGAAATAAATGGCGAAAAAACGTAAACAGTCTGTACCACAGCCGAAAAAAAGAGACAACGAAGGATCTGTATATTCAGATGCACTTGACGATGATATTCTTGAGAAATTGAAGGCGGCAAAAAAGGCATTGTCAGCTGTTGAAGAGTCGAAAGAAGAAGAACGTCAAGAGCAACTTCGCCTTGAACGCAAAGAACGTGAGAAAAACAAAAGTTTTGGGGAACTTCTCAAAGAGTTCGGCGAAACTGGATCGAAGTTTTAAAACTTAGCACCGGCTGCAACTTAGCTGGTGCTTTTCTAAGTGCACTTTTCCCGAAGTGTCCAACCATTGTACGAAAGTGTCCAACCAACGCAGTGGAGTGTCCAACCATTGTACGAAAGTGTCCAACCATTGTACGAAAGTGTCCAACCATTGTACGAAAGTATCCAACCAACACGGCAAATCGTCCAACAAATAAAAAACGCTGCCCCACAAGTTGCGGGACAAGCGTTATTTTCATTTCTTCGCCATTTGTTGTTGAGCCATTCTCACCATTTCTTTCACCATATTACCACCGATTGGGCCGCCAATTTTCCCCGCCTGTTCCGACGTTAGTTTTCCGTTATAGCCTTTCGACAGTGGAATACCTAGTTCATTCGCAATTTCATATTTCACGTTATTGGGATTATCAGCATTTACGTTGTATCCTTGTGCTTTCATGACATCAGCTTTAAGGCGATCTAATCCTTTACGTGCACCTGGAACTAAAATTCTATTCTTGCTAGCCATTTTATCTCCTCCTTCAAGCAGTAGTGTTTCCAAAATGTGAAAAATCACAACTACAAACTGGAAAAATATAAATACTTATTAGGATTAGTACCGCAACATCCGATAGCCAACGCGCACATGTGTCTGGATATACTTTGGATCCGCGGGGGACACTTCAATTTTCTTGCGTAACGTCGCCATAAATACACGCAGGCTTGGCACGTCGGATTGCGACACTTGCTCCCATACTTCCTTCAATAGAAAATTATGCGTCAGTACTTTGCCGACATGTTTGGATAGCACGACCAATAACTTATATTCAATCGGTGTCAAATGTATTTCCTGGCCACGCACAAACACTGTATTCGCTAAATAATCGATTCGTAAATCGCCGTTCTCGAACACGGGTTGCTCCTTTTCCAAATTGCGATCGCTCGAAATTCGCCTAAACGCTACGCGAATACGTGCCAGTAGCTCATCGACGCTGAACGGTTTCGTTACGTAATCATCGGCTCCGGCATCGAGTGCGTTTATTTTATCAGTATCCTCGCCGCGTGCACTCACAACGATAATCGGAGTTTGCGACCAGCTGCGTACTTTATGGATAACGTCAATGCCATCCATATCCGGTAGGCCAAGATCTAGAATAATGACAGCAGGTTGCATCGATAGAACTCTTTGCAACGCGGTTTTACCGTCTGATGCAATTTCATAGTCATAATTCTGCATTGTCAATGTCATTTTGATCAAGTTTGCGATAGCCACATCATCTTCAACTACTAAAATTCGATTATTCATCGATGCTGATATCTCCCTTTTTAAGCATAAAACTAAAAATGGTGCCTGATGGCTCATTGTCTGCCACTGTCAGTTCGCTACCATGTACGTTTAAGATCGTCTGGCACAATGCTAAGCCGAGTCCAAGACCCCGTCGGCTGTCACTGCGGTGAATTTTGCCCGTCGTAAACGGCTCGAAAAGTCGGGCTTTTAGCTTATCATCAATGCCAGGACCGTTATCCGTGATGCGGATATGCACGTAACTACCCGTTTCCTGCGCAGTAAGGCTAATCTCACTGCCAGCCGGTGTGTATGTCAGCGCATTGTCGATAATATTAATAATCACTTGAATAATGAGCCGTGCATCCATCACTGCGAATAACAACTCCGGCTCGACATGGCAAGAAATTCTATGCGTATTGTCATTGCGCACCACATGTAATAGTGCTTCCTGCATAATATCTTCCACAATTTCTGGTTGCATTTCAATCGCAAGTTGCCCATCATCCAGCCTTGATACAGCGAGCAGATTTTCCACCATTTGCACAAGCCATTTCGAGTTGCTGTAAATATCGCGGTAAAGCTGGAGTTTCTGTGTGTCGTTAAGTTGTTCCGAGCTCGTCAACAAAATATCAGCATTCCCTGAAATGCTTGTCAGCGGCGTCCTTAAATCATGTGAAATTGCACGCAAAAGATTTGCTCTCATCTGCTCAAGCTCTGCTTCTCGCGTGACTTCCTCATTCGATTTCTGTAAATACCATTTATCAAGCGCAAATGAAAAATCGTTCATGATGGCGTGCAAAATATTTCGTTCAAACGCCGGCAATGGTGCTTCTTTCGTCAGTGCGATACCAATAACACCCTTCACATTGCCGCCCGAGATGACTGGTAAATAGTACCCGTTCGCTTCAGGGAAGGTATCTGTTGACACGCCTGCCACATGCTTATTATTTGCAACCCATGTTACCACGCCACGCTCGTTCGCATTGTCAAACAGTGCTTCGAGCTCTTTGTTTTCCGAATTAATCAGGGCATTTGACGGGAAAAATACTGAACGCACAATTAGTTCATTCGCGATTTCAAAAAAATCAACGGGCTTTTCGACTAGTTTGACAATTTGGGACATGCCCTCAGTGATGATTTCCTCAAGAGACTTCGCATGCTGCAATTTCCGATTCGTTTCAAGTAATACTTCCGTTCGATATGACTTACGAACCGCTCCAATTGCCTGCGCCTTCACTTTCCGCGTCAGACTACTTGTGATGAACCCGGAAACAAACATGATTAAAAACGTCATCGCGTAGTCTCGGTGATACGCTTCGAACGTAAAACGTGGTTCAGTGAATAGAAAGTTGAACAACAGTACCGCCACTAGGGAACTGATCATGCTTACCACCCAGCCAGTTGACCACATGGCAAGTACCAACACGCCTAAAATATAAATGGTGATGATATTCGCTTCACTTACGCCGACCGTTGAAAAAAACAGCCCGATTGCGGATGCAAAGCCAAACACGGCTGACATTTTCAACAAGTCATTCCAATTAAACGTTAAGTATGGTCTTACACGGGGGAAGCGAATCGGTTCGTTTTGTTGATCAGCTACAATATGCATCGTCAAATTCGGCACGTAGTCATTAATACGGTCTGCGATTTTGGGATTTGGCCGCCACCACTGCTTTGTCACCGCGGATCTCCCAATAACGAGACTTGTCACACCGCTCATCCTTGCATAATTGGCAAGGGCCGCAGCCACATCGTCCTCCTGCACAGTCACTACATGGCCGCCGAGCTGCTCTGTCAGTTTAATATGCTGTTGCAGCCGTTCGGAATGCACTTCGTCGCCATTAGTCATGTCCTCTTTTTGTACATAAAGTGCCGTGAATTTACCATGTAGAGCGTGTGCCAATCGCGCTGCCGAACGTATAACTTTTGCGTTCGTCGGCGAACTACTGATACCGACCAATACATGATCTTCCACCTGGGCGTTGTTGCACCGCGAATCGCTCTCATGCACTTTTTGAAAATAAATCGTGTCTGCTGTGCGACGTAGCGCGATTTCTCGGAGCGCCACCAGATTCGGCTTGCGGAAAAAATGGTCCATTGCGTTTTCAATCTGTGCCGGTCTATATATTTTACCTTCTAGTAAACGTTGAATTAAATCATCCGGTTCAATATCGACAAGCTTGATTTGCGATGCATTGTCGATCAAATAATCCGGAATGCGCTCGCGTACGTTCACACCAGTAATCTCTTCAACCAAATCGTGGAGACTTTCAATATGCTGAATATTGACGGTCGAATAGACATGGATTCCTTTCGCTAGCAATTCCTCAACATCGCCAAATCGCTTTAAATGGCGCATCGTCGGTACATTTGTATGTGCCAGCTCATCAATCAACACAATCGCGGGCTTTCGTTCAAGTACCGCGTCGATATCAAGTTCTTCAAAGGTCTTTCTTTTATAAGCTATTTTTTTTGGTGGTATTATTTCAAGCCCATTAAGTAAGGCTGCTGTTTCTGGTCGGGCATGTGGTTCGACATAACCGATGACCACATCCATACCGAGCTTTTTTGCTCTGTGAGCGGCGTCAAGCATGGCATATGTTTTACCAACTCCTGCTGCATATCCGAGAAATAGTTTTAGCTTGCCTAGCCCTACCTCTATTTCCTGTTGTTTAATCTTCGCTAAAATGGCTTCCGGACTCGGACGTAAGTCTTCCATTAGTCTTCACCTCTCTTTTATTATAGCGCCAACTACCATTAAGGCAGTATTAAGATTGATATCTTAATACTGCCTTCATACAATTCGTATTTCTCTAACACTACGTTAATTTGAAAACAATTATGATGGGAATAACCAATAGATGGAAAGGGTGATAGATGTGATGGATGTTTATATGGTTGGTTTACTAGTCATAAGTTTTGCTAGTCTTTATGGCTTGACGGTCTGGTGTTACAAGCAAGTCAACAACTAGGGAGGAATTTTTATGTGGATAGAAATAGGCATTGTGAGTGCGTTGTTTGTTTATTTAGGTCATGCATTGCTTTATCCAGAAAAATAGTAAGAAGCCAATAGGGGGTAACGGAAATGTGGCAAATCGCCTTAGTACTACTAGTATATTTACCGCTTGTCATTGGTATAGGTCATTATTTGTATCACGTGACGATGCAGAAAAAGACATGGCTTGATCCGGTAATGGACCGAATAGACACTATCATCTTCAAATTTTCGGGCGTTAAGCGGGTTGATATGACGGGTAAGCAATATGTGCTGGCGCTCATTCTTTCAAATGCCATTATGGTATTCATTGGCTACGTTATTTTGCGCATTCAGTCGGTATTATCTTTCAACCCGAATGATATTGGTAATATGGAAGCGACGTTGTCATTCAATACGATTGTTTCTTTTATAACCAATACGAATCTGCAGCATTACAGCGGTGAGTCAGGGTTAAGTTACTTGGCCCAGATGCTTGTCATCACGTTCATGATGTTTACATCTGCGGCGACCGGTTATGCGGCCTGCATGGCATTTTGTCGTCGTTTAGTGGCGAAAACAGATACACTCGGCAATTTCTTTGTGGACATTGTACGCGTGACAACACGTATATTGCTGCCGATTTCTTTTATTGTAGCGATGATTTTAGTCGTCCAGGGAACGCCGCAAACTTTTAACGCGAACGAAACTGCACAGACAATAGAAGGCAAAATGCAGGATATTGCGCTTGGGCCTGTCGCCTCGCTCGAGTCAATCAAACACGTCGGTACGAACGGAGGCGGTTATTACGGCGCCAACTCAACAACTCCGTTTGAAAATCCAACTGTGATTTCAAACATTGTTGAAATACTATCCATGATGCTGTTGCCTGGCGCATGTGTTGTGGCATTCGGCTTAATGGTCGCATCACGGCGTAAGAAAGTACTATTCGGTAAACAAGGAATGGTCATTTTTGCAGGAATGGGTATTCTGTTCCTCATCGGCTTGGTCACGTGTTACATGGCTGAACGTGCGGGCAATCCGATTATAGACACGCTCGGCATCACGCAGGATCTTGGCAGTATGGAAGGGAAGGAGATGCGCTTTGGTGTTGCGCAATCCGCTTTATTCACAGTTGTGACGACGGCCTTCACGACCGGAACCGTCAATAATATGCATGATACCTTAACGCCGCTTGGTGGTATGGTGGCGATGTTTAACATGATGCTAAATGTTGTCTTCGGCGGCAAGGGAGTCGGTTTGATGAACATGATGATGTATGTCTTACTGACTATTTTCATTGCCTGTTTGATGATCGGACGCACACCGCAGTTTTTAGGCAAGAAAATTGAAGAAAAAGAAATGAAATTAATCGCACTTTGTATTTTAATCCACCCGGCAATCATTTTGGTGTTCTCAGCAATTGCTGTAACGACCGTCGCTGGAATTGCGGGTATCACAAATCCGGGTGCGCATGGCTTATCGCAAGTTCTGTATGAATATGCCTCTTCCTCGGCGAATAATGGTTCCGGTTTTGAAGGGTTAGCCGATAATTCGACATATTGGAATGTGACGACGGGTCTTGCGATGTTCTTTGGCCGCTATTTAGCGATTATTATCCAACTGACCATTGCATCACTACTTGCTACTAAATTATGGCACAGTGAAACGGTGGGGACATTGAAAACAGACAACGCAATGTTCACATTCATGCTTGTCGCAGTCGTGCTGATGATTGGTGCATTGACATTCTTACCCGCTTTAGCACTCGGTCCAATAACAGAACACTTACAAATACGTTCTTGACGAGGAGAGACAACAATGGAAACTGCATCAAAAAAAAGTTTTATAACGCGTGATATACTAAAAAGCTCTATAATAGGAGCCTTTAAGAAATTAAATCCAGTCTTTATGATAAAAAACCCTGTGATGTTCGTAGTTGAAATTGGGTTCATATTTGTACTCGTGTTAACTTTTTTCCCGAATATGTTGGACGATGGCGGAGATCGACATGCGCGTCTCTATAATGCGATAGTCGCTTCGATATTACTCGTCACAATTCTATTCGCGAACTTTGCCGAAGCCATAGCGGAAGGTCGTGGTAAAGCTCAAGTGCAAACACTTAAGAAAACAAAAACTAGCACAGAGGCACGCATGTTGCTTGCTGACGGCACGCTGGTCATGAAACAGGCCGAAGAACTTAAAAAGGGCGATATTGTGTTAGTTCGGGCTGGTGAAATCATCCCGAACGACGGCGAAGTGATTGAAGGGATTGCAACCGTCGATGAATCGGCAATTACCGGTGAATCGGCCCCTGTAGTGAAAGAGCGCGGTGGTGACTTTTCATCGGTTACAGGCGGTACTACTGTGACAAGTGATTGGTTGAAAATCGAAATTACTTCTCTACCAGGCGAATCATTCCTCGACAAAATGATTGCGCTTATTGAAGGAGCGAGCCGTAAAAGAACACCGAATGAAATTGCATTAAACACCTTATTAGTCAGTTTAACGATTATTTTTTTACTAGTGGTCGTGACGCTATATCCAATGACTACCTATCTACATGTTGATATTCCGATAGCGACGCTAATTGCGTTGATCGTCTGTTTGATCCCAACGACAATTGGTGGATTGTTGTCAGCAATTGGTATTGCCGGTATGGACCGCGTTACACAGTTCAACGTTATCGCCATGTCAGGAAAAGCTGTTGAAGCGTGTGGAGATGTCGATACATTGATTTTGGATAAAACCGGAACCATCACCTATGGGAACCGTCAGGCATCAGAATTTTCGCCGGTACAAGGCGTTGCTAGTGAAACACTAATACGTGCTGCATGGTTAAGTTCATTAACAGACGACACGCCTGAAGGGAAATCGATTTTATCACTTGCGCGTACATTAAACGTCAATGATGCCGATGAAAAAACGATTACCGAGACGAGTAAACATATTTCATTTACAGCTCAGACACGCATGAGTGGGTTGGATATGAAAAATGGCCCGGAAATTCGTAAAGGCGCGTATGATTCGATGAAAAATAGAAGTATCGCTGCCGGTCAAGTTATCCCAAAAGACTTGGAGGGGCTTGTGAATCGAGTATCATCACTTGGCGGTACACCGTTAGTCGTGACGGAAGATGATAAAATACTTGGCGTCATTTATTTAAAGGATGTCGTGAAATCTGGCTTAAAAGAACGATTCGAACAGTTACGTGCAATGGGCATTAAAACGATTATGTGTACAGGTGACAATCCGCTTACAGCGGCCACAATCGCAAAAGAAGCAGGCGTGGACAGCTTTGTCGCTGAAAGCAAACCAGAAGATAAAATTAATTTAATCAAAGCAGAGCAGGCATTAGGGAAAATTGTAGCGATGACTGGGGACGGTACGAATGATGCACCTGCACTTGCTCAGGCAAATGTCGGATTGGCAATGAACTCCGGGACAAACGCGGCGAAGGAAGCCGCGAATATGGTCGACTTGGACTCGAACCCAACGAAAATCATTGAAGTTGTAGAAATTGGAAAGCAATTATTGATGACAAGGGGTGCCTTAACGACATTTAGTATCGCAAACGACGTGGCGAAATATTTCGCAATCATTCCGGCGATGCTAATGGTGGCAGTCCCCGAAATGAGCGCACTGAACGTCATGCAGTTGAACTCGCCGACGAGTGCGATCATTTCAGCGTTACTATTTAACGCGATCATCATCCCGTTACTAATACCAATTGCACTAAAAGGTGTTCACTATAAACCGATGAGCACAGAGAAATTATTAAAGAGAAACTTGCTACATTTCGGGCTTGGTGGTGTCATAGCGCCCTTTATAGGGATAAAATTGCTCGATTTAATGACAGGGCCTATTTTAACTATGATGGGTCTATAGGAGGAAGAGTACTATGAGAGGGTTTTTCGAATACACCAAACAAGCACTGCTGGTTACGTTTTCGTTACTCGTTATATGTGGCTTAATCTACCCATTTGCAGTCACTGGGGTAGCTCAAGCATTATTCAATCACCAGGCAAACGGCAGTTTAATCGAAGCGGATGGTAAGATTGTCGGATCTAAAAATTTGGGGCAGGCATTCACTGACCCTATGTATTTCTCAGGACGCGTATCTGCGGTGAATTACAATGTCTATTCGAAAGAAGATACCGTACCGGATGTGAATGGCGAAACAACATACGGCGGTGTCAGTTCGGGGACATTCAACTATGCACCGTCCAATCCTGAACTGAAAAAACGAATTGAAGCGGATATTGTGAAGTTTTTAGATGCTAATCCGGGTGTAAAGCGTGCGCAGATTCCAGCTGACTTGATGACCGCCTCGGGATCGGGTCTTGATCCGCATATCAGCATTGAGGCTGCGTACATTCAAGTGAAACGCGTAGCACAATCAAGTGGATTGTCTGTAGATGAAGTGAATGAAATTGTCCTAGCAAACACCGAGAGCCGCGTGTTAGGTGTGCTCGGAGAAGATAAAATCAATGTCTTGGGTGCTAACTTAGACATATACCAAAAAATGAAGGAGAAATGAGGGACATATATTGAATGATTCCATTGAATAATGCTCCGGCGCTTAGGGGATGCTTTTCGCCTTAAGCTAGGTAGCTTCGCCTATCCCTGTAAGGTGCCTACGCCGGGTTCGATAATTCAAAACATTTTATAGATGGTACCCGCCGCGTCTCTACTTAGTCTGTTTTGCGCGGTGGGTCACACTACCTGTATACACAAAGAAAAAGCATGACCCTCAAACTAAGAGGGTCATGCTTTTTCAATTACCCGATAAAAACGGGTTGCACTCGGAAAATTTGATGGTTTTTTCAATTACACAAACTGTTCTTCCTGACGAATAATAATGTAACGCTCGTCAATGCAGTTTGATAGGGCTGACTCAATTAGCCATTTCGGCCATGCAGTCGCAAGATGGTTGGTACGCGATCCGCTCTTTTGAGCTCAGTCTTCAAGTTGCACTTCCACAAAAAACATAATGCTTACTGCTTGGTTAACACATAGAGATTGGAACCTTATTGCACGGTTCTTAAAAAAGTGTACCTATCGCCAGCAAAGCAAATTTTCCGCCAAGGCTGTGCAGTTCATCGTCAGAATCATTTGTAGGTTACTCGTCTACTAAGTTCATCCTCCGGTAGTTCCGCCTTGTAATCTAACTATACCCGCGCTGAATTAAGATAAACCTCTTTTTTTAATAAAACTTTAAAACCTTTTAGTACTTGATGATTATCCGGGTGAGTTGAATAATGAAGGCATCTACTACGGTGTACATTTTTAATCAGTGTGATTCTGCTCAGAATAGGCTCCATATAGCTTTTCATTAACTAAAGCGGATTAGTTAAAGAAGATTAACTAAGCAATCTGCCAATAAGGATAATGTAAACTAATAACACCAACAAGCCTGTTGAGAAAATTATGGTAAATATACTTCTAGCCATTGCTTTCCATTCCCTTACATCCTTTAAGCCGATAACTCCAAGAAAAAACGCTATCAACGTTATGCCTAAAACAATATCTAAAGGATGGGCCCCTATGATTTGTGTAAGAAAACTTGGGAATTTTGCAAATGATACTATGAAGAATAGAAGGATACAACATAAAGAAAGAATAAAGGACCATAAATTAATATTCATTTTCATTCCACCCTTTTCTTAAAATCCTGTTCAACTAACCTGGGAAAATTGTTTAATATTCCGTCTTCTGTATTGATAATACGTTCTTTACTATAAAAAGGTTCCTTGTAATGTTCTGTTTCAAAAAAGGTATGTTATAGATTCCCGCATGTACTATTATTTTTTGATTCTACCTAAGATGAATCAAAAGTCATGAAGTCGGACTTTTATTCGGAATTTTCTATTATAATAGTCGCGAATTCATAGATTTAAGGTGAGAAGTAGGTGTAATAAAACATGAAATAATCATAAGTGATAGTAGACACAGGGATAATAGTACTAAGGGAACCACATGTCGTTTTGGATATATTTGACAACGTGGAGGTTGGGATGCTATTTATAGTATCAATGACTGATTTCCATATTATTCGCGATTAATAATATAAAGGAGAATTAGTGTGAGGAAATTACGGATAGTTATTCCTCGATAGCTCATAGATTTGATGATGTTCCATAAATCGTTGCAGCGAAAAATGAATATAAAAATCTTCACAACCTTTTATCGGAATTCATCAAAGTTTCTGGTGTAAGTAACCGGTAAGTCATTGTGGGGTAAATGTGAGGTAAATAAAAAAGGCAGGGGGAATGAGGATTGCTTGGCTATTACTATGCATTATTGAGTAAGAAGGAAGGGGAGGTTGCACGTCTTAATGCGTGTCAATCCTCACTAAGCGAAAAACAGCAGCAATTCACTATGAATGAACACAAATGTTTGGAACCAGAACTTTCAGCCACGACTTGGCATGGTAAACATGCCACTGATTTTCAAGCTATTCGTGAAGGGGGAATTCACACAGCTTATTTGGAGATTGCAGGTGCTCAATTCGCGAACGTATATAGTGCAATTGC